>JADZFD010000113.1 GCA_020850225.1 Saprospiraceae bacterium | reverse complement strand
TGACTATAAAACATCTGGAAGTCATTCAGTAATATTTAATGCGAGTGGTCTTTCAACGGGCGTTTATATTTATTCACTAATAGCTGGTAATAAAGCATTATCTAAAAAATTAATTCTATTAAAATAGATTCAAACTGGAGAAGAAAATGAAAAAGATTTATTTAATTCTGCTGTTAATGTTCTGTTTTTGTTTTACAAATCTTAATGCACAGAACGACGCAATGCTTTGCACACCAACCGGTACTGAGAGCACCTGGAATGGACAAATTGGTGGATATGCTCTACCTTCGGAAGGCACGATTAGAGTTCTTTTTGTCTTTGCACAATTTCCCGATGATAAGCACGACACAACAAATTCAACTTGGATTAAAGGGCAAGCACCAACAAATATGCAAGGCTGGGTTGACCAAAGCTGGAGTTCAAATCCAACGCAAGGTTCTATGACACATTACTTTAATGAAATGTCTTTTAACAAATTAAAATTTATTGGTAAGACAGTTTCGGTTGTAACACCTCAAACGAGAGCCTGGTATTTAGCTAACAGTAAATCTCGTGGTTATATTCATAAAGAGATAATTCAGCAACTTGACCAAACCTGGGATTTTGCACAGTTTGATAATTGGGATTTTGAAGGTAATTATAACCACATAAATCGACCCGATGGAATTGTAGATATGATTTTTATGGTTTGGAGAAATATTGCAAATGAATTTAGTTCCGATTCATCTAAAACAATCTATCAAAAACTTGATATGGGTCGATATGGTGATTTGGGCGGAAGTCAATTTACAGTTGATAATGGTTTACGAACTATTAAAACCGGATTTTGGCCAAGCGGTAACACTCCCGGCGGTTCCGGTGTTACTTTGTGTGATTGGTTTATTGAAAATATGTTTCGTTTCTCTATTCACGAATATGGGCACTACTTGCAAGGTGGAAACGATCAGCACGTTGGGTTTGGTTTTTGGGGCTTACTTTCCGGTTGGGGCATTAAAAACTTTATTGCAAATGCTTTTGAACGTTACCGCCTTGGTTGGATAAACTTAAATACTGTGCAAGCATCGCCAAACCAAACAATTCAAAATGCAACTTTACCGGATTTTATTACAAGTGGTGTTGCATATAGACTAGTTGGCAATGCAGCAACAAGCGAATATTTTTATATTGAAAATCATCAAAAGATTTCATTTTGGGAAAACAATCAGATGTTTTTAAGAAGTCCTTATGGCAATATTGAAAATGGCATTTATATCTTAAGACAAGACGCTGCAGGCGGCGACAATACATTTATGCAATGCCTTGCAGCAGATGGAAGGTGGAATTGGACAGTTAATCAAAGAGTGCCAAATCCTTGGGGATCAATTCCACCACTATTACCAGTTTTTAAACGTCTCGGCGCTAATAGAGTAAATGGCTATCACGATTTGCAGTTTATTCCGTGGACGTGGGGTGGCGTTAATCAAACAGCCAACGCAATTCATTTTACGGAAAACAAAAGCGGACAACCTGTTTTAGATGTACGTTATTCTGGCGATGGAAAAGACGCATTTAGACTTGGTTATAGTGAAGTGTGGTCTCCGTTCAGCAATCCAAATTCACAGCGTGGTGATTTAAACAAAACTGCAACACCTTTTGGGTTTAAAATTAACAGTTTTGCTAATAATGTGTTCTCACTTGACATCTTTGTTGGGACTTCATTGAATGCGCCGCCGTCAAAACCAACTGGTTTAATTGTTGGCGCAAATTCACAATATCAAGCTGTTTTAAATTGGACTCAAAATATTGAAACAGATATGCAGTACTCTGGTAAATATAAAATATTTCGTGGCGAAGGCACTAATGGAAACGAACCTACTAATTTCGGTTTAGTTGCAACAATAAACGCATATAATGGTACGACACCCGTAACCAGTTGGACAGATGTTGACGTATATGTTGGATCAGGTACTGCACAATTGTTTTACCGTATAACTGCCCTGGATAACAGCAATACAGAATCAACGCCCTCATTATCTGATTGGATAAATTGGGATCGTGCATTGCAGAAGCAATCAGAAAAGACTATTGTCAATAACTATTACCTGAATCAAAACTACCCTAATCCTTTTAATCCTCAAACTTCAATCCAATATGATATTAAAGAAAGCGGATTTGTGGAATTAAAAGTATATGACATATTAGGAAAAGAAGTTGCTGAATTAGTCAATGAAGTCAAGGATGAAGGTATTCATAAGATAGTCTTTGATGCAAGCAATTTTCCTTCTGGCGTGTACATTTATTCATTAAGAGTAAATGGCTTTGTTCAAAATAATAAGATGACATTGTTGAAGTAAGTATTTGCATAAAATAAGGACAAGTTATTAATAGCTTGTCCTTAAATATAGGCCGTAAGTATAACAAGGTACTGTGTTTAAAATCAATAGAAATTAGAAAATAAATGTCAAAGAACGGAACAGAGCGTACGTTTCTGCCGGTCAGGCATTACAAGTAACCAAGTTTTTATTTTCAGGTTTAGTTCTTT
>JADZFD010000112.1 GCA_020850225.1 Saprospiraceae bacterium | reverse complement strand
TTCTCATAAACTATTATTTTTTAAAAGTCGGGACAATGCACATGTATACATTGCCCCGACCGTATTGTTATTTTATTTTTATAAATTTAGTCACATAGATCATTTTGCCGTGATGCTCGACCTGCACTGTATAGATGCCCGGATTCGGCAAGATTGTCTTCTAAGCTAAGCGTCTATGACTTCCTGATCTGCTTATCCCTTTTACACATTACTTTCAGCATTATTTTACTCAACAAGGGATTGTTTTTCTACATCGTCTCACTGCAATATCCTATTAAATAATAAAAATATCCCAACAAATATAACCAATTTTTTAACTAAACACTAACTTTTGGTATATTTGGTGTGTATAACAAATTGCAAAAAAATTTGATAATATAATATTCATGATTATACATGTAACTAAAATCCAAGTATATCATGCTTTCTAAATAATGTTAAAAGCTATTGATGTACGCTGTATGATTTAAATAAACCTGGTCAAAAACAAGCAATAGTGCTCGCAATGTCAAAAGTGCGTCTATAGCAAAAATAACAGAAACACTGGAAAATACCACTGTATGCGATAGAAAAAGCACTTTGACTATGAAGAGAACGATGCCACGCAATCGCCTTTTTTGACCTAGACTTTTTGTTTACTTTTTTGGCAATGAAAAAAGTAAAAGCCAAGCCCGCTTTAGCAATCCAAAGGAATAGGTGAGAGCAAGAAAAGGCGACAAAATATAGTGAAGTAATAAGATTTATAATAAAAGTGTTATTTGTTATACACACTGTACATAGTACTTTTGTTGTATATTTGAGGCATCAATACATTAAAAATGAAGTATATCTTAGGTCCGGAATTTATATGGATGGTTATCTACTTTATAGCCCGTACACTATCTAAAATGAATAAGGCTCCAGACTATCCATGGAACAATTTTATAGAGCAATGTTGGATTTGGGTCCCACTTGTCATTGTTGTTACTTTCGGATTGTTTTGGATATCCGGTATGGAAAAAAACTGGTTGCTCCTGCGTATTTGGATTGTGGGTCTCCTTATGAGTCATATGGTGCTGAATACTATTCTGATAGGCTATAGTGATCAGGGTCCGGGTATAGGTATGGTATATATAATGGGAATAATTTTTGTTTTCCTAGTATTGATTGTTGGAAGTATTATTGTAAAGTGGGTGCATTAGTTTTCTGTCCAAATAAAAATGTTAATATGAAAACAGTATGGATCATTATGTTTGTTATTATTTTTATGGTAATTTTTCAATCCTGTGAAACCGGATACACCAAAAAGAACGGTCAATGGACATGGGTAACCAACGATGAAAATTTTGGAAAGAGGAATCATTGGATAGAGGGAATTGATATTAATAGTTTTAAGGTTTTGATGAAGAATAAAAACTTTGGTGCAGATAAACATACTGTTTACTTCAAAGGAAGAAAAGTTAATTATGCTATACCTGATGGTTTTGAACCGCTGACGGATACAGAATATGGTTATGCAAAAGACAGACAACGCGTTTTTCTGGATAATGAAGTCATAATAAAAGCAGATCCCAATACATTTACCATACTGGAATTTCCCTACTCTAAGGATAAAAACGATGTGTATTGTGGTACTTTGCCTATGGGATTGAGTAAGAATGAAATGGAAGAATTTAAGGTTACGAATACCGAAAAATATATGAAAGGCAGTAAAACCACCACTATACTGAGCGAGTTTTTAAAGTTCAACCCTAAGTATCAATGGATAGAAAGTTTGGATATCAAAGTCGAAAAGGTAATTGTAGGGACAGGAGGCACAGCTGAAACAAAGTCCCGGAAATTTATCGGACTCAATGAAGTCAAATAATATTGCAATGAAAATAGATTTCTGGTCAGTTTTAAAACAACTTTTTGTACAGAAAGATGACGGAGATACAGGCAGTCACAGAAACATTTCATTTGAAAATAATGGTCGTTCAGGTTATGTGATATATTGTGAAGGATTGACATCCTTTAAATTATACACAGAAATCGGTGGCAAAAATTGTATATTCTATATAGTTATCCCATCAAAAGAACGATGGAAAACATATACAGGATGTAGTTTGGACAAAAGAGATGAAATTCTTAAATTTATCTCTGATGAATGTCTGAAACAACAAACCACCAGTCAGGAAGCTTATTATGAAATTGAAGCCGAAAGCATCGTTTTTTATAAGAAATAAAGTCTTTTTATAATGAATTTTAAGGCTATGACATATTTGTTGATAGATTTCATGAAAATAAAATTAATAAATTCATATATTTATAAATATTAGTATTATAGTGTATTATGACCACTTATGGATAATTATTGGAGTTAATTAAAACTACAAATATCAACCTATTAAAAAATTTAAACAATTATTAACCTATGAGACTTATTTATTTCCTTTTATTATACATTTTAGTCTTTAATCCACTATTAAGCCAAAACATTAATCTTCTTGACCAAGAGCAGATAGATCGCTTTAAACAAGTTTATGGCAACATTAAAACGATTAATTCTTTAAGTGTAGGAACTAGAAATGACAATATTAATAATTTTGATTCTTTAGACAATATAGAATACATTGGTCGTTTAAGCTTTATCCATCCATTAGAGTCTTTAAAGTCATTGAGTGGGTTTAAAAACTTTAGAAAAGCCGATTTTGTTAGTTTGTTTATGTCACCCAATGATTCTTTATCCTTTCCTGTATTAGATACGGTAGGTTGGATTTGGATGAAAAATACAGCACATCCTAATATATCAATACGTCCAACTTATTTTAAAAACACTAAATACATTACTGAAACCTTAACTTTAGATGGCAATCTTACCCTTGAAGATTTTCCTTATTTCGCCCACAATACAAGTCTTACCTTTGATTTTATGCGTTTTAATAATCTGGATTCTTTCAGACTGAAAAACAACAGATTTGAGCGTATAAAAGGGATATATATCTCTGGAAATAATAATGTAAGCTATACAGGATTCAGGCAATTAGACCACGTGAATTATTTTATTCTGGATAAAAATTCTAACTGCGATCTCAAAATGGTCATCTTAATCAAAAGCATTAAAAAATTTGAATATAGAAAACACGAAGCCATCAATATATTTGGCGAAGGATTCAAACATATTTATGTCATTGATTCTATAAAGTTTACCAAAAATAAAGTAATGCCTCCTTTTACTGACATCTTTCCTAATCCCTTATTGATTAATGACAGAATTTATATAGAAGAAAATCCAAACCTAACTTCTATCACTGATTTCAACAATATCTACATCTATCCTGGTTTTGAAGATTCGATCGTCATCCGCAATAATCGTCAACTCAACAATTGCAATGTGGACTTTCTTTGCAAGGCATTAGAATACATGCCCGAGCGCACCGTCATCCGTAATAATGGCGATGGGTGCACCATTGAAGAAATCAGAAAGTACTGTTTAGTCAACACCTCAGATTTACAAACCGACAAAACCAGTGTCTTTCCCAATCCTACAGATGGCTATTTTAAGATTGATGGTTTAGGTGATCATGCTTACATCTATAAATTGTATCATCCCGATGGCAGGATTATATCTACCGGACATATTCAGAAAAATCATAGTATTGACATCAACAACTTAGAACGAGGAGTCTATCTCATAGAGGTTTTTTCTTCCGATAGTCGAGACAGTGTAGTACATAAGATTGTGAAAATGCACTGATTACACTTGACACTTATTACTATATTTAAAAATATTAGTGCTCCATCGTCATTATTTTGTTAATTTAGTTTGACATTATAACAATTATCTGTTTTTAGGCAATAATAATTAACCCATAATAGTCTTATACGAATTTTATTTATAAAATAGACCAAAGATTCTGTAATAAAGATTTCGAAGATCAAGGCAAAAAGCACAGACATAGCAGTAGCTATGGCGAGCATTTTTAACGCAGAGATTTGGAATATTTATATGAAGATTGGTCTATTTTGTATGTAAAGATCGTATTAGCTCCTTAACTGCAAATAAATGCTAATGCACAGCCACCTCAATACCTCTTTTACCATAGTTCACTATGATTCAATTCGTGATTTGGTGCTTTTTTTGTATCATTTCTTCCGTTCAAATTCTTAGTGCATATTCTGGTTATAAAATATGTGCTCAATACAACATAGACCCATTCAAGGATTTTTAAATGACGTTGTGTCGGCATTGATAGCCTATCGAGCCATTGAAAAGAAACCGGGTGTTAAAATAGACCATGTTTAAATCAACAAAACAAACTTCTTTTGTCCGCTACTTAAACATTATTCTCGTTAATATAACCGAAAAGATTTGTAAAAAACCATTAAAAAAACGGACATTTGCACCATCTAAAGTAAAAAGTAACATTTATGAAATATAATTTTTATGCCGGACCTGCCATATTGCCCCATGAAGTAATCGAAGCGTCTGCATCGGCAGTTCTGGATTTTGAAGGAACAGGCTTGTCATTGCTTGAAATTTCACATCGTTCGAAAGAATTTGTATCCGTGATGGATGAAGCTATTTCATTAGTCAAATCCTTACTAAACATCAATGATGATTATGCTGTCATTTTTTTGGGAGGTGGTGCCAGCACACAATTTTCAATGGTTCCCATCAACTTATTACACGCCGGTAGAAAGGCTGCTTACGTGGATACAGGCACATGGGCTTCCAAAGCTATAAAGGATGGAAAAGTTTACGGAGATATAGAGGTAATAGCATCCTCCAAGGATAAAAATTATTCTTATATACCTAAAGAATTTCAAATAAATCCGGATTTTCAATATCTGCATCTTACGAGTAATAATACTATTTATGGTACACAGTACAAGGAATTTCCGGTAACAGACGTGCCTATAGTTTGTGACATGTCGTCGGATATATTCAGCAGGCCGATCGATATCAACAGGTTTGACCTGATTTATGCAGGAGCACAGAAAAACTTAGGTCCGGCAGGTACTACTTTAGTTATCGTTAAAAAATCTGCCCTGACCAAGTCTTCGGGTAGTATTGGCGCTATGCTGGACTACAATAATCATATTAATGGTGCTTCCATGTATAATACACCACCTGTTTTTCCGGTTTTTGTATCCATGCTTACACTCAGATGGCTTGTAAAAAATGGAGGTATTGAAGCTATTCAAAGGAAAAACGATGCTAAATCCTCGCTTTTATACGCTGAATTAGATAGAAACAGCCTGTTCTATAATTCAATTTCCAGGGAAGACAGGTCTGATATGAATGTAAGTTTCCATTTGTATAATACTGAACTCGATGATGTATTTTTAACCAGATGCAAGGAGGCAGGATGTATAGGTCTGGCAGGTCATCGTTCTGTGGGTGGATTCAGGACTTCTATCTATAATGCCATGTCCATAGAAGGTGTGCAGGTTTTGACGGAAGTAATGAAGGATTTTGAAGATAGTCATGGCTAAATCTATTTGAGGACTCTTATGTTGTATATAAGCAAATCATTTTTATCTTGAAATATTATCTGGATATTGACGGACAGAAGATTCCGCTGCAGATTATTGAAGAGCGCAGGCGAAGTACACGGGTTGCATTAGGCACTAAACATGTTATCCTGAGAATTCCCAAGATACCTCTGACCGGTACCAATATAGACAAACATGTGGAATGGGCTAAAAACTGGTTGCGGCAGCTTAAAGCTACAAAACCTCATGTTCTCGAACGATATCAGTCCAAAAAACAATATCAGGATGGTGCTATTTATACAATAGGCAAGCATGAGTTTGTACTCAATATAAAACGGGAAAACCGGCAAAGTGGTACCATTCAGTATGATTTTAAAGGCGGGCTCAATATAGTCATACCCAATAAGGATAGCTATGACGAACAATTGTTTATTCAATCACTGATAATCAAGTTTGCACAAACCTACTTTTTGCCCTTCATCATCGAACGAGTTACATATTATAATGTACAATACTTTAAAAAGCCGATAGAGAATATACGTCTTAAATACAACAAATCCAACTGGGGAAGTTGTTCTTCTAAAAAGTCGTTGAATTTTTCTGTACGGTTATTTTTTGCACCTGACGATGTCATTGACTATGTGGTAATCCACGAGCTGGCACATCTGATTGAGATGAACCACAGTGACCGTTTCTGGAAAATAGTTGCTGATATCATGCCGGACTATAAGGAGAAAGAACACATACTTAAAATAAACAGCGGGAAATACGATTTTTAAAAAGATTTGCTATACGAACTTTATTTGCAAAACTGCATTGATATGAAAAGCAAATCCGGGAATATTCATAATTAGTATATGAATATAATTGGTATTAATACTGACGTAGTTCAAGCAAATAATCCCGTACATCTGTAAATGAAACCGTCTTATCTTCAAAGTACTGTATTGCCTTCCGGATTTCCTCATCACTTGCCTGAAGATGGTTCAAAATATTCATGATGTGCATCTTCATATGTCCTTTTTGGATTCCGGTAGTTACGAGAGATTTGATAGCAGCAAAATTCTGAGCGAGACCTACGGATGCAATAATACGCATCAGTTCCTGAGCAGATGGGTTTCCAAGTATTCCCAATGATTTTTTTGCCAGCGGGTGCAGAACCGTTAATCCACCAACCGTACCTATAGCTAACGGAACTTCCAGCCAAAACCTGAATAAACCGTCACTGACTTCACAGTTACTCAGACTTCTGTACTGACCGTCACGGGCAGCATATGCGTGACCGGCAGCTTCGATTGCCCTGAAATCGTTACCTGTTGCCAGAACAACTGCATCTATACCATTATATATACCTTTGTTATGCGTAGTAGCCCGATATGGATCGATATGTGCTATCCGAACTGCCATACGAAATTTCTCTGCCAGTTGTTCAGCCATCATTCCATTGGAAAAAGTACCTAATACATCAACCCTGCAACTGACTTCAGCCCGGACAGTACATTCCGGTGTATAATTGGATAGAATAGACATAATAACGTCCACGTCTCTGAAGTGATCAGGAATCCGGTCTTCATTTACAAAATACTGCTCAAGCGTAGCAGCAAAATTTTCAAGCACCGAATTAATAAAATTAGCGCCCATTGAATCTTTGGTATCAAAATATACCCTAATCTGATATAAACCAGCTTCGTGGCCATTAAAATCTATCAATTCGATTTTTACAACTCCTCCACCTCTTTTTTCCATATTCTGCGTAATAGGAGCAGCACCTTGCAATAATTTTGTCCGGATATCTTCAAAAACCTCTTCCAGTATCGTCTTAGGCCCTGACCATTTAAAATGTATCTGCCCGATCTTTGTTGTACCGAGAATAGTGGTTTTAAATCCTCCTCTGTCCAGCCAGTATTTAGCTGCAGCTGCAGCTGCAGCAACAACAGAACTCTCTTCAATGACCATGGGTACACAATAAAGTTTGCCATCAACCAAAAAATTGGGTGCCAGGCCATAAGGAAGAATGTAATTGCTTACTGTGTTTTCACTGAATCCATCGATAATTTTTTGTGTAGGATTGTCCTCCAGCCAAAAATGCTTTAATACCTCATCACTTCCTGAAGCAGGCTGAAGATAGTTATCATTTAACCATCTCAACTTTTCCTCTTTACTCAGTTTTGAAAATCCGGATATGCGTTTTGACATAATCAGTTATAATCTATGATTTTACTTTTAGAATAGCCTTAGCCAAAGCCAGGCCTTGCAATTGCATTTCAATATATTCCTGCAATTCAACATAATCACCCATAGCATGTTTCAGAAATCCGGAAGCCTGCCCGTATACAGCCGGTAATTTTGATTTTTCCGTAAGGTAATAACCATCCAGAAAATCATGTATACCTCCTGATACTATTACCTGTCCTGTGAGACAATCTTGCCCCAATCTATCAGAAATTATATTCGTCAGTGATACCATTTCTTCGGCACTGTGTCCTATATTAACCAATGACCTGTAGTGTTCTGCTATATCAGGTGCAGATCTCAATATTTCCATCAGTGCAAAATTGGTTCCCCCATTGGCAGCAAAGTCGATGGCTGTCAAAGGCAGTCTAAGCAAGGCTTCAATACTCGCAGGGCCCATTCCCTGTCCTACTTCTTTAACAATAATACTGATATCCAATTTTTCCAGAACATCCTGTATCGTATATAGCGGAGCTCTTGTATATCTGTCTCCTTCGGGCTGCAGCCATTCCTGTAGCGGATTGATATGGATAATCAATCCATCGGCATCCAGTTTGTCTAAAAGCTCTCTCATCCTGAACATATTGCCTGACTGTAAAAGGGATTCTACCTGGGCAATTCCTAAATTTGCATAAAATGGTTGTTCGCCAGCATATTTACGTAGTTGAAAATCACTGAGATACGCATCGCTGTATAATAGCTGCCGGCAAGATCCCAATCCCATACCCAATCTATACTCACCGCATGCTTTAGCCAGATTCTGATTGATGATGGCTGCTTTCTGCGTACCGCCCGTCATACTTGATATCCATACGGGTGCATCCATTGTCTTACCGGCAAATCGCGTAGTAAGTGCAGAATAATCCTGTGGGTGACGTGCAAAAAGTGGCTCATAATCGAACCGGCTGTCAATATCCCTAACAGATGAACGGGCTTTAAAAGCCAGGTCTATATGCTCCTTTTTACGGGAAGCTGCATTCAGGTCATCATCTTCAATATCTGATGGGATATGCTTTGACATGTATATTCTATAAAATTTATTAAAAAAATCAGGTCAAAATTAGCACTAATTAAGATTATAATACCCATATTTGCTGCATAAACATATCAACCCCAAGTAGATTTTAATTTTTTAAATAATGATCATCTTCCAATTCACTAAGAATGAGCAAGATATTTAGTGTGTTTTTAACGATATGTTTATTCGGCACCGTATACAGTCAATCTCAGTATACTTCAGAAAATCCATGTGATAATGCTGCATTACTTTTTAATGCCAAAAAATACGAATTGGCTGAAGTAGCCTATAAATCGTGTATTAAAACCGACCCCGAAAATCCAAAAACCTGGTATTATCTCGGCAATTGTGTCTATAATCTCAAAAAATATGATGAAGCCATCCAGGCTTATGACAAGGCTTTGGCTACTGATCCGGGATATTCCAATGCATTGCTCCGCAAGGGTTATACACAACTGGGAATGGACAGATATGAAGATTGTATCGCTACGCTGTCATTATTATTAAATCAGGATCCCAGCCAGATCAAAGCATTTCAGTACAGAGGTGCCGCCTATATGAAGTCAGGACAAAACGAGCAGGCCATACGGGATTTTGACAGTGTAATACAGTATAGCGATCCGCTATATTCCAATTTTCTGAACAGAGGATTGTGTAAATTAAAAATATCAGACAAATTGGGTGCATTAAGTGACTTCAGAGCTGCAAGCGACCTTAAGCCCGGAGAATTTACTCCGATAGCAGAACGAGTCAGAATATATATGAGTTTACAAATGTGGGAGGAAGGGATAGCGGATGCAAGCCTTGCTTTAGCCAGAAACCCTGCTGATGTTGACATGTATTTTTGCAGGGGCTATGCCAAGCTGATGCGCAATGATGTAAATGGTGCTGATTTGGATTTCAATATATGTCTGCAATTAGACCCGAATCACCTTCAGGCATTGAAAAACAAGGTCGTGGCAACTGTGAGTATGCAAAAATATGATGAAGCTATCATGGATCTGACCAACCTTATAAAAAAAGACAGTAAAAATGCCAATCTGTATTTACAGCGTGGTAATTGTTTTTTAGCAGCCAAATGCTTTGACAAGGCGCTTGGAGATTATTCACAGGCTATAAAAATAAAGAAAGATTTCGGAGAAGCGTACTTCAACAGGGCAAATATTTATACCAATACACAAAACAAACAACAGGCATGTAAAGATATGCAATATGCTGCTGAAATCGGCTATGCTCCTGCCAATGCTTATGTTGTGTTACTATGTAAGGATTAAACAGGGAGATTGTCGCTGCTATACCAGCTGACCGTACTCCATTGCATAGTCCAGGGATTCAGATTTGAAGCCATGATCAGTCAAATGCTCCAATACTCCGGGCAGAGCGTACATCAACTTATCTTTGGCCTTCAAACTGTCATGAAATACGATAACCGATCCTGATTTATAGTGGTCAACTACATTGGAAAGGCATTTTTCATTGGTTATTGAAGTATCAAAGTCTCCGCTCAGAATATCCCACATCACTACAGATTTGTGCAATTGTAATGCTGTATACTGGGATTTTTTAATTTTACCATAAGGTGGACGAAAGAAATATGTACTGAATAATGCATCACATTTTAATATATTATCCATATAAACGGTATTGTCTTCAAACCAGCCATTGATGTGATTGTAGGTGTGATTGCCTACTGTATGTCCTTCTGCCAGTATCCGTTGGTAAATATCATAGTGTTTTTCAACATTTTCACCTACACAGAAAAATGTAGCCTTAAATCCATACTCTTTTAATATATCCAAAACCCATGGTGTCACATCGGGAACAGGTCCATCATCGAATGTTAGAAAAACAGTTTTTTCATCCGTATCAATGTCCCATATAAAATCATTGAACAGCGATTTTATCAACGGTGGTGTTTTTACTAAGTACATAATTAATTTTGTTCAATTCGGATTTTAAAGCTAATTTTGCAACCTGTACATCAAAGGCAACAATTAAACTCTGAGTACAGCATTTAATAATATTAACGGATAATTGTTGTAAAATGCTGTTATATAAAATAAAGTTTGGGAGTTTATTAACAATTTTTACAAAATTAAAATAAAATTAAGTATGACAGATGTTCGTGTCAGATTTGCACCCAGTCCAACAGGTGCATTACATATAGGTGGTGTCAGAACAGCACTATACAATTATTTCTTTGCAAAAAAACACAAAGGAACCTTTATTCTGCGTATTGAAGATACTGACCAGACGCGTTATGTGGAAGGTGCTGAACAGTATATCATCGATGCGCTTGATTGGTTGGGAATCACTCCCCAGGAAGGACCGCATTCCGGGGGCAACTACAGTCCTTACAGACAATCCGAGCGTAAAGACATCTACAGGCAATACGCTGACAAACTGGTTGAAAACGGGTACGCCTACTATGCTTTTGATTCAGCCGAAGAATTGGATGCACTTCGTAAAGCAGATCCGGAATTCAAATACGGAGTCCATACCCGAAACAATTTAAAAAACAGTCTGTCACTAAGTACGGATGCAACACGACAGCTACTGGAAGCAGATCAGCATGCAGTCATACGCCTGAAGATTCCTTCTAATGAAAGCATCGAATTTGATGACCTGATCAGAGGACATGTGATTTTTGACAGTAATGAGCTGGATGACAAGGTTATCCTCAAGGGTGATGGTATGCCCACCTATCATTTGGCCAATATAGTAGATGATCATCTGATGAAAATCAGCCATGTCATCCGAGGCGAAGAATGGCTAAGCAGTACGCCGCATCATATAATTATGTATAGATATTTTGGGTGGACATCTCCTGATTTTGCTCACCTTCCGTTGATACTAAAGCCTACCGGACAAGGCAAACTCAGCAAGAGAGACGGTGCTAAATTCGGATTTCCGGTATTTCCACTCTCCTGGAACAGCGACAATCCTGAAGATAATTTTATCGGTTTCAGGGAAGATGGATATCTGCCGGAAAGTCTGATTAATTTTCTGGCATTATTGGGTTGGAGCCCGGGCAATGATCAGGAAATATTATCTGTTGAAGAAATTGAAGCCTTGTTCAGTTTGGAAAAAATCGTCAAATCAGGTGCACGTTTTGATATCGACAAAGCATTGTGGTTTAACCAGCAATACATCATAAAAGCGGACAACCGCAGACTTGCAGGGCTGATACAACCCCAGGTTGCTCTGGAAGGCTACATTGTTACAATGGAATATCTGAGTGAAGTGTGCAGATTGATGAAAGAACGTGTACACAAGACTCATGAAATCATAACAAACGGACGCTTCTTTTTTGTTGCGCCTAACAGTTATGACGATGCGACAATCACTAAAAAATATAAATCTGAGAACAGGGAACACCTTGAAATAATTGCTGAAAGACTCGCACAGGCAGAAACTTTTGATATAGAAAATGCCATCAAGGGATATATACAGGATAAAGGGCTGAAATTGGGTGAATTTATGCCCATCATTCGTATTGCAATCAGTGGAAGTATGCAGGGACCAGACCTAATGGAATCCATACATCTGATAGGCGCAAAAGCATCCTCCGACAGAATCAGGACGGCAATCCATCATTTTGAAAAAATCGTTACATCATAATCAAACAACATCATATTTAACTGCGTTATATGATATATATTAGCAATATTGAAAACAAATATTGATTTTCATCATCAATTAGTGATATTTAGAACAATATTCTTAATTTAGCGCAGTTTTTTTAATCTGTTTTAAAATTTTATTGTTATAGCGGATGATACGATTTCACATTATAACAATTATCACATAAATATATCAAAATAGTCTCTTATTAATGGATTTATTAAAAGAAAAATTTTATCAAAAATCACAGGCTGTAAAGGCACAGATAAAAGATATACTCAAAGAACACGGTACTAAAAGAGTAGATGAAGTTAGTGTTGAACAGCTTATCGGGGGTATGCGCAGTGTCAAAAGTATGCTTTGGGACACATCATCTCTGGATCCTGAAGAAGGTATCCGTTTCAGAGGATACAATATTCCCCAGTTAAGGGATTTATTACCCCGAGTTCCCGGAGGAAAGGAACCTCTTCCTGAAGGATTATTCTGGCTGATGATGACCGGAGAAATTCCAACAGAGGAAAATGTACGATGGTTGTCAGGAGAGTGGGCAAAAAGAAGTAATGTAGCACCTCATGTGTTTGATACACTCAGAGCCTTACCAGCAGGCACTCATCCCATGACGCAGTTCAGTATAGCGGTACTGGCCATGCAAAACGACAGTATATTTGCTCAAAAATACGAGGATGGCATGAATAAGAATGATTACTGGGATGCCATGTATGAAGATTCTATGAACCTGATTGCAAAACTTCCAAGAATCGCCGCATTTATATACCGCCACACTTTCCGGAATGACGATATTATAGCACCTGATCCAAATCTGGACTGGGCAGGTAATTTTGCAAAGATGCTGGGATATGACAACCTGGATTTCACAGCTCTGATGCGCCTGTATCTCACGATACATGCCGATCATGAAGGCGGTAATGCATCAGCACACACGATGCATCTGGTAGGTTCGACGCTGAGTGATGTATACTATTCTTTCAGTGGATCAATGAATGCATTGGCAGGTCCGTTACATGGACTGGCCAATCAGGAGGTTATAAAGTGGATATTCGAAATGGTGGAAGAACTGGGCACCAATCAACCAACCAAGGAGCAAATACGTCAGTATATACTTGATACACTCAATTCAGGTAAAGTAGTTCCCGGTTATGGTCACGCTGTACTTAGAAAACCGGATCCGCGCTTTATAGCACAGATGCGTTTTGCACAGGACAATATCCAAAACGATCCGATAGTGCAGATTGTCTGGGATTTGTTTGAAATCGTACCTGATGTACTCAGTAGCCTGGGTAAAGTAAAGAATCCATGGCCGAATGTTGATGCACATTCAGGTTCTTTGCTTGTCCATTATGGTATGACTGAATACAATTACTATACGGTTTTATTTGGTGTATCGCGGGCTTTGGGCGTGTCTGCCGGCTTATGCTGGGACAGAGCACTGGGTCTGCCATTAGAGCGGCCTAAATCCATCACAACAGAATGGCTGACAAATTTTCTTGCTAATTAATTAACTTTTAAAAATATCAGAACATATGAACATTCCTGAAAATCTCAGATACTCTAAAGAGCATGAGTGGGTACGTATAGAGGGCGACGAAGCATATATCGGAATCACAGATTTTGCTCAATCCGAATTAGGTGAGTTGGTCTATATCGAAATTGATACAGTTGGTCAGACTGTGGAAAGAGATGAAGTATTCGGTACTGTAGAAGCCGTTAAGACAACTTCAGAATTATTTATGCCCGTAACCGGAGAAATCATTGAGTTTAATCCATCACTCGATGAAGCAGATGGTGACAATCCTGGACTTATCAATGAAGACCCGTATGGAGACGGATGGATTATCAAAGTTAAAATAGCCGATATGAGTCATTATGATGAACTTATGGACGCTGCAGCTTATGCTGAATTAATTGGATAACATCCATTAAAAAAATCTATACCAATTTTATAAATTTTTGGTATTATAAAAAAAGGAGTTTTCATCTGCGTGAAGACTCCTTTTTTTATCCCGATTCTGTTGAATAACAAAGAATATACAGAAGGGATTACTTCAATCCTCTGTTTTTCAGCATGGGTTCTATTACTGGTTTTTTACCCCGGAAAGCCAGATACATTTGCTCCAGATCCTGTGAATTACCCTGAGAAAGAATCATTTCCCTAAGGCGTTGTCCGTTGGCTCGTGTCATCCCTCCATTCTCCTGAAACCAACTGTACGCATCGTGATCCAGCATCTCAGCCCATAAATATGCATAATATCCGGCAGCATATCCATTAGCCCAAATATGCAAAAAATAACTGGATCGGTACCTTGGTGGCACTTCTTTCAGATTCAACTGATGATTTTTAAGAGCATCAGCTTCGAAAGTATCCACATCCTGCAATCCATCTCCTGTTTTCAACTTGTGCCACTGCAAATCGAGATCAGCAGCTGCCAGTAATTCAGTCATCGCATATCCCTGATTAAAGGTAGCAGCATTTTTGATTTTATCAACCAACGCATCCGGTATGGCTTCACCGGTTTGGTAATGTTTGGCATAATTCTTTAAAACTTCCGGATATAAGGCCCATTTTTCATTAAATTGTGACGGAAATTCCACAAAATCCCTGGGCACATTGGTACCTGACAGGCTTGGGTACATCTGATTGGCAAAAAGGCCGTGCAATGCATGTCCAAACTCGTGAAAAGTCGTAGTCACATCATCAAAACTAATCAGTGCAGGTTGGCCTGATACGGGTTTGGTATAATTGCATACATTATAAATAACCGGTTTGGTACCGAATAATTTGGATTGACCTACCATATTATCCATCCATGCACCACCATTTTTATTATCTCTTTTGAAAAAATCACAATAAAACAGACCTAATGTATCACCATTCTCCTCCAAAACAGTAAAAACCCGAACATCCGGGTGATATACAGGTAGGTCTTTACGTTCCTTAAATGATATTCCGAAAAGCTTATTGGCAGCATAAAAGACACCGTTTTCAAGTACTGAGTTGAGTTCGAAGTAGGGTTTGGTCAGGTTTTCATCGAGATCATATTTTTCTTTACGTACCTGTTCTGCATAATAATCCCAGTCCCAGGCTTCCAGCTCAAATCCACCTTTTTGCCTGTCAATGAGTTGCTGTATATCTCTGGCCTCCGCTTTTGCCCTGGATACAGATGCCGGAATTAATTGTTTCAGAAATGCATCTACAGCTTCCGGTGTTTTTGCCATCTGATCCTGAAGACTCCAGGATGCATAATTGTCATAACCAATCAACCTGGCTTTTTCTGCCCTAATCTGTGCTATGCGTGCTATCGTAGACCTTGTATCATTTTTATCACCTTTCTCCGTCCTTGTCCAGGATGCCTGGAATAAATTTTCCCTTACTGAACGGTTTTTAAGAGACATCAACAGTGGTTGCTGGGTGGTATTCTTCAGGGAGAAGTACCATTTACCTTCCATATTATTTTCTTTAGCAGCTACGGCCGCTGCTTCTATTTCTCCATCTGTCAGACCTTCGAGTTGTTCTTTGTCAGAGACGACCAGTGCAGCAGCCTTAGTACCATCCAACAGCTGATTGTTGAATCTTGCACTCAGGGATGCTTCTTCCTTATTGAGTTCCATTAGTTTGGACTTATCCGCATCTGATAGTTTGGCACCATCCAAAACAAAACTTTGATAAGTATATTCCAGCAAACGAAGACTTTCCGGATCGAGTCCAAGTCCGGATTTGTTATTGTACAAAGCCTCAATCTTTTTGAACAGATTAGCATTCAGGTGAATAGCATCTTTATGTGCCGCCAACTGAGGAGCCAGTCTTTCCTGCAAATCCTGTAATTCCGGATTCGTATTGGCACCGGATACAACATTGAATGCTAATGAAACCCTGGTAAGAATCTGCCCGGATTGCTCCATAGCTATCAATGTATTTTTAAATGTGGGCTCTTCGACATTATTGGCTATTTGCTCTACCTCAGCTAAATGATCCTGCATACCTTTTTCAAATGCAGGTTCGAAATCACCATCCTTGATACGGTCAAACGGAATCGCCTGAAAGGGTAAGGTACTCGGTTGAAAGAAGATATTATCTGTATCTGTACTACTCATATTCTTATCACTGTTTTTACATGATGCATACATAACTAATGATGCAATATACAATAAAATAACTGACTTGTTCATATTCAACGATATTTAGAAAAGACGAAATTACAAAATAATAAAGAATTAGATATATATTTTTTTTTCAAACGTCAAAAGTCCAATTCCCAAGGATTGAAATAATGCAATCTTATATATATGATATCCCGAAAAACTTATAAATTGTATAATTTTTCTTTGCTTCTATCATGAATCAGATCCAATAACATTCAATAGTAATGCAATTTGTTAACCACCATTACGTTACTTTTTAATCGTAATATTGTCAAAAAAGAGTAGTTTTGCACCAATTTTTTAATGAATGGATTCCAATACAGAAAACAATAAGAATAACCCATCCTCATTGAGGGATAAAATCAACACGTTTTTAGAACCTCTTTATATCTTTTTGTCGCCGGCAACTTCCAAATGGAAGCAATTAACTGCTCCTTTGGTACAAAGCTGGCAAGTGTACAAAACAAAATACCCACGTGAGACAAAGATACTAACCTGGACAACCAGAATCATAGGAACGGGAATATTGGCTTTGGCTTTTTTTATTATATTAGTATTGATTGGTGTATTCGGTCATCTACCATCGTCAGATGAGTTGCAACAGATCGAAACCGCCAATGCTTCTGAGGTATATAGTGCTGATGGAAAAATGATCGGCAAATACTATACAGAAAACCGTACTACCATAGCATTGGACAGTATTTCTCCATATCTGATTACTGCATTGCTCGCTATAGAAGACAAGCGTTTTTTTGAACATAGCGGAATAGATTTAAGGTCATGGCTACGTGTTTTTAAAGGATTGGCTACCAAAAATGCATCATTGGGTGGTGGATCGACACTGAGTCAGCAGTTATCCAAAAATCTCTTCCCCCGAAAAAACTATAAAATACCCGGGATGAGTTTATTTATCAATAAAGTTCGGGAAAATATTATCTCCATCAAACTCGAAAAGATATACAATAAAGAGGAACTGCTAACCATGTACCTGAATACCGTACCTTTTGGCGGCAACCGGTATGGGATACAGGAAGCCGCAAGGTATTTTTATGGAAAAAGGCCCAAAAAGCTGAATCCCGGAGAATCGGCTACTCTGATTGGTATGCTTAAGGCTACTACCGCCCTGGACCCTACCAGGAATCCAAAAAATTCTATGGCGCGCCGAAATCTGGTATTATCACAGATGCTCAAAAACAAGGATTTCAGATTCACTTCTGATGAAATGTCTACTATCTCGAGGATGATCAATTCCGGAGCCATCACGGAAAAGGAATATGACGAATTAATAAAAAAGCCGGTAGGAGCAACCATCCATGAAGACATAGGCAACAATGACGGAACAGGTACTTATTTTCGCGAATATCTGCGTACAAAGGAACTACCGAGGATTCTGAAAAATCTGCTTAAAGAAGATGGCAATGAATACAATATATATACAGACGGTTTAAAAATATACACTACGCTTGACAGCAAAATGCAGGAACATGCCGATGCTGCAGTTTATAAGCATATGTCTTATATACAACGGGAGTTTTACCTGCACTGGAAGGGATATAAAGAGGAAAAACCATGGGGTGATGATAAGTGGATTGATGAACAGGTGAAAAAAAGTGAAAGATTTCAACAATTAACTGATCAGGGTATAAGTCAGGCTGGGATAGATTCTATATTTAAGGTACCCGTACCGATGACTATCTTTGCATGGAAGGACAAACCTGTTGAGAAAGACACCATGTTGTCTCCCCTGGATTCTGTGAGATATTATTTCACCTTGCTGAATACAGGATTCATGGCTATGAACCATAACAATGGCTATATCAAGGCATGGGTAGGCGGTATCGACTTCCTCCACTTCAAATACGACCATATACTTAGCAAAAGACAGGTAGGATCCACTTTCAAACCCATAGTGTATAGCGCTGCTGTCGAGGATGGTATCCAACCTTGTACTTTTTTCCCAAACAGGGAGGTAACTATACAGGACTGGTCTCCTAAAAATGCCGACGGGAGTTATGGCGGATATTACACTTTAACAGGAGGTCTTACATATTCTGCCAATGTTATTGCTGCGCAGTTAATTGAAAAAGTGGGTATACAGAAAACGATTGATATGGCTTCTAAATTAGGTGTAACCGCCAGTCTGCCCCGTGAATTTGGCATCAGTCTTGGAGCAGCTGAAGTCTCCTTGTATGATATGATGAAGGTATATGCTTCCATAGCCAATGGAGGGAAAAAATCAGATCCGGTAGCTGTATTAAAAATAGAAGACAGGTATGGTCATGTCATCTACGATTACGAAAAAACGATAGAATCCACTACGAGAACGCAGGTTATTGACAGTACAACAGCCTACAAAGTATCCCGGATGCTGCAAAGTGTTATCGTCTATGGTACCGGCAATGCACTCCGCTCACAGTATTGCAGACATTGTGATTTCGGTGGTAAAACGGGTACGACTCAAAACCACGCTGACGGATGGTTTATAAGTTATAATCCGGAATTAGTAACCGGTGTATGGGTAGGTGGAAAAAGCCCTGCAGTAAGATTCAGAAGTATGGCTTATGGTAGTGGTGCCAAACTGGCTTTACCTATAGTCGGACAGTTTTGGTATAGACTTTCCATTGACCCGGCTTTTGCCAAAATAACGCAAACCAAGTTTAAGGCAGATGAAAAACTTAATTCAGAAATGAACTGCCCGCTTAGAATCGGGTTTTCACCGGATATGTATTATTCTATCATGCGTGATACAATGCTTAAAGACTCTCTGATCAAAACAGGTTTCAGAAGCCTTAAAGATGTAGCTAAGGAAATGTTTCCTGAAGCATTTGAAGAAGAGCTGGAAGCAACAGATGGTGAAGGTAATGTAATACCTGAAGCAGAGGATAATAAACAGCACAATACTGAAGGTACTCTGAAAACCAAGCCGACAGAGCTCAAAAATGACGAAAAAGATAAAGCAAAACTAAAGAATGAGGAAAAAAATCCCGATCAGGATAAAAACAAAAAGGGAAATAAATAATTTATAAATATACCTGTATGTCTGATTTGACTTCCAAATGATAGTACAAATTCAATAAAATCATCACTTTTTGATGTCTAAATGCGGTTATCTGTTCATAATTAAAACCAAATGACAACTGATTGCTTAATTTTACGAAAATCTTTGACTGTCATTTTACATTCTATTCGGATGAACAGTCATAATATAATTCTATACAATGGCAACACCACTTACAGTAGCATATCATACGCTCGGATGTAAACTCAATTTTTCAGAGACATCCAGCATCCGGCGCAATTTTGAAGACCATGGCTACACAACCGTCGATTTTGAAGATGGAGCAGACATCTATATACTGAATACCTGCTCTGTGACCGAATTTGCTGATAAAAAATGTCGTTACGAAGTACGCCGCGCTCTTAAATATGCACCTCAGGCCAAAATTATAGTCATAGGTTGCTATGCACAGTTGAAACCCGTTGAAATATCGGAAATTCCGGGTGTAGACCTTGTATTGGGTGCAGCAGAAAAATTTAACATCCTTAACTATATCGAAGGTATATCAAAGTCATCTGATAAGGGGATGGTCATAGCCGGAGATGTAAAACAGGCCAATTCATTCATTGACGCTTTTTCATTTGGAGATCGTACCCGCTCATTTCTGAAAGTTCAGGATGGTTGCGACTATAAATGCACCTTTTGTACCATACCTCAGGCACGGGGTAATAGCCGTAGTGATACCATCGACAATGTACTTGAAAATGTAAATAAAATCGCAGCAGAAGGCGTCAGGGAAATTGTTTTGACAGGTGTCAACTTAGGTGATTTCGGCAACGGAACCGAAGTAATCGAGGGTAGTAAGCCAAAGAAAGAAGCTTTGTTCTTTGATCTCATTAAGGAACTGGATAAAACTGATGGCATACGAAGATTCAGGATATCCTCTATAGAACCCAATCTTCTTACAGAAGAAATCATTGATTTTGTTGCAGAATCTCAAAAATTTGTTCCTCATTTTCACATTCCTCTACAATCCGGCAGCGACAGAATACTCAAAAATATGCGCAGACGATACCTCAGCCAGCTGTACAGGGAAAGGGTCGACTGGATCAAATCCCGTATGCCGCACTGCTGCATCGGTGTCGATGTGATTGTTGGATTTCCGGGAGAATCTGATGCTGATTTTTTAGAAACCTATAATTTTCTCAATCAGCTTGACATATCCTATCTCCATGTATTTACTTACTCCGAACGCGCCAATACCCCGGCTACAGAAATGGGAGACAAGGTACCTACTGAGGTCAGACGCCAGCGTAATGAAATGCTCAGAATACTTTCACATAAAAAAAGATTGGCATTCACACAGCCTTTTTTAGGAACTGTACGTCCTGTACTTTTTGAGCACACTTCCAATCCGGATATGATGTCGGGATATACAGATAATTACATCAAGGTAATGCTGCCTAAAAAGGAAGAACTCATAAATACAATCGGCAATGTCAGACTCTTACATTGGGAAGACAGTCATGAGTACGTAGCAGGCGAACTGGTAAATCTACCTAAACCTGCACATGTATGATTAAAGATAATGCAGATCTCATTTCTCCAGTTTAAAAAATCAGAAATACATTCCATCAGATACCAGATGGATTAGTGTAACCGGATATATTAATACATAATTTATGAACCTGATTGAGGATGCATAACGACAAAGAAAGATATATTGCCTGGGCAGAAACTCAGGAAGATCTGCCCATTTTTTTCAGACCCTGGTATCTGGATCTGGTGTCGCATTACGGTACATGGGATGTAGCCATTGCATCTTCAAAAAGTGGAAATACTGAAGGTGTATGGGTCTGGTATACTACCAAAAGATACAACAGAAAGTTCATAGTAATGCCACCACTGACACCTTTCGGAGGCATATGGATACCCAAAACAACATCATCCAAAGCAGTCTATTCTATTCAGAAACAAACAAATATAATCCGGCAACTTATCGGTAAAATACCATCAGACGCAGTTTTATTGCGTCAGACTTTTACACCTGAATTCAGCAACTGGCTACCACTCTACTGGAAAGGATTCCGGCAAACAACACGCTATACATTTGTAATTGAAGACATCCGGAAATGGTCTCCCGATGATACAGCTACCAATGTACGCAACAAAATCCATAAAGCCTCCGGAGTGTTGACATTGCGCAAGGATATAGCTCCCGATACAGTATTCGAGCAGGTTTCCGGTATAATGGAACAGAAAGGGATGCCCCTGATATGGTCAAAAGATTTTTTTCTTAGTTTGGACAAAGAGCTCAATCGGCGCGGTCAGCGACTTATATTGGGAGCAGCGGACAGTGCAGGCAATATTCATGCTACTGCCTATATACTTTTGGATCATAACACGGCATATCTCCTCATGCTGGGATCTGACAAAAACCTGCGTAGAAGTGGAGCCATACCTCTAATAATCTATCATGCCATTCAGGAATCCGGTCGCCATGTCAATCGCTTTGACTTTGAAGGCAGTGTGCTCGAATCCCTGTTTGATCTTTTTTCGGGATTTGGAGGAAAGATGACTCCTTGTTACAATATATATAAAACCAAAAATTTCTTTTTGGATATAGTATATCAGTGGAAGATGCACCGCGATACGTTCAACAAGTGACGTTAAGTATGACTTTTGAAAAATGATCTTTTTTACTAAAAAATCTGTAACATCAACTCTTTACTAATATTGTCCGTTACATTTTACATAAATTACCCATCTTTCAAATCAATCAAGGTTAGTTTGCATTTTTACAAAAACAAAAAAAAGACCTTCCAGATGATCAGGTAACTTGAAAGGTCTTTATTGATATGTAACAATATCAGATTTCCTACTCTACTATCAGTTTCTGACTGAATTTTTGATTGACATTTTCAAATTCTACAATATAGATGCCTAACAACAGGTTAAACTGGATATGTTCCGTATTTTCATTAATATCCTTACTATACAACTTACGGCCGTCCAATGAAATGATATTTACCTTTTTGATATCTTTTATACCTGCAAAATATATCCTGTCATGTGCTGGATTCGGATAAAATGACGGAAGTGCAGATGTAATATCCTCTGTTGCCACTGTTACACCGCAAAGTATAGGGTCATACACCACCTCGCCGAGTTTACTATCGTCGGCTACATCAAAAATCACTTTACCTGCTTCTTCAAGTGTACTTTCCTTGCCTTCTATCCAGCAATTGCCTTTAGCAGAAATCGTATTAGCTGTATTATTGTACAAAGCATAGACAACACCATCGTTTCCATTTTCTGAAAAAATATTATTCCCCTGAAAGCTATCATCTCCCAAATTGGCTGAAGCCTGTCCTATAATGGTTATACCCCACAGATTCCTTCTGATTTCATTACCTGTGATAATGATGTCCTGCGTATTGGCTCCTGCATTGAGAGAGATACCACTACCTCCCAGATTAGGTTTACCTTCAGTATCGTTGTCTTCAATAACGTTGTCTTTTATAAGTGCATATGCATTGCCACCGGCTATCGTCATACCATATCTGTTGTCTCTCATCGTATTATCCTCGATTACTGTTACAATGCCATCAGGACTATTCAGCAAGTTAGAAACGGCAATAGCGCCTACTCTCTCCTTCGTTCTGTCCCCGATGATAACATTTCCCTTTATGACTAATGTATCCTTACCGGTAGTACCCATATTGAGCTGTGGCCTGTTTTCGTTGAGCTGATTATTACCTTCCAGATAATTATTGATAATTTTAGCTGAAACAGTACGATTGGCTGGAGATGAAACTGCAGGCTTAGCATTTCGGATAAACCGATTATTTGTAATGAGTGGAGAACCATAGGAAAGGTCCAGGACGGCTCCTGTTGCCAGCGTACCTTTGGTATTGTACAGAAACTGACTGTTAGTTACTTTTACATTTTCTGTTATTAGCTTTAGCCCTCCTCCATTCTTAACTATGCTATAATCAAAGACTGCCGTCGAAACATCCTCAAACCGGAATCCGTTATAAGGTTTCAGACTATCAACGGCATCAATGACAACCTCATTGCCTTCAGAACCCTGGCTCAGAAACACACCGGATACCCTGACTGCCAGAGCACTGTCAATCAATACATGATCTCCAGGCCTTAATACGAGCGTATCCGTAACAGCAAGTTCCAATTCTTCGTGAATGGTGTACACAGCATCCGAAAAGGAAACCGTGGACAGACTTATCTCAACAAGGCTGTCCAATGTCCAGTGGACTCCTGTACCAGGAGTCGTGTACTTTTGTGAATGCAGTGAAAAAGAAATCAATAATACTGAAAAAAGTAAAAAATTACGAATCATAATTAGGTTTTTTGATTAAATATTACAAACATAACACCATGTATTTACAGTTTGTTGGTAATGACATTGATAAAATACATTTAATCTGTACGAAATATCAAAATTAGTTGATAAATCTATGTACCAATTGCACAATAAAAAAATCATCGCAATAAGTACTGGTACTGAATAAAACAAAGCGGACTTTTGAAATGCAAGTTATAGAAATTTATATTACTGCAAACCCAAAACAGATTTCTTTTATGTCAAGCGCTATATATTTTATATCGCATTATACTTTTCACAACCTGGATCTAAAAACTACAAAACCAATATTAACCGTCAATCATATTACATGAAGAAACGTTCAGGAATATGCTCATATTTTATGATGTTATCAGGACAATTTTAAATATTTTTTCCTATTCGTTTTGTACTAAGGCTCATATGTATTAGATTTGATATCTGTAATCATATAAATAGTAAAAGAATCATGTACAGACACATTATTTATACCCTGATAATCACAATTTGGACAGCTTGTTTACTAGCACAAGCACCATCAAAAGCAGGTTCCGATGCCCTTAAAACGGATAAATCATCGGATGTAAAAAAGGCAGCTTCGAGCGATTTAATATTCAATCCGGACGAGGTTGTCATAACCAACCATACTGTTATGATTAATGGCAAATCCATTCCCTACAGGGCAGTTACCGGCACTATGCCCGTATGGGATGCCAATGGCAAGACGATGGCAGGTGTATTTTTTGTGTATTACGAGCGTACGGACATTAAAGACAAAGGTACACGACCACTAACCATCTCCTTCAACGGCGGTCCGGGAACAGCTTCTGTTTGGATGCATATCGGATATACAGGTCCGGTATTGCTCAATATCGATGACGAAGGCTATCCGGTTCAACCCTATGGTTACAAAGCCAATCCACATTCTATTCTCGATGTCACGGATATCCTGTATGTAGACCCTGTCAATACCGGCTATTCGCGCATAGTCGGCGATACGCCCAAGGATAATTTTTTTGGCGTAAATGCTGATATCAAATATCTGGCGGATTGGGTAACAGGATTTGTAGGCAGGTATGACCGATGGGCTTCCCCAAAGTTTCTGATAGGCGAAAGCTATGGTACAACCCGGGTTTCAGGGCTGGTAATGGAGCTTCAGCAAGCTCATTGGATGTATATCAATGGTGTCATTCTGGTTTCTCCTACTACCTTGGGTATTGAGAGAGGCTCTGCTACAGGTGCAGCATTACTTCTCCCCTACTATGCAGCTACATCCTGGTATCATAAAAAACTACCTCAAGACTTGCAAAAGAAGGATCTGAATGAAATGTTGCCTGAAGTGGAATTATTTACTATGAACGAACTGATACCTGCACTCAATCAGGGGCACAATCTCAGTGAGAAGGATCGCAACCGCATAGCTGGTCAGATAGCCAGGTATTCCGGAATAGATGAACAGGTCGTTCTGCAAAACAATCTTGCTGTGCCTACCGGCCTATACTGGAAGGAACTACTCCGGAACGAGGGTTTTACAGTCGGTAGGCTTGACTCCCGCTATCGGGGAATAGATAAGAAAGATGCAGGTATGGGTCCCGACTTCAACGCAGAACTGACTACCTGGCTTCACGCATTCACGCCGCCAATAAATATGTACCTTAGAAACGAACTGAACTACAAGACAGATTACCAGTACAATATGTTTGGTCCCGTGTACCCGTGGGATAGCAAAAACAATTACACAGGTGAAAACCTTCAGAAAGCTATGGCCATCAATCCATATCTTCACGTTTTGGTACAGTCCGGGTACTATGATGGTGCCTGCGACTACTTCAATGCCAAATATAATATGTGGCAGATGGATCCTGCCGGAAAATTTAAGGATCGTATGAGCTGGGAAGGCTACCGAAGTGGGCACATGATGTACTTGCGCAAGGACGACCTAAAGGAAAGCACAGAACATCTTCGACAATTTATAAAAAAAGCAGTACCTGCACCAGGAGTACCTGCTAAATATTAATTGACTGACATTCTTTTATAAAGTACTGATTGTATGTGATATTCTGATATGATTGAAAACAAGAATATGTATCTGATTTCCTACCGCAGTCTCAGGCAGATGATCGGGATACTCGGTATGATTCTACCCTTCTTATGCTGGGGTATCAATGCACTCGTCAACTATATGGGCCTGCTCAACAATCCGAATTTTGTGAATACTGATTTGTCTCAGACTTATATACACGGCGACAATCTCAAATCATCCGTCAGTCATTACTACTATACGGCTTCCAGTCCGTTATTTACAGGTATACTGATAACAGTAGCCGTCTTTCTGTTCACCTACAAAGGTTACAAAAGAGATGATGCCAATGACCGGTATTCATGGATTACTGACCGGTTTTTATGTACGTTTGCCGCTATATGTTTGCTGGGTATAGTTACATTTCCCACAGGAACACACACAGCTATTACTGACAATTTTGTCATTTTTGTAGCTTCAGACCTGGTTGGCAACATACATATATGGTTTGCCGGTGGCTTTTTTATGTCCATGGCTTTAATGAGTCTTGTTAATTTTCGGAGACATCCGGGCAAAGTATTCATAAAGGATAATGAAGGAACCGTTTATCTTGTATGCGGATGTATCATGCTGGCAGGCATTTTGATACTATGTATGTATTTTGTTTTCGACAACAGTAATTCCTGGCTCAATGGTAAGTTTGTTTTTGTTAATGAAGTGGTTATGCTCTGCTTCTTCGGTATCGCTTGGTTAGTCAAAGGCAAGTCGATTCCTACGGCCTATTTGCTCCGGAAAATGCAATCTGACACTATATAAGCATCATCCGTACGAATAATTTTGCGTGTGTTAATTTTTTGATAAATTAAAGTTAATTAACCGATTACAAGAATTATTCATATCGTTACATTGTTATACTTGTATTATTGGACATTTAAAACAAAAGATTATGAATAAGGATAATGGAGGTTTCAAAATGCTGAAAGGTTTGTTGATTGGTGGTGCTATAGGTACTGCTATCGGTATGTTATTTGCTCCTCGTTCCGGTAAGGAAACCAGAGAAAAACTGATGGGCGAAGCAGAAAGATTAAAAGGCGAACTTGAAAAATATGCCAATGACTTCAGCGACAAAGCACAGGAATTAAAGAAAGATCTGGAACAAAAACTTGCCGAAGTAAAATCAAAAATCGAAGAAACAGCGGATAATATCAAAACATCAGCCCGTAAAAAAGAAGAGGAAGTATTCAATAGCCATATGAATTAATTGGCATCCGAATCAAAAGTATAAATATTGTTGGTGACAATATATTCTAAGAATTTTGTTAGTTTTTGGAATCGTATTTTATAAAATACCTTAGAGATATATTGTTTTAAAAAAGGAGTGGTTAAAGAGTTTTGGCCACTTCTTTTTTTTGTTGGATGAGCAATACTTTTCACAATCAATACAAAAGCAATTAATCAATCTCGAAAATATCCGGTATCTTCTGTAAAAGACACTCTATAGCTAATACTTAGCCTGCACTTTTTGAATTTATCTATGAAAATTCCTTTATTGCAATTTTTAGTTTGCTTTTATAATAATATTCCTATTTCTTCCAATCTACAGATTCCCAAAATACACCGTTTCAATAATAAAAAAAAGGCACACGCTGTATCATCAACGTGTGCCTTAGCTTTATGCGTTCGTTGAACGCTCAGAGAATTATCCCCGATTACTCAACGATAATCATCTTCTTGGTAGCCGTGAAATCACCGCTTTCTAACGTGTAGTACATCACGCCACTTACACCTAACTGATCTTTTGTGAATACTTCACTGTTCAATCCTTTAACTGCACTGATGCTTCTGGTTACTACCAACTTACCTGTCATGTCATATACACTCAACGTAGCTGCTCCTGCATCTGGCATCATGAAGCTTACCGTTGTCTGTCCCTTGAATGGGTTAGGTTCGTTCTGGTACAATTCGATACTTGTTACAGGTGCTGTTCTTACTTCTAAGTTGATCGCTCCTACTTTCAAGTCGCCATTGTATGATTCTGCCTTCGTTACTGCTGAAGTCAAGCTGAAGATTTCACTTACTTTAGATGCTTTCTCGCCTCTTACTACCATTGTGAACAATACTTCACCTTCGTTCAGTGTAACGCCTTCGCTACCTGCATAACTCATCGTTACTACGCCATTGCCTAAGTTTCCAACATTCGCTGTACTCATATCCAATGCGCCTTTCTCGATGCTTACAAAGCTCGCTCCATTCAGGTTCATCGTGTACTGGAAGCC
>JADZFD010000111.1 GCA_020850225.1 Saprospiraceae bacterium | reverse complement strand
TGTTGATAAGCCAAAAAATGAAACTACACATTATGGCCTTCGCTACGCTTCATTTGTAGTTCCCTTAGTCAAAGCCGTACAGGAACAGCAGGATATGATTGAAAATCAAAAAAATCAGTTGGAAGTTATTATTGAAAATCAAAAAAATCAGTTGGAAGTTCAGCAGCAACAAATAGATTTGCTAATGCGACGCATTGAAGCGCTGGAAAATAAAAAATAAGCTTTATTGTTTATAAAAAATATTCAGTACATTTGATTCTGAATTAGCCCGGAAATTGTTTCCGGGCTTTTTTGTATTGCTTAACTAAAACAGTATCTTACCTGTTGAACCAACTTTCCGGATTGAGCTTGGTCTTCTCGTGCCAGAGTTCAAAATGAAGTTCTGCCTGACCGTTTTCATCCGGGCGGATCAGGCCGATACTTTGTCCCCTTTTGATATTTTTACCTTTTTCAATACTTACCTCATCAAGTTTTGAATATACAGTGTAGTAATTGCCGTGTTTGATAATCACCATATTTTTGAACCCGGGTATGTGGGTGACACCAACTATTTCGCCGTCATAGATACATTGTACACTGCTGGATGCGGGCACGGAAATATCCACCCCATTGTTGGATACCTCTACATTTTTTATCGTTGGATGTGGGTGTGTACCAAATTTTCCGGTAATAGTACCCTTAGCTACCGGCAGGTTCAATGCACCCTTGTTTTTGGCAAAACCTGAATTATCTATTTCTTTCTTTTTGGTACCTGATGCTTGTGTTTTTTCTTTTTCCCTGGCTTTGGCTAATTCGGCAATGATTATTTTTTCGATGGCTGTATTCAGTCGTTCCCTTTCTTTTTCCCGTTGTGCAATTTTGTTTTTATATGCAAGTTCGTCTTTGGATAGTCTTTGAATCAACGCATTCTTCTCTTTCTGCTCTTTTTCCAATAAAGAAATATTGCTTGAGGTGATATTCAACGTCGTTAGGTTTTTTTCCTTGGTTTGAGCTATTTCTTCATTTTTTTGAACGATTTCTTCAGATATTCGTTTGATATCTTCCATTTTTGCTTCTGTATATCTGTCAAATTGCTGGATATATTTCCATCGCAGTATCAGATTATTCAGATTACTGGCCGATAGGATATACGACCATTTTGAATTAGCCATTTTTTTCAGATAGCCTGCCTGCAACAGTTTTTTATACTGATCAATCATCAGTTGGTACTTCTGCTCTAATACGAGCAGTTGATTTTCATTATTCAGAATCAAATCATCATTGAGTTTGACCTCAGCATTCAGGTTGTCGATGAGCTTTTTTCTGCTACTTACCTGAGTTTCGAGTACTTTTAGCTGGTCTAAACTTTCCTTTTTGGATTTTTCGGTTTTTTCAAGCTGTTTGGAAGTCTTTTCGATATCCCTGATAATCTGGATCCGCTGTTTTTCAAGCTGATCCCTCGTTTGTGCAGGCAACATTAAAGGAATAACCGTAACAAGTATCCAAATGCTATATCTCTTAATGCAAACGCTCATAATTGGACGGTATTGAAAACTTAATGGCAAAAGGCCTGTCAACTTCAATATTGGAAAATTTAAGCTCCATGGATGCTGTTCCATTGCCATTGTACGGCACGGTAAAGTTTCTTTTAAAAGCCACCTTCCCAACTCCTGCTACTTCCCGGTAATCATCAAACTGTATGGTTGCTGTACGGTTGCTGTTGTCTGTTATATACATTTTGGACACCTGAAACTGCCGGGCATCTACAAAATACTGCAATTTAAGGTCATCCACATCGCTTGTCAGGATGTAATGATCTGTATCTTTTACGATTTGGGTATGTGACGTATCTGGAAGTATAATGTTGCCTACAAGGAGTTGCTGTAAATCCTGGAGGTCAGCACTAAAGGTAAGTATCCGCTTTATCTGGTCGATGGTTCCACTTTCGTAGGCTGCATCAAATCTGTACAAGATGGTATAATTCTCCTTGTCGGCAAAAACTCTGGCAGCCTCGATCCCAAATTTTTTCAACGAAATTATCATCGAAGTGTCTTTGATAATCTTAGCGTGTATACTGCCTGATACCTTTTCATCAGGCGAATCGATATAGGCATTCATTTTAGCATCAAACCATTTGAAATTAATATTCCTGTCCAGTAACAACTGAATTATATCCGCTTTACTGAGTTCAGGTACAGGTTGAACAATCTTTTTGGTTGAACAATTGGCAAAAATGACTACTAAGAATGTACAAAACAATAATTTCCTCATTTACGACTTTTTCAATGAATTTAACTTTTGGTTGATACGGCTTGAATTACCGCCTGTTTCAATTGCTTTTTGCCAATAGGATGCAGCTTCTTTGGGTATATTTCTCGCCTTGGCAATGTCACCTTTGAGTTCCCAGGCATCACCATTAAGTTGATTACTAACTGTCAGTGACTTCTGAATGTAATCTGATGCTGTAGTCAGATCTTTTTGTTTCATCGCACCTTCTGCTTTTATCAGCCAAACACGACTTTCTATCACTACATTACCGGCACTGATCAGCAATGCATCATCCAGCAATGATCCTGTTTTTTTGATATTGCCCCTTTCCTGTGCTGATTTGGCAGCAAAGCAGTATGACAACGCCTGATTGGGGAAATAATCCATAGCTTCACCTGCGATGATATCCAGTTTGTCATAATCTTCAACTGTATTGAGGCAAAACATCAATTGTTCCCATACGGCATAGATGTTCTTATTGAGTTCCAGGGTACGTTCATACTGGCGGATGGCAGCAGTAGTATTACCACTGTTCTTTAAAACATCAGCAAAAACTGCATGTGCTTTGGCTTCATTCGGATGTACAATGATGAGGTTGTCACAGATATCTATCAGTTGATTATTGAGCGTAGAGTCATTTCCTTGCATTTGTTTTTCTACATAGGGCATTAATTCCCTGATTTTTGCATCAACAGGTATTTCCGGATTCTTAAATAACGGATACAATGTTATCAATTTATCATCGGCGTTAGGTGATTTGGCTGAAAGTAGTATTAACCCAAGTTTGGCATCTGTGTCATTGGGATTTATATCCAGAATTTTCTGAAAATAGGTTCCTGCTTCCTTGTCCCGTCCGTTAGTATGCAGTAAAACTGTGATTTTTTTCAGATAGGAGGTGTTTGCAGGAAAACGGATTGTGAGATCATTCAGTAAACGGATGGCTTCATCAGGCTTTTGATTCATTGCCAGTATATCTGCCTTTTTGAGTTGTATCCTGGAAGACCAACCCAGATTGGCTTCCATCTGATCCAAAACATTCAGTGCCTGACTGTACTTTTGGGATTGTATTAGAATATCTGTAAACTGCCAGTAGTAATAATCATTTTTAGGATTCAGCACAAGGAGATTCTCAAAAGTCAGGATAGCTTCGTCCTTTCGGTTCTGTGACAAGTAATACTCTGCTTCAAACTCTCTGAAAACTGTATTCTGAGGTTGTAATTTTTTTGCTTTATCCAGGTTTGATTCCGTCTGAATCCAGTCATTTTTCAAATAATACAATCTGGCAAGTTCAAAATATACGGTTGCATTATCAGGAACTGAGCGTCGGATCGTATCCATTAATTTGATGGCATCATCCGTTTTGCCGGATATTTCGTAGAGTTTAGCCTGAACGAACTGATCTTCGGTTTTGATTTCACGTTCTGTTATTCGCTCGTTGGTTCGCTGTGCAGAGACAGTAAAACTACCTGAACTACAAACAATCATCAAAGCCAGTAATCGTAGATATGTAAAATTCATTATCAAAATATGTATGGACTATAAACTATTAACGGACTTGTATAGTTCAAAGGTACATATATATACATAAATTTATCGTTATGTGTTATATAAATATCCATACAATAGCATTACGGTCTGATTACAAGCTAAGTGACTCAAAAAAACTTAGTTGAATGTAAGTTCTATAAATATACCAACGGCTGCATACTCGACGGAGTGGCATTTTTTCTCTGACCGATGCTATACTTAGTTAACATTTTGGTTAATTATTTTAAATTGAATGTATGACATAGTATTAGTATAATAATAATTTAAAGAGAGCATATACATATCTGATTATTATATTTTTGTTTGGAAATATGGTCATTACAGTTTTGATTGAGTTGTTTATAATAAATTGTTGATATTGCTTTATGTGATATTATCACAGCCGGGTTGTATTCAGGATGTTCAATATGCCTGTAAATAGCCTATTCCATTTTTATAATTTTGCGGGTAGCTTTATAGGTTTGGTCAGTAGATGTTACATGCAGGATATATACACCTTGATCTAAGGTATGAATGTCAATAATATGATCTTCCGGGACGGTACCATTATGTATATGTCTTCCATCTATACAGGAAAGTTGATATGTATATGTTTTGTAATCCAGACCTTCTATCTTAACATAGCTATTGGAAGGGTTGGGATATAATGTGGGTGTAGATAAAGAAGTTGTGTTAGTGGACACGGTGCAGTATTTCTTAACTTCCTCGATGGTACATCCGATTCCATTGCTATCAATGACGATTCTTTCGGGCATAAACTGAAGTGCCTG
>JADZFD010000110.1 GCA_020850225.1 Saprospiraceae bacterium | reverse complement strand
AGGTGAGAAAATACAATTCATGGTATCATCACATGGCATTAGTGATGATGGCGATGCATTTTATTCTCAAAAAGCGGCTTGAAAAAAAGGAAGATATACCGCTACTATCAGCAAGGGATGTCAGGCTGCAGACCATTGCTTTGCTCCTCTCCCAAGGCGTGACCATGGAAGAAGAAATAACACAGATGCTCCATAGGCACATACAGCGAGAAAAGGATATTCAGAGGCACTTAAAAAACAATCAATATGATATCTTTTATGAAGATTATTCCGATAATTCTTAAGTTGACAAAGTAGGCTAAACAGAGTAAAAGCATTTTTAATAACTTTTTTTCAGGATTGGTCTATGATATTTCTTAGGTTTTACATTTTGACTAAAGGTATGAATAAATTTAAGTAAATATATATTTTCTTGTATAATAGTTTATCTAAAAAAAATCTAAAAAATATTTTTATTTAATTCTTAAATATGTTTAGATTTGCATTTAATATACTTTTATTTAGAATATACATTTACATTATATTTTCCATTCTTATATCAAAAGTCTATTTTAATTATTATTTTATTCATCATTAAGATTATATTATTATGAACACAAACAAAATTTTGGTGGCTGGTTTGATTGGAGGAGTAGTTGCATTCTTTTTAGGATGGCTTTTTTTTGGTATTTTATTTCCTGATCTTTTGAAAATTCCACTAGAGGGATTTATGAAACCTGAGGCAGAGATGGTAATGTGGGCAATGATTGCTGCAAATTTACTTTGGGGGCTCTTTTTGGCCTATATCTTTGTACAATGGGCAAACATTTCTACCTGGATTTCAGGTGCAAAAGCAGGAGCTACGGTTGGATTTTTTATTAGTGCGATTTTTGACACCGGGTATTATGCTATGTCAAATATGTTTACACTTAATTCCATGCTGATTGACATTGTAGTTAACACTTTATTTGCAGGATTGACCGGAGCAGTGATTGGCTGGTGGTTGGGTAGAAAATAATTTGTACATAATGGTAATTCTTAGGTATTACTTTCCTGATACTGTACTCGTTTTTTTAGTAAACCATGGAAAAGGCAGTAGCCAATAGTTTATCACTCCAGGATTTTTAAAAATAGTGTATAGTAAACGCTGTAAAGGTCAAAGATCTGTTAAATTTGTCATTCAATTTTTTTAGATCTTAGATTCAAGTCATAAATGCAACTTTACGGGAGATAAAAAAGCGATTTGCAGACAAGGCCCGTCTTCCACTTTAAAGAAGAACCTATAGAACTGCACATCTTGATATGTTTTATTGCATTGGTCTTGTCAAAACATATAGAGTTAAGAATAGGAATATCCATTAGAAAATTTATAGACGAATGCAAAAAGGTTGTCGATGGGCAAATATTCAGCCAACTTGCGCATCAATCAGGCGGAATAGCCCGTAAACTGTGAGTTTCATTTTTTTCAATTTCCAATTTGTGTACTACAGATTTTCTTTTTGTGTAAGGATAATGTTTTATACTTAGAGCATCATACATTTTCTTCAAGCTCTCTTTGGGTTCGGTGCAACGCTTAATCTTGATATATTGCTCATAAGTGTTTTGACCTATGGTCTCCACTATTTTTTGGGTATTGCCTATCCTAACGATTTCTGATCAACTGTGTGTGATGCCTTTTGCTTTTAATTGGTATTTCACTGTGTTTACCAGCCAATAAGCCAAGATACCGAGATGTAGATGAGCCATGGTGCTTTCATCCTTCTGATGATATACCGGACGTAAATACAAGTCTGTTTTCAAACATCTGTCTTGTCCCTTACTATTAGATGTACTGCTCATCATGGATTTATATTCTGACTTCGGAATTATAAGTTACAAGCTCTACTTATGAAGCTTTTATATTTTAATTCGGGATTAATTACAATTAATAAAATATGATTAAAACTTTCGTAGACTATCCTCTATTCAATTCATCCATAGTCAGTTTCATTCCTATAGTTACAAAATTTTTTACAGCCTTGGCTGCCTTTTCTATCATAATTTCTACCGATTCTTTCTCGTGTTGCTTCCATTTACCCAAAACAAAATTAACCTGCTGACCGGGCCGGAAGTCCTTACCTATACCCATTCTCAGACGAATATACTGATTATGGCCTAATTTATTCTGAATGTCTTTCAGACCATTATGACCACCATCACTTCCTTTGTCCCGCAACCGCATTTTGCCGAGATCCAGATGCAGGTCATCCACGATAACCAACAGGTTTTCAGGTTGAATTTTTAATTTTTCCATCCAGTATTTAACAGCCTTTCCACTCAGGTTCATGTAGGTGGTAGGTTTGAGTAGAATGAGTGTCCGTCCTTTAAATTTTATTTCTGCCAGATCCCCATTGGTGTTTTGTTCCCACTTAACAGCAGCATCATTAGCCAGATAATCTACCACATCAAAACCAATATTATGCCGGGTATGATCATATTCTGCACCCATATTACCTAAGCCGGTTATCAAATATTTCATAGGGCTTTCCGTTTCTGTTTTCGGATTTATCAGATTTCGTAACCAAGTAAACATCCGGCAAAAGTAACAGTTTAATCCTTAAAATGATACAATAACTGACATATTGTCTTATCCGGTAGTATTTTTCTGACAACATCACATACAAATTATATCAAAAACTCGTTTGGTATATTAATTGAACTATATCATTTCTTAATAATAACATTATATGTTTGACAAATATATGTACGGTATGAGTGATTTTCAGGAAGAAGGGGATTTTATCCCGGTTTTTAGTTTAGGTGATGACGAATTGAATTTTGACGACGAGTATAAAAATGTAATGCCTTTGCTCGCATTGAAGAATACTGTCCTTTTTCCGGGTGTTGTGATTCCTATCACAGTCGGTAGAGACAAATCTATCAAAGCATTACTGAAGGCTGAAAAAAATGACAAACTTCTCGGTGTACTCACGCAAACGGATATGGACAACGAGGATCCGGATGAAGATACGCTGTATGACACGGGTACAGTTGCCAGAATTATGAAAATTCTTAAAATGCCGGATGGCAGCACTACAGCCATTCTTCAGGGAAGAAAAAGGTTCAAGCCGGAAACTTTTATCAGTAATTCCAGGATGCTGGAAGCTTCTGTTAATATTCTGGAAGAAGTTATTCCTCATAATCACGTGGAGTTTGAGGCACTGACATCATCTATAAGGGATTATGCCACACAGATTATAGAGTTGTCTCCCAATATACCATCCGACGCAAAAATGATGTTGGATAATATTAAAAACAAAGGTTTTCTCATTAACTTTATAGCATCCAATCTTAACCTTAATATCGATAAAAAACAGGAAATCCTTGCACAAAATGATTACCTCATAAAAGCAAGGATGGTCCTGGATGCCATGAATAGTGAACTGCAGTTGCTGGAAGTGAAGAATCAGATAGAGTCCAAGGTAAGGGGTGAAATGGAGAAGCAGCAAAAGGAATACTTCCTGAACCAGCAACTTAAAACCATCCAGGAAGAATTGGGTGGTAATCCCCATGAAGAAGAACTCAACCAGTTACAAACAAGGGCTGACAATAAAAAATGGCCGGACTTTGCCAGGGAAGCTTTTGATGCTGAATTAATTAAAGCACGTCGTGTTAATCCACAAATAGCTGAATATTCAGTTATTTTGAACTATCTGGAATTAATGCTGGATCTGCCGTGGGAAGATGTCACCAAGGATAATTTTAATTTAAACAAGGTTAAAGCCATCCTGGATAAGGATCATTTCGGTTTGGAAGATGTAAAAAACCGGATTTTAGAGCACCTGGCAGTACTAAAACTCAAAGGCGATATGAAGTCGCCTATTTTGTGCCTTGTCGGTCCTCCGGGTGTTGGAAAGACGAGTCTGGGTAAGTCCGTAGCAACTGCGCTGAACAGGCAATTTATACGGATGTCACTCGGTGGTCTGCATGATGAAAGCGAAATACGGGGTCATAGAAAAACCTATATAGGTGCCATGCCGGGCAGAATCCTGCAATCCATAAAAAAAGCTAAATCATCCAATCCCGTATTTATACTGGATGAGATTGATAAAATTGGTAAGGATTTCAGAGGAGATCCATCTTCGGCACTGCTTGAAGTACTTGATCCGGAACAAAACAAAACGTTTCATGACAATTATCTGGATCTGGATTACGATCTTTCACGGGTTCTGTTTATAGCCACTGCCAACTCTTTGTCAACTATTCAGCCAGCGCTACTGGACAGAATGGAAATCATCGAGATCAGTGGTTATTCCACGGAGGAAAAGGTGGAAATTGCCAAAAAACATCTGCTGCCCCATCAGATCAAAGAGCACGGCATCAAAACAAGGGATGTATCTCTTTCATCTAAGATGATTGAATTTATCATATCCGGATATACACGCGAATCCGGAGTGCGTTCACTTAACAGATCGCTGGCTGCTGTCATGCGATCCGTAGCCAAAAAGGTGGCTATGGAGGAATCCTATGAACCCAAACTAAACGAAGGAGATATCAAAACAGCTCTTGGACCAATCAAATTCGATAATGATCAGTATGCAAAAGTTGAGTTGCCGGGAGTAGCCGTTGGTCTCGCCTGGACTCAGGTAGGTGGTGATATTCTGTTTATTGAAGCCAGTTCGTCTGTTGGAAAAGGTAAACTTACCCTAACAGGAAATCTTGGTGATGTGATGAAAGAATCTGCTTCAACGGCATTGAGTTATATCAAGGCCAATGCTGTAAGTCTGGGCATCGATCCGGAAGTATTTGACAAAAACGATATACATATACACGTACCTGAAGGTGCTATTCCTAAAGATGGTCCAAGTGCAGGTATAACCATGCTCACGGCAATAACTTCTATTCTGACCAGAAAACCTGTCAAATCTCATCTGGCTATGACCGGAGAGATAACACTTAGAGGAAAAGTATTGCCTGTGGGCGGAATCAAGGAAAAAATATTGGCAGCCAAAAGGTCTGGTATCAGGGAAGTGATGCTGTGTATTGAAAACAAAAGACACATAGAACAAATCCCTGTAGAATATATCAAAAATATCAGATTTACCTACGTCAGCAACATGTCTGAAGTATTGGAAAATGCACTTGGTATGAAAGTTAAATAAATTGGAATTATAATACAAAAAAATCCGTTTCAGAATATACTTTGAAACGGATTTTTTATTTGTAGTATCTCCGCCGTGTAATACCTTATCCACAACATCAATGGCAAGCAAAAATTGTTATTGCATTGTGTGTATAACAAATTGCACAAAATTTTTAATAATATAATTTTTCAAATTAGGCATATAACTAAAGGCGAAGTAAGTCATTTTTGCTTAATATGGTTAAAAGCTATTGATTTACGCTATATAAATTAAATAATCCCGGTCAAAAACAAGCGATAGTGATCGTAATGTCAAAAGTGCGTCTATCGCAAAAATAGCAGTACACACAGGAGGATACCACAGCATGCGATAGAAAAAGCATTTTGACAATGAAGAGAACGGTGCCCTGCAATCGCCTTTTTTGACCTAGACTTTTTGTTTACTTTTTTGGCAATGAAAAAAGTAAAAGCCAAGCCGGCTCGAGGCGATAACCAATAAGATTTATAATAAAAGTGCAACTTGTTATACACACTGTTACATTAGTATCAATTAAACATATCTGTTATTATCCTTTACTCTTGTTATGGAGCGTATAACGTAGTCCTGAGTAACTTTTAAGGACAGCTTTTGCACTGCCTACTGCCAACGGCGATTCTATGAGTAATGGAAGTTTGTTATTGTCATTGGATACATAAATATGCATCAAACTCCCTTCCTTAAATACATTACCTGCTATCAGGTCGGGAATGACTTTCACTACATCAAACTTACCCAAATCCTTGATTACATAATTATTGATTTTTTTATTGTATTCTACACTAATCGGATAAATCTTTTCGTCAAACAGCATACGGGTAGGTATTCTGTCTCCAACCTGATACTTGCTGATTTCCGTATTTCGCATAAAATATAAGACAGATATCAGGTCATGTGTACAGTTGTCCAAAGAAATATACTTTTTGGCAGTGGTTGAACGGGATTTGCCATTAAAACTGATGGCATATCTTTGATGCTGAACAAATTCAATACTGTCAAATTTCCTGTAGTTTCCTTCTTCAACAATTCTGACAAACCTTCTGGGATACATCGTTTTTTTATCGATGACACTATGAAAGTAGTCTCTAACCCTGAAAAAAGAATCGTAGGTCTTATAGGTTTTTCCTGTGATAGTAATTTCGAAGGTGTTTTCAGTTTCTTTTATATTAAATACGGCTTCTCCTGCAGGTATCCATACGAATTTCCAGTTGTAATATGCTTTATATACAATTTGTTCACCACCCTGAATGGCTGTATTAGTTATGGCACATTCGTCATTGTTGGTCAATTCCGGATATGCCATTACAATTCCTATCGTAAAAAATCCGGACAGAATAAGTAAGAATACCGTAAATCTGCTTTTTATTATTTTCATTGTTGTTTCCGAATGATATATACTAAAACATACGTAGGTTCAGAATATTGCCCATTTCATAACATATCCTGCATCTCGGTTCATACTTGTCTTTTTCACCTAACACAACCGTATCCTGTTCATCACTCAGCCTGTATGAGTGTGTGGCAAGATTACCGCAATGCGGACAAATAGCGTGTACTTTCGTAATATATTCAGCTATGGCCAGCAAATTAGGAATCGGACCAAATGGCCTTCCCTTAAAATCCATATCCAGCCCGGCAACTATAATTCTTATCCCACGGACGGCAAGTTTTTGGCATATATCCGGTAATTTGTCATCAAAAAACTGGGCTTCATCAATTCCGATAACATTTACATCCTGGATATAATTCAGTATGTCCGTACTCTTTTGAACAGGTATTGAGTCAATTTCGTTTTCATCATGGGACACCACCCGGATATCATCATAACGCGTATCCTTGGCAGGCTTGAATATCTGAACCTTCTGATTGGCAAATTTAGCCCTTTTAAGCCTTCTGATAAGCTCTTCGGTTTTTCCGGAAAACATGGAGCCGCATATGACTTCAATCCATCCGCTTCGCTGGCTTCTAAAACCCGGTTCAAGAAACATAGTTATTAATTTTCCACAAAATAAATTATTTTTTTCAAAATAACGGTCAAATCGACACTACAACTTATTTTATTTTCGTTTTTATTGAGATATGGCTGCCTTACATATCATATTAAACTGAATTGGTATAATATTTGTTACATATTAAAAAATTAATTAATACATAAGCTCTGTAAATATATGGATATTGTAAATTTCAATAAAAAGATTAATAAGATTACCGTTTTGACGGATTCTGTCGAGGATGGCATTTTTTCTGCATTGGAAAGAGATTTGCTGCTTACCTATATCAGAGATCTATACGATATAGCATTAGGTGATAATCCTGTTGCTATCAAAAAAATTGAAAAGCATACTTATACACCCGTTGAGGAAAAAGTTGTTGTAAAACAGGAAATACCTGTCAATATACCATCTGTGAAAGCAGTACCGGAACAAATTAGTGCATCTACTGAAGTAGCTGTAGTTGAACCTGTGTTACAAACACCATCTATACCACCAACCATACAGAAAAAAGAAGAGAAAGAGTCTGTAAAAGTTTTGGAATTGACACCTGCAGCAGTGGAAACTACAGAAAAAACTGTAAAAGCGATTCCGTTGGTTGAAAAAGTAAAGGTAGCTACTCCAGCAAGAAATTTGGCTGACAGTGAACTCCTGAATGAATTGTTCAGTGAGGATAAAGTGAATGATTTGTCCGATAAATTAGGGCTGACACCCGTGCAGGATCTGACCAAATCCATGGGTATCAACGAGCGGATATTTACACAACAGGAATTATTTAATAATAATGCGCAGCAATTCAATGATGTTTTAAATTTGTTGAACGGATTCAAATCTTTTGAAGATGCAAAACAATATCTGATTACAACGGTTATACCTGAATACGGTTGGATGCAGGATAACAAAATCAAAAAGGCAACAACCTTTATAAAGCTAGTCAAAAGAAAGTATCTCTAAACGTTCTATTGAGTTATGGGTAAGGATTTAAGGCATTTTATATATACAATCAGATACCCGTTATTATTATTGTCTGTACTGTGGATTATCACACCACTCAATATTGTATTTGACTTAGGACTTACATCACTTGGGATTTACCCCCGTATACCTGTATATTTACTTGCAGTCTTTACCGGTCCATTGATTCACGGATCAATCGGTCATCTTGCCTCCAATTCATTACCTATACTGATGCTTACATCCATATTGGTATTATTCTTTCCCAAAGTGGCTTTGAAGGCATTTATCAGCATAACCATAGGTACAGGTCTGATGGTGTGGTTGTGGGCGAGACCATCCTATCATGTAGGTATCAGCGGGGTTATATACGGACTTATTGCTTTTATTTTCTGGACTGGAGTCTTCAGAAAAAATGTAAAAACGATTGTTTTATCCCTTGTTGTCCTGACTTTATATGCAGGTAGTGTCGAAAGTATTTTCCCGAATGTAGAAGAGAATATTTCCTGGGAGAGTCACTTGTATGGTGGAATTTTTGGTATCGTTGTAGCCTTTGTTTTTCGTAATGTTACCGAAAAAGATGAAGAAATATACGACAGAAAACCCTCCTGGGCCAATGAACACGAGGTTAAGCAATATTTCCTGCCCCGGGATGTATTCGAAAAGACCAAGTTGCAGCGTTATTATGAATATCTTGAAGCCGAAAGGCTGCGTCAAATTCAGGAATCGCAATCAAATTATTTTCAGAATAATACATAGTATTTAATTTTTTATCATATATTTGCTTCCCCCTTATTAAATAAAGAGTAGATATATGAACGAATTTTTCAATCACCTTGCAAGAGAATTTCAAACACCTCTACAGAATCCGGTGTTGATTTTTTCTCTTATTTTACTTATAATACTCTTATCACCTATACTGCTTAAACGCCTCAATATACCCGGAATTATCGGACTGATAATATCAGGAGTTATCATTGGACCTAAGGGACTCAATATTCTTGCCAACAACTCCGCCATAGATTTATTTTCGACAATCGGGCTTCTTTATATTATGTTTATTGCCGGGCTTGAGTTGGATCTGGTTGAGTTCAAATCCAATAAAAACAAGAGTATTCTCTTTGGGATACTTACCTTTATATTCCCGTTGTCTATCGGGTTTCCGGTAGTTTACTATATCTTGGGTTACGACTTTAATGCCTCTTTCCTGACAGCAAGTATGTTTGCAACCCACACACTGGTAGCCTACCCTATAGTAAGCAGATTCGGTATTTCAAAAAACCTTGCTGTTGCAGTTACTGTTGGTGGTACTATTCTTACGGATACGGGTGTATTGATCATACTGGCAGTCATAATGAAAAATGCGAGTGGCAGCCTGACTATGGACTTCTGGTACAAGCTGATCATCTCTCTGGCTATATTTTCTGCTATCATGTTTTTGATCGTTCCCCGGATAGCCAAATGGTTTTTCAGCAAGCTGGAAAGTGAAAAACACGCACATTACATCTTTGTACTTGCTGTTGTATTTTTTGCATCTTTTCTGGCAGAAGTTGCCGGAGTAGAAAAAATCATCGGAGCATTCGTTGCCGGACTCGCACTCAATAAACTGATACCGCATTCTTCTGCTCTGATGAACAGAATCGAGTTTATAGGCAACTCGCTGTTTATTCCTTTTTTTCTAATATCTGTGGGAATGATTGTCGATGTATCAGTATTATTAAGTGGAAATACAGCACTCATTGTAGCCGGAGTATTAACCGTTGTTGCAATCTTCAGTAAATACATTGCCGCATTAATTACACAATTAGTCTTCAAGTTTTCAAAGGATCAGGGTCTGCTCATATTTGGATTAAGCAGTTCTCATGCCGCTGCAACACTTGCTGTAATTCTGGTTGGTCACAATGCCGGTATTCTGGACGATAATATTCTGAACGGAACGATTATTCTCATTCTTATCACATGTGTGGTGGCTTCATTTGCTACAGAAAAAGCAGCCAAAAACATGGTACTCAGTGGAGAAAGTGACAATATTAATCTCGAAACATCCACCCTTACCAATAGCGAACACATATTGTTACCGGTTGCCAATGTCAGTCAAATCGACAGAAACCTGGAACTCGCCATGCTTATCAAAGATAAAAAAGCAGCAAATCCTATTTCAATACTCAATATTGTACCCAATGATCAGGAATCAGAAAAAAATCTGTTAAAATCCAAAATGAAACTAGAAGAATACGTGAAACAAGGTTCCGCTGCAGAAACTAAAATCAATGTTATAACAACTATCGACCATAATGTCATGAGCGGAATATCCCGTACTGCACGCGAGATACTTTCTGATATTATCATTATCGGCTGGCCCAAGGAATTAGGGTTTATACAAAGGATAATGGGTGAAAAGATGGATATTCTGCTGGCAAGTGCGGATAAAACCATCCTTATTGGTAATTCATCCAAAAATATAGTCGCACATAAGAGAATCGTACTTTTTGTTCCACCATTTGCAGAATTAGAAAAGGGATTTAATATCTGGCTTAGTAAGATTTCCAAACTATCAACCGAGCTGAGTGCACAAACGGTAGTATATGCCAATTCAAAAACGATTGACGCCTTTAAACTGTTCAACAACCAGAATCAGGTAGTGTCCAATAATAATTATGTTGAATTTGATTCATGGGAAGATATGCTCGTTCTATCCAGGGATATTAAAGATGATGATCTTATCGTATTTGTCACAGCACGAAAAGGTACCCTTTCTTATCAAAATGATCTGGAATCCATACCGAATAAACTGGAAAAATACTTTCAGCGAAACAGTAAAATCATTATCTATCCCAAACAACAGGATAATAATATTTCCGAAGATTACGAAGATCTGGCAGCAGGACCATTGGCCAAGGGTATCGAAACCATTGGTAAAGGTATCGAAACAATACTGAAAGGTGTAGGCAAATCATAATATCTGTACTGCTTCCTTTCAGGCATTTGTTGTTTTCAATTATCAGTGCAATTTTTGAATCAGGATTGGTATTATACTGGTTCTATACAAGGTTGGATGGATTATACCGTATCTCCTTTCATCTTTTCAGCATTTTCGACACGTTGCAGAGAAGTAATAATCTCATCCAGGTCACCTTCCATAATAACATCGAGATTATATAATGTAAGATTGATGCGATGATCCGTTACCCGATTCTGGGGATAATTGTAGGTTCGTATTTTATCTGAACGGTCACCGGTTCCCACTAGGGATTTACGCTGGCTTTTCTGCTCCTGATAGGCTTTTTCGCGTACAGATTCCTGAATTTTTACATATAAACGCTGTAATGCTATCTCTCTGTTTTTATGCTGTGAACGAGAGTCTGTACTTTCTGCAACGATACCCGTTGGAATGTGCGTAAACCTTACCCCTGATTCCGTTTTGTTGACGTGCTGACCACCTGCGCCCTGGGCTCTGAATGTATCTGTCCTCAGGTCGTCCTTTCGGATATCAATTTCTTCCTCTTCAAATTTAGGCATGATGGCAACTGTTGCAGCAGATGTATGAACGCGACCTTGTGATTCCGTCTTGGGTACCCGTTGCACCCTGTGTGCACCAGATTCAAATTTGAGTTTTCCAAAAACGTCTTCACCATATACTTCCAGTACAATCTTGTTGTATCCACCAACGGTACCCGGATTTTCGTCAAGAAGTTCCGTCTTCCAACCCTTAGTTTCGAAATATTTGGTATACATCCTGTATAAGTCTCCGGCAAAAATACTGGCTTCATCACCTCCCGTTCCGGAACGGATTTCCAGTATAACATCTTTACTGTCTTCTGGATCTTTCGGTATAAGCAGTTCGTTTATTTTTTCTTCCAGCTCTTCAGATTGTGGAATCAGATCATCCAGCTCAAGGGCAGCCATTTCCTTCATCTCAGGATCTGCATCCTTCAGCATTTCCCTGGCACTAAGTATGTTGGATGTTATCAGTTTATATTTTTTATATGTCTCTACTATTTCAGTAAGATCCTTGTATTCCTTATTTGTTTTGGCAAAGACCTTCATATCTGCCAATACTTCCGGATCGGATAGTCGCTCTTCCAAATAGTGATATCTGTCCTGAATAGCTTCCAGCTTGTCTGTCATATAATTTGAATAATTTGCCGCAAAAGTAACAAATTATTGTCCTTTCAGGGATAATATACTATCAATTCGATGCCATTAGCCAAAAATTGTTGACACCTTCACCCTGAATTAATTGGATGGAATGAAGATTAAGCAACTCTAATACGGCTATAAAAGTAACAATGGCATGAATTCTGTTTTCCAGATTTTCAAAAAATTCGGTAAAACTCACCTTTTGACCTCGGGGAAGTTTGCGTAATATATACGATTGCTGCTCTTCAATGGTGTAATCATATTTAACAATCTCATGAACCGGCTGATTTTTATGATTTTCATACCTACCCATGAGTTGCTGAAAAGTTTGCAATAGTTTGTACAGACTCAGGGATTCCAGTTCCACATCTATCAATGCCTTTTCGGCTATAGACCGTATCTCTGCTGAGACATTGGAGCGATTGAACCGTAAATGCCTGTCCTCCTCCATCCGGCTCATCTCGTCAGTAATGGATTTATACTTTCGGTATTCAATGAGTTTCTGAGCCAGTTCCTCACGCGGATCGATTTCATTACCTTCTGCGTCAGTTTCCTTGCGGGGAATGAGCATCTTAGCCTTGATACGCATGAGTGTGGCGGCCATCAGGATAAATTCGCTGGCAACATCAATATTCAATGATTCCAGATGCCGCACATATTCGAGAAAATCCTGCGTAATCCTGGATATGGGAATATCATAAATATCCAGTTCATCCCGCTCAATAAAAAATAAAAGCAGATCAAACGGCCCTTCAAAGTGCTGTGTCTTTATTGTATATGTTTCCACAATGCAAAAGTAATCATTTTGGCATATAGTTCAATGCTTTAAAACGTACTTTGCAACATATTATACACACTTATCCTCTAAGTTTCGACAAATATTTGTATTATTGCAAATCAATAAACTCTTTATTCTGAACTTCAAAAGACTGACTATATGAACGGCGGCGAAATAATTGCTAAAATCCTAGTCAAACATGATGTTAAGTACTTATTTACATTGTGTGGTGGACATATTTCTCCCATCTTTGTTGCTGCTGAAAAGTCAGGAATACGCGTCATTGATACGCGTCATGAGGCTACAGCCGTTTTTGCTGCTGATGCTGTTTCCAGGCTTTCCGGCGTGCCGGGTGTAGCTACTGTCACTGCTGGTCCGGGTGTTACCAATACAGTTACAGCAGTAAAAAACGCCGCTTTGGCACAATCACCACTTATATTACTGGGTGGTGCTGCCGCTACGATACTTAAGGGTCGGGGCAGCCTTCAGGACATAGACCAGTTATCCATCATGAAGTCCGTTTGTAAATGGAGTATGACCATTACCAGAGTCAGAGATATAGTACCTGTACTGGAAATGGCATTCAGAAAGTGTCAGGAAGGCATACCTGGACCTGTATTTGTCGAATGTCCGATTGATATACTCTATGATGAAGATTTGGTCAAAAGCTGGTATAATGTAAAAAGCAGGGATACAAATCCAACTGACCTCAAGACCCGGTTTCTGGCATGGTATGTCAACAGACATGTTCATAAAATATTTGATGGTGCAGGTAACATGGATTTCGATCGTCCTGTAACAAAACCCACATTCAGTAAACACACTACAGGAGATATCACCAGGGCTGTACAAATGCTGAAGACAGCTTCCAAACCTTTATTCGTTATAGGGAGCGGTGCGATGATGCAGGCAAATAAGGTACATCAATTGGCTCAGGCACTGGATAGATTGGGTATTCCTGTCTATCTGAGTGGTATGGCCAGAGGCTTGCTGGGTAAAAACCATCCTTTGCAGTTGCGCCATCACAGAAAAGATGCAATTAAGGATGCTGACCTAATAATACTGGCAGGTGTACCTAATGATTTCAGACTGGATTATGGCAATCATATCGGAAGACGGCCTTTCATATCCATCAACCGCAGTAAAGAAGACCTATTTAAAAATAAAAAACCTACGCTCGCTTTTCTGGCTGATCCTATGGATTTTGTTATCGATTTGTCAGGAGCATATCAGTTCTCTCCCGATGAATGGATCAGTCACCTCAAACAGCGCGATATGTCCCGGGAAGATCACATTACAGAAAAAGCTGCACAAACCCATAACGGTGGTATCAATCCACTTGCACTGTTCAGGCATCTGGAAGAAAATCTCGGTAACGATACGATTCTGGTAGCTGATGGTGGCGACTTCGTGGCGAGTGCTTCGTATACGCTACAACCTCGCGGACCGTTATCGTGGCTGGATCCGGGAGTGTATGGTACGCTGGGTGTTGGCGCCGGCTTTGCCATAGGTGCCAAACTGGTACATCCGGAAAAAGACGTATGGATAGTCTATGGTGACGGCAGTGCAGGATACAGCCTTATGGAGTATGATACCTATCAAAGATTAGGACTGAGTATCAATGCGCTCATCGGCAATGATGCCTGCTGGGGTCAGATAGCACGGGATCAGGTAGAATTGTTGCATAGTGATTGTGCCATGAACCTGGCCTACAGTGATTATCAGATGATTGCAATGGCTTTCGGTGGCGATGGCATCCGGGTAGACAATTTGGATGATTTTAAAACAGCAGTACAAAAAGCAAAAGCAAGCAGTATGAATAAGATACCCTACATCATCAATGCTATACTGGCCAAATCTGACTTCAGGAAAGGATCCATAAGCGTATAAATTACATAAAATATACATGATTATGCATAATGAATTTATAAATATAAATAATGCTATTCTGATTGTTATTGATGTTCAGGAACGCTTATTGCCTGTGATTCACGAAGGTGAAAGGATATTGCACAATATCAATACACTCATACAGGGAGCAGAAATACTTCATCTTGAAACAGTAATAACGGAACAATATCCCAAAGGACTGGGTAAAACCGTTACTTCACTGAAAAGCAATGAACATATAGCTATCTACGAAAAAGATACTTTCAGTTGTATGTTGCAGTCTGAACTGTTGCAACAGTTAATTAAGACTGACAAAAAAGATCTGATTCTATGTGGTATAGAAAGCCATATCTGCGTACTAAAAACTGCTTTGGATGCACTAAATACCGGTTTTCGGGTGCACGTCGTTGCAGACGCTGTTTCGTCACGAACATCAGAAAACAAATCGTTGGCATTGGAACGCATCCGGCAATCCGGAGGATACATCGTTTCGGTGGAAATGATCTTGTTTATGCTAATGGAACGGGCTGGAACGGATACCTTCAAAGCCATAAGTAAACTCATAAAATAATTAGTAATGAAAATAAACCGGCTGTTTGATTTCCTTACCATGCAGGTGCAAGCCATTCCGGATGATATATTTTTATCATCCAAGGTGGCTTCGACCAATAGTCCAGGCACCTGGCATGATTATTCCTATCAGGATACTCAACATATAGTCGACCGGGTAAGTCAACTGCTCATTGATGCCGGGCTCAAAAAAGGAGATAAGATTGCTTTAATCAGTAATAACAGGCCTGAATGGAATTTTGCCGATCTGGGTTCTCAGCAAATCGGTGTCATCAATGTACCGATGTATCCTACCATATCCGAAGATGACTATGCCTTTATCTTTCAGGATGCCGGCATACAGTTTGCCTTCGTAGGCGATACGGATATTTTGGCCAAAGTACAGCCACTCGAAGGGCGGATAAGCACCCTGAAAAAAATACTTACTTTTGATGATATTGCCGGAGCAGATAATTTCCGGGAAAGTATAGACCAGATCAAAACCATAGATTACCAGGAAATAGATAAGCGGAAAGAAGCAGTAGATGAAGCAGATATTGTAACAATCATCTACACTTCCGGAACGACAGGACTACCCAAAGGCGTGATGCTTACCCACCTGAATATAGTGAGTAATCTGACCAGCGTAAGCCAGGTACTCCCTTTTATGAAAAATCAAAAATCCCTGAGTTTCCTGCCATTGTGTCATAGCTTTGAGAGAACAGTGTTCTATGCCTACCTTATGTTTGGCATCCATATTTATTATGCCGAAAGTCTGGACACCATCGGCGAAAACCTTCGTGAAGTTCAACCATACTGCTTTACTACCGTACCCAGAGTGCTTGAAAAAGTCTACGAAAAAATCATGGCTAAAGGCAATAATCTTACAGGTATTCGGCGCAGTTTGTTTTTTTGGAGTATACAAGTTGGTGCTGCATATAAATTGGGATTGCCAAAAAGTTTATCGTATCGACTCCAATTGGCCATTGCCCGAAAATTAGTCTTTTCAAAATGGCAGGAAGCCCTGGGCGGAAAAGTCGAATTCATCGTGACCGGAGCTGCCGCCATGCAACCCAGACTGATAACACTCTTTACTGCTGCCGGCATCCAGGTAATAGAAGGATACGGACTTACCGAAACATCCCCCGTACTGACAGTCAATGGTATCGAAGAAGATAAGCGGTGTGTAGGTTCAATAGGAATGCCCATTCCAGGCGTGGAAATCCGGCTGGCTGAGGATGGAGAGATAGTGGCAAGAGGACCTAATATCATGAAAGGTTATTACAACAGGCCTGACCTCACAGAACAGGTTATAGACAAAGACGGATGGTTTTATACCGGAGATATCGGCTCCTGGTTTGATTATAACGGGCATACTTTTCTAAAGATTACCGACCGTAAAAAAGAATTGTTTAAAACAGCAGGTGGAAAATACATCGCTCCTCAGGCAATAGAAAACAAGATGAAGGAAAGCCGATATATTGAGCAGATTATAGTCGTGGGTGGGGATACCAGAAAATACATCGGAGCACTGATCGTACCTTCTTTCCCACAATTGGAAGCCTGGGTCAAAGAAAACAATATATCTGCCGGCAATCATACGGAATTGGTTAATAACCCACAAATAATCTCAATGGTGGAAAATGAAATAACCAGATATAACAGGCATTTTGGTAAATGGGAACAAATCAAAAAAATCAAACTTTTGGATAAGGAATGGACAATCGGTGGAGGCCAGCTTACCCCAACACTCAAACTCAAAAGAAAAATAATCGAAGAGCAGTTTGCAACCGAAATTAACACGCTCTTTAAAGATTGACTTAAATTCGGAAATTCATGTGTATTTACACCGATATAACCACATTAATAACATCAGCTTTATTTAGGATTGAATATGCAGTATTTACATAATTTATCGGAACTTTTACTCATTTGTACAGAAAATACAGACAAAACAATACGCTACTGTAATCCGTATATTAATTAACAAAATGAATAATAAATTGAAAATCATATTTAATTGTATTGTATTAACAGGAATGATAATCCTATTTTCCAGATGCAAAACAGGTATTCATAATGAACCGGAGCAACAATCGGATACCACTTTTATTGCAACGAACAGAATACCTGTTGACACCATTATTCCTGATGAAATACTGAATAACGAAATAGTTCAGGAAAATACTATTTCTCCTGACTTACTGAAATCTATCAGAGCCAACTTTAAAAGAATCAATTTGATTAGCAGCTGGACTACTGTTGACACTACAGAACTGTACGATTCAACTGAAGGTGGTGAAGCCATTTACTATTATCAAAACAAAAAATTGGAAAAGTTTATAACCAGACATTTTGGTGAAATGGGGCAGCTGCTGACTGAATATTATATGATGGATGGGCAACTTTCTTTCGTCTATGAGAATCAAACAAAATATAACAGACCTATATATTATGACGCTTCAGAAATGCGGGAAAACAACGATACCGAATATTTTGACGCTGATAAATCAGTTATCATCGAAACCAGGAACTACTTTGCAGAAGGCAAACTTACATACCAAATCCGCAGTCAGAACAATCCGGCAGCCGTATCCTTATCAGAAGAAAACAAGCGTATCCAATCAAAATATAAAAATTTGATAAAGCAAAGTAAATAGAGGTAGTGTATTGAGTATTATGCAGATTTAATTAGGTTACATATCTGTTATTACAAGACTTAGTAGTTATACGGATATTTGAACCTGTTACTTCGCTAACTAGAACTATTAGCCCTAACTCCGCTTAGTTTAGGTAGTCTATTTTTAATTTTTTAAATAAATTGATTGTTTTGTTAGTGATTTCAGAGCGATTCCACTGTCCTCTTATTTTCATTTGATAAATTGATTTTGAAATTTCT
>JADZFD010000109.1 GCA_020850225.1 Saprospiraceae bacterium | reverse complement strand
GACATTTAAACTAATTATCTTAAAACCCGTCGTTTATACGCCCGGCATGTCACATTCTAATCCTTCGACACTACAAAGTAATACAAGCGTGCTACAAAGCAATACCCGAGTACTACTAAAGAATACCAGTACACTACAGGATAAGCATAGTGATGTATAGCGTAATCAGGGTGCATTACAAAGGAAGCATTGGATGATATAAAACAACTATGTGAGGTTGCAAAGCGTTGCAATGGCGATATGAAGGAATCAATCATGAGTACTGACAAAAACACCAATAACAGAAGAAAGGCATTATGGCTGGCGACTTTAGTTTTTCTGAATAGTAAAATACCCAAATCAAATTATTTAAAAAATATATACAATCTGTAAATGAAACGCGCATTAATAACAGGTGTTACAGGGCAGGATGGTGCTTATCTTAGTCACTTTCTATTGCAGAAGGGATATGAAGTACATGGCATCAAACGGAGATCATCCTTGTTCAATACGGGTAGAATCGATGATATCTACCAAGACCCACATACTGATAATCGAAAATTTATACTGCATCACGGAGACCTTTCTGACAGTACCAATCTGATACGTATTGTTCAGGAAGTGCAACCCGATGAGATTTATAACCTTGGAGCGATGAGTCATGTTCAGGTGAGTTTTGAAGAACCAGAATATTCTGCTGATGTGGATGGTATTGGAACATTGCGTTTACTGGAGGCAATCCGTATACTTAGTTTAGAGAAGAAAACAAAAATTTATCAGGCATCGACTTCCGAACTATACGGACTTGTACAGGAAGTACCGCAATCGGAGAAAACGCCTTTTTATCCGCGATCACCGTATGCAGTAGCAAAGATGTATGCATATTGGATTACTGTCAATTATCGGGAAGCCTACAATCTGTTTGCCTGTAATGGTATCCTGTTTAATCATGAATCCCCTTTAAGAGGCGAGACCTTTGTTACAAGGAAGATAACCAGAGGTGTAGCTAAAATTGCACTTGGATTACAAGATACAATCTGGATGGGCAATATCAACTCCAGACGAGATTGGGGACATGCCAAAGACTACGTAGAAGGTATGTACCTGATACTGCAACAGGATCGCCCTGATGACTATGTATTGGCAACGGGTGTTACAACCGAAATCAGGGAATTTATACGAATGGCATTTGCTTATGCGCAGATAGAAGTAGCATTTTCAGGTAAAGGAATCCACGAAAAGGCTATCGTCCATTCTTCTTTTGATGAGCAGTTAGTTCCAGTCGGAAAAGTAGTTATGGAGATCGACCCCAAATATTTCAGACCTACGGAAGTTGACTTATTAATAGGCAATCCTGAAAAGGCCAACAAAAACCTAAGCTGGTATCCCAAATGCGATGTTAAACAATTGTGCAAAGAAATGGTAGAAGCAGATTTAGAGTTGTTTAAAAGGGATCAGGTATTGAAACAGGCAGGTTTTGATATAAAGAGAGAGTTTGAATGATTAGGTTATTAGGTAATTGGGTTATTAGGTAATTGGGTTATTAGGTAATTAGGTAATTAGGTAATTAGGTGATTAGGTAATTGGGTTATTAGGTTATTAGGTGATTAGGTAATTGGGTAATTAGGTAATTAGGTGATTAGGTAATTGGGTTATTAGGTAATTGGGTTATTAGGTAATTAGGTTATTAGGTGATTAGGTAATTAGGTGATTAGGTAATTAGGTGATTAGGTGATTAGGTAATTAGGTTATTAGGTGATTAGGTAATTGGGTAATTGGGTAATTAGGTTATTAGGTAATTAGGTTATTAGGTAATTGGGTTATTAGGTAATTAGGTTATTAGGTAATTGGGTAATTAGGTAATTGGGTTATTAGGTGATTAGGTAATTAGGTTATTAGGTAATTGGGTGATTAGGTAATTAGGTGATTAGCCAAAGCGCCAACAACCCAATGCACCAAAGCGCCAACAAGCCAATGTGCCAACAACCCAACAACTCAATGCGCCAATGCGCCAATACGCCAAAGCGCCAATAACCCAATACGCCAACAACCCAATGTGCCAACCACCCAATACGCCAACCATCCAACCACCCAATGCGCCAACGACCTAACCACCCAATGCGACAACGACCCAACAATCCAACATGAGAAACTTTAGAGAATTAACAATCTGGAAAGATGCGATGGACATAGTTAATGATGTGTACGCAATATTAGAGAAATTTCCATCCAGTGAAAAATGGGGATTATCCAGTCAGATATCCCGTGCGGCGGTTTCAATGCCTTCAAACATATCAGAAGGATGTCGGGGATCAGATAAAGAATTAGTATATTTTCTGAATATAGCATTAGGCTCATCGTTTGAGTTGGAAACCCAGTTGGAAATATCTTTTAATCAAGGTTATATGAAAGAAGATTCATTCAGATCTATACTCTTTAAATTAAATACACTCCAAAAACAGATGAATGCATTCAGAACATCCATAAAATACAGAACAAAATAACCAACGACCCAATAAGCCAATACGCCAACAACCCAATACGCCAATACGCCAACCACCCAACAACCCAATGTGCCAATAACCCAACCACCCAACAAATGAATCAAAAAGAAAAAATATACATCGCTGGACATAATGGAATGGTAGGTTCCGCTATTGTGCGCAAGTTGAAGATAGAAGGATATGAAGATTTGGTATTTCGCTCATCAAAAGAGCTGGATCTTCGAAACCAGGATGCAGTCAATGCATTTTTCGAAGTAGAAAAACCCGATTATGTATTTCTGGCAGCGGCAAAAGTAGGCGGTATCGTAGCCAACAATACTTACAGAGCAGATTTCCTGTATGACAACCTGATGATAGAGGCCAATGTCATCCATGCTGCCTATGTACATAAAGTCAAAAAGCTTCTTTTCTTAGGCAGTTCATGTATTTACCCGAAGTTTGCTCCACAGCCGATGAAGGAAGATGACCTGCTGACTGGTATACTGGAACCTACCAACGAACCCTATGCCATCGCTAAAATAGCAGGAATTAAAATGTGTGAAAACTACAGACGACAGTATGGATGTGATTTTATATCAGCCATGCCCACCAATCTATATGGACTCGGTGATAACTACGATCTGGAAAAATCCCATGTCATACCGGCTCTAATCCGCAAGATGCACTTAGGGAAATGCCTGCAATACAATGACTGGAATGCAATCAGAATTGATCTGGCAAACAATCCGATAGAAGGAACAAACGATACAGCTACAAACGATCAAATAATTAATATTTTATATAAATACGGCATCACCCAATGCGCCAACCACCCAACCACCCAACCACCCAACACGCCAACCACCCAACCACCCAATGAGCCAACCACCCAACAAGCCAATGAGCCAACCACCCAACAAGCCAACCACCCAACCACCCAATGCGCCAACCACCCAACCACCCAATGCGCCAACCACCCAACCACCCAATACGCCAACCACCCAACCACCCAACACGCCAACACACCAACCACTCAAGTCACACTATGGGGAACAGGTAGCCCTTTGCGAGAGTTTATGCATGTCGATGATCTTGCAGCAGCCTGTTACTTTCTGATGAAGGAGTATTCGGGAGAGCAGTTTGTCAATGTGGGAAGCGGTGAGGAGGTAAGCATTAAGGAGGTGGCAGAAATGATTAAGGAAATAGTTGGTTTTAAGGGTGATTTAGTTTTTGATACGACAAAACCTGATGGCACACCGAGGAAGCTGATGGATAGTACCCGATTGCAGACTAACGGCTTTAGTGCCCGGATCGGATTGCAGCAAGGACTAACTATGGTATATGATAGATATAAAGGCTACTTGGCCACCTGATTTTTTAGAATTTATATATAGTATAATATGTGTCATATTGAAGTCAATAACTATTTGAATTAATCTGATTTTGTGATTAAATTATTTGTAAAATCTTCTGGATTGGTTTTTGCTGGCAATGTTGTTGCCAAAGTATTGTCATTGATGACTTTGAGTATGTTAGGTCGGTATTTAGGCCCGACTACATTAGGTTTATATAATGCCGTCATTTCGACAGGAGCATCTATTAATCAAATTCTCGATTTTGGTTCTTCTATTGTTATACAAAAGGAAGCTGCTTCCCTTAAACCGGGAAATGAATTAAAAATAAATACGATATTATCCTTTTATGTTTTTTTACAGACAGGATTAGTATTTTTGATCGCTGGAGTTTTCTTATTTTTTAATAAAAAAATCATAAGTTTATTCTTTGAAAATAAGGTAGATAATTACGTTTTAATATTTCTTGTAATTATAGTAATAACAAATTTACTCATTACTGTTATTCAGCAATTACTATTGGGCTTAGGCTTGTTCAAGGAATTTGCAGTCAGAGTTATGATAGTAAATATATTGTCATTTCTTTCATTCGCAGGTGTATTTATTTGGTTTGGTAGTGACCTTAATCCTGCTCTTACAGCAACTATTTTAAGCCTGATTATTAATGCAGGTATCACATATTTTATTATTTTTAAAATACTGAAACGAAATAATATTCGTGTATTATCTCAATTTCAAATCCAAAAATATAAAAAAAACCTGTATGATGGCTTTGTATATTATATTGGCAGTACATTGATTGGAGCAATTGTTACATTGAGTCTAATAAGTTTATTTGTTAATTATATCAGTGTAAAAGAATTTGGATATATGCGTATTGGTGCTAGTCTTTCAGCAATATTGGGTATGTTCATAAGTTCTTTACAGCCTGTCACGATTAATATGCTGGCACAATCCGGGTATGACAGTGAAAAACTAAAATCTTTCCAGCTCAGAGTTGTAGCCGGTATTTTGTTTTTAGTAAATTTTATAATAGTATTGTTTATAGACCCGATAATCAGATTTTTGTTTGGAGAAGTATATCTTGAAGGAAGCTCAGTAATAGCTTTCATGTTACTCATGCAAAATGCTGTATTTATTGCATCAATAGTTTCTAATTTCGAAATAGCTTCAAATAATATAAGTCTCATAGGAAAAGTCAGTGCAATAGGAGCATTATGTAATTTGCTTCTGTCTTTTTTGCTCATACCTAAAGTAGGTATAACAGGTTTTTATATAGCACACTTTGTCGGGCATATATCGGGAACGTTTTTTCTGGTTGTCTATAATATAAAAAAGAACAATTATTTGGAAAAAAACAGAATTTATTCAAACTTTCTGTTTATTTGCTTAGGAACAATTATTTCCTTTTACCTTATTCATATAGATTTTCTTTTTTATAAAATCCCATTATATATTTCAGCATTTATGGTGTTAGTATTTGTTTTTTATAAATATATTCTGACACGGGAGGAAAGGTCATTGTCCAAAAGACTAATAATCAGATATTACCGAAAGTAACATGTTGATGCCATACGATTTATTTGCATTTTTACATCATTATAAAGAATCATTTCAGATATTCTGCTGATTAAAAAAATTACATACATATGAATGAACATTCGATAAGCAGGTTCATTAAAAAAGCACTTTTAAAATTCCGGCGGATGTTATTTAGTATCCGGATTATAGGGCGATTGAAATCCTGGTTTATTTTTAATAGATACGATGTCCTTATTGGAAAAAATGTACGTTTTCATGGACTTCCAAAGTATATCCAAGTAGGTGACGATATCAGTATATATGATAATGTTATAATGCATTTCGGAAGTGAATCCAATGTGGTTTTTGGGTCAAAGATTATTTTTTCGCACAACGTCCTTATCCAAACGAGCGAAAAACTACATATAGGATCCTATGTTCAGATTGGTGAATTTACTTCTATCCGCGATACCACTCACGATTATAGAACAGATGGTAATATGATGGAGGGTAGGGATATATCTAGACCGATAATCATTGGTGATAATGTTTGGATAGGAAGAAACTGTATTATCATGGGAGGAGCCATTATCGAAAGCGGTTGTGTAATCGGTGCAAACAGTTTGGTGAAAGGTCATTGTAAAGCTAATGGTATTTATGCAGGTATACCAATCAAATTTATAAAAAACAGACTACATGATTAATAATTTGTATTGCAGAGTTCTGAACAGACTCAATTATTTTAGAAACCGAATCGTCATTATTTCAAGAAATTTTTATGGAAGAGATTGGAAAATTCCCATCATAGATGAATTAGGATATGGATATTCCAATGGAATAAATACAGAAATATGGATATATAACTTACTTAATTTAATGAATAGTAAATCTATCATAAAAAATTTCATAGACGTTGGGGTTAATATTGGGCAAACATATATTAAAATTAAATCAATTGCTCCGGATGTTAAGTATTTTGGTTTTGATCCAAGTACAATTTGCATATCATATATGCAAAAGTTGGATAAATTAAATAACAGCAATTTGTCTTCATTTTTTAATATAGGATTATCAGACAAAAATGATATTATGATTTTAAGAGGATTTGGAGAAGGCGATTCCAGGGCTTCTTTATCAGGTTCACAGATTAATGAAGACATTGCAACGCATTCAGTCGAAGTTTTGGTTTTTAAATTAGATACAATCAATTTATCTCTTACGGAAGGTGGGCTCACTATTCTTAAAATAGATGTTGAAGGGTATGAGCTTGAAGTATTGAAAGGTGCAAATACATTTATTAACGAAGTTAATCCTGTAATAATTTTTGAAGTATTGCCACATCACGATAATACAATAAAAATACAAAATGCAAAAGCATTGTATAATTTTTTAATTGACTTGGGTTATGTCATTTGGCATATTAATCAAGATTCAGCTAATCTGCAAAGGGTATATGGATTTAATTATAATAAGGATAATTATGATAAAACCGATTTTATAGCGGTAAAGGATACTATACAACTGAATTTACAGGATATTCTTGCAAATTAATATAAGATATAATTGTATTTTTTATGGTTATTTATTGTAATATCAACTCGTTTTATTATAATAGTATCATATCATATTGAAAAATTATATGATCTGAATCACAATATATGCACAGGATAACCCCTATTGCTATAATAGTACTTTAGACATGTGTAAATTACATTAAAAAATATTTTGATTAAGTATCTTAGTAAAAAACTACAGGAAATCAGATCGTCTGAATACGCCAAAAACGTAGCAACGTTGGCTACAGGTACGACCATAGCCCAACTGATATCTGTTGGTGCCGCACCCATCCTGTATAGGATATACAGCAAAGAAGACTACGGAACATTGGGCGTATTTATGGCGATAACAGGGGTGATCGGTGTGTTTTCTACACTCCGGTACAATGAAGCCATCATGATTGAAGAAGATGCTTCGGATGCGAAACAGGTATTTTTTCTTAATAGGATAATTAATCTTATTTATGCAGTTCTATTACTCGTAGTAATATTTCTGTTGAACAATCGTATTTTACTTTGGTTTAACATATCGGAAATAGGCAATTGGTTGTATTTGACTCCATTGGTCGTGTTTTTTTCTGGAAACAATGCGATTCTTCGCGTCTGGGCAAACAGATACGAAGAATTTAATTTATTAGCGTTAAATACAATTATCATTTCCTTAGCTATTCCTGCTTTATCATTATTGTTTGGAATTTTTAAATTATTTGATACAGGGTTGATTATATCTTTCATTATAGGTACAATAATTCCGTACTACGTTTTACAATCTTCATTGGATAAAAAATACAAACTTTCTATTATGAACCAGTTTAGTTTATCTGATCTGAAGCGTATGGCTGTAAAGCACAGAAATTTTCCAAAATTTGCACTAATACCTGATGTACTTTTTACATTTAATAACCAATTACCGGTTTTTTATCTGAATAATAATTTTGATACAGGTGTGGTAGGATTATATAATTTGGCACTAAGAATGGTGACACTGCCTGTTCAGCTTATTTCATCTTCCATATCAGAGGTTTTTAGGCAAAAAGCAACAATTGAATACTATAAATATGGAAACTGTGAGAAATTGTATATAAAAACGATTAAAACGCTTTTTATAATTGGAGTATTCCCTTTTTTGTTTTTACTCGTATTTTCACCAGAATTGTTTGCTTTCATTTTTGGCACTCAATGGCGTGAATCTGGTGTATTTTCTCAAATTCTGATTCCTATGATTTTTGGAACTTTAGTAGTAAGTCCTATGACCTATCTATACAATATTGTAAATAAACAAAAGGAAAACATGATAATATATATTATTTTTTTTGTATTTAACATTGTATTATTTCTGTATCTGAATTTTGGGTTAAGAACGACACTTATTATTTTTTCGTTTTCAAGGGTACTGTTTTATTTCGTCCATTTATATAATACTTATTATTATTCAAAGGGAATTCAGACGGTGTAATACAATTATTTATTTGATGTGGAAAACGGACCATACCTACAAGTCAGTAACGCGATTCGTAGAAAAATGAATAATAGATGGTACATCATCTGATGGCATCTGAATAGTAGTAGAATATCATTATAATCATGAAAGTTGTTTTTTTTAGTTTGGAATTTCCGCCTGTCAATACAACAGGGAACTATAGAAGTGCGGGATTTGTAAGGCACTTGTTGGCGCAGGGAGTAGATATAATCGTTATAACGTGTACAGAAGAGTCTGGACAAAGGACTTTTGGTAAAGTAGCTGATAATTCATTGATGAAAGGCCTGGAGCAGGCACGAATATACAGATATGATATAAAACCATTTCCTTACATAATGAATACTAAGTTAGGTGAAAGATTGAGAATATGGTTAAGCTTCACTGATAACATTGACAGAAGATGGTTTACAGGAAGTGCCAAAAAGGATATTATGATGCTGTTGGAACAGGAAAAGCCAGACTTTATATTTACATCACTTCCTCCTTTCAGCTTAAGCAGGGTTGCATTGTATGTTCATAAGCATACTCAAATACCGTTCATAGTAGATATGAGAGATGCCTGGGCACTTTGGTCTAATACTCCGCATACTACCTATATTCATTATTTGTACAAAAAGTTTATGGAAAAAAAGTTGTTTATAAATGCAACATTTATTTTGGCAGTAACAAAAGAACTAACATTAGACTTTATCTCTAGTAATATGGATATAAATTCTGCAAAGTTTAAAACAGTTTTCAATGGATATGACAATCTTTTTTCTGATGATATACCCTTAGACGAGTTTGAGGATGAGATATACAGAATTGGATATGTAGGGAGTTTTTACTATATGCCCAAGGAAGAAAGATATCTGAACAAGAAGTTTTATCAGAAAAAGATCACAAAATTTTTTAATTTCTATAAAAGAGAAGAATACTGGATATACAGAAGTCCGTATTTTTTTTTAAAAACTATTCGAATGTATTTGGATAAATTTCCCGAAAAAAAAGACTTTGTTAGGTTTGAATATATAGGTAAATTGCCTGAATGGCTTCCAGATATGGTTTCTGAATTTGACTTGAATGATGTTTTTGTTCATCATGGATTTAAAGATAAAGCTTCTGTCTTGAAGATTATGAGTTCATGGAATGCTATACTGACTACAAGTGAAAAGGTTGTAGGTGGTGACCATTATAGCTTGCCATCCAAATTGTTTGATGCAGTAAATAGCGGTAAACGAATTCTGGCTTTTATTACAGAAGGAGCCCAAAATTCCTTTTTAAAGAAGCATACACAATCAGTATTCTTTCCGATAGATGATGTGGATGCATGCACGGATATGCTGGAAAAAGTTATTGATGAAGGTGATAGTTATACATCATCTCCATTGGATTCATTTTATACCCGTAAAACTCAGAGTAAAATTTTATATAAAATATTGTATGGACAAGAAAATTAGTTTTTTATCACTTTTGTTTTTTTTCTCTCTGATCAGTTGTTCCAAACAGGTTTTACCTATTAAGCAGAATACGGATATCATAGACATCAGAGACTTCGGTGCAATAGCCGATGATGGCAAAGACGACAGTGATGCCATTCAGCAGGCAGTCAATACAGCCTTAACTAGTGGTAAAAGCAGTCATATTTACATTTCTCCCGGTATATATGACCTGCATAAGGGTATCGTGGTAGCACGTTTGGATGGTGCAGGGCAGATGCAGTTCGTAACACTGACTATATCGGGCCATGTGTCTGCCTACAGCTCCGATCAGCGTATAGGAAAAACGAGTGTACTGAGATTGAAAAATCCGGGTTTCGGAATTGCCTTACAGAAATCCAGAAACTGCGTTATCGAAAACATCGTATTCGAAGGTTGTGCCACTTATAGTACAGATCCCGAAAAAATATACAACTGGAAGGATGATGACTGGGGAATGAAAAATAAAGCTATTACCAATCCATATTCACCATCCTGCGCTATAGTTATTGATCCTTTTCACTCAAATGTACCTGCAGCTGACAGGTACAAGGGTTATGGCAGTTGTTACAGTTACAGTAGTAATGGAGGTTCCAGTATGGTGCTGATACGTGGCTGTGCTTTCTTCAATCATTACATTGCCATAGCCAATAATCCCAGCAATGGAGTACAAAACGGTGATAATATCCGGGCTGAACAATGCCATGTTTCGACCTGTCATACGTTTTGGTCTGCAGGGCAGACCCAGAGTAGGGCAAATTCTATAGACAATATCTATGCTTTATTTCTGCATACGTTGGTAAGTGGTGTGCAAATTGGAAATAAACAAGGTACATCACCTGTGGTCACCAATCTCAATTTGGCAGGTTTTTGCAAGATGGTTTTTAATATCAGGACGGGATTTTCAGGATTGAATGTCTACAGAAGCTACATGGAGTCCATCTGGTCACTGGGCATCTCCAACGGGATAAGTACATCTTTCGATCAGTGCCAGTTCAAATTTCATAAGCCGGATAGCAGGATACCTGCACCACCATTTCATCTGTATGCAGACCGTGTAGTAGCATTACGGGACTGTAGTATAGCATACTTTGATAACTGTAACTCACCGATTCCGTTTCTTTTCCGATCCAAAGAGTTGATCGTATCCGGCGGAAATATAGAAGGTGGCGTCATTGTAGCTGATGGTATCACCAATGCAGGTGGAGATGACCTGCACAAGGTGCAGTTGGATGGTGTCTTTATACAATGTCTGGGAAAGGTAGCCGGCAAACAGGCAACGCAGAAGCCTGACTCCAAAGTGAAAAATGAAATCATCATGGGTGGAGAGGTCGTCATGACTTCTGAAGGTAATCTCTACGTGAATCAGGGAAGTACCTATTCAATACGCTTCTGTGAGGTCGCACCTGTTTCAAAGGGAAGCTCTGGTAGTGAACTCGTTCTGAAGTCATCCAATACGAAACTTTATACGAAAGGTGACAATCTGTTCAGTGATGCTATGGTCGATGCTAAAGAAACAGGATTAAGTGAAACAGCTGTCAGGACATTCCTTGGATATGTATCGGATGTAAAACCAGGTGAAGTCATAATAAAAGGCTTCCCCGATGGAATAGCCGGTAAAAAACATAATGTTTATATAGTTGCCTATCCACAACTGAACAGCGAAGTGATGATGTCTAGTAAAATGAATAGTAAACAGATTATTCAATATAATAAAAAACAAGAAAAAAATTGAATAATCACCGATTTAAAAAAATAGCAATTTTACATTTTGCACCGTTGGAAAAATATCCACCTGTTATGAATGATATATTCGAATTAGAGAATCTCAATCATCTAATGTATTGCAGGGTATATACTTCCAACTGTGGCAACAATTGGTTTTCAACGTCAACAGTCAAAATTTTAAGAATAGGAGTCAATTTTTTCAAAAATGCAATTTACAGGTATTATCAGTATATAAGGTATAATCTTGGTGTATCAATAGGTCTTCTATTGTTTAAACCTGAGATTATTATATGTTATGAGACTTATTCTGTGCTACCAGCTTATTTATATGCAAAAATGTATAAACAGGTCAGGATACACATTCATTATCATGAATATTTGTCACAATTAGAGTTGGATAAGAGTTCATTGTATTTTAAGCTACTGCACTTTTATGAAAAAAAACTCTGGCTATTATCAGATGTGACCATTTCTCATACGAATGATGATAGGAAAAATTTATTTCTTCAGGATTATTTACATTTAAACGCTAATAAAATTTCTGTATACCCCAATCTGCCTCCAAAAGATTGGAAAGAAAGAACACTTAAATCTCCTGCCTATACAAATAAAAGACAATCTGACAAAATCAGGCTGGTTCATGTAGGTGCTTTAGGTATTGAGTCCATGTATGTAAAAGAATTAGTTGAATGGGTAATCAATAAAATGGGAGCATATGAACTGGATTTTTATATACTGAATATTTCAGTACTCACTGATACATATCTGAATGATAAGTGCAAAGAATATCCTTTTATACGAAGATATCCTACAGTATCTTATTATAATCTGCCTGATATTCTGGGCAGGTATGATATTGGAGTTGTCTTATATAAGAGTTTAACTCCGAATTACACATTTAATGTTCCAAATAAAGTTTTGGAGTATTTATATTGTGGACTTAATGTGTGTTACAGTCATAAATTGATAAGTACAGCAAAGTATGTAGAAGGCAACCATTTGCAAAAAATATGCAGACCAGTAGATTTTGAAAATATAAATAAGGAAGATGCGCAATTTATACCTTGTGATGATATATCATCCATAAGTAACATTGTCACTCCTGAAACCAAAATAGAGAGGCTGGTAAAATGAACCGCTTTGGATGTAGAATGTTGTTTTATGTTACAAAGCCAAAGATAATTTATTAGAAATGCGTAAGAAAATTTTAATCATTGGATCAGATTCTAATTATGCAATAGAAAGGCATTACGAAAAATATCTGAATGAAAATTTTGATATTACTTTGTTTTCTGCACAAGCATTGTTTTTAAAATATTATAAACATTCTGTTTTTAACAAAATTAAATTCAGGTTGGGGATAAGTGATATTTATGATGAGATTAATAAGATGATATTGACATTGTCCAGTAAATTGAAACCAGATATAGTGTTTGTGTTCAAAGGAATGGAGGTTTTACCTGCTACATTAGCTGCTTTAAAAGCGAATGAGGTATTATTGGTCAATTATAATCCGGATAATCCCTTTATTTTCAGTGGCAGAGGCAGTGGCAATGTGAATATTACCAGAAGTCTGCATCTTTATGATATTCATTTTACATACGACAGAGGTATAGCTTTTCAAATAGAAGAATCAACCAAAAAGCCAGTATTTATACTGCCTTTCGGATTTGAAATAAGTACAAATTTGTTTTCTCAAATATCCAAAGAAAAAGAGATTGTAAAAACCTGTTTTGTAGGAGCACCTGATAAATTCAGGAAGGAATTTCTTTTATATTTGGCTGAAAATGGTATACAACTGGATGTATATGGTCCCGATTGGAATAAATGGATTAATCATAAGAATATCAGAATTTTTCCACCTGTATACGATAGCGGGCTATACATCACATTATATAGATACAGGATACAACTCAATTATATGCGTCCGCATAATTTGAACTCTCATAATATGAGGTCATTCGAGATACCTGGTGTTGGAGGTATCCAGTTGGCTCCTGCAACTACTGATCATAGTTTGTATTTTGTTGAGAATGACGAGATTTTTTGCTATAAAAACCTTAAAGATTGTGTACAAAAAATTCATACAATATTAAATTTTACTGAAGAGCAGGCACAATCAATAAGAATATGTGCCAGAAAGAAATCTGTAGAGTCTGGATACGATTATCAGAGTAGAAGCAAATATGTCACAACTGTTTTATCTGAATTCATTTGAAATGTATCCGGATGAAGAAAAAGAAAATAAATGTATATTTAAGAAAAAAAGTATCGGATAATCACAGTATAGAAAATTTATTTGACTCATTGATTATTGTACCAAATCTTAAGGATAAATATGAAATTTGTAAAATAGAATTACCGTATTCCAATACAGGTATTGTAAATAAACTAAAAAACATTATTTTTTCATTGTCACAGAAGGCGGATGTGCATCATATTTCAGGGGACGTTCATTATTTTTCTCTTTTTTTACCCGGAAAATCAACTATAATAACAGTGCACGACCTATATTTTATAAAATCTTTACATTTTATCAGTGCAGTCCTATTTAAAATATTCTGGATATATATACCTTTTTTTAAGTGCAGAAAATTAGTTGCTATTTCTGAATTAACACGTAACCAGATTCTTTCTTATAATAGTTCATTGGATAGAAAAATAAGTATTATACCTAATTTTGTACGCACTGAATTTTTGAATTATAAAGTACTTAAAGCAAAAAATAGCAATACTATACTACATATTGGTACCCAAAAGAACAAGAATCTGGAAAATTTTATAGTAGCTATTGCAGATATGGACGTTAACCTAACAATAGTTGGTACACTTTCAAAAAATCAATTATACCTACTGACTCAAAATAAGATTAAATATGAAACTAAAAGAAATATATCCAATGATGAAATGATTTCTCTCTATTCTAAGGCAGATATTTTGTTTTTTGCCAGTTTACAGGAAGGCTTTGGTTTGCCGATTTTGGAAGCGCAGGGAATGGGCTTACCTTTAATCACAAGTAATCTGTCACCTATGAAGGAAGTTGCAGGGGATGGTGCTTTTCTTGTAAACCCATATAATATTAATGAAATCAGAAAAGCAATACAGTCAATAATGAACAATCCACAATTGAGAGACGAACTGACTTCCAAAGGATATGAGAATGTTGCTAAGTATATGATAGAAAATGTGGCTAAACAATACGAAGAGTTGTATGACAGTATAGTATAATGAAGTTTTTCAGGTATATATTATTTTCACTGCTTGGGGTGTATACAGCACAGATTGGATTTGACCTTTCAGTGTATGAAACACTAAGTGTCTTATTGTTTATAAATTACTTCCTCTATTTTATAGGATTGGTAGGAAAAAAAATAATATTGCTGGAAATAGCCTGTCTTGTAGCTATACTAACCTGGCTGATAGCGCCTATCCCTTTTTATCATTACTTCAATGAGCATAATTATCATGCCAATCTATGGAAAGTGTATATGCCTGTGGACTCTGATGTATATTATGGTTATGTTTTTTGGGGGACAGTCAGTATGATTATAGGTATGTCACTGAAATTGAAGTATAACTTCATGCTGAGTACATCTGGAATCAATTTTGAGTATATTAAGAATCAGCTTAAAAATCGAAAATATATAGCCTATTACCTGATATTCGTTGGATTATTTTCCAATGTTTTAATAATCTGGAATCCAATCAGTCAGCTATCCTTTATATTGTATCTGTTGAATAAATTATACCTGGTAGGACTTTTGTATCTGTATTTCAGCACTGAGAAGTATAGCGTTGTATATCTGATTGCTGGTATGCTGATACTGTTGCTGTTGTCTGTCAAAAACGCGATGTTCGGTGAGTTTGTGTACTATTCTATGTTGTCATTTTTTCTGATATTTTCCAGATACAGGGTATCTTTTCTGCTAAAACTTTCATTTGTAATTGTGGGATTTATGAGTATACTCCTGCTTCAGACAGTGAAAAAAGAGTATAGAAAAACGGCATGGGATAGTGGTGGAAGTGTTGGAACTTTTGGAAGTTTAATTGTTAAGAATACATCCAGTATCAGCGCATTATTACAGAATGAAGCTGTCAATATGGCTTTGTTGACAAGGCTGAATCAGGGCTTTCTGATAGCCAAAACAATAGAAACAGTTCCTGCTATTAAGCCCTATGCTTATGGAGCTACTATTGTTAGTTCTTTAACTGCTTCTTTAGTTCCCCGAATAATATGGCCAACCAAACCCCAGTCAGGCGGTAAATTTAATTTAGAGAGATTTGCTGACATACACATTAAGGGTTATAGTATGAATATCAGCCCTATTGGTGAAGCTTATGGTAATTTTTCAAGAATGGGAGGTATAGTTTTTATGTTCTTATATGGTTTCCTATTGAATTTTGTACTGAATAAAATTTTAAAGATTGCCCATACTAGACCACTTTTATTAATATGGCTGCCCTTTTTATTTTTATATACTATTGGTACGGAGACTGATATATTGAGTACATTCAATTACTTTTTAAAGTCTGGTATATTTTTTTTCATCCTGTATTATTTTAATTTGGTTTTTTTTAAGTTTAAAATTGTATGAAAATTGAATAAATGTCTTATTTTAATATACATTTAGGATATTAAAGGTGATAAATTATTATGTCAATATTCACATTATACTAAACATAAAGTATTATGCAAAAAAATATTATTACAGTCTGTTAATTATCAAGTAATTGCAATGTTTAAATTTTGCAAATCATTTTCTATTGGGTATAAAAAAGCTATTTGCAAAATGAATCTTTATTAAATCTTAGACTATGTGTGCGATTTGTGGGATTTTATGTTTCAAAGCAGGTGTTGACAATTCTGAATTGGTAGCTTCAATGATGGATATGATGCAACACAGAGGGCCTGATTCGAAGGGTATCCGGGCTGCTGATTATGTGTGCCTTGGACACAACAGGCTGTCGGTAATAGACGTCTCATCCAGCGCTTCACAACCGATGGAAGACCCATCTGGTAATTATACTCTGACATTCAATGGAGAGATTTATAATTTTCAGGAATTAAAGAGCAGACTGTCGGGGTATAGATTTAAAACTTTATCGGATACAGAAGTCTTGCTGGCTGCATACATAACCTGGGGTAACGCATGCCTGAATTATATCAAAGGACAGTTTGCCTTTGCAGTTTGGAATAAAGCAAACAAATCTCTGTTTCTGGCTAGAGATCATATGGGAGAAAAGCCGCTGTATTATGTCTGTAACGATTCGGGATTTTTCTTCAGCAGTGAGATAAGACCTTTGGTAAAAGTGCTAAATCTGTCGTGTGTACCAGATACTGCGAACCTGAAAGAATACCTTGCATATCAGCGTGTGCTGCCACCCGGAACACTGATAAAGGAAGTCAGACAATTGCCTCCGGGACATTATGCATTTATAAAAGATGGAAAACTTGAGATTTCTCAGTACTGGCAACTCGGTACAGTATATCATGAAGGATACGACAATGGTGCTGAGATTGAAAAGAATATAGTTCGGTTATTGAGCAATTCAGTGTCCAGTCAGTTGATAAGCGATGTACCCTTGGGAGCATTTTTGTCTGGAGGACTGGATTCTTCTGTAGTCGTAGGTCTGGCTGCGCACCATTCAAGTAAAAGGCTGAAAACTTTTACAATAGGATTTGATGAGCCGCAATATGATGAAAGAGAATATGCTGCTATAATTGCCAAAAAATTTAATACAGATCATACAGAAATTGTTGTTAGACCTGAAGAATTAGTACAAAAAATCCCATCCATACTCCAGAAATTTGATGTACCGGGTGGTGACGGCATCAATTCATACATTGTATCAGAGGCTGTAAAAAGCGAAGGAATTACGGTTGCTCTGAGTGGCTTGGGAGGTGATGAACTTTTTGCAGGATATCCGGGATTCAGACAGTTTTATTATCTGCAAAGATACGCAAAGGTATTTGATGATACAAATTGGTTAAGAAGGCGGCTGTGTCGATTTGTCAATGGGAAACAACGTGAACTACTGAATATGAAGAATATTAGCCTGGAATCTTTCAATAATCTGAGCAGAATGGTGTTTTTACCCGAAGAGATAGATGCCTTGATGGAAAGCAATGATTTGGAAGTGACTACCACTAACAATCTTAGTAATCTTCCTGTTCTGGGTCAGTACGGCGTTGCAGATATCAGGAGTTATACACAACCGGTTTTGTTGAAAGATTCAGATCAGATGGGTATGGCTGTTTCACTGGAAGTCAGGGTTCCTTTTTTTGATAAGGATGTGGTAGAATACGCTCTGGGCATACCGGATAAGTACAAACTGGGTAAAAGTCCCAAAGAATTATTATTCAATGCATTCAGGGATTTAATACCCAAAGAAGTATACAGAAGAAAAAAAATGGGTTTTACTTTTCCATGGAATCAATGGCTAAGTAACGAGTTATATGATTTTTCATGGTCGATGCTGCATGATCTGGACAAAAGAAAAATATTCAAAAAAGGTGCGGTAGAAAGTGTTTTAAAAAATTATCTTTCAACTGGTAAAGGATGGAATAAGATTATCTTGCTGTTTACTCTTGAAAGTTGGCTCCGACAATTGGATGAACTATAAGATATACATATTCAATTGGTTGAATGGACTGAGTATTTTGTAATATCATAATATGAGCTCCTTAGATACTTTAAATCTATAGTTTCGGATAAAATCTTGTGTAATAATATAAAAATTGAATTGCTTTTACTATAATTTTTATTGAATTATGCTAAGATAGTGACAAATCAAAACTGGTGCATCTCGGAATTGTTATTCATTTTTTATATTTATTTGAAAATCTAAAACTTCATTGGATTTTTTTATTTTCTGTCTTTCTTTTTAAGCACATACATTAAAAGAGAAAAAGGTAGTGTTTTTCATTATATAGATTTGGCTTGTATCAGTCACTTTTTTTGTAAAACGCTAAAATTAGGTGGTTATATTGATTATGGAACACTTTTTTACTATGTTATGTTAATTATTAATTACAAATTATATCGTCAATGTATGATAACAAAAATACAAATAGGAAGGTAATATTATTTCTTTATACAGTTTTAGCTGATTATTTTTATCAGTGTATTCAATCACTCGTCTTAAAGCATCCTATTCGTGCTGTCATTATATCATATCCTTTGGATAATGATGCTCCTTTTATATTTGAAAATTCTGAACATATTCAAATCATCCCCAAGCAACAATTTAAAAGTAAAGAACAACTGGAAGACTTTATTGTAAAGTTGAATCCTGTACTATTATTTACTGCTGGGTGGTCAGATGTTTGGTACAGAATGATAGCACAAAGATTTAAATCACAAATACCCACAATCGCAGGTTTGGATAACCCATGGAAAGCTACACTCATACAGAAAATTAAGTTAACTCTAGGAAGTTTATTAATTAGACATTCTTATTCTTACTTATGGGTTTCTGGATACCCTCAGTATGAATTTGCTAAACGTCTTGGTTTTAAGGATACTAATATTATTTTTAATCTTTATTGTGCAAATGAGCCATTATTTACCAGGGTATATCAAAAATACCAGAAAATTCATTTTACAAAAATTCCAAAGAAATTGCTGTTTTTAGGAAGGTTTGTTGAGTATAAAAACCCTTTAAAGTTACTTGAAGTTTTTACAAAATTATATGAATCCGGAAAAACAAACGGATGGGAATTGCATTTTGTAGGAGAGGGGCATCTAAGATCTGAACTATTACCGAACTCTGATGTTCCTGTCTTTTTACATGAATTTTGTAATCCTGTAGAACTTCCAGACATTATGCATAATTACGGTGGTTTTTGTCTTCCAAGTCAAGGAGAACATTGGGGAGTGGTAGTTCATGAAGCTGCACTTTCCGGACTACCTTTACTCCTTTCACAATCAGTATATTCCCAATCATCTTTTTTAATACAAGGTTTTAACGGATATTCTTTTGATATAGGAGACGATGAGGATTTAAAGATGACGCTTACTACATTCTTCAATCTGGATGATGCACGATGGCAGGAAATGTCTGACAACAGTCGATATATGGGTAGTAAAATTACTCATGATGATTGGGTTGCGAATCTCATGAGTGTTATTTTATGACTGAAAAAAATAAAATATTAATATTTGTCGATTGGTTTGCTCCAGGATATAAAGCAGGTGGTCCCATCACATCTTTAGTTAATTTAGTACAATTGATGAGGGAAGATATGGACATATCTGTAGTCACTTCTGACCGCGATTTGGGAGAAACTACATCCTATACCGGAATCCGAACGGATATATGGCTACAGGCAGACGGATACAGGGTGTACTATATCAGTAACAAACAACCTGTACTGAAAATCATGAAGCATATCCTGCGTGCCGATAACTATGATACCATCTATCTCAACTCCATGTGGTCGGTACACTATACGTGGATACCGCTGTGGCTACTGCGTAATAATCACACTTCAAAAATAGTGCTTGCACCGCGCGGTATGTTGCATCCATCCGCTTTAAGTATAAGCAGGGTTAAGAAGTGGTTGTTTCTGCATATAGCCAGACAGATTGGATTATACAGACAGGTACATTTTCATGCCACAACTCCCTTAGAAGAAACGTATATTCAAACGGTTTTTCCGAATCAGGATGTGTCCGTAGTACAAAATGTACCGGTGATACCTGTCTATCAATCATCCCAAAATAAAGAATCCGGAATCTTAAGGTTATTGTTTACGGGAAGAGTACATCCAATCAAGAATATCAATTTTTTACTGAAGGTCCTTGCAGAATGCAGGGACAATATCGAATTATATATAGTCGGACCGATCGAAGATGCAGATTATTATCGGAAAGGAATTGCATTGTGTGGTGATCTGTCCGCTTCTGTACAGGTTCATTATCTGGAAGACAAGCATCCTGTAGCTGTACAGCAATACGTGAGGGGATGCCATTTTCTAATATCGCCAACTCTGGGTGAGAATTTTGGTCATGCCATCTTTGAAGCATTTGCGGCTGGAAGACCCGTGATCATCAGTGACAAGACACCGTGGAGAGGCCTGGAAGCTGTACATGCAGGATTTGATATCGGTCTGGATACAGCAGATGTCTGGCAGGAGGTTATATATCGCTGTGCAGGTATGAATCAACAGGAATATGACCAGTGGTGTACCGGAGCTTTTATGTACGCTAAGGATTTTTTCAGTAAGCAACAATTCAAACAAGAATATTTACAATTACTCTCATAGATTATGATTATATTAGGAATAAATGCGTACCATGCAGATTCAAGTGCAGCTATTTTTGTGGATGGCAAAATGGTAGCAGCTACAGAAGAAGAACGGTTCAGACGTGTGAAACACTGGGCAGGATTTCCGTCTGAAGCGATACAGTTTTGTCTGAAGGAAGCTGGTATTGAGTTAGATCAGGTAGATTATATTGCGATAGGCAGAGACCCCAAAGCCAAATACTGGAAAAAGGTAAAATTTGCACTAATGCATCCATATATCGGATTCGGAACAGTTAAGAACAGATTGGAAAATGCAAACAAAATCACATCTCTGGAAATTGAATTTAAAAACACGTTTCCGGAGGTTGATACGGAATCTCTCAAAAAGAAATTATATCATGTTGAACATCATAGGGCACATCTGGCATCAGCCATGTATGCCTCGCCGTTTGATGAAGCTGCATTGCTATCTATTGATGGGTCGGGTGATTTTACTACGACTATGATGGGTATAGGAAAAAACAACGATATACATGTACTTAATTCTATAGATTTCCCCCATTCAGTAGGGATATTTTACTCAGCAATAACCCAATATCTGGGTTTTCCGCATTATGGCGATGAATATAAAGTAATGGGTCTTGCGCCCTATGGTACACCCAAATATGTCGATAAAATCAGGCAATTAGTCAGATTACTTCCTGATGGTACATTTGAACTGGATCTGTCCTATTTTATGGTAACCCAAAGCAATGTTATTAGTTATGGATATGACCACATCCCGGTTGTATCCCGATTATATAGTGACAAACTGGAGTCACTCCTGGGAAAATCCAGAAGCAAAAATGAGGAACTTAGTCAGTATCATAAAGATATAGCAGCATCCGTACAAAGCTATACCGAGCAGATTATCATGCACTTGCTGAATCAACTACATAAAAATACAAAGCTGACAAAAGTGTGTATTGCAGGTGGAGTAGCTCAGAATTCTGTTGCCAATGGTAAGATCACATCCATGACACCATTTGATGAAGTATATATACCGAGTGCCGGACACGATGCCGGTATAGCTATGGGAGCAGCCTTGTATGTGCAGCATCAGATAATGCGTAAAGACCGTCAACCCCCGGTATGGAGTGCTTTTACAGGTGCCAGGTTCACCAATGAAGCTATTAAGAGATACCTGGATAGTCGAAGCATTTCATACACATTTTATGATGATAAGCAGCTTTACGATGTAGTCAGTGATGCCCTGATCAAAGGCTGTGTGGTAGGATGGTTCCAAGGTAGAGCCGAGTTTGGGCCAAGAGCGTTGGGAGCCAGATCTATTCTTGCTGATCCACGCAGACAAGATGCCAAAGACCTATTAAATGTAAAAATTAAAAGAAGGGAGAGTTTCAGACCTTTTGCACCATCCATACTTGAAGAATATGTATCTGAATTTTTTGAAAAGTCAGACAAGGTTCCATTTATGGAAAAAGTATTCAAAATCAGAGAAGATAAACGTCATTCAATTCCTGCAGTGACACATGTAGATGGTACAGGAAGGTTGCAATCGGTGAGCAAGGATGTTTCTCCTGCATATTATAATCTGATTGATACGTTCAGACAAAAAACACAAATTCCGATATTATTGAATACTTCATTCAACGAAAACGAACCCATAGTAAACAGTCCTGAACATGCCTTGGAATGTTATCTGCGTACAAATATGGATATGTTGGTATTGGAAAATTATGTTATAAGACGTGATACACAGCATTAAGGTCTCCATCATAACATCCACTTTCAACAGTGCAGCCACCATTGCAGATACACTGGAAAGCATAGCAGGTCAAAGCTACAGTAATATCGAACATATCATAGTGGATGGACTGTCGAAGGATGATACCCTTAGTATTGTCTCAGCATATCCGCACGTGGCTATGGTCGTATCTGAAAACGATAAAGGTATCTATGATGCCATGAATAAAGGCATATACATGGCTACCGGTGACATTATTGGGATACTTAATTCGGATGACTTCTATGTGGATGCAAGTGTAGTACAGGATATAGCAGATATATTTGCAGGTGATCCGGATATACAGTGCGTGTATGCCGATCTCAACTATGTGTCACAGAACGATACAACCCGTATAGTCAGAAGATGGAAATCGGGCAACTATACAAAGGAATCATTCAGAAGAGGCTGGATGCCGCCACATCCTACATTTTTTGTAAGAAAACAGATATACGACCGATGCGGAGTTTTTAACCTGCAAATGGGAACAGCCGCCGATTATGAGATCATGCTGAGAATACTCGAAAAACACAGATGCAAGGCAGCCTATCTGCCGCGTATCATCATACACATGCGGACAGGAGGAGCATCCAATCAAAGTCTCAAAGCCCGATGGAAGGCACATCAATGCGACAGGTTAGCCTGGAAAATCAACGATTTGAAACCGTCATTACTGACATTATTTATGAAGCCCATACGCAAACTCATCCAGTTTGTATAAATGGAGTGAACCTTTGTAGAAGAAAACAAATAGCTTGCAAATCTTCTTTGCAGTAATTGTCATTACAAAGAAATTATAAGCTGCATTCAGGATACAATTTTAATAGACACCAAATTTATCAGCTATTAACAATAAATAGAACTATGCGTTTTGGCGGTATTTTTGCCGGTTTATGTATAAAATTGTGACAAAACCAATACTATTTTTAAAACAACCATAACGATTCAGTAGTTACTATTTTAATCAAAGCATGTCTCAAAATTTGCATATAAAGTGACCACATATGAAACATAAGATAGCCAAACTCAGGCAGATAAAAAAACAGATTATTCAATTGGGGCTTCACATCCGCGAGGAAGATTTTGAAAGACCCTGGGGTGGATTTTTCAAGATCGACGAGCAGGATACCGGCCGGTTTATCCGGCAGTTTTTCCCGGAAGTAGAGGATAAAATCATGCAGAAAGAGCTGCCACTCAGTCCCAAGATACTGTGTGTGGCACCAAGGCAGCAACTGTCATGGCAGTATCACGATCGCCGCGCCGAGTTGTGGAAATTAGTCAGTGGCAAGGCAGCCTTTAAAGTAGCGCTAACAGATCATGAAGCCGAAGCAGAGATACTTATTCCCGGTAAGCTCGTTCAGATAGCTCAGGGCGAAAGGCACCGGCTCGTAGGTCTCAACGAATGGGGCGTGATAGCTGAGATATGGCTCCATGTCGTCCCGGAACACCCGTCGGATGAGACGGACATTGTCCGGTTGGATGATGACTACGGTAGGAGTTAGATGTTGGATG
>JADZFD010000108.1 GCA_020850225.1 Saprospiraceae bacterium | reverse complement strand
TTGGAAGTCTATCCTCACCATTAATCCATAAACTATTTATATCATTTGATATATTAAGTTCAGAGGGGTTTATTTTTGAACTTTCGTTATTTTCAGAACTCATGGGATTAGTTTATATTATTAAGACTGTTGGTTTTTATATTTGTTAAAAATTGTTGATATAATGGATTTTCAGGTGAACATTCAACTATAGTACAGTCTATTAAATATCCACTAAATGCTCTTCTGGCATTAATAGGAAGTTCTTTAAAAGTTAGTCCTTCTAACGCTATATTTTTCACATTAGTTAATTGGAATTTATTTGTCCGAAACTCATGCCAAATATGTATTAGAACACCATTACTAATATTACTATAATCAGGATAATCATAATGTAAAATAAGATAAGGTATTGTTAAACCTAATAACATATTTTCTACAAGCTCACTTTTAACTTCATTAGAAATTTTATTAAGACCTAAATCAATTTCTAAAAATTCAGTGTAAGCGAAATTATTTATAGGTTTAGAACCTTTTATTGTTCTATATTCTCTTGACCAATCTTTTGGTACAGCCTCTAAATTTTGAACTACTCCACTGTAGCAATTAATAGCAATTTCAACCATTGGATTATAAGGATCAAATTCTTCTGAGTTTAAAGTAACTACATTAGTAGTAATATTTTTACTACTTTTCTCTATTTGTTTGAGAAATCCTTTTGCAGATGATAAATTAGGAAAAATAATTTTGTAATCTACATATACTCTTGGAATTACATTTTGAATTGGATTTGACAATGCTGTAATATTGTCAAAATAAGAAATTAGATTGTTCATAACTGAAAGTTTTTTATATTAAACAAGATATTAAGAAATTTGATAATTAATAATTATACTACAAATCCATATTTGAATCTATGTATTGTTCAATTAATTCATTGTTCATAATAATTTTTTTAAAAGTTGATAATAATAAAGACTTTCCTCAAATTGAGAATTTTCATAACAAACATTTGTTATAGTTATATATAATTCTTTTTCTTTTGGAAATTGTTCAATTCCTTTTTTTAGAATCTCAATTGATTTTTCAAATTTTTTTAATTCAGCGTATGCTGTCCCTATGTGATTAAATATTTCCCAACAATATACTTTTAAATCCATAACTTTATTATAAACTATTATAGCTTTTTCAAAAAATTTCAGATTGAAATATACATTACCTAATAGATGAAATACATTCTCATTAGTAGAAGTTAATATTTCAAGTCTATTTAATAATGGTATTGATTCATTGTACTTGTATAAAGAAATATATAACTCCAATAATTTCCAAATTGTATCTACATCATTTGGATTTTTATCCAAAACAGATAAATAAGAATGAATAACTTGTTCGTCCTCACCGTTTAAAATTAAACAATGATTATCTATAATTAAAGTGTTTGGTTTATCATTTTTAATATCTATACAAACGTAATCTGAAATAAGGTCTAATTGATTCATATTAAATTTTATTTTTACCTATGTGAAATCCGTCACAATGAGGACATTTATAAGCGGAATAATTTCCACCATATTTTATTCCCATTGAATTTGCTGCATTAACAGCTTTTATTTTAGTTGGATAACTTTGTTTGAGTTTACCATCTTTTTTAATATGACTGTATTTAGAAAACATACCCCAAGCATTACCTGTAATAAAGAAATTTTTAATAAATCTTTTCAACGGTAATTGGTCATGTAATGCTAATAATAAGTTTTTAATTGTCATGGTTTAATGTTTTAAAAATTGTTGCGAGAGAGGGACTCGAACCCCCGACCTCCAGCTTATGAGGCTGTTAAGCTACCACTGCTCTATCTCGCAATTTAAAAAAACCTATGGGTATTAATTCGTAAAATAATATCCATAGGTTTAAACAAGTGAGTAAATTGGGGTTTACTAATAATAATTAGTAAACGACAGGTATGTTCCATTTTATAATTTATATCCATTAAGATAAATACGAGATACCTTAATGTACTTGTACGTTGTAGTACACTCATATAAAAGCACTATATGAGTAAGAACAAGATTTGTCTAATTATAAAGAATTAAAAAAGTCATGACTCTTTTATAATTCTAAGACAATAAGCTATACAATCTGCCAAGACCATATAACCTTTTACTTTCAAATGCTGTAGGCGCAACATTTGGTGCATCATTATTTATTAAGTTTATATTTATAATATAGTCATTAAATATATTATAGTTACTATTCGAGGAGTCGAACCTCTATTGCCTATAATAGTAATAAGTCGTTGATGTAATTTTTAGCCTTATCATCAAAAGGCTGTCGGTCTTTAAATAATTTTGTAGCATATTGACATATCATAATGTTCTTAATAAACTCAGACCAGCTTCGAGGCATTTTAATTATCCTGTACTCTGTAGTTTTATGACCGTTATGACATCTTATAGCTGTTTTAACATAAGACACTTCATGCCGATTATATCCCCCTTTATAATCGAATACTGCAATTAAATACTCCAATAATCCATTAGGATACCATTCAGGGTTACAACCTTTACTAAACCAATCTCTACAATCTATATGAATATGTATGCCATATTCATAATCAAATCGGGGAAAATAACACATAAATAGTTTATACAAATTTACAATATTTTTCACCTCAGAATAACGTATTCTAATTTCACCTTCACTTAGACCTTCAATTTCAATACCAAAATCAACTCCTGTCACATATTTTTTGACAGTGGACATCGCATATTTATGATTTCCAAGGTTTTTAATTGCAAGACTAAATAAGGAAGGATTATACAGTAAAGTTTTTAAAACTTTTGTTTCAAATTCAGTCATAAAAAATGATTTTAGATTAAATAAAAAAAGGTTTTGATTTATTCACAAAACCTAAGAAAACACTCACTCACGTTTATAAAACAGTAGTTAAAGCGGAATCGTGTTTTTATAAAAACCGATTAGAAAAAATTGCCGTATGCTAACGACAGTTTGTTTGCTTGAAGTCAGGCTTAATATTCACCTCGGTATGAAGTACGTTGTACTACATCTACTACAGGCTCTTTTACAGCATTGTTAGAAGTTGTCCAATTGACAAACTGAGAAGATAAATTTGTATCTCCACATTTAACTTTTCGTCTAATAAATAGTTCAGCAAATTTAATCATTTCTTCAGTAGGATTTTCAACAGTGAAATTAGATGTTTCACCTGTAACATAGTGTGTGTTAATAAAATCATTAACACATCCGACATTATTTAATTTTTTTACTTGTTGTAAATGTTTTAAATAAGTTGCAAATTTAGCATTTTGATTGCTCATGGTAAAAATTGGATTAATTGATTAAAAAATAAAAAATAAAAAAAACAGTGGGAACTTGTGGACTCGAACCACTCACTAATTAAAGTATCAGATTTACAGTCTGATTGTCATATCCAAAATGACTTTAAGTCTCCAACAAAAAATAGTCCTACTAATTAATAGTAGGACTATTTATAAAGATGTAGTAATAAAGTTACTCGACTAAATTATCAATTTAAATTGTTAATTAATCGATATTCGTCAGGATTCATCCCATAATTCTTGAATAGAAACGCAAGTTTCATAATTAGTAGATTCGTCCTTAGTCAATATTACATCCGTTACAATACGTGAGGTTATTGTCATATCTCCATCACAGTTATTAAAACTAAAGATGTCAGAGTGAATAGGAGATTTGAATAATGGAATTGGATGTCCAATATATTCTTTTTTAAGTACTTCTAAAATTGAAAATTTTTGCATTTTTTATAAATTTTTAAAAGTCTAACGATAACCGCATTATAAGTGTTTTACTTACTATCTGCATTTAATTTTATAAGGAGTTTAGACCTTTTATCATTAACTAAAAGTCACTTCAAAACTAGTGACCGAATAGAGTATATATAGCTATCCACTCCCCAATTTTGTAGGAACAATAAGCACACTTTTCGATAGAAAACTATCAAAAAACGTTATTATCGACCTTTTTAACCTCTTGAAAAAAGGCTTAAAATTGGGGAGTAAATGACTATGAAATAGTATTCACGTACATCCACAGATAGATACGTGATTTCTAAATGTAACATAATCATGATTACTGTTACAAGTGGAAATAGAAAAGTACTGTTATTTTTTAATAGATTATAAAATCGCATGTCTTTTTTTTGTTTTTAATTTGAGAAGAATAAACAGGAACTTAGTCTAAATTATTAAGCTCCTGTTTATTGAATTTAACTGTGATAAGTAACCGTCATAATCCAATCTTTCCAGATAGAAATAGATTTTGGCTGTTTATTTACGTCTACTTTATCTATGATGTCAGGGTCAGTACCTTCTTTGTGAAAGATAACAAAATCTTTATCATCATTAGATAATAAATATTCGTCTTCAAAAGTACGTTTAGGATAACTTACAAAGTCTACACCTAAACTATGAGCTAAGATTAAAGCTTGTTTCAGCTTTTTAGAAATCTCTTGTTTTGCTTCATCAGGCGTAGGCTCTACAGACATGTTTTTAACCCAATCAATCATTGGGTCTAAGTCTCTTAGGGAGTATACATCCCAGTTGTTGTCATCACAAGCATTAGCAAAGTCATGACAAATCTCTGTCGCTTCTTCTATCGCAGCAAGACCCTCATACATTCTGTCTGAATTAGCCGCTATTTCTAGTAGAGATAATAACTTGTTTTTTGTTTTTTGAGTATACATTTGTTTTTTATTGTTTTTATGATTAAAAATAATTACTACTCAAATAAATATATAATACCTAATTGAGTAGTAATAATATGATTAAAAACTCTTTACTCCTGCATTTCTTTTTGCCCAATCAGGAGCTTCTTCTCTTGCAAGCATATACACGTATAACACTTGATTAGGTGTTAACACACACTTACACAATTTTTGAATATAAGGAATAGCAGCAGAAGCACTTTTAGCTGAACCACTGCCGTTGCCATTGTTATCAGTTGTATTTATGTCAAGAATACAACTATTATTGGCAGCTCCTTCTTGATTGTAACTAATTGTAACATTACCCACCTTTAACGGTTTTAACTCCGTTTGAGCATTTGCTACTGAAAATGTCATCATCAATAAGATGAATGAGAAAAGAATAATATTCTTCATGATATTTTTGTTTGTTTTTTGAAATGTTAAAAATTGTATCTCTGCTTGGAATCGAACCAAGATTGAAGGATTAGAAATCCCTCGTAATGTCCATTATACGACAGAGACATTTGTAAAAGACAAACAACTTATAAAGTTATAGTCTTTAAGTATCGCCTAAGTTTCATAGTAAAATCTCTACTGTTTTCAATAAGGATAATAGACATAGTATTAAGCTCTTTAATCTGCTCCTCTGCACTATTTTTATTCCACTTATCAGAAACTAAGTACTTAAATCCATTTGCATACACAAATATAATTTCATAGTATGTAGAAAAATCTTCTTGTTTAACCGTATGATTCATTTCTTTTAAACCATACATACTATGAATAGTATTTAACTTATAATTAGCTTTCGCTTTTTCTAACTCATATAAGTCAAAGTAAGAACACATTTCTTTATAACCACTAATAAAGTCATCACGATTTTCTATTTCTTCAATAGTAGGTGCATCGTGACTAGTAGTAATAGTATAACTGAAAGAGTTCTCATAACCTAACTTTATTGTTAATGTTCTGTCATCAACTTTTGTTATCCAAACCGAAGCAAGTTCATAGGAACTGTTTTCTTTCATAGCTTGTCTTATATCAGAAATCTCTTCTTCTGTTAATATTTTAATCATTATGTTTTTTTGAAATGTTAAAAGTTGTATCCCTATTTGGAATCGAACCAAATCTAAAAGTTTAGAAAACTTTTGTGCTATCCTGTACACCATAGAGACATTCGTAAAAGATAGGTAGGCTACACATTTATTCAATGCTTGTTTACACAAGAACAGAGACAGAGGTAATGCACCATGCTCTTTCATCCCTTATACTCCTTAGTATAAGATTAAACAGTAGGTTATCATCTATAAATAAACTACTGTTTTGATATTTAACGATAATGTGCAGTACCATCACAGTAAAGCACAAAATCTTCGTATTCTCCACTTGATGTCTCAACACTGCCTTTGAGATATACCTCATCAGGTGCATCAATATCAGTGTCAGTACCATTATCGTAAAAAGCATCTAACTCTTTACGACAACTCAAATTATCTGGATGCCAAGAATGTGGTAAAACTATACACCATTCACCCTCAATTTGAATTGAACAGCCACGAGAACTCATATCTTCTAATTGACTAATCAGCATATAACTAAATTTTTAAAGATTAAAGAAAAATAATCCCTTACTACATAAGATAGTGAGGGATTAATGGTTATTTAAATAGGATAGAAATCAGACAAACTGAACATTACTTGTTGTAATGTTCCATCTTCTAACTTAATAATCTTGTGCTCTAATTCACCATAACGGTCGCCATATAAAGCTCCAAAATAGCGATTATAATGTGCATCTTTATATTGAATAGCACCTACAAGAAAATCTTGTTGTGCTTTTTTATATAAAGGGCTAACATCGACACTAGTGGCGTCAATAGGCGAGTGACCTAATAAGAGAAATAAAGACAAGTTGTTATTTTTATTTTTATCCCATCTTGTATTTACTTTACTCCAATTTCGCCAAATACTATAAAACTTCATGCCTTCTGAAGTTTCATATAAGGCAAACTCACCTTTGTCGTAACCTTTTTTAGCATCTCGTTTATTTCCATAAACCGCTAATAGTTCAGGATGTAAAGGTGAAAATAAAACCGAAGTTTTGTTAACAAAAACAGGTTTACGTTCAAAGTACTTCTCTTGGTCTTTTTCGCTTAAAGACGAGATAGGGACTATAACTTTATTGTGCAAACAGTATTTATCATGTACATCATATTGTACATACAAGGAACCTGTTTCTTCTGTAATTTCATTGGCAATATCTAAAAAGAGATTGTTATCCTCTTTTGTAAACTCACCATAAAAATAAACAGAATTTGTTGCATAATCAGTCATGTAATGAATACCATGAAAAAATGTTCTATTTTCATGCTCTACAAACCAATCAGGGTTTTCTTCATCACCCTCTTGTTTGTCATTACTATCCTCTTGTCTGTAGTCAACAAAATTCTTTACATGAGTATATCTCCCATTTTGGACAATATACCAGTCTTTGTAGAAATTTTCAAAATCTCTTGTAGATTCTGTATTAACCATAAAGACTTCTTCAGGATACTTTGTAGACAGAATATCCATGAATAAATTAAAGAAAAATTCAGTAGTCTCAAAACCACTGTCTATGATTGAATATTTAGTACTACAATCAATAGAAAAACTAACACATCTTTTTTCAGATGCAAATCTAACATCTACCGAAATATTTTGTCCCATGTTATGAATAAAATTGAAAAGTTAAATAAAATGATAGATTATTATTAATAACCTATTTTTGTTTGTAAATAAATTGAGATAAGGATGAGATTCGAACTCACGATTTTACGAATTTGCAATCCGTTGCATTTGACCACTCTGCCACCTTATCTTAAAAACTTCCTCTTATATCTATAATTATATAAGAGGAAGAATAAACTAATCAGACCAAAATCCTACACCTCCACCAGAAGCGGCTTTTTTTATAACAGAGTAATTGCTTACTTGCGGTAACAGCTCTTGCATAGTAGCTATATGCTTATTACCATAGTAAGAGACTACTTGTGGTAAAAACCATACGTCCCTGTAATCAGGAGCTATGTCTGTCCAGACATCTTTCAACTCGCTATATAAAGGAGTTAATAGTGTGACTACATCACTCATAGACGTACAATCGTATACTCCAAATCTGCCCACAATGTCATTAAGACGTGGATTTACACCTTTACTGTCATCATATCCAAATCCACAATAAGTGTTAGATTTGGACGAAGTGCTTATTTTTTGCATACGGGTGTATTCTGTGTCCCCGTAAGAATGTGTATGGCATTCTATACCCCAGTGGTCTTTTTCACCATTATAAGTACGATATGCTTCCGCAGCATGTCTGCCTTGTGGGAAAAAGTTGAAGTTTATTCGTTTTGTGCCGTCTCCGTCACTGTACGCTAAAATGCTCACTTCTTTCGCCCGCAACTCTTTGTATTCTTCCTCATAGCTAAATACAAAAAGATTGTCACCGTACTTGATAGGCATATTTTCCTCAATATTTCCATCGGCTTCAATAGCTTCTGGATAATGTTGAGCTACAATAGCTCTCTGTACAGAAAAGATAGCTTTGTCTAACTCATCAGGATATTGCCATTTTACAACGTTATCCTGATGACTTTCTTTGATGATGTTCGCAGAATTACTACACCAGTAAAGGTCTTTCATAATAGTATCAAAACTATTATCAGAAAGATTCGACCACATATTACCACAGCCGTGAAACTGACTATGATTATCGTGGTCTAAAGTCGTGTAACAGAAAAATAACAATGCTACTGCTAACTGGTATTCACCAGCTTTGATAGCAGCACCAATTGCTGTTTTAATTTCTTTTACAGATGTATCTTCATAAGACCTTCTGTACTTGTCGTAACTGCTACATACGACTTTTATCGGAAGATTGTTATTACCCATAAGAAAGATTATTTTTTGAGTTTAGCTAACATAGCGAAAGGACTGTCACTATCGTTAACATTGTTAGAAGAATATACAACTTTCTCTTTCTTAACCAATACAGGTTTCTGTCTCGGTTTAGGATGATAATAGTCGTAATCATCAGAAGAACATTCTACTATCTTAACCGTTTCAGGATTGTAATAGTAGGGATAACGAGTATATGCAGGTCGTCTGCGATATGCTGCTATCTCCGTAATAGGTAATGGAATTATATCCATACCTTCAGGTACTATGCCATCTTGTGGTCTCCACTCTATACCATTAATATATAAAGGAAGACTACTATCATCAGCATAGAAATCATATGTCGCCTCATACCAACCCTCTGGCTGATTAGGCTTGATTTCTTCGTACCACTCACTCTCTGTATACGCAACTACACCCTCTGCTAACAGAGTTTCATTCTTAGTTACAGCATACCATTTGCACGGTATATCTATAACTTTAATAAATTCTCCATCTGGTGTCTTTACATACTCTGCTGTACCACTTACTTTCGTGGTATAATTGTCAAGATTTGGTTTGTATTCAACGACATTGTAACCATCAACAAATTGTTGAATATTCTCTGGCATGTCAATAAGTCGCATAAGTGGCATATTGTCAGGCATAGATAATTCCACAACAGATTTACGGTTTTGTCTGTCATAGCGAATTTCCACAAGTGGTTGGAATGTAGTACCATTATAGGTATTATCTACTTGACTCCATATCACTGTAAGAAGTTCACCCGTTTGAGGATGAAGAATATCAGCTTTATATATGTAGCCACGTCTGGCAACTTTGCCTTTCGTGACCCTATTTAGACTGTAATCACGAGTTGCAAAAACCATGTTGGTTTCGTGCATCTCATAATCAAGTTCTATATAGCCATAAAACAGTTCTTCAACAGCAGCTCTTTTTCCACTGCCATTGCAAATTTCTACCGTCATAGTCTCTTTATCAACAGTAGGATATACTCTAAAACTCATAGCTGTACATTTTAGAAATAAGTGATATAATAAGGTCGTTAACATTACCTGTAATTACAGGTGCAGATTTAGGCATATTTTCATATGCTAACACATCTAAATGATTATATGAAGAAGATGTATATCCTCGCATATCGTCAGTATTTGTAATATCTACCATCACTTCCTCTTTTAAAATAGAGGAAGGAGTGTTTGGTGATAGAATTACTCTTATCACAGACGATGTACTACCATAAGATAGTATTGTACCATCTATAGTTATTGTTTCCATCTCATTAGGTATACCAACAGGATAGCTTACTGTAACATCATAACCTAATATTTCACCAAATTTGGTGTGTTTGGTTATGAAACTACCTTTGTTTTTGTTGTCTTGTAAGTCAGCAATGAACAATTCATAGTAACCCGAAGGTTTTGCCGTGTCACTCAAGTCATATTCACAAAACTCTGGCAATGTAAATAGTTTGTTCCAATTGATTTGGTATACAAGTCTTTTCTCTACAACTACCATAGAGAAATAAGTCGCTATATTACTGTTTGTAAACTCAACAGAGACTTCTGTTGGCTTAACATTTTTGTTAATTGCTATTAACTGTAAAGTTAATTTAACAGTAATGATGTTGTTCATTTCGCTTATGTAAAAAGATTTTAACTTAATCTCGTTA
>JADZFD010000107.1 GCA_020850225.1 Saprospiraceae bacterium | reverse complement strand
CGCCTTTTTTGACCTAGACTTTTTGTTTACTTTTTTGGCAATGAAAAAAGTAAAAGCCAAGCCGGCTCGAGGCGACAAAATATAGTGAAGCAATAAGATTTATAATAAAAGTGCAATTTGTTATACACACAATTAAAAATGTCAGAGAATACACCAAGACGAGTATTTTCTGACATTATCTTTTTTAAATCGAAGTACGTTTCTAATTATTTGGGGGCAATAATTATTATACTCCGATAAAGAGGTCATGCTCTTCCTCCTGAGGAAAATTGACCAACTTTTTGGATTTAGCGAATAAACGCACCAAAAAGCTTTTGGCTTTAATAAAAATAACATTCATGGGTTAAAATAATTTGTATATTATATATACGCTATTTTACATCAAAAAGTTATCCATTTTGTTGATAATGAATTGTTAATGAGAACAATTCAGGGAAAACACGGATACTTTCCGATAGAAACCCTGACGAATTCAGGTCGATTACCTGACATACTTTTCTATATCGTCGCCTTCTTCTTTATATATATCATTCCAAAACTTATTGGATTTAACATTTACCTTTTCCTTGACCTGGACCTGTTTTTTTTTATTTTTATTATTTTTGATATTGTCCTGATCTTCATAAATAGAAGTTTTGATCAACTTCCTGGGCTTATTATCTTTCATAACAAAATACTAAGTCGATTAAATTTTTTATAGATTAATGGTTAATATGATATAAAATGTAGTGCAAATATGTAAATGAAATTAAATATGACAAAACTTTTTTAAAAATTTTTAATACGATTTTATATATTTACATAAAACATATATAAAACAACTTGTACTTTAATCGACCTGAATTGATTTCTTAACGGAATTTTCAAATAATTTGTTTCATAGACAGAAGTAAATATGCCAGAAAAAAACGTGGACATGATTCTAATTAAATTCATCACAACTGTGTTTAAGTAAGCATGAATAAATCAGAGGATATTGAACAAAGGAGTGTAAAATAATATTAATAATCAAGTACATTTTAAATCACATATATCAATCGATGTATAATTGTATTCAATGATAAATACGGATAAAAATCATATACACACGTACGATGCACAAGGACGTATGACGTGCTGTTCGCTGGAAGATAAAATCTATTCGATGGCTGGAGCAGATGATTTATTAAAATCAAATAAAAAGAAAAAACACGAGCATATACATAAAGGCGGCGATACACACGAGCATGAGCATGAACAGGATCATGATCATAGCCACGATCACAGCAGTGGTAATACTATAAAGATTATTATTCCAAGCGTTATTTCACTCATCATATTACTGGCAGGCATTTATCTTGACAAATTCCTTCAACCGGAATGGTTTACACAGGTCTTTAGGTTAGGAATTTATATAACTGCCTATATTCCTGTTGGTTTGCCTGTATTGAAAGAGGCTATAACTAGTATTAAAAAGGGAGAAATATTTTCTGAATTTTTACTGATGGGTATTGCCACTATCGGTGCATTTGCTATTGGAGAATATCCGGAAGGGGTAGCAGTAATGCTTTTTTATGCGGTTGGAGAAGTATTTCAAACTATGGCAGTAAGAAGAGCTACCAAAAATATTCAATCTCTACTCGATCAAAGACCGGATACTGTAACGGTGCTCATAGGCAACCAATCGAAGACGTTACAGGCAGCACAAGTTGAACATGGAGCAATTATTCAGTTAAAACCAGGAGAAAAATTGGGTTTGGATGGGTTTCTTTTAAGTGATACAGCAGCTTTTAATACGGCAGCACTGACAGGTGAAAGTAAACCAGACACAAAAGTTAAAGGTGAAACTGTACTGGCAGGTATGATCAATTTGAATACAGTGGCTCAGGTACAGGTAACAGCTGCATACGAGGACAGTAAATTAAGCAAGATATTGGAAATGGTGCAAAATGCCACTTCCAGAAAAGCTCCTACCGAATTATTTATCCGAAAATTTGCTCGTATATATACACCTGTGGTTGTTATCCTGGCGATATTGATATGTCTGATACCCTTTTTGTTTATTAATGATTATACATTCAGGGACGGTCTGTACAGAGCCTTGATTTTTCTTGTTATTTCATGCCCATGTGCATTGGTTATTTCCATTCCCTTAGGTTATTTCGGAGGTATCGGTGCAGCCAGCAGAAATGGTATCCTCATAAAAGGAAGTAACTATTTAGATACACTGGCAGGTATTCAACATGTCGTTATGGACAAAACCGGTACATTGACGGAAGGGGTGTTCAAAGTACAGGATGTTGTGATATTTGATGGCTTCGACAAGTCAAAAATCCTTCAGATAGTAGATGCTTTAGAGCGACATAGTTCTCATCCGGTAGCAACAGCCATTCATGAATATGTGGAAGAAAAAGATTCCGGAATAGTGCTATACAAGATTGAAGAAATTCCCGGACATGGATTAAGAGCTGAAGTAGAGGGAAAGGAATTACTAGTGGGCAACTTCAGATTATTAGACAAATATGGTATTCATTATAATACTGATATCAACAAATTCGCATTTACTGTAATCGTCATTGCCTATGATAGAAAATTAGCAGGTTATATAACGATTGCAGACAAAATAAAAGACACCGCTCAATCAGCCATCAATAAAATAAAAGATTTGAATATAAAAACAACGATGCTGAGTGGTGACAAGGACAAAGTAGTCAGATACGTTGCTGACAAGCTGGGAATTGATAATGCTTATGGCGATTTATTACCTGAAGATAAAGTCTATAAAGTAACTCAAATCAAAGATTTGAAAGAAAACGTTGCATTTGTTGGTGACGGCATAAATGACGCTCCTGTTGTTGCCCTCAGTGACGTAGGTATAGCTATGGGTGGCCTTGGAAGCGATGCAACCATCGAGACAGCTGATGTCGTAATCCAGGATGACAATCCCGATAAAATTCCTATAGCAATAAAGATAGGAAAAGAAACAAAAAAAATCGTTTGGCAGAATATCACCATGGCCTTTGTTGTTAAAGGAATTGTTTTAATACTTGGAGCGGGTGGTATAGCAACCATGTGGGAAGCTGTTTTTGCTGATGTTGGAGTTGCATTGCTCGCCATTTTAAATGCAATAAGAATACAAAGAATGAAGTTCTGAGGGAACATTTCTTCTCTAATTTTTGTATTATTTTAAATGAAGGTTATACAATAGTTTTTCTATCTTTGTATCATGAATAATCGTATAGCAATTTTTTTTCTTGTAATTTTCCTGAATGCTAATACTGCATTTGGAGAATTCCTGAAATTGACTGTACTCATTCAACATTATATTGAGCACTCCGTCGAAGACGATGATATTTCTTTCATCAGGTTTATTGCTGAACATTATAATGGTGAAATCAAACATCATCACGATAAAACCAATCATGAACATGAAAAATTACCTTTCAAAACAATCGCAACTTTTTCACCTTCTGTCCTACCCTATGTTCTTCGATCAGATTTTGAGTTAAATTTCATATCAACGGTAATTACTGTAGAAAATATTATCATTGAAGCACAACAAAGTTATTCCAACACCTATCTGAATAGTATCTGGCAACCTCCACGTTTTTGTTAATCTTTTTATTGCGACAAGCAAAGTAAATAAGCAACAAGAAATAAGCAATAGGCAACTATTTAAAGAAATATTTCTTATTACCAATTGCAAATTTCTCATTGTATATCGCACGTACTCACAGCAAGTTTAAAAGATTAACAAATAAATTATGTTGAATAAAATCATAGAGTTCTCCATAAAGAACAAACTCATCATAGGGCTTTTTATCATTGCTCTAATAGGCTATGGAATTTACGAGTTAAAACGCTTGCCTATTGATGCCGTACCAGACATCACCAACAATCAGGTACAAGTGATTACCATTGTTCCAGCCTTGGGTGCTCCCGATGTGGAACGATTAATCACCTTTCCCATCGAACAAGTAAATAACAATATTCCAGGACTAAAAGAGCTTCGTAGTTTCTCTCGCTTTGGTTTGTCTGTAGTTACGATTGTATTTGAAGACAATATTGATATCTATTGGGCAAGGCAACAAGTTGCGGAACGGCTGCAACAAGCTCAGGAACAGATTCCAAAAGGCTTTGGAACACCCGTTTTAGCCCCTGTTACAACTGGTTTGGGTGAAATTTATCAATACACCGTTCGCCCTAAAAAAGGTTATGAAAATAAATATAACGCCATGGAGCTGCGAACCATTCAGGATTGGATTGTTCGCAGGCAATTGCTGGGTGTGAAAGGTGTAGCTGAGGTGAGCAGCTTTGGTGGTTTGCTCAAGCAATATGAAATAGCCGTTGTGCCTGAAAAGCTAATGGCTTACAACATTACCATTGATGATGTATTCAATGCCTTAGAAAACAACAACCAAAATACAGGTGGATCTTATATAGAGAAAGGCCCAACCATCCTTTTTATCAGAAGCGAAGGTTTAGTCGGCAATATCGAAGACATTCAAAATATTGTTGTAAAAAACCTGCCGAATGGCTTACCGCTTTTGATTCGAGATGTGGGTGAAGTACAGTATGGAAGTGCTCCCAGATATGGCGCAATGACCTATAATGGCGAACAGCAAGTATCAGGAGCGGTAGTAATGATGCTGAAAGGGGCAAACAGCAATGAAGTGATTAAAAACATCAAGGACAAAATCAGTCAAATTGAAAAAACATTGCCCGAAGGTGTTACGATCGATCCATTCTTAGACCGAACAAAAATGGTGAACAATGCCATTAGTACTGTTACAAAAAACTTAATGGAAGGAGCATTGATTGTGATTTTTGTATTGGTGCTATTTCTCGGAAATTTTAGAGCCGGATTATTAGTTGCTTCTGTTATTCCGCTTTCAATGTTGTTTGCAATTATATTGATGAACACTTTTGGCGTAAGTGGCAATTTGATGAGTTTGGGGGCATTAGACTTTGGATTAATTGTGGATGGTGCTGTGATTATTGTAGAAGCCGTTTTGCACAAACTCTCACATAGCAAATTGTTTCAGAAAGTAAATACACTTTCACAATCTGAGATGGATAAAGAGGTGAAAACTTCTGCATCCACAATGATGAATAGTGCTGTCTTTGGTCAAATCATTATTCTGATTGTTTACCTACCTATTTTTACATTACAAGGTATAGAAGGTAAAATGTTTATGCCAATGGCTCAAACAGTCATCTTTGCTTTATTGGGTGCTTTTCTGCTTTCTCTAACTTATATACCTATGATGAGCACCTTGGTTTTGAGTAAGAAAATATCGCACAAAGAAACGCTTTCAGATAAGATGATGTATAGGTTGGAGCGGTTTTATCAAAAATATCTTTCAAAAGCATTACGTCACCAGAAAAAAATACTGATTACTGTTTTGGTTTTGTTCGCAGGTGCTGTTTATACAATGAGTAAATTAGGCGGAGAATTTATCCCTGCATTACCCGAAGGTGATTTTGCAGTTGAAACAAGAGTTCTTCCCGGAAGCAATTTAAACACTTCGATTGATGCAGTTTCTAAAGCCTCAAAAATTATTCTGGAAAAATTTCCTGAAGTAGAAAAAGTAGTTGGAAAAACTGGAAGTAGTGAAGTGCCAACAGACCCAATGCCAGTAGATGCTTCTGATATGATGATTATTTTAAAACCACGCAAAGAATGGACTTCCGCAAAAACGTATCCTGAACTGGAAGCAAAAATTTCAAAAGAATTAGAAGCTGTTCCAGGCGTAGCTTTCGGATTTCAATATCCTGTGGCTATGCGTTTCAACGAATTGATTTCAGGAGCCAGACAAGATGTAGTGGTTAAAATTTTTGGAGAAGACTTAGATACTTTAGCACATTATGCCTCTCGTTTAGGGAAAATCAGCAGTACTGTGGAAGGAAGTGAAGCACTGTATGTGGAAGCAGTTACCGGAATGCCGCAAATTGTGATAAAATACAATCGTTCTGCCATTGCTCAATATGGGTTAAATATTAGCGACATCAACCGTGTGATAAACACTGCATTTGCTGGTGAAAGTAGCGGAATGGTTTATGAAGGAGAGAAACGCTTTGATTTAGTTGTTCGTTTAAGTGGAGATAAAAGAAAAAATTTAGAAGACGTACAACAACTTTTGATTTCAACCCCACAAGGCACACAAATACCTTTAAACACGGTAGCAGATGTAGATATTATTGAAGGACCAAATCAAATCCAAAGAGAAAATTCTCAACGTAGAATTATTGTAGGATTCAATGTGCGAGGTCGTGATGTGCAAAGTACTGTACAGGAGTTACAACAAAAAGTAGATGCACAAATTAAATTACCTCCCGGTTATTACGTTACTTATGGAGGTGCTTTTGAGAATTTGAATGCTGCTAAACAACGCTTGTATATTGCTGTTCCGCTTGCACTTTCTCTTATATTTCTACTGCTGTACTTTGCTTTTGGCTCGGTAAAACAGGGGTTACTAATTTATTCATCAATTCCTTTATCTGCCATCGGTGGCATCTTTGCATTAGCCATTAGGGATATTTCATTCAGTGTAAGTGCCGGAATAGGTTTCATTGCACTATTTGGTGTAGCGGTGTTAAACGGAATAGTCTTAGTCGCAGAATTTAATCGCTTAAAAAAAGAAGGTTATACCGATTTAAAACGCATTGTTTTAATGGGTACAAAAACCCGTTTGCGACCTGTTTTGATGACTGCATTTGTAGCTTCGTTAGGTTTTCTTCCTATGGCAATCAGTCATGGCGAAGGTGCAGAAGTGCAAAGACCTTTGGCAACGGTTGTAATTGGTGGATTATTGGTTGCTACGTTCTTGACTTTGTTTGTGCTTCCGATTTTATATTTGCTTACAAACCGAAATATTAAAATCAGTCCTAAGGCAGCAACTGTTCTTTTGTTGTTTTCAATTTTTTCATTTCAAACAGTAAATGCTCAAACACCAATCACATTAGATCAGTCTATTGAAACTGCATTGGAGAATAATCTATCAGTAAAAAACGAAAAATTAAAAAGTGATTATCATCAAAAGCTAATTAAATCTGGAACGAATATTCCTGCAACAAACATTAATGGTGCATTTGGTCAAATTAATAGTTTCTATGCGGATGTGAGTGTTGGTCTTTCTCAAACCATCAATTTTCCTACGGTTTACAAACGTCAAAAGGATTTACTAACTGAGGAATGGAAAAGCTCTTTGTTGAATGTGGGAATACAAGAAATACAACTTAAAAAGCAGGTAACACAAGCGTTTTATTCACTTCTATATCTTCAAGAAAAAAAGAAGTTATTACAAAAAACGGACTCTTTGTTTGCTGAGTTTTTAGAAAAATCTACCCTTCGTTTCAAGGCTGGCGAAAGTAATATTTTGGAAAAAACAACTGCCGAAAATCAGCGTGGGCAGATTGCTTTGCAGTTATCACAAATTGAACAGGATATTGAAATAGTACAATTACAATTTCAATTGTTACTAAATTCTGAAACTTCATATATTCTTATAGAAAGTGATAACTTAAATAATTCATTAATTGAAATAGATAGTTCAAAATTACTTGAACATCCCGAAATTCAATACTGGAAACAGCAACAACAAATTGCTACTGCTACCACAAAATTGGAACAGACAAAGTTATTGCCAGACTTAACTCTTGGCTACAATATTATGGGTATGCGTGGCATGGGTGCTGATGATAAAATTTATAACGGCACTCCTCGTTTTCAGTCTGTTCAAGTTGGCTTAGGTATTCCGATTTTTAATGGTGGACAAAAAGCAAAAATCAATGCCACTAAGACAAATGAAGTTATCATTTCAAATGAATTTCAAATTAAGCTAAAAGACTTTGAAACCAACTTCCAATCAGCATTGAAACAGTATTTAAAATTTGAACAAGCCGTTCAGTATTTTGAAAGCACGGCTCTAAAAAATTCAGATATTCTAACAACCACAGCAAAGAAACAATTCCTAAGTGGTGAAATAAATTACTTAGAATGGGTTTTACTAATCAATCAATCCATTCAAATCCAAAGCGACTACATTGAAGCTATTAAAAATAGAAACAATGCTTTGGCTGAACTCAATTTTTATCTCAATAAATAATTAAAAAAAATGAAAAATATAATCATCATAATTAGTTTTCTTTCATTGCTGGTATCTTGTAACAACAAGCAACAAGATATAGAAAATGAAAAACAGACAAGTGGACAAGAAAATGTAGTTACACTTACCGATGCTCAGTTTAAAAACGCTGGAATAGAAACAGGCAATTTAAGTAATCAGAACATATCGTCTATGTTGAAATTAAATGGAAAAATAGATGTGCCACCACAAAATTTGGTTTCTATCAGTGCACCCTTAGGGGGTTATCTAAAAACCACAAAACTATTGCCTGGCATGCATATCAATAAAGGTGAAGTGCTTGCTGTGATGGAGGATATTCAATACATTCAGTTGCAACAAGATTATTTGTCAGCACAAGCTCAATACACTTTGTTTGAGAGCGAATACACCCGTCAGAAAGAGTTAAATCAAAGCAAGGCTACAAGCGATAAGGTGTATGAACTAGCCAAAGCTAACTTTCAATCTCAATTGGTTTTGCTAAAATCATTAGAACAAAAATTGAAACTTATTGGCATCAATCCTCAAAAATTAAGCTCTAATAATATTTCAAAGAATATCAATATCTATTCTCCAATAAATGGGTATGTTTCGGCTGTGAATGTAAATATCGGAAAATTTGTAAACCCAAGTGAGGTATTGTTTGAGTTGGTGAATCCAACAGATATTCATTTGGCATTGACTGTTTTTGAAAAAGATGTCAACAAGCTATCTATTGGGCAAAAACTACTTGCATACACCAACAACAATCCTGATAAAAAATTTGCAGGTGAAATAATTCTTATCAGCAAAAATTTATCCATTCAAAATGCTACCGAAGTGCATTGCCATTTTGAGCAATACGATAAAACGCTTTTGCCAGGAATGTTTATGAATGCAGATATTGAATTGAAAGGGGTTCAAGCAACTGTTTTACCAGAAGACGCTTTTGTTCGTTTCGAAAACAAACAATACGTTTTTGTTGCAAAAGAAAATCGTCAATTTGAAATGATTGAAGTAGCGGTAGGAAATACTGAAAATGGAAATACTGAAATACTCAATCCTGAAAAATTGCAAACTCAAAAATTTGTTATCAAAGGAGCCTACACACTTTTGATGGCATTGAAAAATACAGAAGAATAAAAATTAATAACAATCAAAAAATGAAAAAAAATGAAACAGAAAAATTTTAAAAAAATCGTAGTTGCATTAGTGACTATTTTAATCATTATTCAATTTATTGGTGTTGAAAAAAACACAAGTACTGTAAGCTCTGAAAATGCTATTGACAAGCATTACAGCATTCCTGCCAATGTACAAACTTTACTAAAAACGAGCTGTTACGACTGTCACTCCAACAATACTGTTTATCCTTGGTACAACAATATTCAGCCAGTAAAGTGGTGGGTGGGTAAGCACATAAACGATGGAAAGAAAGAACTTAATTTTGATGAGTTTAATACTTATACTGAAAAGAAAAAACTTCATAAATTAGATGAAGTAATTGAAACAATTAAAGACAATGAAATGCCTTTGAAATCTTATACTATTATTCATAATGATGCAAAGCTTTCACCAACTGATAAAGTCGCAATTGAAAAATGGGTAAATGATTTAAAAAATCAAATATCAGCAGGGCATTAATTTATTGCTCGTTATTTTGTTATAATTTATTGAACTTTAGAAATGCGTTTTTATGCCCTACAACATTCCAGAAAATTTTATTGGTCTAACGGAAGATGAATTAAAAATCTCCCGAAGTCAATTTGGCTATAATCAAATGGAAAATAGCAAAAAAAACACTTGGCTTTTGATGTTACTTGGTATTCTGAAGGAACCCATGTTGCTCTTGCTGATTGCGGTTGCTGTGATTTATATAATCGTGGGCAATTATTCCGAGGCAGTATTTATGTTGGGGGCAATCATTGCCGTTACGGGCATTTCTTTTTATCAGGATAATAGAAGTAAAAAAGCATTGGAGGCTTTAGAAAAACTGAATGAGCCTTTGAGTACCGTCATCAGAAATGCTAAAGTTTTTCAGATACCAACACACGAAATTGCTGTGGGTGATTTATGCATTATCGAAGAGGGTAAAATGATTAATGCCGATGGTGAAATCCTACACAGTAATGACTTTTCAGTGAACGAAGCCTCACTTACAGGTGAAAGTTTTTCGGTTTTTAAGAGTGCAGAGATGGAGGACAGAAAAGTATATAGTGGTACTTTGGTTGTGTCGGGTTTGGCTGTTTTTAAAGTAGAAAAAATTGGAGTTCAAACAAAATTGGGCAAGATTGGTCAATCCGTTTTAGAAATCAAAGAAGAGCGTTCGCCGCTTCAAATTCAGATAGCCAATTTTGTGAAATGGATGGCGGTTATTGGTATTGTGGTTTTTTTGTTGGTTTGGATTTTTAGCTATTTACAAAGTAAGCAAATCATTGAAAGTTTATTGACAGCTCTCACGTTAGCGATGTCTATTTTACCCGAAGAAATACCGGTTGCCTTTACAACTTTTATGGCATTGGGAGCGTGGAAACTTATGCGGGAAGGCATTATCATCAAACGAAGTAATGTGGTGGAAACTTTAGGCAGTACCACACTGATTTGTACCGATAAAACTGGAACGATTACCGAAAACACCATGCGGCTCAAATTGCTTTATGACTACAAAACAAATAGCATTTTTGAGGAAAAAGATTTTGGTAATTCCTGCCTTTCTGAGTTGATACAATTTGCCATGTGGAGCAGCGAGCCCGTGCCATTTGACCCCATGGAAAAGACTTTGCATCAGGTGTATGAAAAAACGCAAGCAACTGATTTTCGCAAAGATTTTCAGATGATACATGAATACCCTTTGGATGGCAAGCCGCCCATGATGACGCATCTTTTTGAAAACAGTTCAAGAGAAAGGGTTATTGCTACCAAAGGTGCACCGGAAGCTATTCTTGCCGTTTCCAATCTTTCAGAAAATGAAAAAGAAAAATTACAACAGCAAATTCAAGATTTCGGAAAACAAGGTTATCGAGTTTTAGGTGTGGCAAAATCAAATTTTGAAGGAAATGATTTTCCAGAAAAACAACAGGATTTTTGTTTTGAATTTTTAGGCTTTACTGTTTTTTACGATCCACCTAAAAAGGGCATTCAGGAAGTATTTCAAAAGATTTATGATGCTGGCATTAAAGTAAAAGTGATAACGGGTGATAATGCAGATACGACACAAGCCATTGCCCGTCAAGCTGGAATATTAAACATAAAACCCGCTATCAATGGAACAGAAATAATTAACCATACCGATGAAGAATTGATTGCCTTATCTAAAGAAACTTCTTTGTTTACCCGCATGTTTCCAGAGGCGAAATTAGCCATAGTGAATGCCTTTAAAAAAGATGGTGAAGTGGTTGCCATGTTGGGAGATGGCGTGAACGATGCTCCTGCATTAAAGGCTGCGCATATCGGTGTTGCCATGGGCAATAAAGGTACAGAAATTGCGAAAGCCGCTGCCTCCTTGGTCATTATCAATGATGATTTGGATAAGCTCATTACCGGCATTGCAGCCGGAAGACGGATTTATACCAATATCAAAAAAGCCATTCAATACATTATTTCTATTCATATTCCAATCATTCTAACGGTTTCTTTACCCTTATTTTTAGGTTGGGTTTATCCGCATATTTTCACACCAGTGCATGTTATTTTTCTGGAATTAATTATGGGGCCTACTTGCTCCATCGTATATGAAAATGAACCTATAGAAAAAAACGCAATGTTGCAAAAGCCTCGTAAAATGACAGAAACATTTTTGAGTTGGAAAGAATTGAACATAAGCATTATTCAAGGTATAATGATTACATTAGGCGTTATATTTGCTTATCAGATTTCAGTTCAAGCTGGTGGAAATGAAGAATATACAAGAGCAATGGTATTTACCACTTTAATTTTCTCTAATATCTTTTTAAGCTTAGTAAACCGATCTTTCCAATACAGTGTATTAGATAGCATAAAGAATAGGAACAAACTTTTTCCACTTATCATCGGTGCTACATTGGTCTTGCTCTTTGCCATATTGTACATACCGGTTATTGCGAAGTTCTTCCATCTAAGCTCACTCAATCTAATTGATTTAGGAATAACAATTTTAATTGCTTCTGTTTCGGTTTTATGGTTTGAAGGGTATAAGTGGATAAGGAGGGCAAAAAATATTTAATTTTTCTTTCTATAACTGAATACTGCCCATCCATTAAAAAAGACAGCAAACCCTAAGAGTGCAAAAAGTTGAGTTGTCAGATCCGTAATGCTACTCCCCTTGAGATATACTTGCCTGAATACGGAAATGATATATTTGATAGGGCTGAAATTGCTGAATTGCTGTGCCCAATCAGGCATACTGGCAATTGGCGTATACAAACCACTCATAAAAATAAATAACATTACAAAGAAAAAAATCATAAAAATCGATTGTTGAATTGTTGCAGCGTAATTTGAAACTACCAGCCCGAATCCCGAAATAGCTAAGACAAAAATAGATGCAAAAAGGTACAACGTAACAAAACTCCCAGCGGGTAAGAATCCATAAAACATCCATGCCGACAAGAATCCGATAGTGAGCACTACAAATCCAACAATCCAGTACGGTATCAATTTAGCCAATATAAACATCAATTTACTGACCGGAGTCACGTTAATCTGCTCAATTGTACCACTTTCTTTTTCACTTACGATGTTCAGAGCAGGCAAAAATCCACAGACAAGTCCTAATATCATAATCATAATAGCAGGTATCATATAAACCTGATAGATAAGACCAGGATTGAATTTAAATAAGGGAACAATCTCAAACGAATGCTTAGTAGCTGCTCCATTCAATTCGAGAAGATTTGTACGTATCATATTATTATAATCAGCTACGATTGAACTCAGATATGCAGATCCGAGACCTCCCTTCATTCCATTGACAGTATTGGCTGCGATCATCACACTACCCTCACCCTCTCTGATTAGTCCTGCCTCAAATTTATGTGGAATTTCCAGAATTACATCCGATTTCAGCAGTTCAACACTTTTTAAAGCGTCCTTATATGATGTTGATACGTCTGAAATTTTAAAATATCCAGATGAAGTCACCTTGTTTATGAGTTGATTGGAATATGTACTTTTATCATTGTCTACAATACTTAAATTGATACTTTTAACATCAAAATTAGCAACCAATGGAAATATCAAAGTAGCAAACAAAGGTAATGCAAGTACCACCCTTGGCAAAAACTTATTTCTGAAGAATTGCTTAAATTCCTTTTCAATTAAATATTTCAGCATAATTATTCAAGTCTGTATTTAAATCGTTGAATACTAACACCAATCATTACAACAGCCATGGTACTTAAAATCAAAAATTCGTTAAAAACCGAAAAAAAATCTAATCCCTGAATCATAATTTTCTTTACAGCTATGATATACCACGTTGCCGGAATAATATTAGCAATAATCTGTAAAATCCAGGGCATATTTTCGATAGGAAACATCATTCCTGAAAGCATCGTCACTGGCAGCATCAATACCATCCCGGAGATAAGCAATGCAATCATTTGTTTGTCTACCATGGAAGAAATCAATAGTCCGAGAGCAAGGGATACCAAAATAAAAATTAACGATATTGATATCAATAATGATAAACTCCCAGTCACAGGAACATCAAGAACATACACAGACAATAGCAGCATAGTTGTCAGATTGATGACAGAAAGAAAAAAATAAGGCACCACCTTGGACAGTATGATTTGAATGGGTTTCATAGGAGAAACCAATAAAACCTCCATTGTACCAAATTCTTTTTCTCTGGCAATGGATACGGAAGTCATCATGGCACATACCAACATCAGTATCATTCCCATTACTCCGGGAACGAAGCTGTACGTACCTTTCAAGGTTGGATTATACAATAATTTTAGTTCGGGTTGTATATTATAGGGTATCTTCATATCACCCATTAGATCCTGCTGATAAGATGCTACAATATTACTGGCATACAAGGTAAAGGTAGAAGCCGTATTGGGATCTGAACCATCAGCTATAAGCTGAATTTGTGCATCTCCGGTATGTACCATATTATCATAAAATCTATTATTAAAAACCATAACGAGGCTCGCTTCACCTTTACGAAATATTTCATCAATCTGTTCAGGGCTATCCAGATAACCAGTAAAAATAAAATATTCATTAAGTTTCATTTTATCGGCAATGGCATGTGTAGCTACATCCCGGGATGGATCATAGATAGCAAACCGTACATTTTTGACTTCCGTTGACATCATAAACCCAAAGAGCAACATCAGCATGATGGGTAGAATCAACAGAATAATCATCGTCCATCTGTCCCGGAAAATATGATAAAATTCTTTTTTAACAAATGTCAGAAATGTTTTCATATCAGTCAGAATTACGGGTTGAATTACGTGCCAATTTATAAAACACATCATTCATATTGCTTGAATTAAATTGTGTTTTAAGATTATCAGGCGTATCCAAAGCCTCTATTTTGCCGTCAACCATGACAGAAATACGGTTACAATACTCAGCTTCATCCATATAATGTGTAGTTACAAAGACAGTTATTCCCCGATCTGCTGCATCATAGATCATCTCCCAGAAATTTCTTCTGGACAAAGGGTCAACTCCACTTGTAGGCTCATCTAAAAATACAATTTTAGGCTCATGAAATATCGCTACTGAAAATGCCAGTTTTTGTTTCCACCCCAACGGCAATGACTTAACCAACGAGTTCCTTTCTTTTTCAAAACCCAGTTTATTTAATAAAGCTTCTGTTCTCGGTTCAATCTCCTTATTGGGAACTCCATAAATGCCTGCATAAAACCTGATATTTTCCCATACTTTCAGATCGTCATACAAGGCAAATTTCTGGCTCATATAGCCAATATTCTTTTTAATTTGCTCACTTTCAGTATAAATGTCAAATCCAGCAACATAACCGCTTCCGGATGTAGGATGACTTAATCCGGTAAGCATTCGCATTGCTGTGGTTTTTCCAGCTCCATTAGCACCCAAAAAGCCAAATATTTCTCCCTTACGGACTTCAAATGATATTTCATTCACAGCTGTAAATTGCCCAAATTTTTTGGTTAGTTTATCAGCTGAAATAACAATTTCAGAATTAAATATCCCTGTCTTGCCAATACTTTCCATTACTTAAAATTTATATGTCAGGTCCATAAAACAATCCTCTACAGATGCTTTGGTCTGTTCTATTAAAACGGATGAATGACCCTTTGATTTCAATAATTTTTCCAGGTTGACAATGTCACTTACATTATTTCTGAACGTAACATGGTGTGATTCACCAAACGCAAAGCAAGTCCTTACAGATCTCATTGCTCGCAGGTCACTCAGTAATACTGACATATTATCACTTCGTATAGCCCACAAATCATGAGAAAATTGTCCTGTAATATGCTCAGGAGTATCCACCTGCAGAAATCGTCCGTGCTCCATCAGAGCGATACGGTCACACATACTCGCTTCATCCATAAAAGGAGTTGATACCAAAATAGTAATGTTTTGTTCCTTAAGGCGTTTCAACATTTCCCATAATTCTTTTCTTGAAACCGGATCTACACCCGTCGTAGGCTCGTCAAGAAAAAGTACCGTCGGTTTATGAATAAGTGCACAACTTAATGCCAGTTTCTGTTTCATTCCTCCTGACAACTGGCCTGCACGACGGTTTTTAAATGGTTCAATCTGTTTGTATATATCCTCTATCAGACTATAATTTTCTTCTATTGATGTATTGAAAACTTTTGCGAATATATTCAGATTTTCCTCAACCGTCAGATCCTGATACAGTGAAAATCTGCCCGGCATATACCCTATCTCCTTTCTGATCTCCTTATATTCTTTGACGACATCTTTTCCTTCTATTTCGACAGTTCCATTATCAGCCAAAATCAAGGTTGTCAGGATTCTGAACAAGGTAGTCTTACCTGCACCGTCGGGTCCAATAATACCAAATATCTCTCCTCTCTCAACTTCAAGGCTAACCATGTCCAATGCCATTACCCTTTCCGTGTTTTTAATAAAGGATTTACTGACATTGGTACACTTAACTGCTTTTTGATTTGAGGTCTTATTCATACAGGAATCTATATAATATGTATTAATTTTCTGTGAGAAGATTTAGCTTTCCGTACATACCTATTTTCAGAAATCCGTCGTTTTTAACGGCAACTTTGACTGCATAAACCAAATTAGCCCGTTCATCCTGTGTTTGAATCGTCTTGGGTGTAAATTCTGATTTACCGGAAATCCACGCAACTCTACCATCATAAGTACGGTTTTCATCACCAAAATCTGCAAGAACTTTTACATTTTGTCCTATTTTCATTTTAGATATCTGATCTGATGTTATGTATGCCCGAAATGTCATATTTTCCAGATCAGCTATTTTATACATCACTTTTCCGGGTATGGAAATTTCATTTTTTTCTGAATATTTTACCAGCACAGTACCATCAACAGGATTGATAATCCGACATTTCTTTAGCTGATCATTCAATTGTTCAATCTGCACTTCCATGGCTGATGCTTCTTCATACAATACCTTGGAAGTTGTGTTCAGTACTGATTTTTGAGCTGTCAATTGCCTTTCCAGTAAAGCGATGTATGCATTAATATCATCCAATTGCTTCTGATTGGCAACATTGGCATCGACGAGGTTCTGAACGCGTTTTTTTTCATTTTTCTGGGTTGCTATCTGTTGCTCAAAAACGGCGATTTGTTTTTGTATTTCAGGATTGCGAATTTTAACGGCCTGTATACTTTTCAATAACTGTTTTTTCTTAAGATATACCTGAACACTGTCAATGAATCCTACATATTGATTCGCTTTCAATACCTGGCCCTCATCGATATTAAATTCCATTATCTTGCCGGTGGCTTCTGATGAAATTAACACTTCCGTAGCCTCGAATGTGCCTGAAGCATCATGCTTATCTTTTGTATGATTACAGGACGATATAAACAAAGCCATCAATACTAAAGATATAACACTGATACTTATGTATTTTAGTTTTTTATGCATTACTGTATTTATTAATTATTATTGATATTTTTAATATTGCAGATAGTCTGAAGCAATTGAATTCTATGCAGTGATTTGTCGAGAATAGCCGCATTTTCTGCATTAATTTCGCTTACAAGATCCGTAGTAGACATTGTTCCATGCTCTACTTTAATAATCGCTGATTCTTTGATCCGTTTCCGCATAGCTATTATGGCATCATCATGCTGAATCAACCCTAGTATCCGATTTTTCTCATTATTCAATTGTATAACTTTAAGTCTATTGTTATAAGTAAAACTTTCTTTCATAACTTCAACCTTTTGCTTATTCACTGCCAACTGATTCAATTGGTTTTCCTGTGTATAATATCCGCCAAAATTCCAAACGAATTTAAGTCCTCCTATGAAAAAAGGAGTAAATCCGGATTTAAACATATCCAGTCCGGGATTACCATATCCGCCCTGTCCGAAAAACAAAAATTTAGGAAGATTCGCTTGCCTTATCAGCTTCTCCTGAGTTTGTATATAGCTTGACTGGGCATCAAATAGCTTCCACTCCGGTCTGTTGTCATTAACAGCTACGGGCATTAAAGGAGCAAAATATGGTATTACCAGCGTATCAGTCAATACTGAATTATCACCTGTCATGGCAGCGAGCATCTCTTTATATCCATTTTGTGTTGCTTTCAAATCATCCTTTTTTTGCAACGCTTTGACCAATTCAACCAGAAGAATGTCTGCGTCGGATTTATTGGCAACACCATTGTTGATAGATATTTGAATCCTGTCAAAATTTGTCTGAAGTTCTTTCTGAAGCAATTCATTCATAGCCAGATATTCATCAATAATCAGAATCCCAAAGAATAATTGATTTACACGGTCTTTAATTTGATACAGCTCCACCTCCGTTTGCTGCCTGTCTACCTCGGCTGACGCTCTGATACTGTTTTGCCTGGATTGAGTAATTCCACCATCCCATATCATTTGATTAACTTCAGCAGTTATTTGATATTGGTCCTTAGGAATGTCCGGAATAGCACCTTCCAAACCAGGAAGGGCTGAAACCAAATCCCCAAATACCTTTGGTATTTTTGTAACATCAGTCTGATAAGTTGCCCTGGCTGATAATGAAAACTGTGGCAAGTATCCTTTTTTGACATTGGATATGTCATAAGCTTCCAGTTGCTGGATAAGTCCCGATTGTTGGATACCCGGATAATTTTTTCTGGACAGATCCTGACACTTTTCTAATGTCGTCTGACCATTAGTCTTATGCAAAAAAACACTCCATACTAACAATATTACACCAATATATTTCTTCATTCCTGTCTTTGATTAAAATTATACATTCTAAAAAAGCAAAATACTCACATTACAGTAATAGAACATTCCATTATGCCTGAAGGCTGTTTAAAACAATCAGCACGTTTTCCTTTTTTCTGTGTAACAAAAATGCATTATAAGTATCCTCATCCATTTTAGTCATTTCCTGCAATATCTGACCTGCCAAAAACAACGTGACATTGAGTGAGAAAATCGTCATCATCAGGTCTATAATAGATATATTTCTGTAATTACCTTTTTTAATTTCTTTTTGTAATTCTTTATCGAGTTTTTCAAAATAAGCTTGATGCTCCAAAGCAAGTTTCATTCTTAATGGTTCTAACCTGGACGGATTAATCCATAGTTCATTAAATAAAAGAAACGGAACCTTAGGATTTTCTTTAATCAGGTCAAAATGAGATTCAATTAGATAAATCAAATGTTTTTCGAATGGAAGATCACTCTGAATAGTATTCAAAAATGGCTCGACAAATTTACGGAACTTACGCTCAAATATGGCTTCGAAAAGTTTATCCTTCGTTCTGTAATAATAATGTACCAATGCCTGATTGCATCCAGCTTCCCTTGCTATTTCAGTAGTAGATGTCATCGAAAAACCTTTATCAAGAAACAACTTTTCAGCTGCTTCGAGAATAGATTGTTCCATATTTTTTATATCATCGTTCTCCATTTAATAAATCAATTTAATAGATCTATTAATAGAACGAATTATTATACAGTTTAGTTCAATGACCTAAAAATATATTTTCGCTCACGTATGATATATAATTATAGATCCTGAATCTAATAATAAAATAATTTTCTGATGCAAAAAATGAAAAACTATTTACTATCTGACCGTTGATTGTATTTATTTATTACCATGAATACAAATCTTGCAACTTAAAAATCTATACATAATCAATCTCTGAAATTGAAATTCAGCCCGACTGTCGCAAAAGATTTATCTTGTCTGAAATCAGGGTTTGACACATTGAAGCTATATCCGATTTGTATCTGAAGTTTTACCTTTTCAACGCCTCCTCTTATAGTCAATGCAGGTTCAATAAGAAAATTGGATGCATGTTTATTTAGATAATCTGATTGGTTGACTTGTTCGTATATCAGATCTCCATTGATTTTATAATAGGATATATGTACCAATCTCGAAGACAATGCCATAGAAAAATATTTTGTTTTGTAGCCCAAATTGGGTTGCAGGCCTAACCTGAAAAGATTTGCTTCTATTTTCCCCTTTGTCAGTGGATTAGCGGTAGTTGTTGATGGCAGGTGATTTTCCAGACTACCCATACCTAGCAGAAAATATGTTTCAAATACAAAATTATGACTTAATTCTTTGAAATATCCACTACCCAATTCCAGAAATTTTCCGGATCCACCATCACCATTTTCAAGATCTTTAGGTATAAAAAGCCCTCCGTTTGCCAGGATTGCAATTTTATCAGAAACACCGTAGGCTCCCTGAAATTCCACCTGATTGGCACTACCACAAATGGTTAGATTGCTCTCTCCCTTTTCAGTTAATAAAGGTACATTGTGCGTATTGGGCGTATAGTATTTTGGATTACATGCTGTTAATAAAATCGCTGATAATAATAACATAAATTTAAATGTATCTTTCATTTTTCCAACAATTTTTAATGTTTATAAAATTTAATTACGTATTCATAATAATGACACTACATACAAGCAAATGATACGAGCAACAACCATTATATATAATTGCATTTAAAGCCATATGCAATATTAATACAAATATAATACATTTATTAATACACCGTAATGAATTAATATTTATGAAGAATAAAAAAGGGTAATAATATATGACATATATTTACTTGTAATATCTAATGATTGTTTATAAGGCTGATATTAATGTATGATTACTTAGTATTTACCATTACATACAAACACCTGTATTATTATCCGTGAATTCTACCAAATTATAGTATGTTGCTAAAAAAATATGATTATTTTTTTAAATAAATTCAATAAACGCACATACATTTAAAATTAATATTATATATTTGAACTTCATTGTTAATTTTTCCACCAATAAATCCATATTATTATGAAATTCCATTCTTCTTATTTTTTTGTTTTCTTACTATTTTTACTAATTCATACTCAGGTCACTTCTCAATGGTCGCAGGTAAGTGGACTTAATGGCGGTGAGGTTCAATGTGTAGCCAGTAGTGGTTCGAATACTTTCATAGGTACTAAATATGGAATACTACACTCAACAAATAATGGAGCAAACTGGACAGAAGTTAACAATGGATTGACCACTGTCAATGTGTTGTCATTAGCTATAAATGGAAATAATATATATGCAGGTACGAGTAAAGGATTGTTTTTATCTACAAATAATGGCCAAAGCTGGAAGGCAATCAACAACGGATTAACCTCTACTTACATATGGACTATTCAGGTAAGTGGTCAGAGTATCTATGCAGGTACAAATGGAGGTGGTGTATTTATATCTACTGACAACGGCTCATTCTGGAAAGGTATTAGCAATGGGATTGTAAATAAAGTAATTTTAACTTTGGCTGTCAACGGCCAGAATCTTGTGGCAGGTACAAATTCAGGAATATATTCATCATCGAATAATGGCAATAGTTGGGTTACTTCCAATAATGGAATTCCTCCAGGTAAAGTATCAGACCTGAAATACCATAAAGGGAATGTATATGCATGTAACAATTCGGGGGTTTATCAGTCAGTCAATAATGGTGCTAACTGGAAAAATGTAAGTGCTACACTCAGATATAATGTAGTTTCTCTGTTTTCCAAAGACAATAACTTATTTGCAGCAACGGAAGCCAACGGCTTATTTGTATCCAGTAACGAAGGAACAAACTGGACAGTCACAGGAACCGGCTTGTTAGCTCCTGCTCCTGTTGTTTCAATGGCTACCAATGGAACTATACTTTTTGCAGGTACATCTATGGGAGTTCATACATCCAATAATAACGGAACTTCGTTTACATTATCCAATAATGGAATAAAAACTCTTGAAATCAAAGCTTTGGCAACTTTAGGTTCTGAAGTGCTTGCATGCAGTGAAGGAAGTGGCGTGTTTATTAGCAGCAATAAAGGCACTAACTGGTCATTGGCTAACAATGGGTTAAAAAGTGTGAAAGCAACTTCCGCTGCTCAATCAGGCAATAATGTATATGTCGGAACTGCAGGAGGTGGTGTATTCAAATCAACCAACAACGCAAGCTCCTGGACAGAAATCAATAATGGTTTGACTGACAAAAACATTACTTGTCTTGCAGCAAATGGTAACAGTATATACGCAGGAACTGGTGGAAATGGCGTATTTCGTTCCAATGATAATGGTGCAACCTGGACTAAAACCGGAACCATTTCGACAGGATTAATTTTTTCTCTGGCTATAAGTGGCAATTACATCTACGCAGGTACTTTTGGTGGTGGCGTTTTTGTATCTTCAGACAATGGCAACTCCTGGAAAGCCAACAAAACAGGACTCACAAATTTATATGTCAATGCGCTGACAATATATGGAACAGGTATATATGCAGGAACAGAAGAAGGTATTTTTATATCCAATAATTTTGGCTATAGTTGGGTAAAATCCAATAATGGTATAGGTTCAACAAGTATTCAGAGCCTTGCTGTCAGTGGAGGAAGAGTTATGGCCGGTACCAAAGTCAACTTTTTTATTTCAGGAGATTTAGGAGCTACCTGGACAAGTTACAATACCGGAATGCCCACAGCATTTACCGCAAGTATTACCCATGCCAATAATAATGCATACGCAGGAATGTTGGGTAAAGGCCTTTGGACAGTACCTTTAGGACAAATTCCAGTCGCTGTAGATGAGATTAGTCATGAAATTGTTGCAGCATTCAAATTGCACCAAAACACACCTAATCCGGCACTAAACCATACTCAGATCAAATTTGAATTACCCTATAGTGAAAGTGTTGTTATTGATATCCTAAATTTATCAGGAACTCCTGTAAAGCATATATTGAATGAAAAATTGCAACAAGGAGTTTATAGTGTTGATTTAAATACTACAGACTTCCCTTCCGGTGTATATTTTTATCAGTTGAAAGCAGGAAAATTTACGGACACTAAAAAAATGATTATTCCATAAAATATAACCACTAAAACAATCAATAAAAAAGGGGAACTGATTAAAATTCAGCTCCCCTTTTTTATTGTAAATACATGATTAATTTATGGCCAAACCTGCCACGGAATTCTGATTAAAATCAGAATAAGACCTAATCCATAGTATATCATAATTGTTTTGGAAGCTGCAAGTGTGCCTATCAGTTTTTTAGACTTGGAATATCCTATCGTTATCAAAACCAATGCTATAATATTCATGAGCGGATGTTCCAGTGCCAATAATCTTCCAAAACTATCCTTCATGGTTGCACCTGACAAATTACTCATACCATTAGGTGAAACAAAATACAGAATCAAGCCCATCAACAGTTGTAAATGTGCCATAATCAAACCGATCAGGGCAAATGTTTTTAACTGTGGTGATCCTTTTTTACCCATATAAGACATGAGAGCCACTATGGCAGCAATTCCTATTGCCAGTAAGGCCAACCAGGCAAAATGTGAATGTGAAGCTTTTAAAATTGAATACATGTTAATAAAATTTAGTTGAGCAAAAGTAATCAAACTATTTGAATTAATTCTAAATTAGTACTTACTTAATTCTTCTAAGTCATTATAATATCAAATCTCAAGTATTATCAATTATAACATATATTGTCTATTCAATTTACACATCCTTTTTATAAAAACACTGAAAGCGGATTACTGAATTTGTATTCTGAATCCTTCACTGTGGCTCGAAAACTCAGGCGCATACATACATTCAATTGTAGTAATTCCTGTTGAAAAATCGCCTTTATGTACTGCTCTCAAATCGTATTCAAATACAAAAACACCTTTCGGTAAATATGAAAAATAGAAATGACTACCCATATCTCTTGTTGATTCATAATAACCAAGTCCACCCTGATACCTGTATGAAGAAACCACATTCAATGGTTCCAGACCACTGGCACGCATATCCTTCATGTGTACAAATTCCATTTCCCGATCGACACTCAACTCTATCCGAACTTTAATTTTGTCTCCCGGCTTTATAGCTGATTTTTCATTTACAGCAACCAATCGTTCTCCTTTGTCTGATGATTCAATCTTATACAGTTTCTTATTGATCTTCAGTGGTGTATCGCTGAAATGTTTTACCTGATCCAGATTCTCAAGATATTGGTAATATGCTGCACCCCAGGCTACGGATTTGTTATTGTTGGTTATTTTAATGGTGGCCTGATCTTTATTGATAGCCTCGGATGTCCAATTCTTTTTTATATAACCGGTTCCGGATTCAGTAGATTGGGTAGAGGTATTAATCAGTTCCTTGCCTACCATTATGACAGGTTCTGTACTTTCGACCAACCATTTTGAAACACCACCGGATTCACCCTGTATGAGCAATGCATAAATTGCCGATGCAGTTGCCTTGGATGTATTCCAGTGATTTGTTTGTTTGTTTTTTAGCAACCACAGTTTCATTTTGTCCAGTTCAGCCGGTTTTTTGCTAGCCTCTGAAAACAATTCTATCATCATTGCATGTCTTTCTACAGGCAGTTGATACCAGTTGTATCCACTTCCTTCATTCCAGTACATACCCATTTCTTCGTTTTGAAATGAACGTTCACGAAGAGATGCTACAATTTTCTGAGCAGCACCGTTATTATGCCGATGCATCACCAGACCGATCATAGCCTGCATATACAAATTGCGCTTCAACCAGTACTTCTCCATCTGACTCCAATAATAATCATAGGCTTCCTGAGCCACAGGGTTTACTTTTACATGCGAAAAGAATGACCTGATATAAAAATACTGTACAGACAAATTATCCAAATGATCATCCTGCAAGTTTCCACCGTATTTTTTGATATCAGTTTTGAGGTTATTAAACCTTTCATTCAATCTTTCATCCATATATTTCAATGATGATGTTACAATATCGCTCCAGTCAGGGTCGTCCATTCTCAACGCACCCAAATAATAAAGATGGCCAGTATTTTCAAGGATTAGCTGTGTTGTATACACATTATCCCTACCACCTGCCAACCACGGAAAACCTCCATTGGGCAATTGTCTTTCTCGCAGCTTTTGAATAGTCACTTCTTTTTCTTTACCTAATCGGTTGAGGTCAAACAGCAACGCTATATTTTTCTTTTGTTCCGTTTCTGACAAAGCCTGCCTTACCCATGGTGTCTCTTCCAGAATAGCTGATTTAAGTTCCTCATTTTTTGACAGATTACTTACTAAAGCATCCTTATCCTTCATCTTCCACTGATCAAACACAGCCTTGATTTTTGGATGTGATGTTACTATTGCCGATGCTAAAACATTGGCATACATACGGTCTATCAATGTCTGAGTACTTGCATTATTGGTTTCCTGAATATATGGCAATGCCTGTATAGCATACCATACAGGGCTGGCAGTGTATTCAAACGTATACCTGAAATCCTTTTTGGTTAGAGATCTATTATTTTCAAAAGCTTTAAAATTAAACGTACGCGTAGCATTGCCCGGAACCCAGAATGGCATCGTTTCTGTCACCAGTATTCTGTTGGTAATTACCGGCAATGTGCTTTCCTCTGCATCTGAATGATTGGCTGAAATGGCGCTAACCCGGTAAGTAATCGCATTGTATCTGGCTTCCGGAATGGTTAGATTCCAGGTTACTCCATTTGACGCTCCTTTCGTTACATCAAATGAAACTTCGACATCTGACGTTATCAATTCATGGGTGATATCACGCATAGTAACAGCATCCCAAATCTGAATGGTAGCTCTTCCAGCAATTGATTTTTCACTCAAATTGGATATTTTGGCATTAATGGAAGCTTTGTCACCATCTCTGAAAAATCGTGGTGCATTGGGCAATATCATCAGTTCCTTTTGAGTCTGAACAAATCTCTCATCATAACCGACTTTGAAATCTTTGGTATGGGTAAGCAGCATTAACCGCCATTTTGTCAAAGCCTCATTCATCGTAAACTTAAGAATAAGATTTCCTTCCTGATCTGTTTGGATATCCGGATAGAAAAATACCGTTTCTTTCAGATTGGTACGTGGTTGAACAACGTTCTCCTCTTTTAAATGATCCTTATTTTCGGAAACTGATTTTTCCACAACTCCATCCATACTTTCAGCCTTACTTTCTGCTATTGGAGGAGGAGGCATTGCCTGCATATCATATTCTTGGCTGGAATTTCTTGAACCTTTCATCATTATTCTTCCTCCCGATGACCTTGGATAGGCAATATAATTCCTATAATCCAGCAATTCTATCAACGAAGGATATGCAATATAATAGTCTCCGGCTATATCCCTGTCTGCATAATCGTAATACATACCACTAACTATATCAAAGCCTGCTGTTTCAAGATTGCCAGACATATATGAATTCGGATAGAAATCAGCACGCCAGTACTGATTGTCAAACTGATCCAATGAAGCGTCATACATTGACGCCAAGACTTCAGCCATTACTTTTTCCTTATTGTTACCAGTAATTTTAATCCTGTATTCCTCCTTGGCACCGGGTAGGGTTTTGTCTCTGAAGGTCTCGAATGCAATGTTCAGTTCCTTATTTGACCAGGGTACATTAATATGCGCATATTCCTGATACCAACGGTTTTCTTTTACATAAACCAACCTGTAATTTAAACCTCCACGATGATCTTCTGTCAAAGGAATAACGATCTTTCCTGTTTTATTTACAGACATAGCGTGCTTGCTTAATACTTTACCATCTTTTTCAAACACAACATATACCTGAATTTTCGAATCCGGAGTTCCCAGATTCAATTCAAAGTTGTCACCGGGTTGATAGCTTTGTGCATTGTGCCGGGTAAAAATAAAGCTAGTCTTCGGAAAATTTTTCCTGCTAAAATCGGTGATTACTGTATAATCTGTACCAACTACCTCTTCTCCAAAGGCATCTTTTGCCTTTGTTACTATTTTGTATACACCGGATTGCAAAAATGGTTTGATATCTATACTATCCTTCGTATCAAAGTTGGTCTGCATGACAACCTTTTCTGTTTCCCAGGTTGAATAATCATTCACTGGTTTCGGTGAATAATACGGTAATGATTTAAGGTATACAGATGATGGTAATGGATATTGAGCTGTCCCATCCCAATATTTTCTGATTTTGACAGTCTCAGGTTCTTTGAGTTTGAACATCTCAACAGTTCCTTTAGCCGGTAAGTTTTGTCCTGAAGTATTATGAGCTGATATCTTCATAAATTTCAAATCAGCGACATCGGCCTTATCTTTCAAATCTGTTGTCAGTTGAAATGCTGTATAGCCGGCACTAACAGATATTGAACTACTACGTGTTTCGCCCTGAATATCTGTGACATCAAAGGTAATCAGATAGTTAAATACAGGATTATCGGATTTCTTAACTTTCTTATCCGGTACTGCCTCAAATTCTACATTAAATTTTCCTTCTCCGTTGGTGACGGTATTACCTTGTTTGATGATAAATTCTCCATCTGTATCGGGTACAGGCCACCAACCTCTCCAAAACGGAAATGATGTAATCCTGGTTACTTTGTAAGCTACCTCAGCATTGTCAATGGCAACACCGGCCAATGAAACTGCATTACCTTGTATTGTAATCTTTTGTCCCAGTTGTGTTACAGATTTCGGCATCTCTGTTGTTACCTCAAAAGTTGGTCTTTTGTATTCTTCAACTCTGAATGACTTTCTACCGTATATTTTGGCATCTTCACCGATATGAATACTGAATACACCATTCAATTTGCCATCAGGTAGTACAAAACTTCCGTTAATACTACCATATTCATTACTCTTTTTTTCGATCCTGGATATTTCCTGATAATTGGCATCTCTGAAAACGATTGTTACTTTCTTATCTTTAATAAGAGTAGGTATCTGATTTTTATCATTCTGAATCAGTATCGATTTATAATAAACCGTTTGTCCCGGACGGTATATCGCCCTGTCTGTATAAAATTCAGCATACTGATTTCCATCTTCCCTGTTTTGGATATATGTATAGAAGTATTTGTCTGTATCGAGTTCATCCTTTCCTTTTCTGATTATAACTTTAAAATTGGATGATGATACGTCCTGAAATTGCACTGTACCATCTTTACCGGACTTATATGTTCCTTCGGTGATAAAATCATATTCTCTTTTTTTAGAGTTATACTTTTCTTTTCTCAATTCGATTGTTGCACCATTCACCGGTGCTCCTGATATCCTGTCAACTACCACAAAAGAACGTGTCGAACCAATAAGATAGGTCGTATATGCCAGATCAGACACTCCGAATATCATAAATTGTGCTACCTTATCCTCTATATTGGCAGACTCAATTATCAAACCGTATCTTCCATGTTTTAACCCCGAACAGGTCCATTCCGTGCGTTCAGAATCGTAAGACGGACTTTTATGTAACTTAATAGTATTACTACTGATTTTCTTTTGCTTCCGAACATATGACATGATCTCAGCCTGAGTCATATTAATAGTCGCATTCTTAAAGTTTTTTGGGATTTCATATATATGAGCTACTGCTCCGGATATATTACTGTGATCCAGAGCAAATAGCATCGTCTTATCAGATGGATAGATTGCTTCTCCGTATATTTGAAGCTCAGGTCGTTCAATCTCTTGAATTATCTGCCGGCACTTGATTGCTCCCTTCGAATCCGGATGTAGTTTGATAGCATCATTACACATTTTTAGTGCTTCTACCTTGGGTTCTTTACCCTGTTTATTGGCAATAACAAAATTTGCCAGTACAGAGACTATATCTGTATGATAACTAATGTCCTTATTGGCAGCTGCCAATGTCCTGAGTGCTTCAGCATACAATTCGGTTTTATTGTCAAGTGTACTTTGTCCATATATGTATTCAAGTCTTTTCAAGTCATAGTCAGCCAGCGCAAACCTGTTTTTACTCCTGATTTCTTCTTTCAATATAGTCTGGTAGAGTCTTAACACTTTATATTGCACACTTGTAGTGTCTTTATCATTCAACTTAATCTTTGAAAATGAAGATGCATCTGCAAAATACCGAACATCATCTACCTGAAAAGACAATGGAGTCGACACACCATATTCTGCATAATTATTGAAAAACATTAGAGCTCTGTCAACCAGTACCTCGTATACAGTTGGCCTGAATATAGCACCATCTGCGTCATATTGGTTCATAATAAGTTTATACTCACCAACAGGAATATTGGTTTCATTTTGGTTCTGGATAGAATACAGGTACCAACTCTCAATAACATGAATAAATTGCTGGCTACTCCATGTTTTAAAACTATTATCCTGACCACCTTCGATTAAAGAACGGCCGGAAATTTCCCACCGGTGAGCATTAAAGTAGTTCTGATACAATTCGGCCAGGTAGGATGCCATGATATAATTCAACGGAGCTGACAAGGTTCGGACACGGGATTCATAGTCCTGCATCATATGCTCTACCCCATTCTCATCTGTCTCTATTGTGAGTCGTGCTATATAAATCAAGCATTTTGCCTGTTGAGGTTTATTATTTATTTTCTCTGCCTCTTTGAATATCAATTCTGTTTTGGTTAATGCCGATTTAGGCAGCCGGTTATTAATATCTGCTTCAACTTCAACCCATGCTTTATCAAAATCAAAATCCCTTTGTTTATCCGTATTTGAAAATAACCCCATAATAATGCTGAATGTGATGATAATATACTTCATTTTGTATAATAATAATTTAATTAAATAACGAATATTCCTTATCCGGAATTGTCCATCTCAATAATAAGATGTAAATTAAGACATAAAAGTATAATTAGAATTGTTAATGTTAAATTAATTATTTTTTAATATGATTATTTATACTTGTTTTTAAAGGAATATCAGATTAATCAGTACTTAAAAATCAAAACATGTATAGCCTGATATTAAAATAAAAATTACCTTTGAGCATAAAATATTCCTTATAAAAATGTCTATTACACTCATTATTGTAATAATTTCAAGCATAGTATCCATAGCTTGTTTCAACAATCCGGGGCTTTTAAACAAATTGAAACACCATCCGTATGTAGAAGGCCGTAACCATGAGTACTATAGGTGGTTGACATCGGGATTTGTACACGGAGACATTGTACATCTGATGGTCAATATGTTCGTATTGTATCAATTCGGGCAGGCAATTGAGTATTATTTTAAAAGTTTTCTGGGAAATACCGGAGGTGGAATTGTATATACACTGACCTACCTCCTTATAATAGTTATGGCCGACATTCGTACATATTACAAGCATATCAACAATCCCTATTTTGCCAGTGTCGGTGCTTCAGGTGGAGTTTCAGGTATTTTGTTTATATACATATTACTTTATCCGTGGAGTATGCTGGGATTGTATGCCATCATTCCTGTTCCTGCTATCATATTTGGAGCACTGTACCTATGGTACTCCACATGGGCAGCCAATAATCAACGGGACAATGTAGACCACGATGCGCACTTTTACGGAGCTTTAGCTGGGATACTGATTGCAATTGTCACCAGGCCAGCTATAATAATGGAATTCCTGCACCATCTTATCAATGATTTTCCATGGAAATAAGTCTGAATTTGAAGGTTAAGGCTACCATTTCCTTAAACCATACTGGCGGAATTAAAATTATTTTCGAACAAATTTCCGGATATAGGAATCCGCCAAAGCCCTGATTTCACCACCCGGGTTAAATATTAATATTAAAGTTCCAAAAAGTACCGAGGTAATTATCGATTTTAAAACAATATTGATAACTGGTAAAAAACTAAATGTTAATACATGCATTATTACAAAAACAATCAAGCCCGCTACTAATATTGCAGTATGTGGTTGCCAATGAATACTGAATCCGAATCTGGATTTAAGAAAATAATATTTCATCAGATTAAATATCACATAGGAAATACAGGTAGCAAGAGCTGCTCCTGCTATCCCTAACCTTTGAATCAAAAAATAATTCAATACTATGTTAACGATACCTAATATTATCAAAAAATACATATGATACTTATACAAAGAGGAATACGATAAAATTACTGAATTAACGCCAGTTACCAAATCGATTATCCTTGCAAAACTCAGCAAAGTAAATATTAACAGAATCGATGAAAGTTCCATCTGTATCTTTCCCGGCATGAGTGCAATTATGTCAATCCAAATAAAATAGATTAGCAGAAACAATAACAATCCAACAATCCATCCATAGACAGACGATTTCTGATAGATATCCTGAATATTTGCCTGGTCATTATTTGTCCAACTGCTGGATATAACAGCAGATGAAATGTTGTTAATGGCCTTGGAAGGTATTTCTATGACATTGGAAATGGTAAGTATGGTGCCATAGATATAAACAGCATTAACAGTCAGCATACTACCTATCATAACATTGTCAAGCCTAAGTGCCAGAGACGCTCCCAGTCCGTTAAAAAGAGAAAATGTCATAAAAGATCCTAAAGCTGTATATTCGGCCTTATTAAAGGATAATAATTTTGGGCTTAAACTATGCTTGTCCAAATACATGATATATACGAGTAATGCAAGCATTACAATCAGATAGTATAAAAGTATATATACCGGAAACCATACACTGTCCAACCATCCCAAATAAACACAGATAATAATGAAAGGCAAAAATATCTTCAACGAAAAAGTATATATCAAATCAGGAATAACCAAACTGTATCTTGCTATAGCCTGATTCAGAAATATACCGGCATAAAGATTTAAATAGGTTAATATTAATATATATTGCAGATTTGCTTTTACTAAATCAAAATTTGACAAAACAGAAGCTATATAATCCTGAAATAAATAATACAACATCCCAAGCACTAAGGTAAGAAATACTGCAGATATTGTTGTTAATGCTACGGTAAAGGAAAGAAAATTTCTGTCCCTGTTCTTTTGGACAAAAATAGGATAGTACTTTATGATTGCAGAGCTCATCCCCAATCCTAAAACAGGAACTAATAACATGGCTGCACTAAATAAAAACTGAAAATACCCATACAACTCCTGTTCTCTGGGATATATGAAAATCACACTCATAAAGCCGATAAACGTACCCACAAAATTTACAGCAGTGAATTTTAAACTCTGCTTTTGAATGATGCCCAAGACGACATGAATTTTATAAATAAAAGGCAAATCTAATGATAAGAATATAAAAATATCCATATAATGCTTTCATTTGTTATTTCTTAATATATTTTTGCAAAAATTAATATATTTAAATTCGGCTTTATATATTGTAACAATATGAGCTATTAATCCGTCAATTAAGCGTACATGAATGCAGAACATTCTAAAATACTGGATTTACCATTTAAAGACAAAGTCTACAGATTGGCTTTGGGAATTGTTGGTAACACCTATGATGCTGAAGACATCATACAGGAACTTTTGATAAAAATATGGAATCGTATCGATCAGTATACAGATATCGAAAACAAGGAAGCATGGTGTATGACTGTAACAAGAAATCTTGCTATAGACAAAGTCAGAAGCCGGAAAGTCCCCGTTATGGATATAGACGATTATACGTTTCTTCGGGATGAGGAGATAACACATGATAAGAAGTTGGAAAATTCTGACAGAATGAACAGTATAATGTCGATTGTCAATGAATTGCCCGAAAAACAACGCATGATCGTATATCTCAGAGATGTCGAAGGATACAGCTATAAAGAAATCGCTGAAATTACCGATAATACGCTCGATTTTATTAAAGTAAGCCTGCATCGTGCACGAAAGACACTTAAAGATGCTCTATTAAAAAGGAATTTTAAGAGATATGACAATTAATCTAAATCTATTACTGGACAAATATTGGGAAGGTGAAACATCAATTGAAGATGAAGCTACTATTCTGGATTATTTCCGAGTCGGCAACATAGCAGACGAACATCTCCAGTTCAAAGATTATTTTGAATGGATTATGGCACAACAAGGTATTCAATCCCATTCGGATACCGATATGGATATATTGCTGGAGAAATATTGGGATGCATCTGCATCTGAAAAGGAAGAAGCTATACTACGTGCATACTTTAAAAGTGGCCATATTCACGAAAGCCATCTGCCATATGCGGACTTGTTTGGATTCTTTGAAGATCAGAAGGAAATTGAATATCCGACACCCGTAATCCAGCTTCCTTCCAATACAGATATTCATATTAAAGAAAATCAAAACAGCACCAAATCTCAAACCAGGATTATACCCATTTTGATTAAAGTTGCCGCTGTTTTTGTATTGGTTGCCGGTGCATTATTTGTCATAAATAATATGATAAATCCATCTGTTAATTCATCAGCAACAACCCATGTATACGAAGTTGAAGATCCTGAAGAAGCTTTGCGCATTACAAAAGAAGCTCTGGCGCTGGTATCCAACAAATTCAGGGAAAGTCAGGAACCTTTAAAGGAAAATCTGAACACTATTAATCACATTAATATTTTTAAAGCCGAATAAACCATTAACAATACTATAAATAATTTGAAATTTATGAAATATTTATTCACTCTCTCCATAGCTCTGTTAAGCAGTTTTTCCATGTTGGGTCAGTCCGATGCAATAGAAACCTTATTCAGAGATTATCAGTCCAATGTAAACTTCACAACAGTATATATCAGTCCCAAAATGTTCCAAATGGCTTATAAAGCCACAGATAGCCATGATGAAAAAGAATTGGCCTCCATAGTAAAAGATCTGAAGGGATTGAGGATTATGAGTACTACAAATGACCCTTCCAAATCCTTTGCTGAAGCCAGTAAGAGATTAAACATACCATCGTATGAAACACTGGCAATCGTAAAGGATAGAGATGCAGATGTGAAATTTCTAACCAAGGAGACTAATGGAGCTATCAGCGAATTACTTTTGTTAATAGGCGGAAAGAGCAAATTTGTCATGATGAGTTTTACAGGTAAGATTGACCTGAATAAAATCGCCAGACTTTCAAAAAAACTCGATATTGACGGAGCCGAATATCTCGATAAAGTCAATAACAGAAAATAAAACCGTTTAAGTTTTTATCCATTTTTTTTAATTGGAAGTATTCTTATATATTTTTTGGCACGGTATTGGATACATATTTAAACGAGATTGAGTTATGAGTAATTAATTAAGCAAATTGTTTACTCGGGACCGGTTCTGTAGGGAGAATCGGTCTTTTTTTTTATAACCTGTATCCTTTCAGGTGTCCAATCACAGATCAGTTCGTCAGATGCAATCGCAAAGAACTACCCGTACAACAAACAGACGACTAAAAATAAAGAAAATTTAATCCATTTTGTCAAGTGAACATGGTATCTTGCCCTAAAAAAGGTTTACACGTGTGCATAACAAATTGCACAAAATTATGATATTATAATATTCCTGATTATACATGTAACTAAAAGGTGTGTATAACAAATTGCACAAAATTTTGATAATATAATATTTCTGATTAAACATGTAACTAAAAGTCAAGCAAATCATTTTTTCTTAATATTGTTAAGAGCTATTGATTTAGGCTGTATGATTTAACAAACCTGGTCAAAAACAAGCGATAGTGATCGTAATGTCAAAAGTGCGTCT
>JADZFD010000106.1 GCA_020850225.1 Saprospiraceae bacterium | reverse complement strand
ATCAATGGGCTAGTACCGAGATCGGCTCCATAGATGGAACCATGAGCTATGAGCAGTATGGCTCTATTGCCTCGTATGGAATCATTGAGGGCTGCCCCATCGAAGAGTTGCAAGGGAATGAGGCTAGTGTAACATTCTCTTAATAGGTAAACTAACCAGGATTGTAAGTCCACTTAAAGGGTTTTGCCCTTTCATTATTATATGTTTTTATATATTCCATCAACTGATCCACAAGTTGTTTCTTCGATTGCCATACCGACCCTTTTAAAACATCCTTGCTCAAAATATTAAACCAAATCTCTACCTGATTAAGCCATGATGAATAGGTGGGCGTATAATGCAATTCTACTTGTCTATTTTTTGCAACCCATTCTTTTACACTCCCATGTTTGTGAACTGAAAGGTTATCTGCAATAATGTGCATTTTTTTCCGGCATATTTTCGCTTAAGCCTTTTGAGAAAACTTAGAAAGTTATCTGCATTATTACTGTCCATCGTTTTTGCAACTACTTCTCCATGATGAACTGCCAGGGAGGCGATAAGATTAACGACGCCGTTGCGTTTATAAGTAGCTGTCAATCTTTTCGAATTCCCTTGCCGAAGTGGTAATTCAGGCTGAGTTCTATCTAATGCTTGTATCTGTGTTTTCTCATCTATACAAAGAACTATCGCATTTTCTGGTGGATTCATATATAGCCCCACTATAGTAAGCAGCTTCGACTCAAATTCCGGATCCGTGCTTTTGCCGCACCAATATTCTACCTTAATGTGACTTCAAATCGTGTTCTTGTAAAATCTTATTTACCTTGCTTTGGCTTATTCCTACCTCTTCCCCAATGCGTTGCTGGCTCCAATTACTATACCCTTTGGAAGGCTTGGAACAAGCTAAATGTATTACTTTATTCTTCTGCGCTTCAGTAATAACAACCGGCTTTCCACTCCTGGCTGCATCAACCAATCCTCTCATACGCTGCTTCATAAAACGACTACGCCATTTGGCAACCACGCGGCGGCTTACTCTTCTTAACGCCTGCGTCTCATCGTAACTCTTCCCTTCGTGCCAGTCCAGAATTATATGAGACCGTTGTTTTATTCTGCTTTCAACTTTCGTGCTTCGTACTGCTGTTTGCAACTCAATTATTTCTTCTTCTGTAAGGTTTGCTATCATAGATGGTCTTGCCATATTTAATAATTTACAGCAAATATAGGAATAGTTTATCTATTTAAAGATACTTACACTAGGCAGTAATATCACTACATTAAAAATAGAAATACATATTAATTAAAACCATAAGAGCAGATAGTTTGTAACTATCTGCTCCCTGTATATTAATTAATCATTAAAATTTAATCCTTGAATTACAGTTTGATTACTTTCTTTATGACTGACCGTTTTCCGTCTGTCAAACTTAACATATATACACCTCTATCAAGGTGGTTTGTATCCAGTAAAGTAGTCTGTGTTGAAAGTTTTCCCTCAGCAACCAAACGACCGGAAACATCCGTCAGTTTGTATCCCTGCAATGATGAAGCTTTACCGGTAACAACGATACTAAGCTTGTCCTGAGTAGGATTCGGGAATACAAAAACATCATTGGATATTGCTGAATCACTGGTTCCAACCTGTACTGAATCATCTGCCCAAATATTAAAATTAGTAATACCAACCCATCCACCGGCATTGTCTTTAACAGTAAATGAGAAATATTCATCACCTTCATAGTCAGGAACAGACTCATATCTGACCTTACCATTGTTCAGATCATCCTGTGTAAACACAGATCCTACCGACAATGCCTGTCCATTCAGTGATACAAATCCATTTACAGGTATACGAACAAGCGTATATACTAATTCAGTAGCAGCGTTGTCATTATCCTGAAATTCAAGTAAATCTTTGGAAACTGCTAATTTTTCACCCGGATGTATCTCCATTCTCTTATTAACAACCAAATACGGATGCTGAACTGCAATACTGGCACATATTTCAAGATTCAGCTCCTGGAGTCTTCCTCCCTGACCTGACGCTTTATCTTCGATTCTTAACTTCCATGTGCCGTTCATTTGTTCGCCTTTAAATACTTCCAGTTTGTCAGCACCATTGGCAACATCAGTTCTGTAAAGCCTTCCGCTATTAATAGGACACTGGAAGAAGTCAGGAGCCTGATCATCCAGTCTGACATTAACATTTTGCTGATTACCACACTTCTTACTCCACAATAAGGCTTCTTTACCTGATGGTGCTACCAGATATGCTATTATATCAGTTAATCTGCCATGTGTCGCTTTAATCAGGTTGATATTAAGATCACTTATGATGCCACTTGTTGTAACTTCTAATGGAAGTTCAACACTTATATTGGCTGCACTGGAAATGACAATATCGTGTTCACCTGATTTAAACTCTTTACAAGCCAATGCTTCTGTGATGAAAGCCTGTATATCAGACCATACACCTTTTTTACAATTATTGTTGGCTCTGACTCTCCAATAGTAGATTGTTGATTTGTCTAAAACAACACCTATTTTATAAGTCAGATTTGTGATGCCATCCTTAGATTCAACCAATTGTCCGGCTGAAAAGTCCGGGCTTTTGGAAATCTGTATATCATAACCAACGGCATCCGGCTTCGCATCCCATGTGAAAGTCACTAATCCGCTAACTCCCTCTGTTCCGTTTAAAGGTGAAGTAGTCTGTACATGATCAATGTTTCCTCCTTCAACTGAAACATTGGTATACAATGTAAGTGTATCCAAACCTTCAGCAAATGCTTTTACGACAATCTGACCGCTAATACTGCCTATCACATCATCGGTAAGTATTATCAGTTTATTTTCTTTACCTGCTTCTACCTTGTCTGAAACAAATGAAGCCTGAACACCTGCAGGTAATGCTGATGCAAGTTTAAACCCTATATCACCACTAAAGCCACCTAATCCAACGGTATTGTATGTAATTTCTGCTTTTTCCGGCTGACAAATATTCAGTTTGGAAGTACTTGCTGTTACTAATATAGTCGGCTCGGTTGCTTCCTCAATTTTGGAAGGAGCACGGGATGAAGTAAGGAAAATATTATCAGCTGCTTTGATGACTACCCTGAACAAATTACTTATTTTGTTAGGTATAACTATATCATGACTTCCGTCATTAGGCACATTGAGTGCCAAAGGTACAAGATTAGGATCGTCATCTCTCAGTGCCGATAAAAACGAACCATAGATATTTACATTTTTACAATTTACAGGTGCCTTATCTGTATTGGCAACATCCCAGGTTACAGTAACAGTCTTTCCAACCTTAAATGTCGTACTGGTTTCAGGATAAGTAATTTTAAAAGGTCCTGCCTTGTCGCTAACACTTAATTTATACTCACTCCACACTACTCCGGCTGCTTCAGCATTATTGTCCCTTGCGGTAAGTTTGAAAGTTAATTCTCTGGATTGATTAGGCAGCACTTCCGTTTTATCGGAAAAATTTCCAGATAAAATATTTCCTGGTTTAGGAAAAAATCTTACTTCTCCATTTGCTGCCGGTTTAAATGAGCGGAACAACGGGCCTTCGACACCATTGGTACCCAAAGTCTGCTCTGGACCAAGATCATATTGCTCCCAGCAAAACGTTAGTTTATCACCATCTTCATCCGTACCACTTCCACGCAATTCAAAAGGTGTTGATACAGGGATAGTATATTTTACCTTGGGTACACTGACTACAGGAAAATGATTGTTGGTTGGAATTTTTTGTGAACAGCTGAATGCATTACCTCCGGCATAGGTCTTATTATACATTTGTATCAAAGATCCAACATGAAAATAATCATCATTGTCTGAGAGGACATTGTCACTGCCGCAACTACCTGCATATGACATGATAGTTGATCCGCTTCCTGGCTCATACGTCCAGTTAGGTGCTCTTTGATCTTTATAGTCACTGCAAATATTCCATGTATGAGAAGCATCAAACTGATGTCCTACTTCGTGTGCCATAACTCTGGTTACTATCTTAGATAAATCATTATCATTATTACAGGTAACGCCGTTTCCTTTGTTTGTCTGACATGCCGAACCTCCATGAGCCACACCTCCTATGTCATAGCAGATGGACAGGACGTGTCCGATATCATACGCGTTGGAGCCACCTACTGTACTCAACTGTTTGTTGATAACACTGGTATTTGTCCCGAGTATTTTCTTTCCTTCATCCGAATTTTCATATGGGTCTGTTTTGGGATCCAGAAAGATAAGTTTATCATTATTATCGATAATGACATAACGCATTGCCATTTCCTTTTCGTAAATTGAATTCATACGTGTCACCATAGTATTCATGTCTGCAAGACATTTTTCAACAGTACGTCTTCTGGCTACCTGCGCCCATTCTCCTGTACACGCCATTGCCAAACGGAAAACGCGTAAGTTGACAATATCTGTCCTGTTACTATTCTGGACTCTGTCGTGAAGCTCAGGTCTTGATTCATGTTCTACACCACACATTGGTGTTTTGTCATAGATATCCGATTTATGGTCACGGACATTATAGACTATATAATCAACTGTATTTTCTTCTGAATACGGATCTATATACATCTCGCCGTTAACGGTATTGATAGCAGCATAAAATCCATTGGGACCCACAGCAAATCGCATATCGGCAGTGCCATCCAAGGCATACGCCTTGTAAGATTTAATGGACGGATACCTTGCAGAAATACCTGCTTCCATTACAGGTGACTCAAATACCTTGAATTTTATCAATCCTTTGCCTGGTGCAGGCACTTCCATTTGCAATCCCTGTGTAGTAGTAAACTCTAATGGTGCATTGCTCAGATATGATTTCAATCCAGCTGTATTCAGATGGTATACTTCGTATTTTTCAGGAATTATGGTCCTTTCGTCACTGCTTCTAAGCGATATTCTGCTTTCATCAGTCTGGGTGAAAAAGGATTGGGCATTACCCAAGTTAAACATTAAAATACATACGGTAAAAAATAATATTTTTTTAATCATTATATTTGTTGTTATTGGTTAAAACAGTCTTGTAAAATTATAAATTATTCGAATAATTTCATAATTTAAACGATAAAATGTTGTGAAAATGACATTTTTTAATTCAAATCTGATGAAACATTTCAATATTTGCCCATCTCCCTGTAATATATCAGGTTCCATCCTGAAGATAATCTGGCAAATCTGCGCTCCATCGAAAAAGCACCTGTCTTATCTGAAATCCTTTCAACAACGATGCCTTTCATACTTATAAACTCACGGTTGAATTGCCCGTTCAAATCGTCAAATGCACCGTGAATTACCCAAGAGTTCTCCTGCCATTTAAAATTAGGATCCGGTACATCCAGGCTGTCTTTTAATGGCCTGATACCCTCTAATGGAAAAACAATATGCTGCATTTGATAAACACTATCCTTCCCGAATCTTTCATAAAAATCATTAAATTCCTTGGTATCGTATAAGGCAACTTCATTATCCGGATCGATTTTTTCCTTATTCTTACAGGAAAGGACATGTAAACTCAAAAGGCAAATAAAACTAAAAATAAATATGTCAGGTATTCTGTAACGCATAAACTAAAACTAATTGATCAATTTGACGGCAAAATAAAGTATAGTTTTCATTATAATTATCTTTTATCACTTTTCCTTCCAAAAAAAATCCTTCAGAACAAAAGTTAAATGGCTTAACAAGTATATTTTCCTTAAATATCAAAGATTTTTTACCATAACATTTATACATAGCTTCCTTGGCTCCCCATAATACGTGATAATAAAGTAAGGCATCTGCTTCAGGTATATATTCCCATTCCTCATCACTGATAAATCGACGGGCAATTCTGCCAATTTTTGAAACAATTTTTTGAATATCTATGCCACATACTACAGGCGAACCGATCACAGCCGTATAATCATCCGAATGACTGACAGAAATATGATATTCAGAATTCTTCAGGTATGGTTTCCCATATTCATCCTTCAAACATGCACCCCGAATATCACGATCTGATAACAGATGAAGCAGATAACGTGAGGACAACCATTCACTCCGCTTCCTGGCTTTGAGTAATGTTAATTCCTCCAATTCCTCGGTATAAAAATCCATACTATTCTCAAAAAACGCATCATCTTCAGTCGTTTTCCAGACACCAACAACGCCATTATCCACTATAGATTCCCTGAATATCAATCCCAAGTTAAAATAAATTATAATGCTACAACAAAGGAAAAAAGTATTATGTTTTGAACAGAAGAATTGGGAAGATGTTGGAGTTGGGGAGTTGTTTAGTTGTTTAGTTGTTTAGTTGTTTAGTTGTTTAGTTGTTTAGTTGTTTAGTTGTTTAGTTGTTGGTCCCGATAGCTATCGGGAGGGGAGTTGGGAGGAAAGGATGTTTTGCCAATTACACATTGCATGGACTTTGATGTCTCATGATATACGTTGACGTAAAGTTGAGTGGAAAACTTTCTACAAATTTATTAACTTTATGAATTTTAAATTAAGAAAAGTGACACATTTTAGCACAGCTTTCAAAAAAGAGAAGGTTTT
>JADZFD010000105.1 GCA_020850225.1 Saprospiraceae bacterium | reverse complement strand
CCTTCTTTATCTTACCGCAAACCGCTTCCGATTCGCAGATTCTTTTACTCTCTTTTCTTTTGAGGGCGCAAAGGTATAAACTATTTCTATTCTATCCAAATGTTTTTGAAAATAATTTAAAATATTTATTCACCCACCTCCTCAAATTATCGCTCCATTAAAAGCTATACCCTCGTTTGGGATGGCAAAGGTAATACTTATTTATTCTATCCAACAAACTTTTTTAAACCTTTTTTTAAAATAAATTAAGGTTAATAAAAATTTAGTTTTGTAATCGATTAATTTATATACAAGTAGACAAAATAATATTTCAAAATTAAATTTAAAACTTATGTTTCTTATATAGATTCACATGGATAAGTAATAATTATCAATCGAATAAAATTATTTTTAGTTCCCAACCGTACAAGAATCTTTTATAATTAACAAATAAAAAGCACATTCTAATGATTTTTAATACAATCATTATAATATTGGTATCTGTATGGTTCTGAATGTTATCTTACTATTGTAAAGGTATTGTATCTTTGATAAACCTGGATTATCTAAAATGAAGCCTACCTTTACAAAATTATGATATCTGAATTTAAAAATTCAATGCGTTAAATAGTTAGATATAAATATTAGACGCTGCCTAAGATATATTATTCAAACAACAACAATAAGAATCTACCCGGATTACTGTACAGATTTCGATATTTTATCCTATGCAGAAAGTGATCTTACGAGTGAAAATCCACCATAGCTCTCTTTAATTTTATCCTTCAGTGCTTTTCTTGCAAAGAAAATACGGCTTTTCACTGTACCTAAAGGCAAATTGAACTCATCAGCAATTTCCTGATATTTATATCCTTCATAATGCATTACAAAGGGTACTCTGATATTATCTTCCAATGCATCAATCATAGCATTCAACTCCGCCATAAGAATATTTCTATTGGCATCGTTTTCAATCATTGAACTACCTGAATTAATAAAATACAAGTTGTCTGTAGAGTCAATTATTGTATTGGATTTAACCTTTTTACGATAGTTATTGATAAAGATATTCTTCATTATCGTGAATATCCATGCCTTAAAATTCGTATCTGGTCTGAATTTATCTCTGTTTGTGATTGCTCTTATTGCAGTTTCCTGATAGAGGTCTCTTGCGTCTTCTGTATTCTTGGTCAGATTATATGCAAAAGCATTAAGTGAGTCTGTCAGTACTTCAAATTTTTTATCAAATTCCAATGTTGACATAATCAAGATTTTGTTACAACAAATATACGGTGATATTTACCAATAAAAAAATTTATATCTCATTTATAGTGTTAAAAATTCACTAAAATTTTTGAACCGTCATTGAACTCATTCATTATCAACATTTTGTTATTTAGACAAAATAAAAATAAGGAATTTGTATTTTTAACACAAAATATTATTCAGGCAATATTTACTGTATGAAACGAAAAGGCAGTAAGATTTATTACAGTAATTTTCGTTTTAACATTATCGTTGCATATAGATAAACTGTGCGCCTAATTCACTCAAAACGAAAAGGCACAGATTGGTTTCCGGATTTTTATATCCTGCTATGAAGTCCTGGCTCTTTTCCATAAAGATAATGTTTTTAGTAACAAATTCTTCCAAAGTTGATGCATTGACTGACCATGGTAGATTTTTGTCCGCTTCTATCAACTGAATACCTACCGCTATTTCCTGCTGATGAACTACAAAAATGGGATATTTGGAAACGTGCTGATCCAATATGACATCTGCAGCCTGACCCAATATTTTTTTATAGGGTTTTAATTGTTTTTCAAGTGCTATAAACTGTTCTATTTCGCTCATAGTCCGGATTTAAGATGTAAAAGAGCTACGCTTTCGATATGATGTGTATGGGGAAACATATCCACTGGTTGCACTTTGAGTATGTTATATTTTTCATTCAGCAATGCCAGATCTCTGGCTTGTGTTGCCGGATTACAACTTATATAAACGATTTTGGGCGCTTCCAGTTCCAGTAGTGTATGTATTACATTTTCATGCATGCCCTGTCTTGGAGGATCTGTGATTACAACGTCAGGTTTATTATGCTTTTGGATAAAGTCATCGTTGAGGATGTCCTTTACATCTCCTGCATAAAAATATGCGTTGCGAATATTATTCAACTCCATATTAACTTTAGCATCTTCGATAGCTGCTGCAACTTCTTCTATACCCGTTACCTGGGCGACTTTATCTGCTATATAGAGAGCGATACTACCTAATCCCGTGTATAAATCATAGACATTGTCAGTAGGTTTAAAATCCGCATAACTGACAGCTATATCAAAAAGTACTTCAGCCTGTGATGGATTTGTCTGAAAAAATGATTTCGTTCCAATTTTATAATGTACACCTTTTAGCTGTTCGACAATATAAGATTGCCCATGATATGTAATCACCTCCCTGTCGTAAATAGTATCATTATATTTTGTATTTATTACATAGTTTAGAGAGGTTATTTCCGGAAATTCCGATTTTATAGCATCCATTAGGGGAATAATCCGATCTTCATCTCTGATAGCAAATACCACAATCAGCATCCAGTCACCCTTTGTGGTATTCCGCACTATAAGATTACGCATCAGGCCTGTATGTTTATTGATATCATAGTAGGAATAGTCGTGATCTGATGCATAGGCTCTGATAAAGTTACGGATTTGATTGGTTAGATCGTCCTGCAGCAGACATTCGTCTATCTCAATTATTTTATCAAAATATCCAGCCTTATGGAATCCGAGTGCACCTTTGCCTTCTATTATAACATCCGACGAAACTTCTTCTCTTGTTAGCCACCGTTTTGTTGAAAAACTATATTCGAGCTTGTTGCGATATTGGTATTGCTTTGTACATCCGCGTATAGGTTGTACTATATTAGGATCCATTCCGGCAATACGCTGAATTGCATCCCTGACATTCCTGAATTTATGTTCCAGTTGTTCCTGATAGTCCAGATTCTGCCATTTACATCCGCCACAAATTCCAAAATGCCGGCAAGGAGCCTGTATACGTTGAGGTGATAAGGAAATATATTCCTTTACTACACCTTGAAGCATAGATTTTTTCTTACGGATAACCTGAATGTCCACTACATCTCCAGGCACAGCACCTTCATCTACAAATACTACCTTCCCTTCCTGTGTTCTTCCTACAGCCTTGCCTTTATCGGCTATGCCGGTAATCAACAAATCTTTAATGATAGTGGTTATCTTACGTCTGCCTCCCAAACTTCAGTTCTATTAATCAGTTTATTAATTGAAATACTCTTTCATGCGCTCAAAAAAGCCTTTCTCACCACTATTAGGGTTGGGTTTGAAATTCTGCATAGTACGCATTTTTTCAAGCATAGCCGTTTCTTCTGAAGTAAGGTTTTTAGGTGTCCAGATATTTACATTGATTAACTGATCTCCCTTGCCATATTGCTGTAACGAAGGCAATCCCTTACCTTTAAGTCTGAATATTTTGCCTGCCTGTGTTCCTGCAGGAATCTTGATTTTGACATTTCCGGATAATGTGGGCACTTCTACCTGCGTTCCCAAAGCTACATCTGCAAAATTTAAAAACAAATCGTAGATAATATTATTTTCATCCCTGCTAAAATATTCATGTGGCTTTTCTTCTATGGTTATAAGTAAATCTCCGTTACCACCACCGTGCTGACCAGCATTTCCCTTTCCGCGCATGGATAATTGCATGCCTTCCTGTACACCTGCAGGGATTTCAATTTCTATAGTTTCATCCTCCAGGTTTCTGCCATTGCCTTTGCAGGTTGCACAATTGGCTGTTATTGTTTTTCCGCTTCCGTGACATTTGGGACAAACGACTGTGGATTGCATCTGCCCCAGAAATGTGTTTTTTATCTGGTGCACATATCCAGATCCCTTACAAGTAGCACAGGTTGTAACGCTGTTAGCGTCCTTTGCTCCTGAGCCCTGACATGTTTTACAGGAAACCTGTTTTTTCACCTTGATGTTTTTGGTAACACCATTACTGATTTCTTCAAGCGTCAAAGCAAGTTTTATTCTGAGATTACTTCCTTTTTGGCCGGATGATGCGCTGCTTCTGAAAGATCCTCCACCGCCAAAAAACTGATCAAACGGACTTCCGCCATCGCCAAAAATATCACCGAAATGGCGGAATATGTCTTCCATATTCATATTGCCTCCGGAAAAACCGCCACCGCCGGACTGGTTCATGCCTGCATGTCCGTAACGGTCATATCTTGCTTTTTTATTAGCGTCGCTGAGCACTTCGTATGCTTCCGCAGCTTCTTTGAATTTGTCTTCTGCTTCTTTATTTCCCGGGTTTTTATCGGGATGAAACTGCATGGCTACCTTTCTGTATGCCTTTTTTATAGTTGTCTCATCCGCATTCTTGTCTACCCCTAATATTTCGTAATAATCCCTTTTCATTCAACTATTGATATTTGTACTATATGTTTAATTATATATTCCAGGTTATTTCCCTACCACAACCTTGGCGTACCTGATAATCTTATCATTGAGATAATAGCCTTTGGTAATAGTGTCTATGACCTTACCTTTCATATCTTCCGTAGGTGCCGGAATGTCAGTAATGGCTTCATGTAAATCCATATTGAATTCGACACCATCAGTATCCATTCCTTTCAAACCCAGATTTTCGAGTATTGTATGCAATTTGTGGTATACGAGTTGTACACCTTCACTGAACACTTCAGTTCCCGCTTCAGCGCTCTTTTTAGCCCTGTCAAAATCATCCAATACCGGCAATATTGCCTGTATCGTTTCCTGGGCAGCGGTCTTAATCAGATCCAGGCGCTCCTTAGCGTTTCGTTTTTTAAAATTGTCAAATTCGGCAAATAGTCTTAAATATTTGTCTTTAGACTCTCCAAGTTCTTCATTTAATTTAGCAACTTCTGTTTCCAGGGTTTCAATCTGAATTTGATTATCTTCACCTTTCTTTTTACCCTTATTCTTCTTATGGTCTTTATCTTCTGTAGGATTGGACATAAATTTAATGATTTTATTTAACATTAATTACTATCAATTTTATTGCCACACGGACAAATAAGTCAATTTGGCAGAGTTTCAATTAATAAAGCTACAAATTTGTCAATTTATATGACAATAATGATGCTTGATTAGATATTAATACCAGGTTCACTATGACTTCATTCTTTCTTTGACAGTGTAATTCCTGTATGAAAAGTCGAGCCCAAGATACCTGTTAAGCATATTCTTGAGTCTATCTTTAAATGTGGTCCTGTTGAGAGACAAATCCCTGTCAAAATGCCAGTTTTGTTGTGCAATACGTTGCTTCATTACTTCGGGATGTGATTCTGTAAATCTGTCTAAAACATCTATTTCCGAATAATCAAAGGTATCACTATCTGCAACATTTCTGGTTACCCACTGGTCATCATGCCAAAGTTTTTGAAACGTTTTTTGCTTGGCTTGCATACTGGATGGTGGTTTGACCCAACCATAATGATATATATATGCAGGTATATGAACTACATTGAGTTTTTGATTATCCTCTTTACGAAAACCCTGGGCATCCCTGTAGGAAAAAATTTTTTTATTGTTCCGGATGATGCGAATTTCGTGCCTGTACCAATTGGATGCTACTGCTATATAATCATAGGAACCATAGAAGTGCAGATAATTAAACAGAAATCCGTCAATATCCTTTCGGGAAGCATAACCAGACATAGCCTCACGGATAATGTCATGGTATTTTTCATGTATGACTTCATCACCCTGAATATAAATACACCAGTCATAGTCTCCCTGAATAGCCTGAAAAGCCTTGTTGGTTTCAGCTGCCAGCACTTCTCCTCCTACCCTGAGAGAATCATCCCATTCGGTTTTAATAATTTGAATTTTGGTAGATTCTATAGATTGTATCATATCCAATGTATTGTCATCACTGGCTCCGACTGCTATTACAAAATGATCACACAAAGGCAGTACAGACGCTATGGCTTCCCGGATAGGGTAATCATATAATACAGCATTTCTGATAAAAGAAAATCCACAAACTTTCATTTCCGTAATTCCGTTATTTAATGATTCTACCTACCGGATAACGCATATATTCCGGCTCATAATAGGGTGAATGTTTATATATAAAATCCAACTGTGCCCTCCCATCGGCTGCAAATGCAGTGTCCTTGATTTTTTGAGCTTCGAGTTTTACCCTGAGTTCGGGGTTTTTCTCCAGCATTTCGGCAGCTATATCTTCAAAAACATAATCGGAATAGTATTCCTTTTGTGATAAAAATCCATCAAATGCATTCCAGGTAAACCAACTGTCGGTAGCCTGAGGCTCAAGTGTCTGAACAATATACTGTACCGATTGCTGTTGCGAGTAGATAATGTAATCTCCCGCAAAGTACTGATTTTTATATAATTTTGGGCTTACCATTGTTTTAGAATGCGGATAATGTCCTTCGTACGGTGACTTGGTAGTTTCATAGCTGTCAATAGTATACATCTCAACTTCTATAATGGTATCTTTCGCTATTCTGGTAACTTGAACTCCGTTAATTTTCATCAGGTCTATAATTTTGTCATAAGCCTGCGGTACTACATAAGCAAATGGTTTTTTTACGGTAATATCTGCCGTGTACTCGTTATAATACGGGATAAATCCATTCCACGGTTTGGATCTGTCATAATACAACCGGGACATACCACTCACCAAACTTGTTTTTTGTCCTGCCTGATATCCTTTAAAAGGTATGCTATCCCAGCGGCTTCTGTCCAACTTGTAGCTGAGTACAAAAGAGTCCTGGTTCATTGTTTGATTTATAGCAGTATTTCTGATTTTTAATAATTCAGCAGTATTATCATCCATAAAGTAAAACATAGTTTTGAGAAAGTCCAGCGTGCTGGCTACCCTATCTTTATAGGGTTTCAGCATGTGGGTTTCGGGCATAAATGAAATGGTATGATGCAGAGAGGCAAATCCCGATGAGTAACGCGGAGAATCCATAAAGCCAAATATTCCTTTGTCAGGACTACCGTAACTCATCACGTATGGCACCAAATCCCAACCTTTGGATGACATATCCCTGTAAATATGCGGAATAAATGCCTCCGTCATAAATTGGCTTAATACAGGGTGTAGTCTTTCCTTATGAGTACTTATCAGAGTAAATGTATGCTGGTAATCGGAACCATTGGATGCATGTGTATCTACCAGTACATCCGGGTTCCATTTATTGAACAATTGATTAAATGAATATGCATTTTTGGAATCACATTTTACAAAATCCCTGTTCAAATCCAGGTTTTGAGCGTTTCCACGAAACCCGTACAGCTCAGGTCCATTCTGACTGGGTCTGCTCAAACCCGTTCTGTTCAGGCAACCATCAATGTTGTATACAGGAATTATCACCAGTGTTACTTTTTTGAGTACATCCTGCATCTGCCTGTTTTGTATCAGTTCACGCACAAAAAGCATCGTTGCATCCATGCCATCCGGTTCTCCGGGATGAATACCATTGTTTATAAACAATACAGACTTACCTGCTTTCCGGGAAAGTTCCGGTGTAAAATGTTTGCCTGAAGCAATGACAACTTCCTGCAATGGTTGTCCGATATCCGTCATACCAAAGTCCTGCACCTGTACCCAGGATGACATCTTGTCAAGGTCTCTGTAAAACTTACGGATATCGGTATATGTAGCGGATGTGTTATTATTTTTATCAAAAGATATTTTCAGTTCTTTAGCTGTATGCTGTGCCTGAAGCAGCAAACTGCCACAGCAGAAAACACAAATTATCGACCATATTCTCAGCATTATACAAAATTATTTATGAGCGTCAAAAATAGCAATTTTTATACACAAAATTGTTAAACTATGTCTTTGTGAGTATAACAAATTGCACTTTTATTGTAAATCTTATTGCTTCACTATATTTTGTCGCCTTCTTTTGCTCTCACCTATTCCTTTGGAATGCTAACGCGGGCTTGGCTTTTACTTTTTTCATTGCCAAAAAAGTAAACAAAAAGTCTAGGTCAAAAAAGGCGATTGCAGGGCACCGTTCTCTTCATTGTCAAAATGCTTTTTCTATCGCATGCAGTGGTATTTTCCTGTGTTTTCTGCTATTTTTGCGATAGACGCACTTTTGACATTACGATCACTATCGCTTGTTTTTGACCAGGTTTGTTATACCTACAATAAAATGGATTGCGAATATAATATAGGGAAATTAAGAGTCAACAATGAAGTTAACTCATTCTTATATTGACCCACATTTTCAAAAAAGGTGAGAACGGCATCCCGAAATTCTT
>JADZFD010000104.1 GCA_020850225.1 Saprospiraceae bacterium | reverse complement strand
CGGATACCCGTAATATAGGAGTTGGTGGCGGAATTGTTACCAATACCACCACATTAGAGGTATTCTGTTCTATTCAATCTGCTATTGATGATGCACAGACATTAGGTGGGCACACACTTAGCGTTGCCGCGGGCACCTACAATGAAAATATTACATTAAATAAAGATCTTACACTTAGTGGCGTAGGAGCTACAACTATACTGACACCATCTACTCCTTGCAGCGGCACAGGAATCTTAATTTCTGCAGCTGGGGCAACAGTACAGAACCTTCATGTGACTAATTATAATTATGGATTGGCAGTAACAACATCCGGAGTTCTTATTGACAATGTTGAATCAATAGCTAACTGTAATGCAGGTATAAATTTAGGCAACGGTACAACCAATCTAACTATTCAAAATTCTAAGCTCAATAACAATACATCTATTGGATTCAGAAAAGGTTCAGCAGATGTAGTTAGCGGATTTACAATGGTTAACTGTGAGGTGAAAGGCAATAAACAAGGATGCTTTATAGCTAAGAATAACGGAGCAGGAGGTACATTCGACTACGTTTCTATTACTAACTCGGACTTCAGTAACAACCTGCAAAAAGGTATGTATTTTGAAGCCTTGAGCAATGCAGTAATTGATGGTATCATAATGAATAATTCTGGAACAGATGCCACAAATGCAGTTAACAATGGTATAGATATCAATCTTAAATATGGGGCTTATTCTAATATAACAATTCAAAATTCTGAAATTACCAATTGTGGATATTATGGGACTTCGAGCAATCCTGAACAGGCATCAGCTGTAGCTATTAAGGCAAGAGATGATAGTCCATATAGTGGCAATCCTGCTACTCTTTCAAATGTAACAGTTAGTAACAACATAATTTCGGGACCACAAAATGGAATTAGAACCGGTGAATTTGGTAAAGTAAATGCAGGTCCAGCCATAACTGTTCAAAACAATCACTTGGGAGCAGCTTTTGCATATAAAGCGTTTATAAACAATACCAACAGCAATGCTACTCTTGAATGTAACTGGTGGGGATCTACAGGCTACAGTATTATAGATAGTAAAATAATTGCAAATGGTACAGGTACCAATGACTACAATCCATGGTTAGTCAATGGCACAGATGATCAACTCGGCACAACAGGCTTCCAGCCTGTACCGGGATCTTGTACTGGTACACCTGCTGGTTCACCCGAATTAACAACAACATTTTTGATAGATGCATCTAATTTTGCACTTAATCAAAGCAGGGATGCACTCTATTATATTGAGAATGTCAGTAATAATCCAACCAATTCTAATGTTCAAATTGTTATAACAAAACCATCAGGTGGACTTTTTAACACATCCATACCTAGTATTAGCAATACTGCAGATGTATTTGGTGGTATTATGTCAAATAATTCTAATTGGAGTTGTGTTGATTACGGGTTTTTTTATCTATGTACAAGTGCTATTCCAATACCGGCAATGAGCAATAGCAAGATTAAAATTGTATTTACTGCAACAGGAGTTTCAAATTCACAGAGTCAGACCACGGGGCAGTTATTAAACGGAACCGGCGGTGACCAGAATTTAAACAATAATTATACCAAATCATCATTGATAATTAATTAGTAAAATTTATAATCATACAGATATGAAAAGGCAAATTAAATATACACTGATCGCTTTTATCTTATTAATTTCGAATAGAGGAATCAGTCAGTGTGCTGATCATGGATGTGATCCACAGTTAACTGGAGTTGGATTCATAAAACAAGGATGTATACCTAATGGAGGATACGATACTTTGATAGTGAATTGGGCTATGGGGGGAGGAGACCCATATTGTACAGCTCCTGCGGGTAGTTTGCGATTGGAAATCAATATTCCGCTTACAAAGCAATTTAAAGTGAATGGTATTTCATCAATTTTTCAGACAGGAAGATTTACCTGGACATGGAGTGAAATAAATCAAACATTTACAGGATTGAATAGTGATCAGATAAATTGGTTGGATGGTGCTATAGTTAAGATAAGTATTAAGGGAGATATTTCGACAAATTGTGATTTAAAGATTTTCCAGGCTCAGGTATATGTACATCCTACGGATTTAGGTGGCTGCTCAAGGGCGTATAATAATCAGATATCCAATGATGATCTTCAAACATTTGAAGGTGTTTTAGCACCCCTTCCGATTGATCTGGCAAGTTTTACTGCCCGTAACGGCAAGTGTGGAGAGGTTGTACTGAACTGGAAAACAGCTTCTGAAAGTAACAGCGACTATGTTGATGTAGAGCGATCAAATGATGGTAAAACATTCGAGACAGTACAACGAATTAAGTCAGCGAATGTCAGCACAGGATCAGATTATAGCTATACAGATGCGAATTTGCTAAGTGGTGTAAGATATTTCTACAGGCTGAAGCAGGTAGATTTTAACGGAAAGTCAGTATATTTTAATACTATTTTGATTGAACCGCGTCGGTGTATTGGCTCAGATCTTAGTATGGAAGTACATCCCAACCCTGCATTTGACAAGGTGAATGTATCCATGAAAGGATTTAACAATGACGACAACGTAAAACTAATAGTAACCAATGCATTAGGAGAGGTAGTAATGATTATACCCAATGTATCGACCAGCACTGACAATGAGATAAAGCTGGATAAGTTGGCAGCAGGTATCTATAATATCAAACTGGAAGGTTACGACAATGTCACAACCAAAAGGTTTATAAAAGTCGAATAGAAGAAGGGAAATTGAGTTTTTTAAAGGATGTATTAAAACAGGAGTACCGGATTAATTTCCGGCACGCTTGTTTTACTTTACACAAATGCTGAATATCTCTGTGATTACCGGAGATGATTAGTTGTGAGAGATGTAATCCCGATTAAAATAGAGCCAAACGAGCTCTACAGGATGGAGCTCAGTGATCTGGCTCCGGGAGTGTTTAACCTGAGGATACTGGATCAGAAGGATAACCTGACAAAGCGTTTTATCCGCATTCAGTAAGCAAGGGAAATAACTATGAGATTGAAGTAAAGAGTTGTGGTGACAAGTAGTCATCACTGCTCTTTTTTTGTTTCTGCCTTCTCGATTTTGATTAGTAATGGAGTTATAGTCACCTAAACAACTAAACACCTAAACAACTCAACTCCCGATAGCTATCGGGATCAACAACTAAACAACTAAACCAACTAACCAACTAACCAACTTAACAACTAAAACAACTCAACAACTAAAACAACTCAACACCTAAACAACTCAACCAACTCCCCAACAAAAAACTTCCTAAAAATAAATCTTCCTGTCCCTGATAATAAGTTTTTGCTCCCTGTACATTTTTCTGACTGTACGAATGACTGTTTCAATCCGGAGGCCTGTAAAATCAGCGATTTCCTGACGGGTATGCCGGATAAGTACAGGCCCGTCCATTGTTGTATTTTCTTTTTTATATTTTGTAAGTAAAGCAATGATCCTGCTTTCCGGATTTTCACTGATGATGAGTTTGGATGTATTGGTTTTATTGAATAACCTGCCGGCAAAAATATACAGAAATTTTTTCTGATAATCGGGATGATCATCCAGTAGTTGAAAAAACTGATCTTTGGAAAGTATGATTACAGTAGAGGCAGTATCAGAAATGGCATACACAGGATACTTTTCGTTGAGGAAGAGGGAAGGTTCACCAAAACTCTCTCCATCTTTAAACACCTGGAAAGTAAATTTTTTTCCATCTAGATTAAAGCACGACAATTTGACCTGGCCATCCAGGACCTGATGATAAAATCTGGCAGGCTCACCTTCATGGATGATGTAGTCACCTTTATTGTAGGATTTGACGATACCGCCGTACGAAAATAATAAAGCATTATCAATATTCATATCGTTGAGGTAAGTATAGTGTAATATAATATCAACAGCTAAACACCGTTCACTATTCGCAGGTAAAGTTAATATCTTTATGCCACAAAATGAAGATTGTGTATTATTTAGTTTTCAGGTAACAGGATTAATCAAGGTTTGACATATCTGAATGTGAGATTATTTTACTACGAATCATAAGAAGTTATCCTGTTATTATGAATTAAAAATGAATGTGTCAATGTCTGATATTTTTACCACTCCCGATAGCCATCAGGATCAACCACCTCAACAACTCCCCACCTAAACAATTAAACAACTTAACTCCCGATAGCTATCGGGATCAACCAACTTAACAACTCAACACCTAACCACCTAAACAACTCCCCAACTCAAACAACTCCACCAACTCAACCAACTCCACCAACTCAACTCCCGATAGCTATCGGGATCAACCAACTTAACAACTCAACAATTAAACAACTCCCCAACTCAAACAACTCCCCAACTCAAACAACTCAAACAACTCAACTCCCGATAGCTATCGGGATCAACCAACTTAACAACTCAATCAACTCAACAATAAAGTAAAAATAAACCCTATAAGCAGACTGTACAATACGAACAGCGCTTTCCAGAAACTATGTGCATATCTGAGTTCCATAAAGCTGAAGCCTACCATACCGAATTTTATAATGGATAAAACCACTATCATCAGTGTAAACAATCCGGCTGTGGCGAAATAGGAAATACCGGTCGAAAGCAAGGTGATGACCAGCAGTATAATGAATGAGGTGTACAGATTATTTTTCATATCAGAACAACAGGTAGAGTATGGGGAACAATAACAACCAGATCAGATCGCACATATGCCAGAAGGCAGTGCCGGCTTCCAGGTCTTCGGGAGAAGCATTGTGACCGTTTTTAATGATGCCGTGCCGGATAACTATAAGGATGACCACACCTACCAGCACATGTATCCAGTGAAATCCGGTGAGCAGCCAGTAATTCATAAAGAATGGACTGTAATTCATGTCCAGACCAGCTGCAAGTTTGGGATAGTATTCCGCTAATTTAAGAAGCAGAAAAGCGACCCCAGAATAAATTGCCCACAGAAGATAACGGCTGGTTTTGTCAAATTCAGCATTTCTGAACCTATTGACAGCCATAGCGGCATAATATCCACCAGTCAGCAGAAATACAGTATTGACGGCAGCTATGGCTTTGTTCAGGAGCATACTATCTGCATGATACTGTGCCCTGTCTAATGATCCGTAGTATGCCAATGCTGCCATTGCCATGCCGTAAGTGAATAACTCAATAAGGATGATAATCCAAATCAGGATGCCTCCCGGTGGGTACCATATTGATTTTGAATGGGTTGAGGACATATTATGTGTGTTTGATTCTTTCGAACAGTTGAGCAAGTGATTTGAGCAAGGCCTCGGGTGTAGTCAGTATTTCGTAATGATTCTGACCAAACATCTGTGGCAGATAATATTTGGCCTGCGCCTCGATAGCGAGGGCATATGCATGGATATGGCGCTCATTCAGTTCACGCAGTGCTTGTTTGATATCCTGAATACCATGTACACCTTCGTATTTGTCGTAGTCATTGGGTTTGCCATCGGAGAGCAGGATAACCCATTTATTACCGGTATCTGTATTATCAAGCCGTGCGCCGGCATGGCGTAGTGCCGGGCCGATACGCGTATAACCGGCAGGTTCGGCAGCACCGATTTTCAATTTGCCATGATTCCAGGATTCATTGAATTCCTTGAATGTGATATACGTGGTATGATTCCGGGTTTTGGAACTGAATCCGTCAATAGCGAAATTGATATTGAATTCGCTGAGTATCTCGCCGAAGAGGATGGAAACTTCCTTCTCCACATCAATGACGCGGTTACCGGCTGCATAGCCGTCGCTGGAGAGGCTGATATCCAGAAGGAGTAGTATAGAAATGTCTTTTGCCTTCTTCCTCTGCGACAGATAGATACGGTCATCCGGAGTTATACCTGAATGTATATCCGTATATAAATCGGTCAGTGCGTCGAGATCAAAGGATTCGCCCTGCAGCAATCTCCGGTGCTGTTGCATTTTGTTGTTTACACTGGTGAGCATCTTGCGAAGACCATTCAGTGTAGCCCGGTGCCTTGATAGGGTGTGGGTATAGTAGGCGGAATATGTTCTGACCTGTGATTTGGGGTAAACCTTGCAATATTCAGGCAAGTAAATCCTTTTCTTATAATCCCATTCATCATATTTGAGATGCAGCCCCTTTTCGTCAGTTTCGGCACTTTCGGCAACGGTTGTATTTTCAACAAATTCAGCCTGATACACGGAATGTACCGTATCATCGACCCGTACTGTAAAGCGCATATTCATTTCTTCAAGAGCTTCCTGATGGTCTTTGAGTTCGTCCCTGCCATCGAAATCACGCCAGTTTCCGTTAAATTCTTCAGCAGTTTCCACTTTTTCGAAGCTATGCATCAGTACGTAGTCTTCCTGTTGCTTTTTATCAATGGTAAGAGATTCTATTTCCTCAACAGCTTTGGCATTCAGTGTGGTGTCAGCTTCAATATTGTTGTTTTTTTTGTTGAGTTCGTTACTGATATGTTGCAGTTGATCCGGATTATGGGTTGTCGGGCTGTTTTTCATCCATTTTCCATAGAGCCAGCTTGTATCCGGAAGTGTATTTTTCCTGTCCTTAGCCGGTAGGTGTAGTACGAAATAGTCATACCATTTTACTATGGCAGGGTATGACTCAAACAGGACTTGAAGTACCTGTGGTGATGTATCCAGCGCTTTTTGTGTGGAGAGGTCTTCGTCATAAGTGTCTGCATCCCAGTTGAATCCCAGTTTTTGCTGTACAGACATATAGAGTACTCTGAACAGGTAAAATTTGTAATTGGCTTCCCTGTCACCGAACAGAGCACAGGTATGTGGTAAGAAGTAATTATCATCCCTGTATCCGCCTTCTCTTTCAGCAGGGTAGAGTTCAGTATGTTTTCCGGTCACTGCACGGGCGACAAGTGTAAGACGAGGCCTTACATCAGCCAACTCCACTTTTTTAGCTAAAACGACTGCATCCTTTTCCTTGCGTTTTTTCAGAAACCTAAGTACGCGCGCATATATTATTTCGTCCAGATCGAGCCCCATAGTCTTTTTTTATTAAATCATCAGATCGCATAAATCCTTCAATGCTTGTATAGTTTCCGGTTCGTCCGTCAGCGGCTCCACTACTGCAACATGTACAGACATACGTTTGGGAAGGCCACTGTGGATGAGTTTGGCGGCATCGACCAGCAACCGGGTGGATACCGTTTCTGTAAGTCCCAATTCGGTCAGGTTCCGGATTTTATTGCCTATGGAAACCAATTTTTTGGCAATGTCTTTGTCAATAGCTGTCTCTTCGACGAGAATCTCAGCTTCTGTCTTAGCATCCGGATATGCAAAGGAGAGTGCTATAAATCGTTGCCGTGTAGAAGGTTTTAATTCCTTGAATCCCTTCTGATATCCCGGATTGAATGATGCTACAAGCAGAAAATCAGGGTGTGCCTGAATGGATGCGCCTAATTTGTCGATAAAAAGGGTTCTTCTGTGGTCGGTCAGTGCATGAATCGCTACGATGACGTCAGGCCGTGCTTCGGCTACCTCATCCAGGTAGAGCATATATCCGTTTTTTACTGCTATGGACAAGGGGCCATCCATCCAGACAGTCTCGGCACCCTTGATGATAAAGCGTCCGATAAGGTCTGTGGATGAAGTTTCTTCGTGACAACTGACAGTAATCAGCTGCTTGTCAAGTTCTGCGGCCATATGTTCAACAAATCTGGATTTCCCGGTACCTGTAGGTCCTTTTAATAATACGGGAAGTTTTAGTTTCCATGCATGATGAAAAACCTCCTTTTCAGAGCCTGTTTCCTTATAATATACGGTGTTTACATTGGTTAGCATGAATGATATTTATTTTGATGTTTTTTATATATAAATCTACCCAATTAGCTGATTTGAAGATATGCTAATGGAAAGTACAGGTTTTTATACGGCTAAGAATAAAATCATTGAAGTTCGTCAGGGAAAATAATACCGGTTTAATTAAAAAACGTCACAAAACGGCACTGCGTCAGAAAAGCAACGGAGCAGATGGTGAAAAATGAATGAAAGCAGGAATGACATTCGCATGATGACTGCCCGCTTCCATTCATAAAAAGTCTTTTATTACAGGATACTAATGTGTATCTGTTGTCATTGCTTCGTCAGAGGGTTTTCCGTATTTTATAAATTCGATTATATACATGGTTATGCCGGTAGCAAACAAGGTGGCACAGAGTAAGAGAACGACAAAGTGAATGCTGATTTCGTTCTGTACCTTCATGAAATCGAGACCCATCTTCCGCTCCATATATACCTGAACTACACCTGCTACTCCGAAAGCTACGGTCATACCGAGCATACCGATATTGGAAAGCCAGAAAGCCATATGTCCATTGGTCTTGTCATGGCGTTTTCTACCCGTAATATTGGGTAGGGCATAGCTGATGATAGCTAGTACAATCATGGCATAGGCGCCCCAGAATGCATAGTGTCCATGCATGGCGGTGACGAGTGTTCCGTGTGTATAGAGATTGGTCTGTGGCAGGGTGTGGGCAAATCCCAGCAATCCGGCACCTATGAAGGAAACAATGGCAGCGCCGATAGTCCAGAATAAAGCAATCTTATTGGGGTGAGATTTTTCACCTTTACGGTACATATATACGGCGAAAAGTGCCATAGCAAGGAATGCCAGCGGCTCCAAAGCAGAGAATATTCCACCGACGATCAACCAGATTTTATTAACACCGATGTAGTAGTAGTGGTGACCGGTACCCAATATTCCGGATAGGAAGGTAAGACCTACGATGACATAGAGCCATTTTTCGATTACTTCGCGGTCAACACCGGTAAGTTTGATCAGTAGATAGGAGAGGATACCGCCCATAATCAACTCCCATACACCCTCAACCCAAAGGTGTACAACCCACCAGCGGAAGAAGGAGTCCGTCACCTGACTGTCAAACCAGATCATGCCCGGCAGGTAGAGCAATGCTGCAAACAACAGTCCCATGGAGAGCACGAGAGCTGTTGTGGTTTTTCGTTTACCTGTAAACAGTGTGCCTAATATGAGTCCGAGGAAAAGCAGGACATTGACAACAACAAGGTAGTCGAGTTCTCTTGGTATTTCCAGAAATTTTCTACCTTCCCAATAATTGAAATGGTAGCCAACGATGGCTACAACACCTACTACTGCCAGAGATATCAGTTGAATATATGCCCATTTTACACTGATGAGTTCGCGCTGGGCTTCTTCAGGTATAATGTAGTAGGCGGCACCCATAAATCCGGTGAGCAACCATACTACCAGTAGATTTGTGTGTACAGCCCGGGCAGTATTAAAAGGAATGAAATCATGTAGACCATCCATGCCTATCCGGGCAAAACCCATGATAAAACCATATACAATCTGAAGGGTAAATAACAACATGCAGAGTGCAAAGAACCAGTAGGCTACTTTTTGAGATTTATATTTCATGATAATTGAATTAACTGTTGAATAAATTATTGTTTGTCTTTGGATAACGGGGAAACAATGCGGTCAAAACCGTTCAGGTCTATACCGCCTATCCATTTGAAATATGCGATCATTGCTTGGGTATCTTCATCGTTCATCGCATACGCTACCATCTTCCTGCCATTGGGTTCCCATGGAACCTTAGACTGAAGTACTATTTTAATGTATTCTTCTCCCTTTCTTTCTACGACTTTGGTAAGTTCCGGAGCGTAATATCCGCCTTCTCCAAGGATAGTATGACAGCCCATACAGTTATTGGTCTCCCACAGATGTTTGCCTCTGATGACCTGTGCATCAATCTTGTCATGGTGTGTTTGGTCATTCTGCGGGCGAAATGAATAAATGGTAAGTCCGATAAATGCCATAAAGGTTACCACTGTTCCACCGAGGAAAAATGCCCTGGCTTGTGATTTTGATAACATAATGATTGGTTTTGTTTTGTTAGAAAATTAGATTATAAAATATTCTTATAGCAAATGTATGTAGAAATGTATCTATATTTGATGACTTTAGTCATATTGAGTATTATATTTGTTAAAATAGAATCAATCTAATTTAGTTAAACTTCAATGTATTAGCTGTGCAACATTAGAAGTATGAAGTTGTATTAAGAATGGGTCGTATGAATTGGAAGGGTAGGTAAAGTTACTTCCTGATTATGAGATATTTTACCACTATGCCCACTAAGGGATCACTAAACCATACTATATTTCGCTTGTGAGATTTAAAAATACATAGGCACCAGTTTTATACTTTGCCAACAAATAATAGAATCTGCGTTATGGTGTTATTTTTTGTAAATTATGCAAAAATGGTGATAGATCAAAACTATCTATAATAAAAGAAGGGGTGATTTGTACAAATCACCCCTTCTTTACAAATTGGATTTTAATTACATTTTATTTATTGTCCCAGAACAATTTAGTACTTGATTTGTCACCGCCTATTTTAGTGGCAGCATCGGTTGTTGCCTGTGCATTCAATGCATTGTTAACAACCGGATAGATCAATCTTACAGGAATTTCAGGTACATTTGGTGCATCTGGTTTTGTCAGTGCCGGGAAATCAAATTTTCTCCAGTCAGTCCATGCATCAAATGGTCTGTTGTAGAAAGCAATCCATTTCTGGTTTGCGATTTTCTCTCTCCATGTAGCACCTGAAGCAGCATTGGCATAATCAACACCAGGCTGAGCAAGATACGTATCAGATCCGCTAACACCCCAATAATCTATGGAAGCCTTAACACCGGCATTGTAATAATCCTGAGCATTACCGCTGATATATCCTCTCTCTACAGCCTCAGCCAACAGGAAGTTGACTTCAGCAGCATCCAGCATATTGCCAGGGAAATTAAAAGCTCCTACCTTAGGGCTGAATGTTGAGAAGTTGGCGTAAACATTATTGAAGCCATATCTTCCACCTTTAAATTCTCCGTCTACTGAAGTATAGTATGCAGCTCTTCTTGGATCATTCAGGCCATTCAGTACATCGATAAAAGTACTTGCACCGACAAAGTCCTGCCTGGAGCTTCTTGGAGGGATATCATCCCAAACAGGATTATTGTTGGGAGCTGCAACATAACCGAATAATGCGTTGTCTGCATTAGCTGTAATTAAAGCACCTCCTGCAGCTGCCTTGGCTGTTTTGGATGCTGTGTCACTGTCTGTGTCAGCAATTACCATTGCCAGCTTTAATCTGAGAGAATTTGCAAATTTACTCCACTTGTCCGTACTTCCCTTGTAAATAATATCGGAAGAACCGAATCCGCTACCTGCAGAATTGATCGCTGCTACGTCCGCATCCAGTCTCTTGATGAGATCCAGTGTGATTGTTTTGGCATCGTCATACTTAGGTTGTGGATTATCGATGTTCAGCGCTTCAGTATAAGGTACATCACCAAAAGTATTGACGAGAATTGAGTATGCATATACTTCCAGAACGTCAATCATTGCAAGTTGATTTGCCTTAGTCTCAGCAGATATCACCTTATCAGCTGTTACAATCCTTTTAGCTTCCTTCAGATTAGAGAGCGCAGTAACATACATTCTGTCCCAGGATGCCTGAGGTATAGTACGGGTTGTAATATCATAACGAGGCTCATCCAGGTATGTGGTTGATGTAAAATACTGTACATAGAATCTATATACATTGATATTAACGTTGGTACTATTGAGCAGGTCGTTGATGGCTTTTGATGAGAAAGCAAAAAGAGGACCAGCTTCTACCGATGAAGGTTTTTTAGTATCGACATTATAATCGTCCAAACTGTTTACACAACTCGTAATAAACAGGACAGGTAATAATAAATATATTAAATATCTTTTCATCTTTTATTATTTTTTTTAAAATCTAAGTTTAATATTAAATCCAGCGGTTCTCAATGTTGGATAAGCACCACCCTGGTGACCTGAAATATTACCGGCACTATATACCTCTTCAGGATCAGCATCCGGTAAGTTTTTATACAGAATCCAAAGATTACGGCCTACCAATGATACATCAACTCCTTTTACAAATCTTGAATTGGCAAATAATTTATTATCGAAACTATAAGTCAGGTTCAATTCTCTCAGTTTTACATAGCTGGCATCATAGATTACGTTTTCATTCGGTGCATTGATAGAACCCCATGGTGCTACGTCTGCATTTTCAGCTGAAACTCTGATATCATTTGGTGTACCATCTTCCTTAACACCCGGTAATATTACCCCACCACCTTTAGCTATCGGGTCTCTTTTTGGATTGCCCAAATCGTTTAAACCGGCTGTTAATGCAGGAAGTCCTGTGTATTGTCCGTATCCCTGATCTAGTGAGTAAATATCACCACCAATCTTGGCATCAACCAATAATCCGAAACTCAGGTTTTTGTATCTCAATGAGCTGCCAAAACCAGCTTGCCAGTCAGGCTGTATATTTCCGATTTCGGATGCTCCTTTTGATTTATAATATCCGTCTTCATCTACTACTTTGTTTCCATTGGCATCCAGAACAAAACCACGTCCCAGAAGCGTACCGAATGGCTGACCTGGTCTTGCCACGAGGCTTACACCATTCTGAAATGTTCCAATAACAATTTGTTTTGTATTTGCATCATACAATGATACAACCTCATTTTTGTTTTTGGCAAAGTTTACGTTTAACGTCCACGTAAGGTCTTTGGATCTGACAGGTACAAAACTAGCTATCAATTCAATTCCACTGTTATTAACCTCTCCGGAGTTAATATACTTGGAAGTATAACCTGTAGCTCCTGTGATCTGAATAGGTATAATCTGATCAAAAGTAGACGCATTGTAATAAGTCAGTTCAAATCCGATTCTGTGTTCCAGGAATGCCATATCCAATCCTACTTCATAAGCCTTGGTTCTTTCAGGTTTCAGATCAGCATTGTTTTTAACTGTAGGTAATCTGAAAAACGGAATCGTACCGAATGCAGTTGGTTTGTCATATACGTTATTTACGCTTAATGCAGGCGCATCATTACCTACTTCTGAGTAAGAAGCTCTCAGTTTTCCGTAGGACAACCAGCTCTGATCTACCAGATCCGTAAAGTTATATCCTGCAGAAATGGAAGGATATATGAATGTATTATTTGCTTCAGGAAGGGTAGTGGACTGGTCTCTTCTGATCGTAGCATCAATTGAAAGACGTTTCCATGCATTCAATGTAGCAGTAGCAAAAATACCGTCAACACCTACAGGAATATAAGATTCACTTGGTGGATTTGGAATACCTGAAGAGTTGGAAATGGAATATAAACCATCAACAACAAGGTCTGTATTGGTTTCGCTGAAGATAGAGCTGATATAACTTCTTCTGATGTTAGTACCTACACCTACATTCAGATTGAAGTCGTCATTCAGGTCTTTGTTGTAATTAGCAAGTAAGTCATAGTTGTATTCTTTATAAGAACGGTTGTAAATATTGTAATAACCTAAGTCAACTGAAGACTTACCTCTTCTTTCTTCCTGCTGGTCAAAAGCCATGTCAGCACCAATTCTACCTATGATACTTAATTCAGGAAGCAGATTGTATTGTGCCTGAACATTACCAAATAATCTGTTTCTGGAGTCATTTTCGTAATTGATATAACGTACGAAATATGGGTTGTCCCAGAAGATAGGTCCTGCATCTACTTCAATTCCAGCAGGGTTCCATGTTGCATTTTGTCTGAATCTCTCAAATGCCTCTTTCTGATCCAAAATGTCAACATTGGTTTGCCACCATTGTCTGAACATGGTTACTGCGTTTACATTACCATATCCGGAACCGTATCTTCCGGTTGCTGCCTGATTGGTAAAGTTGATGGAAGAACTGAATTTAAATTTATCATTAGGTTCCAGAGAGCCTGACAAACTCAGCATGTTTTTAGCAAGATTACTGTTAGGCATCATACCTTTTTCATCATTTCTGTTGAAGCCCAATTTGTAGGTAGTTGTTTTACCACCGCCGGAAATAACGATACTTTGGTTGCTTGTAACAGATGTTTCAAAGAACTTGGATGCATCATTTTTAGCAGCCACCCATGGGCTTGGCTTACCATATTGCGGAGACTTGGAGTCCAGAGACCTCCAGTCATACACCAAAAGATTCGGATCAAAACGGGCACCGAAAGAACCGTCTTCTGTAACAGGTACAAAAGGTGATTCAATACCCGGAGTAAATAAATCAGAAGATCTGAATCCTAAGTTAGGTGCATAATCGTAGTAATCCTGACCATATCCGGCACCATATTCATTCTGATACTCGATAAATGTGGATTTGTCTATTTTTCCAAATGTCAATCCGGAATTAACTTCTACTGAAAAATTGTCTTTCTTACCTTTTTTAGTATTGATGATAATTACACCATTAGCGCCCCGGCTACCGTACAATGCTGCGGCAGCTCCTTTAAGTACAGTGATACTTTCGATATCATCAGTATTGATATCGGCACCACTGGAACCATAGTCATATCCCTCAAAACCTCTGGCTGTAGTAGTACTGTTGAGGGTTGAGTTGGATACAGGAACGCCATCCACTACAAATAGCGCCTGGTTGTTACCAGAAATAGATTTTGTTCCACGAAGAATCACGTTGGTAGATCCACCCATGTTGTTGTTGGTACGGATGCTAAGACCGGCAACCTTGCCTGATAAAGCATTTATGAAGTTGTTGTTACGTACCTGATTCACTTCATCACCTGTCACTTTCTGAGCCGAAACTGACAAGTCGTTTCTCTTCCTTTCAATACCGTAAGCAGTTACTACGACTTCATCAAGTACTTGTCCGGCTTCGAGGGAAATATTAATCGTTGATTGGTTATCAATTGCTATTTCCTGAGAGGTGTAACCTACGTAGCTGACTACGAGGGTTTTGCCTCCTTCTGGAACCCGTAATGAATATCTTCCGTCTATATCGGTAATCGTACCTATAGCCGGAAACTCCTTCACTACGACACTTGCTCCAATCAAAGCTTCTCCGGAATTATTGGTAGCAATTCCGGAAACCATTCTTTGACCAATGGCCATACTCATACTCCCCATAAGTACAAGTAAAATAAAAAAGACTTGTTTCATACTAAAATTTGTTTTGTTAAGAAAATAATATAAAAATTGAAACTTTACTTTAAAAGTTTGATATTACAAATATAAAAAGTCAAATACATTTATAACGTATGTATATTATTTATTTAACAGTTCCTTAACGAAATTCGCTGCCTTATACTGTGTAAAAAATATTTATAGTCAGTGAAATTATTATTATCAGAAGTAAATTTTGCATGATCATTACAATGGAATAAACTGATTTTAGATATTTAAATGCTTCAATACATTCATATCAATTATGAATAATCAATTTAATAATTTTCTATAAACAGGCAATGCTGAAAAGTATCCTGAAAGCGTTGAAGGCAACCGAAAGAAAGATTAGAAATAGCAAATGAAACATTTCACTTTTTACATTTCGCATCCAAATCTATAGGTCTCCCAGTTGAGGACGGATTATTATTTCTTCAACAACGGATTTTCTGTTGAGTTGATAGGCTGTCCATATTGTTTCGGCTATGTCATCAGCATCCATTAGGCGGTCCTCCGGAAAGTCAGCACCTGCCCATGAATCTGTCCATGTTGCACCAGGCATTATGGCTGTCACGCGAATACCTTCCGTTTTTAACTCAGCGCGCAACACCTTGGTCAGTCCCAGTAATGCAAACTTTGAAATGGCATAGGATCCTCCATTCGGGTATGCCATAAAACTGGCTATACTGCACATATTGAATATATGAGGTTTCAGGGATTGTTGCATCAACGGATAAACAGCCTTAGTCAGATAGTAAGCACTGTACAGATTAGTATCCATCATCCTTTCAAGTGTACCATCTTGTTCATTGAGTATAGTACCGGGAATAAATATGCCTGCATTGTTAATCAAAACATCAATTGTGTCATATTGTTGAGCAACATTAATGGCAAACTGAATGACTTGTTCTTTATTGCTGATATCTACTGATTCAATATATACTTCTGTTTTGTATAAATCGAAAATTTCATTTTTCAGCTGTTGTAAATCAGTACTATTTCTTGAACAAATAGCCAGCGAATGTCCTTGTGATGCAAATTTTAAAGCCAATGCTCTTCCGATTCCCTTGGTTGCTCCTGTTATTATAGTATTCATAATATAAAATGATGCTGATTTAAATCAATACAATACTGAACGTATTTGCAAATAAACATTCCATTCCATAAATAGTTAAAAATAAAAAATTACTTTTGTGACTTTGTAGCTAACATCGCTGTTTATAAGATGGCGTTTTACATCAGATAATCGTATTTGTATCTAAATGAATATCATGGTATATGTTTCAGATGCAGATAACCGGCACAAGTAATAAGCGTTTTAATAATGAATCTTAATTTAGTATATCATTTCGGTAATTTTATCCTCTGGCAAAAACAGATATATAAACGCCCGGAGAATAACAGGATGTATTATAAGGAAACGATCCGGCAGATGTACGACATCGGTGTGGGGTCGCTTCCCATTGTGTTTCTGATTTCGATATTCATCGGAGCGGTTACATCCGTACAATTCTATTATCAGATGTCCGGCACTATGATACCGATGTACTACATAGGGTATATCGTCAGGGATATGACGATCATCGAGCTGGCACCTACGATTACATGTCTGGTATTGGCAGGAAAGGTAGGTAGTAATATGGCTGCTGAACTGGGCGGTATGCGTCAGAAAGAACATATCGATGCTATGGAAATCATGGGTGTCAATACATCTGCCTACCTGATTATGCCTAAGGTGATCGCTGCTTTACTGATGATACCTGTACTGGTTTGTGCCTCTGCACTTATTGGTATTTTGGGAGCCTATCTTGCGAGTGTACCCACAGGATTATTTACATCGGCAGATTTTATAAAGGGAGTACGCTCCTTTTTTGTACCCTATAATGTATTTATGATGCTGGTGAAGGCCTTTGTTTTTGCCTATATACTGACATCTGTATCTTGCTATCAGGGATATTTTGTAAAAGGTGGAAGTATTGAATTGGGAGAAGCAAGCACCAGAGCAGTGGTTTACAGCAATATTCTTATTTTGTTGGCGGATTATGTCATCGCATTGGTATTAACAGCATAATCATGATAAGAGCAGAAAATATATTCAAGCGGTTTGGTCAGCAGGAAGTACTGAAAGGCATTACTACAACGTTTGAAGCTGGTAAAACCAACCTTGTTATCGGGAAATCCGGATCTGGAAAGACCGTGCTTTTGAAAGTACTGGTAGGTCTTTTTAAACCTGAAAAAGGACGTGTATTGTTTGGTGATACGGACATGGTAACAGCAGATAAGGATACCATGCGCAGACTGAGAATGGAAGTAGGTATGCTGTTTCAGGGAAATGCTTTGTTTGACTCAATGACCATTGAAGAGAATGTGCGGTTTCCGTTGGATATGTTTACCCATCAAACGCTGAAAGAAAAAACGGATAGGGTGAATTACTGTCTTGAACGGGTGAGCCTTGAAGGTGTTAATAAAAAATTTCCTTCAGAGATATCCGGAGGTATGCAGAAAAGGGTAGGGATTGCCCGCGCTATAGTACTTAATCCCAAGTATCTGTTTTGTGATGAACCGAATTCAGGTCTTGATCCCAAAACTTCCATTACTATTGATGATCTGATATCCGGTATAACCAAGGATAATAATATAACTACCGTCATCAATACGCATGATATGAACTCTGTAATGGAAATCGGTGAAAATATTATTCTATTGGAGAAAGGGGAACTGGCATGGCAGGGGCATAAAAACGAAGTTTTGCACGATCATAACAAGATTATGCATGATTTTATATTTGCTTCACCATTCCTGCAAAAACTTATTGACCAGGTTCAGCATAAAATATAATTCTTACCGGTAAATCGTAGATAAAAGAATATTGAGTAATGTCTCCTGCTCCTGAGCATTACCATGTTTAGCTTCGGAATTGATATACCGGATATCATTCATTGCCGCAAATACTGACATAGAACCGTCATCCACAGGATTCAGATTTTGAAGTACAACCGGGCAACGAACCTGCAATAACATGTCAAAATCCTGCCTTTGTGTTACTATAAAAAAGTCACTGTTATTGTATAGTGGATTCAGGTAAATATCCGAGCAGGACAGGTTGCTGTCACTGCTGTTGCCGAATGTTCTGGCATAGGAGAGGATACTGTAGGATTCCGGCTCGTATTTTGTCCAGAACAGCCATTTGCGTTTACAGGATGCGGGTTCGTTTTTGTTATTGTGCAAGGCAATGATGATATTGTGATCTTTGACCTTGTCCCAGATACAGGATGCTAAATGCTGTACTATTGACGATACTTCAGCTGGAATGTTGCCCCTGCCTTTTACCATTTCTATGTTATTTAGTAAAACTGAAGAATCACCGGTAAATATTCTGTTAGGATCTATCCTGTATCTCTTTTTTTTATGGTTAAAGGTTATATACCTGTTTTTTTCGGGTGTAATGGAGTGCTCAATCGTAATCAATTTGCCGCCCATCTGCTCCAGCATGTAGAGCCCTGCAGCCAATGATGTGGTTTCGTTTTCATGCACATGTACAAAAACGTGATTTCTACCCGGTTTGATATATGTTATCAGGGCAACACTGTCTTCACCCAACCGTACCCATTCTTTATGCATTGTCGTCTCTTGAGCAGAAACATGATTCAGAAGTGCAGCAAGCAATAAAATTTGTAATAAAAACCTCATCAGATATTTACGGATTAATCAGGTGTAAAAATAGTAATAATATCTTACTATATTGATATAATCATCTGGTCAGGTCGGTAGATTTGGATCGGGATGTAATTTTTTTGAATAGATGTATCTTGGGGTAGAGATACCGTCATTCTGGCGGTAGGGTTTAGCATGCTTACTCATGATAAGTACCGGATACAAAAATCTTCTGAGACAATTTCTTACTGAAAATATAAAGTCTGCATCAATACTGCCACAAAAAACGCTTACCTGAGTTACATTCATCTTCTCATTAATTCGAACTGGTTTCTACACTAATTGATATATTATTGTATAAGATTTTTGTTTTTGTAGTATAAAACTATGCTGATAATTATAATTAAATAGATTAAACGTGTAATTTTGTGGAAATCGTTAAAATACATTATAAAAATAATATACAATGTACTCACCATCCACACATATTACTGCCAATTCCCTGTCTTATATAGAAATGGAAGACCGGTACGGTGCACATAACTATCACCCGCTACCTGTTGTTCTTGAACGGGGTGAAGGTATCTGGGTGTGGGATGTTGACAATGTCAGGTATATGGATTTTCTGTCCTCCTATTCAGCTGTGAATCAGGGACATTGTCATCCCCGTATCATTCATGCCATGATTGAGCAGGCCAAAAAACTGACACTGACTTCACGTGCTTTTTATAATAACCAGTTGGGTAAGGCCGAAAAATTCATGTCAGAGCTTTTTGGATATGATAAGGTGCTGATGATGAATTCAGGAGTAGAAGCTGTAGAAACGGCATTGAAACTAACCCGGAAATGGGCGTATAAAGTTAAAGGAGTAGAAACCAATAAAGCCAGAATCCTGTTTGCTAAAGAAAACTTTCATGGGCGGACGCTGGCAGTTATTACTGCATCTACAGATCCAACCGCCAAAAACGAATACGGTCCGTTTATGCCCGGAATCGGGACGATACCCTATAACAATATTGAAGCACTTGAAAAAGAACTGGCAGGTGATCCGAATATAGCCGGATTTATCGTCGAACCTATTCAGGGTGAGGCTGGTGTATTTGTTCCGGATGAAGGCTATCTGGCCAAAGCTGCTCAGTTGTGTCAGCAATACAATGTGTTGTTTATTGCAGATGAGATTCAGACAGGTATAGCACGTACTGGCACCATGCTGGTAACAGATACGCTGACTGATGATGACGGTAACCGATTGAAGCCGGATATGATTATTTTGGGCAAGGCACTGTCCGGTGGAACTATGCCGGTTTCTGCTGTACTGTGCAATGACGACATCATGCTTACCATTCAGCCCGGTGAACATGGCTCTACATTTGGTGGTAATCCGCTGGCATGTGCAGTAGCGATGGAAGCACTGCAGGTGATTCAGGATGAGCAACTTGCTGATAATGCTGCCCGGATGGGCGAACTATTCAGAGATGGACTCCGTCAGATAGCATCCAAAAATCCATTGATACAGATAGTAAGAGGCAAGGGATTGCTAAATGCGATTGTTATTGATTCAGATGAAGATTCTGGCCTGGCATGGAATATATGTATGGAATTTAAAAATAACGGATTGCTGGCAAAACCTACACATGGCAATAAGATACGACTGGCACCACCATTGGTTATCAATGAGGAACAGATTCGTCAGGCACTGACTATTATTGAAAAGTCACTGGAACCATTCAGAAAATAGCATTTTATCCGATGTTTATACAGAGAATTATAGTTGCTTTCTCCTGTTTACGGAACTGACAGATATTGAGTACTATATACCCAATATTTTTCTAAGTATAGCTGCGTCTGTTTCAGCGCCTGCAAAATCATCAAATGCCTTATCGGTTACTTCAATGATATGACCAGCAATAAAAGGCGCACCTTCCCGGGCGCCCTGTTCAGGAGACTTGATACAGCATTCCCATTCCATGACAGCCCATCCATCGTAATCATATTGGGCGAGTTTACTGAAAATGCCTTTGAAATCTATCTGACCATCTCCGGGTGATCTGAATCTGCCTGCACGGTCTTTCCAATCAGCATAGCCACCGTAGACACCACACCTGCCAGTCGGGTTGAATTCAGCATCTTTTACATGGAATGCGCGGATACGTTCGTGGTAAACATCGATAAAACTCAGATAGTCCAGTTGCTGCAATAAAAAATGACTTGGATCGTACAGTATACACGCTCTTGGATGATTGCCTGTTGCTTTGAGGAAGAGTTCGTATGTAAGTCCGTCAAAAAGATCCTCTCCGGGATGGATTTCATAACATATGTCAACACCGCATGCATCGAAATGATTCAGTACAGGCAGCCATCTCTTTGCCAGTTCCTGCATGCCCATATGTACCAGACCTGCAGGACGTTGAGGCCACGGATAAACAGTATGCCACATCAATGCACCCGAAAAGGTAGCATGTGCATCTAAACCCAGATTTCGGCTTGCAGTACCCGCCCATTTGACCTGTTGTATTGCCCATGTTGTCCTTTCAACAGGTTTGCCTCTCAGGTGGTCAGGGGCAAAATTATCAAACATCATATCATAAGCCGGATTCACGGCAACAAGTTGACCCTGCAGGTGTGTACTTAATTCTGTTATTTCAAGTCCATGGGCAGCAATTTTTCCTTTAATTTCGTCACAGTAGTCCTGGCTTTCTGCTGCGAGTTGCAGATTAATCAGGCTACTTTCCCAGGTAGGGATCTGTATGCCTTTGTATCCCAGGCTGGCTGCCCATCCACAGATATTGTCCAGGTTGTTGAAAGGCTTATCTTTACCAACAAACTGTGCTAAAAATATGCCTGGACCTTTGATTGTTTTCATTGCAGATATTTATAAAATATGATGATGAGGATGCAGGATTATGTATTCCACTGTATCCATTTTTGATTACTTTTGCCGGATTCAATAACCTTGCAGATAAATTCCATACCGCGTACGCCTTCGTCAATACCCGGGAAATCATAATAATGTGCTTCTGCTCGTTTACCGCTTCTCGCAGCTTGAATACACATGGCTACATTGCGGTAAATCGTTGCAAAAGCTTCAATATAACCCTCCGGATGTCCGGATGGCAGACGGGTACAGGCCATAGATGCTGAACATACATCAGGTCCTCCTGTCCGGTATATCTGTATAGGTTTGTCCAGCCATCTGACAATCAGGGAATTGGGTTCCATTTGTGCCCATTCAATGCTGCCATGCTCACCGTAGACCCGGATTCTGAGATTATTTTCTTCACCTGCTGATATTTGCGATGCGTACAAAATACCCCGTGCTCCATTACTGAATCCAAGCAGTACATTAGCGTCATCATCCAGTTTTCGGCCTTCAACAAGTGTATGTACATCGGCACACAATTCTGTAATATTGAGTCCGGTGATATAATGCAGTAAATTTTCGGCATGTGTACCGATATCACCTACAGATCCGGCGATTCCTGAGCGGGATGGATCCGTGCGCCAGGATGCTTGTTTGTTATCGGATGCTTCGAGTAAAGAAGATAACCAGCCTTGCGGATATTCAGCAACGACTTTCCTGATCATGCCCAAGGTACCTGTTGAAACCATATGCCGTGCTTGCTTAACCATAGGGTAGGCAGCATAGTTATGTGTCAATGCAAATATTTTTCCTGATTTAGCGACGATATCCCTCAATGCATAGGCCTCTTGAAGATCGAAAGTGAGTGGTTTGTCACTGATGACATGGAACCCTGCTTCCAGTGCCAGCCTGGCAGGTGCAAAATGCATGTGATTGGGTGTAACAATCGAAACGACTTCCATCCTGACATCTTCAGGCAACCGATTTTCTTTTTCGATCATCTCCTGCCAGGATCCATAAACTCTTTCCGGATTCAGGAATAATTCCTTGCCGGATAATTTTGATTTTTCAGGGTCAGATGAAAATGCACCACATACCAGTTCCATCCTGCCATCCAGCGCTGCTGCCATACGGTGAACACTGCCGATAAATGCACCGATACCACCGCCGATCATGCCCATTCTTACTTTGCCATCCATGATTCATTGCAATTAATGAACAAAGTAAATGAAAATAAAGGAAACAGACAAAAAGAGTACTAATGTTTATTCGAAAGCTTTAGCCAAATTGTCCATAAGCTGATGTATCAGTGGCATTTGACTCAATGAATGGATTTTTTGTGTGTCGTGGATATCATATGTAGATAATGCATTGAAATATTTTTTTACATCCAGTGTAATATCAATATCTGTCGTTTTACCATCTTTAACTGTGAAAACTTTATTGAGGCTGATCTTTCTCAATGCTTCGTCTCCACCCAGATGCAGTGCAAAATCGGTCTCATCAGGTGCATTGTCTTTGAATTTTATGCTGCCCTCTGTTTTAAAAAAGACATAGCTTTTCCAGGAATCCCAGTATTCAGCGGGGAAACTCAGGATATGACCGGCCGGATACTGTGCTGGTGATTTAGCGTTGGATGCTTTTGGAATACCTATATTGAATGTAAGATGTGTGTATTCGCCTACAGGCGCATCTGCTATTCTGAACGGATAGCCGTTAGTCGGAATATTCCCTGTAAATGCAGCAGTAAGATTTAAATAGTCCAGATCAAAAATGTTTTTATCTGTACTACCATTACTAATAGATACATCGGACATATAGAATGAAAGCCTTGAAAGATAAAATGCTTCATTGGTGCCGGGATAAGGATATTCCTTAAACATTTCCATGGGCTGACCGTCATACAAGAGGTGAAAGCGCAGGTTTATATCTCCTTTTTTATCATCATCACCATTGCAGGAAAGCAAACCTATTATTAGTATTAAAAAAAATATGTTGCGTACCATGTATTTGAAACATTAATTGAAAGGAAAAAAAATATAATTAAATTTTTTTGAAGATATTAGCTTCTTGTACAACCTGATTTTTGAATATAAAGTTGTTCGATAAGGTCATTTTTAAAACCTAAAATTGAAGACAACATTAAAAAGATGCATATCCACCTTGTTAATCAGGCTGTTCAGGTTACCATAATATGCTCCGGTACTGGGTTTGTATACATATAAAACCTGTACTTCGGTACCTTTCATCAAACCTTGCAAATGTTGATGGTAATCTAGTACAAAGTGTGTATATGAAGGCATGGAATATTTATTCAGGTAGTAATTTTTAGTATCCGGCATCGATACGTATCCGGCACCGATATGGAGTGAAGCAAATGTATTGAATGCATAATTTCCCTTAAGGCTGATTGCTGTAACATCACCGGCACCTTCTGTACGCTCACGGTAGAGAAATGAATAAAAATAATCCCGTCCCCATTCTCTTGGCATCAGGTATCTGCCACCGTCTGATATTCTGTTGAAATTGAGCGAGTAGTCCCATTTTGAATTTTTCCAACCCAAACGTCCGCCAGTAATCCATACAGGTTTTGTATTGGTATAGTATGCCAGATCGGGTGAAGTATTGCCTCCGTGACCTGTTTTTGTCTGGATAGCTGCCTGAATACCCGTATAAAATCGACCTGAACCTGCGGTAAAAATTTTATCTGTTTGCAGAAGAGCCATATTAAAGACATTTTCAAAATAAATATCCCATAGCTGAAACTTCCATGCGGCATTGGGTAGCCAGTTGTAGTTGGCCATAAACACACCCTTTGAAACCGTGTTGCCGGCATATTGTGATTTTTTTCCTGAGGCGTCCTTTCCAACAGAATTTATACCTAATGATGCGTCAACACTATACCAGTCAACTGTACTGCGCGGAGAGATATTGTACACCCAGCCACCCTGTAATTTATGACCTTTGCTAATGTTCATATTGAGCCATGCTCCTTCGACGACTGTTGGTCGCATTCTTCCGTCCTGCAGATTGATAAATGGTGTGTTCAGCAATTGGCGACCAAAAAGGAATTGGATATTCCGGTTGCTGTACTCGAGATAAAACTCCTCAAGCCTGTTTATTTCCTTAATGGATTTGCCAGTTATATCAAATAGACCCAATTCGTACCGGTTGTCAGCACCTGTCAGCGGATCCTTATGTATAATATCAGGTGAAGACCCTGCATTGAAAATGTAGAACCCGCCGATAACGGCTTTTATATTGTACAAAGGAGCTGACTCAAACCTCAGGCCACCACCTATTGCATTTGCATAGTAGTCGGTTAGTTCATCCTTATTGATTGTTGAAGAAAAGAAATAGCGGAAGTGTCCCTGAAATTTTCCGTTCTTAAATGCATTTAACAAATTTCTGTTCTGAATACTGTCTTCATGATGAGATAATGTATCCGGTAAAGATATACTGTGGCGTGATACTACAGGAGTATAATGCCATACAATCAAAAATAGTAAAATAGCTAGGTTGCGCATCATAATTGGCGTATTCGTATGGTTGACAATAATAAATATATAATGTATATACTATTTTTATCAATTAGACAGATATGTTTACTCTGAATATTGTTCTTGGTAGTATGTAATATACGTATTGTATAATCGGATAAAGTAATACAGTATGGATGTATTACATTGAATAATAATAGTATAATTATTCCAGAATAAGAATCTGATATTGATATAAGGAATAATCCTTAATAGTAAGGATTATTCCCTGATGATTATGTTTGAAAGCAGTGTTGCCGGCTTATTGCATGTATCTCTGTACATTCTGCCAGGAACCTCCGTTGTATACGTCAGTTATGCCTTTACTTCGCAATATGCCTGCTGCCTGGCCACTTCTGTTACCACTTCTACAAAAAAGAATGATATTTTTCTTATTTTTAAATCTTACTAAGTTGGATTGAATGGTATTCAAAGGTATATTGACCGAACCTTCCGGATGACCGTTTGCAAATTCCATTGGCGTACGTACATCTACAAGAAACGGCTTAGCCTGCATCTTTTCTGCCAGTACCATATCAATTTTAGGTGCAAAAAGAGATTTTAAAAAATTAAACATGTTATTATATAGTTGTCTTGTTTAAAGAAATGTATGCCGGATTAACAATAGTACCGTAATCGGATCGTACATGAATTATATTATACTCTAATGGGGCAATTTGCTTTGAAGTAGTCCGTATAAATATGTACCGATGATTGCAAAAATGAATACAATGGACATGGTAAGGAATCCGAAACCTATATTCACAACCATCGGACCAGGACATGCGCCACTCAATGCCCAACCCATTCCGAAAATGGTTCCACCGATTAAATATCGGGAAATGGATTTGTCTTTGGGGTGAAATAAAATTGGGTTTCCATGATAATCTCTGATTTTATACTTTTTAATCAGGAAAACACCCAAAATTCCCATTGTGACAGCAACGCCGATAATTCCATACATGTGGAAAGACTGAAATCTGAACATTTCCTGAATGCGGTACCATGATATAGCTTCAGACTTGGCCATTACGATTCCGAATACAATTCCGGCTAATAAATATTTTAATATTCTCATGATCTGATTTAGTTTTTAAAAAATCCAGGGAAAGAAGACATGCGTCATAACCAACCCACCAATAAAAAATCCGATTACAGCTATCAATGAAGGTACCTGCAAATTGGATAGTCCGCTGATAGCATGACCGGATGTACAACCTCCGGCATATCTGCTACCAAAACCGACCATCAGTCCTCCCAAAGATAAAATCAGGAAGCCTTTCAGGGACATTAATGAGTCTATATGAAAAATCTCTTCCGGCTGCATGGATGCTGGAGCGTTAAACCCGAGTTTGGACAAATCCTGAATAGTATTTGCTGAAATATCTGCCGGAGCACCACTATTCATAAAATTTCCGGCTATAAATCCACCTACAATGGCACCCAGTAAAAATACAAGATTCCAGGTTTGTGCCTTCCAGTTGAAATTAAAGAATTTGACACGGTCACCTGCACCACAGGCTGCACATATTGTACGTAAATTGGATGAAAATCCGAATGTTTTGCCAAAAAACAATAAAAGAAACATAATAAATGAAATCACCAATCCTGAAAACCACCAGGACCAGCTTTGCGTAAGCAATGTCGTCATCGTCTGATACTCTATTTTTTAGTTAAAATGAAATGTAATTATGGGTTTGAATAAATGTTTTACCAATGTTTCTGCATGACTTTTGTGGAATTTTCCACCCTTACCATGCGTACCGATAAACACTAAATCCGCATCCTGTGTTTTAAGAAATTCCTTAACACCCTGTTCTACATCGGAAGCCTGTACAATATGATATGCACTTTTCTTTAAATTATGCTTCTCGGCATACAATTTCATATTGTTCGTAATTGCCTCCTTATTGTGTGTTGAATTCAATGCTTCAATATGCAACAAGTGAAAGGTTGTATGGAAAAACTCCGAAAACTTATGCATAATCGGAACATCGGTATTGTCTCCATCCGTAAAATCATGAATATATAATACATCATTGATTACCAGGTCTGAACGATCGCACATCAGTGTCAATACCGGGATGTCTGATTTGCGAACCAGCAGCTGAGATTTGGTCGTTGTGAGTTTTTCCTTTAAACCCCACGAACCTTTTGTACCCATGACTACCAGATCGAAATGCATGTCTTGTGCAAAGGTATTGATAGTTTCTGTCAGTTTGCCAAATCGGAGATGTGTATGTATTGCTTCGCCGTACTGTACTTTTAGTTGTTTGAGTTTCAGCTCAGCCAGATTTACCTGATTCTGGACGTAATTTTTGTCAATATCACCGCAAGTAGTGATATTGCCGTGACCATCGAGACCAACTGTATCAGGTACATCGATGATATGCACAAAGTGAGTTTCAACAGTAAGGTGCTCTTCAAGTCTCTTGACCAACAGGTAGGAGAAGTCAGCCTGTACGCTGAAGTCAGTAGGGATCAAAATCTTGAGGAGTGCCGTGTCTTTATCCGTATTCTTTTTATAAGTTACGATTTCTTCGATTTCCTCAGTTACGATTTCAGCATCAAATGTACCTGCATTGACTAGAATATCATGTGCCTCCTGCAATGAACCGGCATTGATTACATTACGCAAACCCTTCTCATTAAGTAATCTACGTGCATGCTCACTCCGGTTGCCGCTACGGCAATATACAATGATTTGCTTCTGACTTTTCAATTCGTCAGCTTTGATTTCTATTAACTCCAATGGAATATTGATTGCACATTGTACATGACCTGATGCAAATTCGGCTTTGCTTCTTACGTCAATTATCAGAGCATCTTTATCAATGACATTGGAGTTGGAATCCAACCCCAATGTCTTTTTAATATTTGAAAACATAATATTGTTGATGAATATTAGGAAATTACTTCATTTTGCTCAGCTACCCACTCATTCATACCGGCAGTATAATTATATACATTATTAAATCCTTTACCTTTTAATAAAGAATAGCCGATAGTAGCACGGTCACCACCCTGACAGTGGATAACTATTTTTTTGTCTTTATTAATTTTATCCAGATTATCCAGGATTGTACCTACAAAAATGTGATTGGCTCCTTTGATATGACCTGCATTGAATTCAGTCAGTCCTCGTAAGTCTACTATCTGCGTACCTGCATGTTCTACTTCAGCTTTTAAAGCATCCATATCCATATACTGAACAGTACTTAGTTTGCCGCCATTGGATGTAAAGGTTTCAGTAGAAGGAATGTATCCCATAATATTGTCCAAACCGATTCTCATAAGTTTACGTACGAGGTCATCATGCTGGTCTTCAGGAGCTACCAGTATGAATGGCTCTTCATAGTTTAAAAACCAACCAGCCCATGTAGAGAATGAATTAGTACCCTGAATATTGATACTTCCCGGAATAAAACCTTCACCAAATTCGGTTTTGAGTCTGGTATCAATCACCTTAATGCCTTTATTCATTGCATCAGTCAACTCGGCAGAAGTTAATTTTTTCAATGTCGGAACGGAAGTCAGTAATGGTCTGTCCACCTTGTTGAGCTTCTTCATCATGGCGAAATACTTTGGTGGCTCAGGCTGATCACTCAACAGATAGTCAATAAATCCTGCCTTGTCATCACCGTATTGCAATGCCCAGTTACGGATTCTTTCATAACCTACAGTTGTACTTGGTACAGCACCCAGGGATTTGCCACATGCTGAACCGGCACCGTGTCCCGGCCATACCTGTATATAATCCGGTAAGGCTTCAAAAGCTTTGATAGAATCGTACATTTGTACTGCGCCAACATCCTGAGTTCCTATCATACCGGCAGCTTTTTCAAGTAAATCCGGTCTTCCTATATCGCCCACAAATACGAAATCACCTGTAAACAGCATCACAGGTTCCTTACTTGCCGGTGTATCAGTCAGCAGAAAGCTGATACTTTCAGGTGTGTGACCCGGTGTATGCAGTACTTCAAATATTAGATTGCCCATTGTGACTTTATCGCCGTGGTGAAGCCCTTCATGCGCAAACTGATATTGCCAGTCTGGTCCGCCTTCATCAGATAAATACATCTTAGCACCTGTCAATGCTGCTAATTCTCTTGATCCCGTAAGGAAATCAGCATGAATATGTGTTTCGAAGATATGGGTAATCTTCATGTTATTTTGTTCGGCAATCTGCAGATAGGTATCAATGTCTCTTTTCGGATCGATAACAGCAGCAACTCCGTGCGCCTGACACCCGATAAAAAAACTGGCCTGAGCAAGGCTTTTGTCATAAATGTGTTCGAATAGCATAAAAATTAAAATTTAGAAATTAAAATATTAAAGAGAAAAATATATGTATTATGATAACAAAGTTTCTTTGATAATGATATAAATACCCATGATAAGTACAAACCAACCGAATATAGGTTTTAGCTTTTTACCGTCAATTTTTTTGGATAGATATGTTCCTATAAAAATACCTGCTATGGCAAACAAAGAAACTTTGCCCATAGTCATCCAATCCATAACGGTCTCACTGCTTTCTCCCAAAAACCCTAACAAGGATTTTGCAGCAATGATGACCAGAGATGTACCAATGGCTTCCTTCATGGGTAGTTTGGATAGTAATACCAATGCAGGAATGATTAAAAATCCGCCACCGGCACCAACCAGACCTGTTACCATACCGACAATCAATCCTTCTATCAGAATGACGGGATAATTGAATTTTTGTTCAGTTGCAACTTCTTCAATACTGCCTTTGGATTTGTCAGGCCGGATCATACTGTAGGCACTGACAATCATTAAAGCTGCGAATAATAACAGTAACAGTACGCTCTTGGTGACAACAAAATCCCCTGCATGGAAAACTTCTTTTGGAATTGCCGGAACGATATAGGCTCTTGTCAGAAAAACAGCTATGATGGATGGAATACCAAATACGATGGCTGTCTTAATATTTACCAGTCCTTTGGTGAAGTACTTATAACTTCCTACGGCTGCTGTTAATCCAACTATAAACAGTGAATAAGCTGTTGCAGCAACGGCATCTACAGAAAATAAATATACCAGTACAGGAACAGTTAGGATGCTTCCGCCACTACCTATCAAGCCCAATGAAATACCAATTAAAACCGAAGCTACATATCCAAAAATCTCTGTCATGAACTGTTTTTATTTTTTTGATGGTGCAAAGATAAGATGATTGTTAATTAATGATTGTAACATGAGTTACATCATAGTGGAATCAAGTTTCCCAATTCCACACTACACCATTGAATACAATATTTTTTTTATTGAGCTATGAATACAGGTATATCCACCAAGTGCCGTACCTGATTGACTGTCTCCCCAAAAATAAAATCTTTTAGTCCTTTATGACCATGACTTCCCATAATAAGCAGATCGGCAGATTGTGCTTTTGTGATTCGGGCTATTTCCCTGTTTCTCCGTCTGAAGCCGGAAATATATGTTGCATGAAAACCTTTGTCAGTCAGAAGATTACAATATAGCTGCATTGTTTTTCTATCATTGATTATTTCATAGTCTTCAGATTCTTCTTCCATCAGTTGCGGAGAAGCACTTTCGGTAATGTGTATGATTACAAACCGGGTATTATGATTGGCTAACCGGATACCATATCTTAAAACATCCTGATCCGTAGGAGTAAAATCTACTGCTAAAGCGATTGTCGAAAAGTCAGGTAATACTTCACCTTCTATCTGTAATACCGGATTATGTAAGGAAATATGTTTTTTATGATCTTTAATGAGTGGGTATATTATGGTCATCGCCAAAACAATCACTATTCCTGATGTTAGAGAGATAACAGCAAGCTGATACCCCAAATTATTACTATCTGTTATCCAGCGGATTGTCTCATCATAAATGAGCTTAAAGTTTAAGATAACCAGGACAGCGGCAATAATCCAGGATACAGTTAAATGTGTTTTTCCAAGAGCAAATTGTCCCATTTTCTTTTTATCACTGACAAAATGGATGAGTGGTATAATGGCAAAAACCAGTTGCATACTCAAAATGACCTGTGAAAAAATGAGTAATTGTCCAACACCTTTTTCATGTGACACTACTATAACTATAAAAGCCGGAATAATAGCCATAGACCGGGTCAGCATCCTTCGGAATACCGGATTGATACGGATTCGAAGATAACCCTCCATCACGATCTGACCGGCTAATGTGCCTGTTATGGTTGAGCTTTGCCCGGCAGCAATCAAGGCTATTGCAAAAAGTTTAGGCGCCCATTGTGATCCTAATAGTGGTTCGAGAAGATGATGGGCATCTTCAAGTTCTGCTATTTCGTTCATACCGTTTTTGTGAAAAACAGCCGCCGCAAGTATAATAATGGCAGCATTGACCAGGAAGGCGATGTTGAGAGCAATAGCTGTGTCCCAGAAATTATATCTGATAGCTTTTTTGATGGATGCTGTATCTCTTTTTATTTTTCTGGTTTGGACTAATGCAGAATGTAAATACAGATTGTGAGGCATGACGGTAGCACCTATAATGCCGATGGCTATGTAGAAGGCTTCAGGTGTTAAAGGTCCGGGTACAAATCCAAGGGCAATACCTGTAATATCCGGTTCAGCCAGAAACATTTCGGTTAAAAAACACATTCCAATCAATGAAATAAGACCTATGATAAACAATTCCATCTTGCGCATACCCATGCGTTGAAGCACCATTAATAACAAGGTATCTGCAAAACTTATAATAACTCCCCAAAGCAAATCCAATCCGAATAATAACTGTAATCCTATGGCCATGCCCAATATTTCTGCCAGATCACAGGCTGCAATAGCAATTTCTGCCAACAGATACAGTATGAAATTCAATCCTTTGGGATAGGTTTCCCGGTTGCATTGTGCCAAATCTTTACCCCTTACGATACCTAAGCGAGCACTCAGACCCTGCAATAATAACGCAATGAGATTACTTAACAGCAGGACCCATAATAAACTGTAACCAAATTTGCTGCCACCAGCTAAATCGGTTGCCCAGTTGCCGGGATCCATATATCCAACACTGATTAAATAAGCAGGTCCAAAAAAAGACAGTATCCTTTTCCATTTAGTATGCTGGGTTTGAGGGTCAATAGAAGCATGTACATCATCCAAACTTTTATATGGATGTTCCATTAAGCTATGAATGAGTTGGTTTTCGACAATTTCAACATAATTTCAGGATGAATTTATTGACTACATTAGTAATTAAACTGAGTACATTATCAGGTTTAGACGTTGATATTTCTTTAAAATCTCTCTGCATTAAAACACAATAACATTGTATATGGTTGAACATATCATATCATAAGAGAAAAATAATAATATGATCACGATGATATCTCTACTTAGTACATAAACAGATTTGCCAATGGATTTTCAGGTATACTCAATATCCAAATATCTATGACCGAAAACGGAGATCCTATAGAAAATGCCATAGCTGAAAGAATAAACGGAATCATTAATGAGGAATACCTGAACGCTTATGAAGTCAGTAATATCAAGCAAGCAAAGGAATTGCTCGATGCCGTGATTAACCTTTACAATGATGATAGACCACACATGAGAATCATCAACCTTATCCCCTAACCAAATATATCATTCAGCAAACCCTATACAAACTCAAAAATTATGGAAGAATTATTATCAAAAAAATCCTATCTCTGTAAACGTATTGCAGGACTGATTTTTAATTGTAGATTTGTAGCAGGATTTATTCATTAACCTGTAAACTTTTTTAGGACGAGTCAAAAATGATATACTTGGATTTTAGTTACATATATAATCAGGAATATTATATTATCAAAATTTTGTGCAAATTGTTATACACACTTGCTGATTTTCTGATCATAAGGAAAAAAAATGATTAGCTTTGCAGTCCGATTAATAGCACATATGTCACAATTGTTAACTTTTCTTGCGATAGGTTTTTTTGCTGCCTTGTTTTTTTTGAATTTTTATTTTAGAGTAAAAATTTTAAAAATTTACAAGATACTGGTTGCTAATAGAATTGAGTTTGGTGTTCAGCATATATTTAACAATCAAAAAATGGAATCAGAAGTGCTGAAACGGTATCCGGCACATAAAGCTGATATACTGAATTTCAGCAATCATATCAAACGATCTCTGATGTACGCATTGATTCTCGTGGTTGGTATTACAATAATTGGGTTCATTATAAAAACTATTTAAACTAATACCATTGAGAATCGGATTGGCAGGCGTAGGACATCTTGGAAAGATACATTTAAAATGTTTGTTGAACACACCTTTTGATATAGTAGGTATCTATGATCCGTCGGAAGATTCCCGTAGATTTGTAGCAGCTGAATATCCTGATATTCATATATTTGATACGCTGGAAGAGTTGATTCAAGCGGTTGACTGTATTGATATCGTAAGCCCCACAACTCACCATTACGGGATAGCTGAGCAGGCGATTAAAGCAGGTAAACATATTTTTATCGAAAAACCACTGACTGAAACGACTGAACAAGCCGGTTCTTTGGTTAACCTGGCCAAAGAACATAAGGTTCTTGTACAGGTAGGACACGTAGAAAGATACAATCCTGCCATCCGTTCATTATCCAATGTAGATTTTAAACCCAAATTTATTGAAGCGCATCGATTGTCTGTATTTAACCCAAGAGGTACTGATGTTTCAGTCGTACTGGATTTGATGATACATGATATAGATATAGTATTGCATTTGATTAAGGATGAAGTAATAGATATCAGAGCCAACGGTGTATCTATAGTCAGTCCAAAACCGGATATATGCAATGCCAGGCTTGAGTTTGCAGGAGGCGCTGTAGCTAATATAACAGCATCGAGAATAAGTATGAAAAATATGCGGAAGCTTAGGGTGTTTCAGGAGGATGCCTATATTAGTCTCGATTTTCTGGATAAGGAAGCGCAGGTTATTAAAATTGAAGACGATGATGGAACGCAGGATTTTGCAGGTATGACACTGAATACGAATGCCGGTGTAAAGCGTATCATGGTAGAAAGCCCATCCATTATGGCTAACAATGCCATAGAAGACGAACTGAATGATTTTTATAAGTCAGTGCGTATGGATTTGCCTGTCCATGTTACAATCGAGGATGGTTATAAGGCGCTCAAAATTGCACAAATAATAGAAGAGAAAATATCAGGGAGATGAGATATATTTTAATCGTAGTCAGTAGTATAATGTTAATTTTTAGCTTGGAATCCTGTGGTATAACGGATAATGACCAACCCATACCTTATTATCTGGATCTGAAAAATGTACAGACAACCGAACCTTTGACGGGTGCTCCCGGTACACACAAAATTACGGATATATGGGTCTTTGCTGATGGTCAGATACAGGGAGTTTATCCATTGCCTGCCAAAGTACCTTTAATCTGGGAGGATAGACAAACAACCATACGAATCCTGCCCGGTATCAGAAACAATGGAATGAATGATACGCCTGTTTTATATCCTTTTTTCAAGGAAATAGAACTGACGATCACGCCCGAACAACTTAAAGTATATACGGTACCACTTGTTTTTAGATATATTGATAATTGTAAGTTCTCTGTAAATGAAAACTTTGAAAACAGCAATATTTTTAACTTTTACCTCGATCCTAATTCTGAATCCAGACTGGAACAGACAACGGATATGGCAAGTACAGGTCAAAAATCGGCTGCGATAACATTAACAAAAGCCGGAGTTTTCACTGAAATAGGAAGTGCCATAGAGGTAGTAAAAGGTCAGAATCTCCGTGGTAAGAGTTATGTCGAATTTGATTATAAGGGAGAAGGTGAAATAGCTGTTGGAATCGCCAAAACATTAGGAACGATTACAACCATCGAATATTTTTTGTTTGTACCGGCAAAACCGGACTGGAACCGGATTTATGTCGATGTTACAGACAAAACATCGTCAAATAATTATGATACTTACAGGCTGTTGTTGGGTTTTACCAAAACAGGCAACAGTGCAGAAACAAAAATATATATCGATAATTACAAACACATTCATTTTTAGGTTTAAATGAAGTGATTCATAGCTAATGTTTGCGTCGTAACTTATTCTACATATTCTTTTCTGAATACGAGTGCGTAAAGATTGTTTTCCAGTTGCAGGTATCCATGTTCATAACAGAATCGGTATGTTTTACCGGTCTTGGTCCTGTATTCATTAGTAAAATAAGAAAATTTAAAGCCCTCGTCCAAGAGATCAGTTTTGGTCACGGTAGTTTTTCCTGAGGGATTGAGCTTTTCCAGTATTCGTCTGTTTTTGCGAAGTATATTGTTGATATTACGCATGAATTTATTCTGATCAGTATTCTGTCTATTGTAGAAACTCGTTCTGCATTGATCTGAACAGAATTTTTTATCCTTACGGCCTATGATAGCATCACCACATTCCAAACATTCCTTTTTTTCCATAATACAATGATATTGCTTACAAATATACACAATACCTGAATACCGGATGTATTAATTTAAATCTGCAGATAAATCAGTAGAATAATATAATCAAAAGTATGACTGAGGATTGGAGGCAGGGAGGATGGTTCAAACCTTTATTGGAGTAAAAAAAAAGAGACCGGTCTAATTCCCCTTGAACCGGTCTCGAGTAACAATTTGCTTAAGTATTCCTTAAATAAATCTGAACTGCTTTTATTATTTCCAATACCATGCCAAAAATGGGTAGGCATCCATTAAAAAGAGAGATTTATTTATATTATAAATTGATATAAAGTATAAGAACATGTTAATTCATTTGTATACATATTTATTTATTATGTATATTAATAATAAAAATATAAGGTATGAATTATTGGAGTGGGTTTTGTATCGGATTAAACAAAAGAATCTGCGTATTCTACGTTTAAATTAAATAGGATTTGTGCTCAATCTGTTATCCGGATTAATTGCCGATATTTTTATCAAGCGTATCAATTATGCTTTTAGCTGCAACGAAAATAATTTCCCTGCCTACCTGTGTGATTTCTTCATTTTCATCATCCTGAATACTGTCTTCAACTAAGGCGAGTAAATCCTCCTGAGCATAGTTTTCAAAGAAAAGATCTAATATCTTATTAAAACTTTTCTGTTCAGTATCATGAAAGACTGACCAGTTGTTTTCTTCTGCATCTTCGAGCATCTTTCCAGTAATCACCGGTAAAGTATAGTGGTTTTCGATGCTTGTACAGATGACTACAGTTAAAAACCTGAGTATACCGATCTCATTGTCGGTGAGCAGACTTTGGTTTTCTTCGTTAATGAAAGCCATCAGATCCTTTTGATCATTGTATAACTTTTCGATGTATTCATAATAGATTTTTTCATTTTCAAAGTTGGTTAGAATCTGATTGATTGTGATCTCAGGTATAAATTGCATGACATACGGTTAAGATAGTTAATGAATTTGGATTGGTTAGCTGAATCAGGTTTATATTATTTATTTGAATTTAGTAATTAATAGTATTTGGTATATATGTATGGCTGATAGTGCTGATTGCCTGTGAATAGTTATTGACAAAAGAAGCGTTGTTAAATAAAGTTGAAGTCCAAACCCTGTGATAATATCGGGTACATAATCCACTTGCAATAATTAATGGTAGTACCCACCAAAGCCAATGACAAACGAAAGATGTAATAAGTAAAAGAATATACATCAATAATATAAATACCAGACTTACAACAAACAGGATAGAAGATTTGAATTCCCGTTGTTTTACTTTCATTCGCATAAATATCCAGGCAGCAGTAATCGGTAAAACATGTAATATCAGACCGATGAAAGCAGGAATACTGCCCAGTACAAGAATCATTGTGCGCTTAAAGTTTAAAGGTGATTTTAACATATCGTCCGGATGGTTTTTATGGGTATCAAATTTGATTTTGAGTTTACTGATTTGGTCAGATATACTTTTACGGGTTGATGTATCCAGATAATCGAGTGCGCTTGCGAGCCGAACTTCATCATTTAATCTATCAGAGCTTAGGATAGTTACAGGAGTAGGATTGGTTAAAAGGTGCGATTTTCGTGTCAGCAGTACCAGCTCTTCAAATGAAGGAAGCATTGTCTGATCATCGAGATGCACAATATTGGGCAGCATAGCATCGTATGTTTCGTGTAATAGTTTTTCTGAAGCTTTATTCTTATCCTGATTATGTAATTGCATATAATCCCTTGCCAAAACAGGCTTTCCGACTTTTAGCATTACCTCATCGTTGAATAAGGCTCTGAAAGTAAAATTGATGCCTACTGGAACGATTTCGAGGTTAAGATCCGGATTTTTTTCCATTGCCTGAAAGGCTATTCTTGCAATACCTTTTTGTAACGGCCTTAATTTTTTGATACTTTGTGTACTTCCTTCGACAAATATCAACAGATTTTTATTGTCTGTTAAAACTCTTGTACTATCATCCATCGTATGATGGTTTTCGCGCAATTTTGAAAAACCATCCTTGAATCTGAATATGGGTATCTGATTGGTAGAGATAAGCAACGGACGCAGCCATTTCTTGTCAAAAACATCGCCTCGTACTAAAAAATGTAGACTTTTTGGGAAGAAACATGCCATAATCAACGGCTCTAAAAAACCACTCGGATGATTGCTTGCTATGAGTTGCGGTCTGTCATTTTTAATGTGTTCCAGTCCACTGATATAAATACGTTTGAAAAAAAGTTTTAATGCAATTCTGACTAATATTTTAAGAAATTGGTATAACATCTAATGTGATTGTATAAATTTGTGCTGTAAAGCTAATAAAAGCTGCATGTCAAATCTCAATTTAAGTAATAATAAATTTTTAATAATAGTAGCAGGACCTACGGCAGTAGGTAAAACCCGTTTGTCTATAAACCTTGCGAAACACTATCAGTCAGAAATATTTTCTGCTGACAGCCGGCAACTTTACAGACAAATGTCCATTGGCACCGCCAAACCATCAGAGGAAGAATTGTCTCAGGTTAAACATCATTTTATTGATATGGCTGATATATCATCTCCGTATACTGTCGGTCATTATGCAGAAGATATCAGAAAAACCCTGGCAATTTACTTTCAGCAACATGATGTAGCTGTTGTTACAGGAGGTACAGGGTTGTATCTTCGGGCATTACTGGAAGGTTTGGATGAATTTCCGGATGTAACTCCTGATATTTATGATATCTACCAGCAAAAACTGGATATCTATGGATTGGATTGGCTACTCAACCTGTTGAAAGAGCTGGATCCGGATTATTACGATGTAGTGGATAAATCCAATCCGAGACGAATTATACGGGCATTAGGCGTGATTCATGTTTCCGGAAAACCGTATACTTCATTTATAAATACTACAAGAAATGATACTTTACCTTATCATGTTATTGAAATATTGCTGGAAATCCCCAGACAGGAATTGTATGAAAGGATAGACAAAAGGGTAGAGGAGATGCTGACAGCCGGATTGATTGAAGAGGCACGCAATTTGTATCCATACAAAGGATTGAGAGCCTTGGAAACTGTAGGATATCAGGAATTGTTCACTTATTTTGAAGGAGCATGTACGCTTGATGATGCAACAGCCCTGATTCAGCAAAATTCAAGACGATATGCAAAAAGGCAAATGACCTGGTTCAGAAAATATGGCAACTGGCAAATATTCCACCCTGCACATTTCAATGCCATAGTTAAATATATTGATTCCATAATTTCCGGTCGGGTGAGTTCATAATATTATCTGAAAACGATTCGTATAATAGTTAAAATTATATTAAAGCAATTAATTTTAATACTAAAAAGTAATATAACTTCGTACATTTGTTGTAACAAATTTAATTAATCTATTTAATATTTTAAAAACATGAAGTCATTATTATTATCGTTCAGCCTATTATTTTTATCTGTATTTGTATATGCAACGAATGTAGAACCAGGTAACAAAAAAATCAATGTAACTCAATCCAATATCGGTTGGAAGGGTTATAAATTTACAAAATCACATGAAGGAACGCTTAAATTCAAATCAGGAAATCTGGAATTTAAAGGTAATCAATTAGTTGGAGGTGAAATGGTGGTAGATATGACTACTTTGACCAATACGGATATGGCTGCAGGAAGCGGCAAGGAGAAACTGGAAGGACACCTAAAGTCAGAAGATTTTTTTGGTGTAGAAAAATATCCGACAGCGTCAATAAAATTTACAAAAGTTACTGCTAATGGTAAAGCAGGTGAGTATCAGATAACTGCTAATGTTACTATTAAAAATAAAACAAAAGAAATTAAATTTACTGCAAATGTTAAAGATGGTAATGCAAATGCAGTTCTTAAATTGGACAGATCTGACTTTGATGTAAGATTCGGTTCAGGAAAATTTTTCGATAATCTGGGTGATAAAGCTATATCCGATGAATTTGATTTGAATGTTAGTATGAAATATTAAAAATATTTTAAAAAAAAATTATACATTGTTGAACAAATGATTAAATTTGCGTGTTCAATAAAATAGGAATGAATGATTTAAAAGTAAATCAATATTCTGTAAAATAAAAATTTATACTTTGTTGTAAAAGAGACAGTAGTTTTTTTCATAGTTAGAGGGTCGGATCGCCGGATTCGGCCCCTTTCAAAATAGTAATAAACTTACGTCTGAGACATTACGACAAATATCATAATATCGAGTTGCTCAAAAGAGACAGTAGTTTTTTTCATAGTTAGAGGGTCGGATCGCCGGATTCGGCCCCTTTCAAAAAACAATAAATTTACGTCTGAGACATTGAGTGATTTAGAAAATGAGGCTGATAAGTACATCTTGTCAGCCTCTTTTTTTTTTAATAGTTCATGTCTACAAAAGATATTGGAACAGATATTTATATAAAAATCTGATACAACAAAACATTATGATAATTTCGACGATAAGTTATCCTGATAGATGCAGATTAATATATAAATGTAAGGTGTGCATAACAAATTGCACAAAATTTTGATTATATAATATTCCTAATTTTGCAAGTCAGCAACTATAAGCGAAGTAAGTCATTTTTTCTTAGTATTGTTAAAAGCTATTGATATACGCTGTATGATTTAAATAAACCCGGTCAAAAACAAGCGATAGTGATCGTAATGTCAAAAGTGCGTCTATCGCAAAAATAGCAGTAAACACAGGAAAATACCTCTGCATGCGATAGAAAAAGCATTTTGACCATGAAGAGAACGGTGCCCTGCAATCGCCTTTTTTGACCTAGACTTTTTGTTTACTTTTTTGGCAATGAAAAAAGTAAAAGCCAAGCCGGCTCGAGGCG
>JADZFD010000103.1 GCA_020850225.1 Saprospiraceae bacterium | reverse complement strand
CATTTTTCTTAGTAACAGAACTACCGCAGTAAAAGCACTTTTTTTATTCATAACCTTTGATTGTCCTCAAAGCTAATAATATTAAGCTTTCCAGACGATTTTAGCATCATTTTTGTCCATTAAGCCTATTATAAATATTAATTTATGATTAATTATTAGTATTTTATTAACAACTATGCAAATTATGTTGTATGTTAGCCCTGTTTATAGTAAACCATATAAAAAATATGGATAGATTTTGTATATAAAAAGATGATATCTAAATAAATTATTATCATCAGTATATTATATTAATGTTTAAATAATTAAAAAATGAAAAATTTATATCAAAATTTCAAAATTTCAAAATTTCAAAATTTAAATTTCTACTTGCCATGACTTCTATTTTAGTATTGGCGTTGTCATGTGCGAAAGAGGAGAAGACTACATATTTTGCCAAAGATGCCGACTATAAGACGGAGCAAAGATCAACTGTCGTATGCAGGCCAGATACATCACAGGGTGTATGTCAAATTGATACAATTACCGATGCATTGGTACCTACATTTATGGGGTGTAACGCAGTGGTAAGTTGTTTGGTAAAAAAATGTGAAACAAACTCAATACCGATACAAGCAAAATCTATTGCAATTTACGATGTTAGTATCAGTTTTGACACCAATTGTACCGTTTTGGTAGATTCAATAGAGTATTATGTAGTAAACGGCAATAATAGCAGGGCAACCTATCTTCTGAATATGTTTAACAGACTGGCAACACAAAATATCGAACAGATCGTTATCACCAATGAGCTGCAAATGAATGGAATGCAGTATAATTGTGAAGATGGAGTATTGGTTAAGTTGGATTTTTTCTCATCCAAATGTTATAAATTCTGTCTTACAGGGAAGAAGCAGGTATTTTGTGGATTTGGATGTTGTAAGCGTTCAACTGCATATTGCTACCTAAATGATGAGTTGATCAAATCAGGCACGAATGTAACTCAGGATTCTCCATGTATATCTCAATATGATCCATGTGAGCGCGGTGGTAACTGTGCAGCTGATGCATGTGAGATTCTTATACCTGTGCCTGTGCCAACTCCTGGAACAACCATATAATCACAATTTTTAAAATAAAACATCATGAAACTAAGAATAATATTTTTTTTCGTAGTGCTTAGTAGTTTTGTCTATGGACAGAAATCTATTTTTTATGCGTCTCGTTTTCCTTTCGAGCCAGTTGAATTTGAAAATATGAACCCCAAATGGACATTGCCAATCTTTGATTCATTGTATTATGACGGCAAATCATTCAATGGGTACAATGTATTTGGAAATAAGTTTGTGAAAGGAGATAAAATACAAAATGGTAAACTATATAAAATGCACACTATTTATATAGCAGATTATATGGGATTCAAAGTTAGTTGTATAGATATAGAGACGGGCAAATTGGAATGGGGAAAAGTAATCAGGTATGAAGATTATGACAGACAACTTACCCCGGCATACCAAACATTTGACAAGGATGGTAACCTTTTAATTATTGGTTACAGACAATCCGAACCGTATGATCCGAAGAAATGGACGTGGGATTTTGTGCAAAAATGTAAATTTTTTCATATGGTTTTGGATAGCAAAGATGGAAGTATACTATCATATGCATCACCGGAAGAGAATCCCGAGTACAATATAAATGAGTATGGTCATTTTCAGGCAACAGATTTTTATGGTGTTGACGAAAAGGGTAGAGTAGAGTTTGTCCAAATAAAAGAATATTATGAAAAACCCGACTATGTAAAAACAATTTATAAAGGATTCATAGATGTACATGGAACGAGCATAACCGATAGTACTGTTTACCGTAATTTTTCTCACTATACGTTTTTAAAACGCAACAATCAGTATTATAACTATTTTTATTCTTCTCCCAGTAGAAACAATCTAAAATATTTAATTACATTGGATTCAAATCTAAGAGAGGTAAGCCGTATAGATATGAAAGGTATTATTCCAGAAAACGGACTATTATATCCAATAATGAATACAGAGGAGTATATGGTATTTGTGATGCAGATAACCAGGAATGTAACAGAATATAGCTATAATTATATTGTGATGGATTACCAGGGTAATCTGTTAAATCAATTTTATGTTGATGATGAAGATATAAAAAAATATAATAATCCTTATGTTGGCTATGACGTTCTGGAAAATAAAGTGTTGATGATTGGGGATTCCTATACAAGTGACAGGGGTAAGAAAGAATATAAGTCATCTTTGGATGTCATTCATTATTATGAAGGGGCAAATTACAAGTTATATAAGCGGATTGTCAACAAGAAGAATAGACATGTGTGGCTGTTGGATAATTTAGGGATGGATAAAGATAATTATATTTTTGAGGTGCCGTGCAATGTTTACTTTTATGATGATGTGACCGGAGATTTAAGGATATCAAGGGGTGACATATCCGTAACAATGATGAGAATAAGCAAGGAGGAGCTCGGCATGAAGCCAACCCGCGTGAATGATGATATAACTGCAAGACGTATTCTTGCATATCCGAATCCGACTTCAGGCATTTTTAAACTGTCACTGGAGGGTATTGTGGGTAGTAAGGATATTCTGGTATATGATGTATATGGCCATAATGTATACGAAGAGAGAGGAATAACGGAAGATACAACTGTAGATGTGAATCTAACCGGGTTTCCATCAGGTACATATATCTATCAGGTATATGAGGGTAACAAAATAGTTGGATCCGGAAAATGTGTAAAGTATTGATTTAGAGTATGGAAACAGGATTGAGTAGCTAATCATACAAAAGCATATGTCTGATTTTTATTTTTGTACAGAAGAAATGAGATTAGTATTGTATTGTTTGGATAAAAGACGGATATTTCTTAAATGAGATAGATAAATTGTGAGCTAATAAGTGGATTTTTATGTTTTTTTAGTCTTGAAAAAATATATTATTTCAGATTTAAGATAATAATATAAATACTACTTTTTCTTTTTCAGGTTTAAAATATATATTTGCTGTCATTAATGAATCTTATATCAATTCTATTTTGAATATAGATTAGGTATTACAAATCATACAGAATATGCAGCAATTAAAATTCCGGCTTATCATTATGAATTTTCTCCAGTTTTTTATCTGGGGATCGTGGTTGATTACGATAGGTGCATATTGGTTTCAGACGCTTCCGGTATTGTATCCGGATCAGCAATGGAGTGGAACTGCATTCGGTGCTTTGTTTTCAACGATGGGCTGGGCAGCACTTGTCATGCCATCGTTGCTGGGAATTGTCGCTGACAAGTGGATCAACGCAGAGAAGTTGCTGGGATTGTGCCACCTGATGGGTGCGATATTTCTGTTTATACTTGCCGGTGTGGACAATCCGACTACGATGTTTTGGGTGCTTCTGGCCAATATGGCATTTTATATGCCTACCATTTCGCTGGCCATCACGGTTGCATATTCTTCTCTGAAAAAAGAAGGAGCAGACGTTGTCAGAGATTATCCGCCTATCCGTGTCTGGGGTACGGTCGGTTTTATAGCAGCCATGTGGATAGTCAGCTTGCTGCAGATAGAGAAAACAGCAGGACAATTCTATATGGCTTCCGGTGCCGCTGTGTTATTGGGTCTGTATGCATTTACATTGCCTAAATGTCTGCCGGAAGGCAAAGGAGTTAAAAGCACATCCCTAATGGAAGCATTGGGGCTGAATGCATTCTCCTTGTTTAAAGATATGCGGATTGCTGTATTTTTTGTCTTTTCCATGCTGTTGGGAGCAGCCTTGCAGTTGACCAATGCTTATGGAGATACTTTTTTACATGATTTTGCCAGAGTACCTGAATTTAAGGATGCTATAGCCGTAAAATATCCTGCTATTATCATGTCTATTTCGCAGATTTCAGAAACCTTGTTCATTCTGGCCATTCCATTTTTTATGAAACGTTTTGGTATTAAGAATGTAATGCTGATGAGTATGTTTGCCTGGGTATTGCGTTTCGGTCTTTTTGCTTATGGTGATCCGATGGGTGGACTATGGATGATTATTCTGAGTTGTATAGTATACGGTATGGCATTCGATTTTTTCAACATTTCAGGCTCATTGTTCCTGGAGACTCAAACGAGCCCGAAGATCCGTGCCAGCGCTCAGGGACTTTTTATGATGATGACCAATGGGGTAGGTGCCATATTGGGCAGTATGATCAGCGGATGGGCTATCCAGCATTACTTTACCAACCCGGACAATAGTCTGCAGTGGAAGGAAATTTGGCTGGTATTTGCAGCTTATGCCTTGATTATTGCTGTTCTTTTTGTCTTCCTGTTCAATGACAAAGGTATGAAAGCAAAAGATCTTGAAAATATGGCTGTTGGTGCACATTGATAGGGGAATGAAAGATGTTTTATACTGCATATTCCGGTGATACTGACCCCCATTCCGGTGATATTGATCCCCTGATACTATGGTGATCTTATCCGCTTAGGACTGACAAAATTACCGATTTTTTCTTAAACTTTCACCTTTTAGTTCTATTTTATATGAAGTTTGTACTAAACGGTCTAGTATAGCATCGGCAATGGTCTCTTCGCCTATGATATCTAGCCATGAAGCCAGTGGTAACTGTTATGCCAGTATTGTTGCTTTGTTACTGTATCTGTCTTCTAAGGCATTACTTGATTAAGTTTTTAGTGTAGAATTCTGCAAGTTTATCGTTATAGTTTTCTTTTCGTGAAGTGTCTTTTGATTTTTAATGTAGTGAAAAACTTTTTCAACAATAGATTCTGATACAGAATATGCAGCATAGACGGTTTGCCATAAAATTTATCGGTTATAAGATTATTTTGATTTATATAATGCTAACTACTGCCTTTTATCTGTTTAATTACTTCTGCAATTGATTTTTGTGGACTTAACAAAAACAAACATTGAATGTGGTCAGACATTCCGTTGATGATCCTTACGGGGCAACCTTGTTCTCGCAATTGTTCAGAAATAAATTGATAGACGTTTTGTTCAATATTTGGATGTATTAAAGGCATTCTTTCTTTCATTGCCCAAATGGCGTGTATCCATATTTTGTTGAATGAATGGGACATGTTTTAATTTTTTTAAACCATTAAAATGGTTTTGGGTTTCGTGATTTTGATTTTATAGCCCACGGTTTAAACCGTGGGCTATAAATGGCATTTAATTTTTTAATGAATGGATTTATCCATTTTCAATAATTTTTTAATTCTTCTTTGGTCAGGTCGTAAAGTTGATAGAATGGTTGGTTTATTTGATTTTCAATTTTGAATATCAGCTCCGTAGGAGCAAAATCATTTTTGCCTTCCTTTTACCGAAAATACAACATGTAAATAAATTTGGGTGTATGTGTTTGCCATTTTGTATTTATT
>JADZFD010000102.1 GCA_020850225.1 Saprospiraceae bacterium | reverse complement strand
TCTTGCCTACCACGCGAGAGTTTGAGATAGTGACGACAGGAATAGATGCCATCACGGGCTTACAGAAGGTAAAATTTGGTAATAAATCGCTTAAATTAAATGACCCTTATGATCATAGTAGTGGTTCATGTAGTGGAAATTATGGAGTCAATAAATTGGTTAAACGCTTTAAAGTGACGGAATCGAACCGTGATTTTACGGTATGGTATGCGCTGGCACTGGAGAATCCCTCAGGCCATATTAATTCGCAGCCCTTTTTCAGTATAAAGTGCGATTTGGCACCGGATAGAGATTTGTGTTTTGATGCTGAGATAATAGACTGTGACAGTACCTATAGCCAACCGGGATGTAATTCACAACTAATGGATGTATTGGATTGGACATGCCATAGAGTAAAGATACCAGCTTCGGAGGTAGGCAATATAGCTACCATAGAGATAACAATGGGAGATTGTGGATTAGGTGTGCATAATGGATATGCTTATATAGATGGGATATGTGAGGAATGTACAGGAAGTGCATTGGGATCAGTTACCTTGTATGATAATAGCCCGATGGTTTTCGGACATGGTATAGACTACAGTTCATGTGATGGAGACAGAGCTGAAATATGCGGGAGTTATACAGAACCTTTAATTTGTGGATTGTGGTATTTGGATTCGATATCAGTACCTGGATACACTATTACCAATGTAAGGATAGATACAGTCAACAAAACATTTTGTTTTGAATTTTCTAGATCAAACTTTATGGATTTTACTGCGGAGATATATGCAGGTGGATACTTCAAGCGTAAAGGAGGAGGCAAATTGCCTGTAGTATTCAGCAATACGATACAGATAGAAGAAAAGCTGTATCATAAGAAATATGAGGTAAACGTGCATATAGGATCGTGTAATGATAATGGAACAAGCGATAATCTTTCGGATGATTATTATACAGTAAAAGTAGTATTTGAAGGTGGAAGTGAAGGCTGGACGATAAGTAAACAATTGTTGGATCCGTATCCAAATGAATCCGGATATCAGGAGTTATATTCCGGTACGGGATATTATTCGGATAAATTAGGGCCATTTCTGATACAGGAAGGCAGTTGGGAGTTGACAGTAACGATAGGTGAATGTGTGTACAAATATACAATAGAACCGCCGGCATATTGTTCAGGCTGTAGTGCATTTCAGCAAATGAAAATATTCGATGTAATGTGTGATAATTCGACCACGCCGAATACGTGGAAATTTAAGATTAATATACCTGGTACGGGAAGTTATTATCTTGATAGTACACTTAGAGACAGAGGAACAATCTATACCATCTATGCTGGTTATATAGACACAGCGTGTATTAAATATAATTTAATAGATATAAATGACCCTGCCGTCTGTAATATTTATTTTACAGTTTGCCCACCCAAACCATGCACGGATAGCATAGATTGTGATCTGGATGTTGCAGTCAGGAAAATATTATGTATAGAAGGCGGATTTTATGTTGAGTTGGAAATAGATAATTTACCGACTGCCAGTATATGCTATGATATTATTCCAGTTCCAACGAGTCCGGTGAGTTATACAGGAGGTATATTCGGTCCGTTTTCAGACGATGTGACGATAATCATATATTCCTGTCCGGGAAAGAGTTGTCAGACATGCAAGAACGATAAGAGTTGCTTCAAAGTCATTAAAGTTTTCAAACCGGATTGTAGTAGCGGTGATTTTGAATCATATCCTGCACCTAAACCATCTAATACACAGGAAATAAAATCGACAGCATCAAAAGTTAGCATTGTACCCAACCCGGGTCAGAATGAGGTCAATATTAAATCAGATATGGCTGAGACCTCCCTGCAGATATACGATATCAACGGAAAGATATACGGGAATATCAAATTTTCAGATAGCGAATATAAATGGAACGTTGAAGTCTTACCGGTAGGTATCTATGTAATAAAGTACATAGACGAAGGTGGTAATATCGAAAATATTAAATTTGTAAAATTCTAAAAATTATACGTTGTGGAGCTTATTAATGGTCCAGCATCATATAAATAAAGAAGATAAAGATAAAGATATGTCCCGCTTTCATTTCATAATTTTCCTGTTGATAATCAGGATGCAGTTATTGGCACAATGCCCTTTACCCTGTTATATAGATAAACCGTATGTCAATGATGCAGCACAGACTAACAAACTTACAGCAGAAAAAAAGTGGGATAACATTGATATCCCCATGCAGCAAGTTTTAATTGTTGAAGATGTGTTGAACAATGATGGAATACCTGAAATTGTAGTTGCTGGTTCCAGAAGAAAAAATGGTGTATATACTCCTTTTGTTGATGAATTATTAATAGTAAACACTATTGAGAAAAAAGTTGAAAAAAAAATCAATACGGCATCAATGTTTTTTTACCCTCTTGGCAATTGTATAGTCGTTGATATTGATAATGACTGTAAAAAAGGAATTGTTATAATTGCTGCTGACGGAAGTTTAGACCCCTATGGTCTGACTAATCCGGATTCTTTAAGGGGAAGGTTGGTTTGCTATGATTTGGATGGTAATATTTTATGGAAATCAGACCATAGGGTTGGAATCAATAGAAGTGGCAACGTAGGACTCAATTGTGTTATTTCTATTGCTGATTTTAACCACGATGGCATTCCCGAGTTAGTGGTTTTTAATGAAATTTATAATGCCCGGACAGGGAAAAGGCTATGCCATGGAGGTAATAATGGCATTAGTTCAGGACTTTCATTTGAAAATGGTTGCAATGCTACTGTAGCAAATGTTGATGATGATGATGATTTGGAGTTGGTAGCAGGCTGTACGGTATATAAAGTTAAGATTACGAATCCTGATGGAGAATCTGGTAATCAAATGCGTCCGATTAACATGCTTTTCGATGGTCAATGTGTTGATGGTACAACAGCTGTTGCTGATATCAACGGTGATGGGCGTTTAGATGTTATTGTATCGTCAAAGGGACTACATAGCAATCAATTAAAAACTCGAATAGGATTATACTGTTATACAATCGAAGAAGATTCAGCAAGACTAATTGCCAATATAGGTATGTTAAATAATCATTATTGGGAATATACTACTCCGATGATGATAGGTAAGTTGGATTCGTCAGGATATCCTACAATAAATATGTACACTTATACTGACTTTGGAGGTTTTTCTGAATTGAGAGGATTTGTGTACGACGGCAGTACAATTTTAAAAGAAGAATGGATACTTCCTGTGGGGAAAAATATTAAATATTATTATATGACTATGTTTGACCTCAATAATGACGGTGTCATGGATATTATCTATAAAGGCGTAAATAATTTATTGATTATCAATATAATCAATGGAAGACCTGTCGTTATTAACTCTGTGGAATGTATTAATCATATAGGAACTGCAAATCCGATTGTTGCAGATATTGATGGTAGCGGTAGTGCTAAAATTTGTGTACCTTGTACTGGTCGCCTCAACATTTTCGGTCCACCCGAAGGGCAGCGCTGGGCGCCTGCACGAAAGATCTGGCACCAGTACAACTACAATCCTTTATTTATCAATGATGACGGTACGGTACCGCAATACATGCACAATCCGGCGACCTACCAGAATGGTCGCTACAACAACTTCAATGTACAGGCATCGCTGATAGACGAGGATGGCAACTATCCTGCACCGGCGGCATCGCTGACGGGAGAAGTGCGGTGTATCACCTATGATACGCTGACAGACAGTTATATGG
>JADZFD010000101.1 GCA_020850225.1 Saprospiraceae bacterium | reverse complement strand
TGAAAATCTTAGGATCTCCGTATTTTATTTTAAAATTATCTATATCTTCTTGTGAGTATAAATTTATAAACTCACTCTGACTGTATGCGATGGAGCAATGTATCAGTGAAAGAAATAGGTATAAAATGAATTTCATGATTTTTGATTTTAAATAAGAAAATTAGAATAAAAATACGTCAGGAATCATTATGAAACCTGACGCAAAATATTAATTACAAGTTATGTCTTTAGTATCTTCTACTTCCATACAGCCTGAACCGTATCCTGAGCATTCTTTAAAATAAATGACAAGATTATTAGATCCGAAAGGATAATCTTTACAGAAAGTAACTTTATTGTCAACTATTGGCGTATAGTAGCTGGTTGGTGTATTAATCACTTGCGTAACTATACCGTATTCAAGTCTGGCCCAACAGGCGTTAAGTTGTGGTTCAAATTTGAAAGTCAAACAGCATTGACCTGTATTAGGATCTATGTAGGAACTCTCTATAGTTATTCCATCCCGTATTTGTCCATCACAATAGGCAATATTACGTGATTCGACTGATAGCTGATTGTTAGCGTTGTCTTTAGAGATTTCATCCCGATTGCAAGAAATGAAGATTAGTGCAAACATGCTGAAAGCTGTAAGAAAGTAATAATAAAAATTAGTTTTCATGATAACAAAATTAAAAATTTAGCTGTCCGGCAGTTCCCACCGTTTGCCCAATAGAGTCGAAGCATCTCTTAAATCGCAATCAGGCTACTTACTTCTCCTGCATCCTGTAACGCTGAACGGCTGTCTTTAATTTTCTCCGGATCTTGTTGAGTTTTTGCTTGGAATCTTAGATTTTTATAGGACTTTTCCTTTCTAATCGATGCCAACGAATTATCTAACGCAATATATATCTAACTCCTACGGATCCAGTAATCAGTAAATCTATATCGTCAAAATCAAACAATGGTTTAAATTCAAGATTAAATGAAATGTTTTTATTTTTTTCAAAAGGCATAACAGCCATTCCATATATCGCTTCGACTGAATTGAATTCGTAAGGGAAAAATCCAAAACCGGTGTAATGTTCAAATTTATCCCTTTTTATAATATTGTAGTTACACATTATTTCTGGGTCAAATTCATCAGACAACGAAGGAACATAAAATCGCATATCCGCCCAGATACGTTCACTGAAGTTATAGCCGATTGCGAGGTTGAATGACTTTCCGGAACTATGGATTCCTCCCGTTATCTGTGCATTTACATTTTCAGTACAGCATATTGTACAACAGAGAAAAGCTATGAAAAAATATTTTGTTTGCATAAACCCTAAATTATTTACAAACAAATATATGGTATTATTCTGAATACCGGGCTATTATCACAAAATATGAGTGTAAATCACTAAAAATTCAGTCAATACCTTCATTTCGACAAACAAAATCAGGATGATAATTATTCTATAATCGTGATTTTAAGCATATTGGTACGGAACTTCTTGTACAATGGCATACTTCCCGTATTGATGACGATATCCCCTTGCTTTACGACACCTTCATCTTTAAGTATCTGGTTGAGGTCTTCAAAGGTTTCGTCTGTAGTAGTAAATTTGGTGTACAGATAGCATTTGATACCCCATACCAAACTCAAAGTATTGAGCATATGTGGCTTATCTGAGAAAATGTAGATTTTGGGTTTAGGCCTGTAAGATGACATTCTGAATGCTGTGTAACCATTGACAGTAAGACCCAGAATGGCCTTTGCATGTACTTCTTCTGCGATTCGTGGCGCACCCAGACACAGAACGTCTGAAAGGAATGTTTCGGATTCAGGAACTGGCTGTACCCTTTTGCCCTGCATATGGTAATGTTTTTCAGCTTCGGTGATTATCTTACGCATGGCATCTACTACCAGTGAAGGGTGGTTGCCTACGGAAGTTTCACCACTCAGCATGACCGCGTCGGTTCCATCGAGTACCGCATTGGCAACGTCAGTTACTTCAGCACGTGTAGGTGAAGGATTGGTAATCATACTTTCCATCATCTGTGTTGCTACAATTACCGGTTTGGATTTCTGGATACAGCGACTTATAATCATTTTCTGGATGCCAGGTAGTTTTTCTATTGGAAATTCTACTCCTAAATCACCACGAGCTATCATGATGGCATCAGATACTTTAATGATTTCCTTTATATTGTTGATGGCTTCAGGCTTTTCAATCTTGGCAATAACTTTAGCAAAATGATTTTTTTCAGCGATTTTTTTCTGCAGATCCCTGATATCTTTTGCCTGCCTTACAAATGAAAGCGCTATCCAGTTGACAGGTTGAGTAAGTATGTATTCAAGATCTTCTATGTCTTTTGGTGTCAGAGAAGGTTGACTTACAACTGTTTCAGGCAGGTTTACACCCTTATTGGATGACAATACACTTCCGAAAAGTACTTTAAGTTTAACTTCATCTTTCTGATTGGTGGATACTACCTGCAGGACAATTTTACCGTCATCTACAAGTACCTTCTCACCCGGTTTGACATCTTGGGCAAAATGATCATAACTCATATATATTTTATCCCTGTTGCCGATACACTCCTGATTGACAAAAGTCAGAATATCTCCGGGTTCTATATCCAAAGCATTGTTTTCAATCTTACCTACCCTAAGCTTCGGACCCTGCAAATCTGCCAGTATACCAATGTGAAGATTGTATTTTTCATTAATTTCAAGAATACGGTCGATTACTTCCTGATGTTGTGCATGCGCACCATGAGAAAAATTGAGTCTGAATACGTTAACTCCGGCTCTGACCAGATCCAGTAAAGCTTCCTTACCGGAAGATGCCGGACCGATAGTTGCTATTATTTTGGTTTTTTGTTTGTTGTTAACAGGAATTAACGGAGCCATACTGCTGATATTTTTTAAATAAAGGATGCAAAGTTAGTGTATTTTTTACAATATCCGGTTGTTTTTTTTATACATAACCTATGATCAACATTCGGGAGGAACTATATCAGGTATTATATATGCTTTTTCCCGACTCCATTTGAATCGTTCAATCTTTTATCAGTTATTTCATATAAAAAACAACATGATTTTTCGAAACTATGCTTATCTTTATGCAAAAGTTGTAATTTTTTACTGTAAATCTTTGTTTGTTTATTGATTACTATACTATACTTTCTATGTTTAGTTTTTTAAACGATGCCGATGCCTATTTGACTACCTTCTGGTATATATCAATACCTGTGAGTCTGCTCTTTATTATTCAGATGGTATTGACTTTTACCGGATTGAATATGGAAACAGATATAGATGCAGACGTTCACATTGGAGATCCTGAGGGATTTATGGAATACTTTACCATCCGGAATGCAATTAATTTTTTAATGGGATTTGGTTGGGCAGGCGTCTTGTTACATCCGTCGATTCAAAATAAATTTCTGCTTATATGTGCGGCAATAGCAGTCGGATTGATATTTGTGGCTGTTTATTTCTATCTGGCTCAGCAGATCACCAAATTTGAGGAAGATAATACTTTCAATCCTAATGAATTAATAGGTGCCGAGGCTGAGGTATATCTTAGGATACCCGGTCATAATGATGGTCATGGTAAAATCATGATAAGCCATAAAGGAACAACACACGTCCTTGAAGCTGTTTCCTTATCGGAAGATATCACTACCGGCAGCAAGGTAGTTGTTGAAGATATACAGGACGACAACAGATTGGTCGTCCGTAATTATAATTAAAAATTAATACTTATTATTAACCTGCAAAATTCTTATAAAATATGATTTCATCCATTCCACCTGCACTCATGCTGATTTTAATACTGGTGCTGGTACTGACCGGCTTGATTCTGGCTTTGATATCCAGATATAAAAGGTGCCCTTCCGATAAAATCTTAGTCATATATGGTAAAACCGGAGGTACGTCGGCAAGGTGTATACACGGAGGTGGTGCATTTATATGGCCTGTCATTCAGGATTATGCATATCTGGACTTAAAACCCATCTCCATCGAGGCCAATCTGACCAGTGCACTGAGCCGTCAGAATATCAGAGTGGATGTACCATGCAGATTTACCATAGCTATCTCTACAGATCCGGATAGTATGAACAATGCAGCTGAACGTTTGCTTGGGCTCAGACCCGACCAGATTCAGGAATTGTCCAAAGACATCCTTTTTGGTCAGTTGAGACTGGTAATAGCTACCATGTCAATAGAGGAAATCAACTCTGACAGGGATAAATTTCTGGATAATATCTCCAAAAATGTAGATACAGAATTAAAGAAAATAGGTTTGAAACTGATCAACGTCAACGTAACGGATATCAATGACGAATCAGGATATATAGAAGCACTCGGTAAAGAAGCAGCTGCCAAGGCCATCAACGAAGCTAAAATAAGTGTAGCAGAGCAGGAAAAGATCGGAGAAACAGGGAAGGCTCTGGCTGACAGGGAACGCGATGTACAGATAGCTGATACCAACAGGGAACGTGATGTAAAAATAGCCTTATCCCAAAAGGACAAGGAAGTATCTATAGCTGTAGCCAATAAGGACGAGGCTATCGGCAAGGCAGAAGCAGAGAGAGATACCAGGGTAAAAATGGCCGAAGCCAATGCCATAGCCATTCAGGGTGAAAATGAGGCCAAAATATCAATTGCCAATTCGGAAGCTGTGCGTCGTGAAAGAGAAGCAGAAGCCAGCAGACTGGCCATCGCTGCCGAAAAAGTACAGCAGGCCAAAGCACTCGAAGACGCATACGCAGCAGAGCAGAAAGCAGAAGCAGCCAGAGCAGAAAGAGAACGTGCGAGTCAATTAGCCAATATCGTTGTTCCGGCTGAAATCGCCCGTCAGCGTGCCATCATCGAAGCCGAAGCGAATGCTGAACGCATCCGCCTGAATGCCAAAGGAGAAGCTGATGCCATTTATGCCAAAATGCAGGCCGAAGCACAGGGTCTTTATGAGATTCTGACCAAGCAGGCACAGGGTTATGAGAAGGTAGTTGAGGCTGCCGGCGGCGATCCATCCCAGGCATTTCAGTTGCTTTTGATTGAAAAATTACCTGAGTTGGTCAGAACACAGGTAGAAGCTGTCAAGAATATCAAGATAGATAAAATAACGGTTTGGGATAGCGGAACCAATGGAGGCGGTGAAAACAGTACTACGGCCAACTTTGTGTCCGGTATGATGAAAACCGTTCCGCCACTCAATGACCTGTTTAATATGGCTGGATTGAATCTGCCCAATTATCTCAAAGGTAAGGATGAAGAAAGTACTACTCAGGATGACAATTCATCCGGTAGTAATGATGCCAGGAAATAACATATGTGTAATATCATAACATACAGGTATTCAAACAGGATTTACGATAGTTGGTAATATTGAAAAATGTCTGTTACAAAAAAAATCCACATCAGCTGATGTGGATTTTTTTTTTGCTATAGCAAAAGGAGTAATATACCTGTATTATATTTTACTTATCCTGCTTTCGAATTGCTTGCTGCCCTGTATGATTTTAACAAGGTAGATACCGGTAGGATAATCTTGCATATCGAGCAATTCGATACCACCACCGAGCATTTTCTTTTCAAGCACTAATTTGCCCATTGTGTCGAAGATGCGCATCTGAATATCACCGTATTCGGAACTAATGCCGGACAGGTTGATATTGAAAAACTTTAAGCTTGGATTAGGGTAAATATTGAAAGTATGATTCGTATTTTTGTTGTCCAGTTGTACTACGCGTACATCTGAATATGCAAACTTCCCATCCTGATCCACCAATCTCAGTTTATAATACAACTGATGATGAAATGTCCTGTTGTTGGCTGGCAATTCATTATCATTAAAATCATAGTACATTTTAGTGTCACTATTGCCCACTGCATCTACTATACCAATCTCTGTCCAGTTTACTCCATCCTGACTGCGTTCGACACCGTAGTAATCACTGTTCTGTTCCGAAGAGGTAGTCCAATTCAGATTTACACTGGTTTCAGTAGCTTTATTAGCTGTAAAGGATAATAGCTTGATAGGGAGCGGAAAAGCTGCCGGAGTTCCAAAAGGTAAAGGTGTTGGATCTCCTAACCTTGTCCAGAAACTTTGTGCAGAGCCTCCAAACGGTCTTATAGTAACTAAATCTGTAGGTAAAATCGCACCTGAAAATGTGACCGTAAAAGTTGCTAAAGTATCAGTGGTACCTGGAATCAAATCAGGCCATGAATCGCTTGCTCTATCCAATGCTAAGGCATATTTAATTGTATTTGGTTCTGTTCCACCTCCAAACCCATTTTGAGCATCTGCACTTGTAACAGATGGATGTAAATTTGTCCCTGCCGGATATTGAGTAATTGTAACACCACTAGGAACTACTATATTTGTTCTTATATTCATCGTACTCCAGTTGTTATTAGATAAATATGATGCTAATACATCAGCTACTAATCTGAATTTCCATGTATTTGTCATGGAATTAATTGATCTCTTTTCAAACCTTAGGTTAATATGTGGTTGTGCTTTTAAATTAAATTGTATTACTAATATAAAATTTAAAATAAAAAACAATAATATTCTTAATTTCATATTTACTAAATTATAAATTAATTAAAGTTGAAAACAATCCTAATGAAAAAGATAGTTTTTCAGTAGTTAAATCTATTCCATCAACAGTTCCATCACAATTTATGTCTGCTCCAGTATATACATCATATGTACCTATGCTAAAGCTAGCTTTAACACTCGTAAGGTCTGAGCCATTAACCTCAAAATCTCCATTTATATCTCCAGGTCTCATACAATACAAGCCATTTTTTAACTGTAGTTGATCAGGATCTCCTGGGTCTAATTTAACTGCCTGAGTTTGTGATGTACTAAAATTATATGATGTATTTTTTCCTTCAAAAGGTCCAGTTACAGAATTTCCTAATACAGCTAAATGATTTCTATGGTGTATAGTAAAACGTACATTTGCAGTATAGTCCTTGAAAAAAGGCACACTTCCTGAAGGATCAACTATATGACCATTTGTTTTAAGCAAAAGTGACCTGGTCTCCAGAATGGTAGCAGGATTAGTTCCGTCTCTGATCTCTACTTTAACCCAATCTGTAACATTTCCAGCTACACCTCCCGGATTGCCTATATCACTGTATGTAGTAGTAGGAGCACCATATTGGCTTGTAATAGGAAGCAAGGTAGGTATATATGGTGGATCATAAACCTGTAAAGTGTTTGTCATGGAACTTCCACTTAATGGACCTGATAAGTAAACAGTAAGGTCAACTTTGTTTAAAGCATTAATACCAGTAAAATCCACCGTATTTTGTAATGTACTACCTGTAACAGTACTTGATCCATTTGTAGTTGCACCTGTAAATACCCATGCAGAAAGCGCATAACTCGCACCCTTGATTCGGCTTGCAGTTCCATTGATGTCTCCCGAACTTGCATAGGTTCCTGTCATTGTGTTACTATACCCGGTTATCCCATTTGCTGCAATATCCCAATATCTGGATAAATATGAATCTGCTTCAGAAGGTTTATTAGGATGTGTAGCATCCACTACCCTCGCTCCCAAAGTTGCACTACTGTAGGTAGAACCTGTAACGGCACAACTCAGTGGTGTGTAATTGGTAGCATCGCCAATCTCAAAAGTTTTAGTGCCGTTGGCAGTAATGCCTTTGATGAATCTGCCTGTACCATTGGTCACTACATATCCATTGGTAGGATGGTTGGTAGTGGCCGAAACGACGGAAGTAGCTGACAATGTAAGATTAAAATTTCCAGCCTCTATTTTGTTGTTTCCTGTTCCGGTAAATTCAAGATTACCGTTGATGGTAGTGTTGTCCAGCAAGGTAAGTTTACCTGTGGAAGTCGTTTTAGCCATTTCCACATGATTCAAGGCATCACCGTTTGTGGTTATATTGGAATTGGCAGTACCTATAAACCTGAGTTCACCACTCCCGGAAAGTGTTGTACCGGATCCTGCAGCATTACTAAAATGACCCAGTACTTCAATCAGACCCAGATTATTGATGGTGCCACTTGTATTGGTAAAATCCGTTTCAACTCTCAATGTAGCACCTGCCTGGACGGTTACAGTTCCACCATTGTTGACAAACTGTGCTTGACTTAAAGGAATCGCTGTAATCAGAATAAGTGAAATAATGATATATCGCATAACTATTAGGTATTGTTAGACAAATAAAATTTAATACAAAATTAAATATTTTTTTTTATAAGAATTAAAAAATATTGCACTTAATTAATAAATGTTTAATATATAAAAATACATAATATATAAATAAATAGATATACAATGTATAATATTAATAATAATCAGAAATAATCATGGGAAATGAAAAATAAATATTCGGATTGTTAAAGGTACATACAAAATTTTAATGAATGGAATTGCCCAAAAATGTACATACCCATCATCCGAATCTGTTAATCTACAATAGAATCATCAATTGCAAACTAATTATAATGCAATATTACGTATTATTTATAATAATCAGATTATTTTTAATTTAATTTTTTTTAAAAATCTGTCTTAAAATGGATGTTGTGCTCCTGACTTTATTTCTTCAACACTTTCAGGATTAATAAGTGTCGATATATCACCGATCTGATCGTATTGATTTTCAGCGATTTTACGTAGAATACGTCGCATGATTTTGCCTGAACGCGTTTTGGGTAGTTGTATAACAAACTGAATAATATCGGGTTTGGCAATGGGTCCGATATATTTGGTTACCATTTCCAGTATCTCTTTTCTCAATTGTTCCGGCTGAGTGACATCATGTGTAGCCTTGACGAATGCATAGATACCCTGACCCTTGATGTCATGGGGAAAACCTATGACGGCAGATTCTACAATTTCGGGATGCTGGTTGATTGCGTCTTCTACCTCGGCTGTGCCGATACGGTGTCCGGACACATTGATGACATCATCGACTCTGCCTATGATGCGATAACGTCCGTCTTCATCTCTTTTGGCAGCATCACCGGTGAAGTAATATCCCGGGTATGGAGCAAAATATGTAGTGCGGCATCGTTCATGATCTCCGTAAGTTGTCCTGAGCATTCCAGGCCATGGGTATTGTATACAAAGCAACCCTTCCACATTGTTTTCGGTGATAATCTGTCCATTCTGATCCAGGATGACAGGTTGGATACCCGGATGCGGATAGGCTGCAAAACACGGTTTGGTATCTGTAATTCCCGGTAAGGAAGAAATCATGATTCCGCCTGTTTCCGTTTGCCACCAGGTATCGATAACCGGACTATTACCACGGCCGATCTTTTCATCATACCAACGCCATGCTTCTTCATTGATAGGCTCACCCACAGAACCCAGTACTTTGATGCTACTCAGGTCATATTTGTCAGGCTCGTCCCATCCCGCAGCCATAAGGGCACGTATAGCTGTTGGAGCTGTATAGAACTGATTGACTTTGTACTTATCTATAACCTGCCAGAATCTGCCGGTATCCGGATAACCCGGCACACCTTCAAACATCAGCGTTGTAGCTCCTGCCAGCAGTGGTCCGTACAAGATATAGGAGTGTCCTGTAACCCAACCGACATCTGCCGTACACCAGTAAATATCGCCATCCTGATACTGAAAAGTATTCATGAAAGTATAACAGGTAAAGACCATGTATCCGGCTGTAGTATGAACCACGCCCTTGGGTTTTCCGGTAGATCCGGACGTATACAGTACAAATAACGGATCTTCCGCATCCATAATCTCGGGTGCACACACCGTACTTTGAACATCAACCAGCTTATGCCACCATATATCTCTGCGCTCATCCCACAGTACATCGCCTCCTGTAGACCTGTAAGTAAGAACATGACTGACACTGTCACATCCCATCTCAATCGCTTCATCAACGACCTCTTTGACAGGTATGGTCTTCGGTCCCCGCCGGTTATAATCCGTGCACAATACAACTTTGGCCTGTGCATCTTTTATCCTTTCTGCGAGTGCATTGGCTGAAAAGCCGGCAAAAACCACCGAATGTATGGCTCCTATCCGTGCACAGGCAAGTATGCCGATAGCTACCTCAGGCACCATAGGCATATAGAAACATACTCTGTCACCCTTCTGAACACCGAGTGATTTCAATGCATTGGCACATTTACACACCTCAGCCAGAAGTTCGCTGTATGTGTATTTTTGGGTAGGTGCATCAGGCTCGTTGGGCTCCCATATCAATGCTGTCTGATTACCTCTTTCAGGGATATGCCGGTCGAGGCAATTTTGGGTAATATTGACTTTGGCTCCATCAAACCATCGCACATCGGGCGTAATCATATCGTTATTGACTACAGTATGCCATTTTTGATACCAGGTAAAAGTATCCGCTATTTCAGCCCAGAATGCTTCCGGGTTTTCAATACTTTTTCGAAAGGCTTCCTGGTATTGTTCCAGAGTTTTTATTTGAACAGACATAACATTTAAGATGATTTGGTATGACAAACTTACACAATGTTTGTGATGTAGTCATAAAAACTGTATGATAAAATTCATTTCGATATGAAAAATATGTAAGAATCAGGCTATTACTATATAAAGACAGAAACTTTATCAGATCAATGAATAATAACAATCCTAATACCTTGAAATTCAAATTCACATGGACAACTATGTTGTAATTCTGAAGTGTGTAAAACAAATTGCACTTTTATTGTAAATCTTATTGCTTCACTATATTTTGTCGCCTTTTTTGGCTCTCACCTATTCCTTTGGAATGCTAATGCGGGCTTGGCTTTTACTTTTTTCATTGCCAAAAAAGTAAACAAAAAGTCTAGGTCAAAAAAGGCGATTGCAGGGCACCGTTCTCTTCATGGTCAAAATGCTTTTTCTATCGCATGTAGTGGTATTTTCCTGTGTTTACTGCTATTTTTGCGATAGACGCACTTTTGACATTATGATCACTATCGCTAGTTTTTTGACCAGGTTTGTTAAATCATACAGCCTAAATCAATAGCTTTAAACAATATTAAGAAAAAATGATTTGCTTGACTTTTAGTTACATGTATAATCAGGAATATTATATTATCAAAATTTTGTGCAATTTGTTATACACACAATTCTGAAAGAACTGTATGAAAATTTTAAAATATGATTACTTTTGTGTCTTAATTTTATAAAAATATAGAAAATGAAAGCTTTCAATTATATTGTATCTGTACTTTTCATCTCTGGATTCTTTATTACTTCCTGCAATCAGCCTGCTAAGGAAACTACTTCCGGGTCGATCGCTATTACTGAATCACAGGGAGATAAAATTGTATTTATAGATATAGATACGCTATTAAGCAAGTATGATTTGTACAAAGACAGTAAAGCCAGCCTTGAAGCTCAATCCAAAACTGCTGAAGCATCATTAGGTACAAAAATTGAAGCATTTCAGAAAAGAGTTGCCAAATTACAACAGGATTTTGCACAGGCCCAGCAAAATGCTGCCAGCATTGCACCGGTAGAACTCAAAAAGCTGGAAGAAAAATTCATGACGCAACAGCAAAATCTGGCTAAAGAAGAGGAATCCCTGATGAAGCAAAGGGATAATGCTGCCCGTGAATTAGAAACCAAATTACAGGAACTTCAGAAGGATCTTCAGGATAAAATTGATGTTTATCTTGAAAAAGTAGCGGAAGAAAAACAGTATAACCTGGTTTTAATGAAAGGTGTGGGAGGTAGTGTTATGTACGGTCGCAAGACACTTGACATCACCGAAGAAACGCTGAAAGCGCTGAACGAACAGTATAGCAAGGATAAAAAGTAATTCTATTTTACAGACTAACCTATTTTTTCAATTGTGCAGAAATCTACACAGGTTTCAGTACTGACTTCTTCCATTGATTTATTGAGAAGCCTTGCTATCAGTTGGTGTAAAGTGTGGGTTTCTACGGATTGCCTTACTGAGATTGTTACTTCGCAAGATGTATCGAAGGATTTGTTCAGGATATCTGTATTCAGGTCTTTCAATACATTCAGCACATGTCCCATCTGATCATAATTGAACTGAAGTCTGTAGACGGACGAAATATACTTTTCTACAATATGTGCAGTTTCAAGAGCTGCCTTAGCCGCTTCCCTGTAAGCCTGTATCAATCCCGATACACCTAATTTAGTACCGCCAAAGTATCGGATAACAATAATGGCTACATTGGTAAGTCCAAAGCTGAGTATCTGTCCGAGGATGGGCTTTCCTGCTGTTCCGGAAGGTTCGCCATCGTCGTTGATGCGGTACCTGTCACCTGAAAGTCCGATCTGATAGGCATAACAAAAATGTCTGGCTTTATGGTGCTCAGCTCTGGCAATATTCAGATATTCCTGCATTGATTCTTCTTCATCCATAGGATAGGCAAATGCCAGAAACTTACTTCCTTTCTCCTTGTATTCGCCATAAGCCGGTTCATCAATAGTATGGTATGTATCCAGTATGTTTGCCACAGTTCTTCTGATTAATAGGTGATGAGTAATATGGAAGTCAATGCAAGCAGAAATCCTGTAATCCTGTATCCGGTGATGCGTTCGCGGAAAATCAGTATACCAAAAAATGCCGAAAGAACCAGAATGCCTACATTATTTACCGGAAATACTACTGAGCCACCCCATCCTTGTTGTAAAGCAAGAATCAGTAGGTAAATAGCGAAAAAATTGGGAATACCCAATGCAATGCCGGCAACAACATTATTCCAGGCGAAAATCGATTGTTGTCTGACCAGTCGAAAAAACAATATAATTAACCCATAGATAGAAGTAAACAGGAATAAAGTCGCTATAAAGCCAATGTCACCATTGTCTGCAAAATTATTTTTTTCAATATAATAGAATCCACTGTCAATAACACAGGAGCCCAAAAAAGTCGCTATGGGAAAAATCCACATGGTAGCATTGCGTTGTTGGGTTGTCTGAGCATTGGCATCTGATTTTTCGTAATTCAGTAGAATTATAGCAATCAGTGCTGTGGCTATACCTATCCATTTAAAAACACTACCCGGCTCATCATAAACCAGGATAGCCAGCAATGTTGGCGCAATAAGAGACATTTTCTGAAATACTGTACCTATCACGATGCCAAAATATTGCATGGTAACGGCAAGTGTATTAAATACGATTATAAAAAACAAACCCAGTCCTGCAGCATAATACAACCAGGGTTGCTCAGACAGATTGGATGATATGGGTATCTCACGCTGTACAGCAGTTGCCACTATGATACAGGTAATATAATTGAAAACTATCGCCTGTACATTATCAATGTTATACCTGTGAAACATTTTAAATATTACACCTATGATTGCATTGAAGAGAATACATAAAAACAATATTCCCATAGACTATAAATTAACCGGTAATGAAATGATTTTAAGATTTTGAGGTTGGTTTTTAAAATGAACGGAACCTTTAATCTCAAACCCTTCTCCATCCACGTGGTAGTAGCTGTCATTGTCGGTAATAAGTGTTATTTCATTCGCTTTAAAATATTCGACATACGGACTGTTCTGAATGGTCTTGGTGAAAAATCGTGGGAGTAGAAAGACGTACTTCCACAGTGGAATATACTTCACCAACAGTACATCAAAAACACCGTCATCCAAAATAGCCGAAGGAGCTATCGCAAAATTATAACCGTAAATAGAGCCGTTGGCAATAACAGCCATTGCATAATCTCCTGACCAGGATTTGCCGGCAGTTGAGATTTGCAGGTGCAATTTTTTGAATTTCAGGCCTTCTATCAGAGATTGTTTCAGATAGGGTAAAAACCCTCTTTTTTTGTTTGTTTTGGTTTTGAAAGCAACGGCTGCATCCAGTCCCATACCAGCTACATTAACAAAAAACCTTCCGTTTACACTACCTGTATCTATGGTAGTAATATGTGCCTGATTGATAATATCAATAGCTTTATTGAAATCCCGCCTGATATTCAGATGATAGGCAAAGCCATTGCCAGAGCCCAATGGTATAATACCGAGTGCAGTATTACTTCCCTGCAGTGCATTGGCTACTTCATTGACGGTACCATCTCCGCCAGCAGCTATTACGGCAAAATACCCATCTTTTACTGCCTGATTTGCCAGTATCGTAGCATGGCCGGGATACTCAGTATAGGACAGTTGATATTCATAAATTTCTGTATTTAAATACTTTTGTAACAATTCTCCTAATCGTCCCCCGAGTTTATACCCGGAAAAGGGATTTGCTACAAACAGCATTTTCTTTTTATTCTCCAAGGCAGTGATTTAAATCCATTTATTTTGTTTGTACCAGGAAGTCGTTTCGTCAACTGCCTGTTGCATGGTATATGCAGGTTTGAATTGAAGGTCTTTTTCAAGGTTGTCTGTGTCACATTGCCAGTTTCTGGCTTTGATTTCATTGACTCTTTCTACATAAAGTGTAGGATACTTACCTGTTATTTTACCGATACCTTCACTGATCCAGGCTCCAATTTTAACTATAAACACAGGCAATGCAATGGATAGAATCTTCTTATTCAGGCTATGGGCGATAGCCTGAGGGAAATCTCCTGAACCATAGACCCGGCCATCCGTGCCGAAATATGCCCGGTGTGTATGTGTAGTCAATGTCGCCAGCATCATAAGTCTGACTAAATCCTTTACATAAATAAGCGTCAGTTGCTGTTGTCCGGATCCAGCGGTTGCATTGATACCTTTACTGACCATCTGAAAAACATTTAAAAGGTCTTTTTCGCCAGGTCCGTATACAGCTGTCGGTCGTACGATATTGTAAGGGATGTCCGATTGGTTTTTAAGCCAGTTTTCAGCTTCCAGCTTGCTTTTCCCGTATTGTGTCACCGGATGTGGCATAGAATTTTCTCTGACTATATGGTCGGGTTGAAAATCTGCAGGTCCAAAGGCAGCCAGGCTACTGACAAAAAGTAGTTTTTTTAATGGTATTCCGGATTTTCTGATAGCTTCCACTATATTTATCAGATAGTCCCTGTTTACTTTCAGATATTGTGCATAGGATGGAGACCTCGTCAGGCCGGCATTATGAATAATGTAATCTGGTTTGTACTGTTTAAGCACCGCAGTTAGCTGATCCTGATCCTCATAATTCAAATAAACAACTTCTATGTTCAAGTCTTTAAGTGAACCAACATTACTCCCTTGACGTACTCCTGCAAGTACTTTCAGGTTATGTTGTTTTGCTTCTTCAGCAAGATGGCCTCCTATGAATCCGTTGGCACCGGTTATTAAAACAGACTGCATTATGGTTTAAATTGATTTTTTGTATAATCGGTATGTCTTGTATCGTTCGCCGTTCAGGTGCTCGGCTGCATCGCGCATAGGTTTATTGTTCTCCAACACCCAGGATGCTTCCCCACCTATCAGATTGCGTTTTTTGGCCTCACTAATGTTTTTAGCAAAAAATATGGCTTCGATACCGCTTTTTCTGTATTCCTTGAGTACTCCCAATGCCAGAACGCGTACGGTTTTGGTCTTACCTTTGCCAAAAAGCAACCTGAAAATACCGAAAGGGAATAATTTTCCCCGTTTATTCTTTATCAGAATCTCATTTATATTGGGGATAGTCAGTCCGAACCCGATAGCTTCACCATCCTTTTCTGCTATATATGCAAATGAAGGATCGACAATCATCTTTAAATCGTTTTTCAGAAATTCAAATTCAGCATCTGTAAAGGGGACAAAACCCCAGTTTTCATCCCAGGCATCATTATATATCTTCTGAATTTTCTTAGCTTCATTATTAATGTCTTTCAGATTCAGATTGCGTATCGTGATACCATTTTTCCTTAATCTTTCCTCGACAGATTCTGCTATGCGCAATGCCTTTTCAGATGCCTTCTGTGTATAAATCATGTATGCATACAAATCCATTTCCTTATGCAAGCCGTAAGATTCAATCATGGAGCCATAGTAGGGCTTGTTATACGTCATCATGACCTTGGGTGGCTCACTGAAGCCTTCGATAAGTGTACCTGCTGTTTCATTGGTAGTAAAATTGGTAGGTCCCATGAGATATTCATGACCATTGGCTTTGGCATAATCGCTCGCTTTATCTAAAAGAGCATTGACAACCTCCTGATCTTCTGTAAAATCAAAAAAACCAAAAAAACCAATCCTGCTTTTAAAATGTGTATTGTAATTAGGGTTATCAATGGCAGCAATACGCCCTACAATCCGGTTGTCTTTTCTAGCAAGGAAATAGCGCACTTTACCGTATTGATGGAACGGATATTTTTTGGGATTCATCATGTCCTTCTGACCCATAAATATTTCGGGAACGTAATTCGGATCGTCCTTATATAAATCGTGTGGAAAATTGATAAAATCATTAATTCCTTTTTCGAATGTTACTTCCTGTATTTCAATTGCCATTGGGAAAATATGTTAGATTTGAATAAAACAAATCCGGTTAAAAGATACAAATACAAGTAAATATACATATTAAAAGCTACACATTCTTATACTGTACCTTGTTGGGCGGATTATTGTTATACAAAATTAAGTAATTTTATACATGTAGGAAAACAATAAAGGCAAACATATATAAAATTTATGTTTGCCTTTACAATTAATTAGTCTAAAAAAATTATTATGAATTGACTTTTACTTCGTTATTGTCAAAAATACCTATTTCGTGTGCTATTTTAGTCATTACCTCGACAGATCGGTCAATTTGCTCTTTTGTATGTGTAGCCATCAGCGAATACCGGATCAATGAAGATGTACTCGGTACAGCAGGTGAAACCACAGGGTTGACAAATACACCACGTTCCAGGCACAATTTAGTCATCTGGAATGTTTTATAATCATCTCTGATAATGATAGGAATAATCGGTGTGACAGAATGTCCTGTGTCAAAACCGGCATTTTTCAGGGCAGCCAGTGCATAGTGCGTATTGTCCCAAAGTTTTTGAATCCTTTCAGGTTCATGCTGTATCAAGTCAAGTGCAGCGATTACACTCGCAGCATTGGCCGGAGCTATACTTGCACTGAATATCAGCGATCTGGCATTATGCTTGAGATAATTCATAGTATCCAGATCTCCCGCAATAAAGCCTCCGATTGAAGCCAGTGATTTACTGAATGTACCCATAATCAGATCTACATTATCGGTAAGTCCGAAATGATTAGCTGTTCCGCTACCAAGATGTCCGAGTACGCCAAGTCCATGCGCATCGTCAACCATGATATTGGCATTGTATTTCTTCGACAATTCAACTATCACAGGGAGATTGGCGATGTCTCCTTCCATACTGAAAACCCCGTCAACAACGATGAGTTTCATTTTTTCAGGCTCACATTTGCTAAGGACTTTTTCCAATGCTTCCATATCGTTGTGCGCATATTTTACGGTCTTGGCAAACGATAATCTGGCACCATCGATAATGCAGGCGTGGTCGAGATCGTCCAAAACAATATAGTCATTCCGACCGGGTATGGATGAGATGACTCCCAGATTGACCTGAAATCCTGTGCTGAATACAAGCGCTCCCGGTTTGCCTACATACTGTGCTAATTTTTCTTCAAGCTCAAGGTGAATGTCCAGCGTTCCATTCAGAAATCTGGAGCCAGCACAACCTGAACCATATTTTTCAATGGCCTTGATGGATGCTTCCTTTAATACGGGATGATTCGTCAACCCAAGGTAACTGTTCGATCCGAACATGAGCACATCTTTCCCTCCGATTTTTACTACTGTATCCTGTTCGGATTCTATCGTACGAAAGAAAGGATATAATCCCATCGCCTGAATTTGTTGTGGCAAATTGTAGGCTGCCATTTTTTGTTTTAAAGGGGACTTCATGACTGTAAAATCTTTTTTATCTTTATGAGTATATTAATGATATTAGCAATAAATAACTATGCAAATATCAACTATTTAATTTGATTATTCTATTAATTTTTCTACAAATATAATTTGATGAAAAGCAATTAATGTCTGCAAAGTTACCATTTTATTATTAAAGTTATAATGAAATGGGTTGATTTTAAATAATTTGTTAATAAATCAAAAATAATGGCCATTACAATAGTACATATCATCACCCAAATAATCCTGATATTATATATCTGTCAGATACACAGAATTACGGGTTAATATTTTATCTTTGACGTTTCAATTTAAATTCCGGGTTAGCTGTAGCATAGAATCTGTTGCATAATCCGGATTAATAATAAAAGAATAATTATGAAACGCGTACTTGTAACAGGTGCTGCCGGATTTATTGGTTCCCATTTGTGTGACAGGCTGATTGATGAAGGTTGTCATGTCATCGGAATGGACAATCTGATTACGGGAAATATCCGGAATATTGAACATCTGTTTGCACTGTCCAATTTTGAATTTTATCACCACGATGTTTCCAAATTCGTGCATGTTCCCGGTCATTTGGATTATATTCTGCACTTTGCTTCTCCAGCCAGTCCACTGGATTATCTGAGGATGCCGATACAAACCCTGAAAGTCGGTTCATTGGGTACGCACAATCTGTTGGGTCTTGCCAAATCCAAAAATGCCCGCATACTGATAGCATCAACTTCAGAAGTGTATGGCGATCCTCTGGTACATCCTCAACACGAAGATTACTGGGGCAATGTCAACCCGATAGGTCCACGTGGAGTATACGATGAAGCCAAAAGATTTCAGGAAGCCATCACCATGGCATATCATACCTATCACGGACTGGAAACCCGGATAGTGCGTATTTTCAATACTTACGGACCGAGAATGCGCGTTGATGACGGTCGTGTTTTACCCGCTTTTTTTGCACAGGCCATCAGAGGAGAAGGTTTGACTGTTTTTGGTGACGGAAGTCAGACGAGATCCTTTTGTTATATAGATGACCTGGTGGAAGGAATATACAGATTGTTGAAAAGTGATTATCACCTACCTGTAAATCTGGGCAATCCATCTGAAACAACCATATTGCAATTTGCTCAGGAAATCCTTGACCTTGTTGGAAATAAGGACGCCCATATCATTTACAATCCATTACCGGTAGATGATCCCAAACAACGGAAACCGGATATAAGCCGGGCTAAAGAAGTACTGAACTGGACACCCAGTATAAGCAGAAAAGAAGGATTGGAAAAATCCTATGCTTACTTCAGGGAGGTAGTGCAAGTATCGTAACTGATGACCTTTATCAATCTTTGATATTATTGATCGAAATAATAATAGGATTCAAAAATCTCAAAATCGTCGTACGCTACCTTATTGAAACCCCATAGACCGAAAAAATCAGCCGTCCCCGATAGCTATAGAGATATGCCAACTCATAAACTTACTACCTTTCAGTCGTGTATCACAATCTCCGGACTTCTTCGGCCAGATGTAAAATATACTCTTATCAAATGGTATGTCCCTGCATAAGATATGTATACTATATCCTTATTTTCCCCTTACTTTCATCCAATAGCCTAACTGTTCTCTATCGTATCTCATATCTCTGATATTTTTTGCAAAGATAGATGTATGAGAATCTTGTTTACAATATGTATTTGGCAGGGTGATTACAGAACTACTATTGAGTTTTGCACTTCTGCCCGCCTGACGCTAAATAATTTGTTGGCAGAAGTTTATTCTTGTTGTTTTTGTTTATCTTCAATTTCAGGAAGTTGCTTTTTATATTCTTCAACATTCCAAATTATATCCCAACGTTTAACATATTCAGCAAGTAATCCAAGTCCTACTTCTGCTCTTCGCTTATCTACATTGTCAGGGTCGTCAAGTGGTAAAATATAATTCTTATTTGTTTCATTATCATAACCAATTTGACTTCCATAAATTTGTCTTTTACCTTCACCTAAGGCTACTCGGTCTTCCAATAATGCCAATGCACTTCCACTTGCATTACCTATTTTCACTGCTTCTCTCATCAATGGTAAATATTTCTGTTGAGTTTCCAAGTCTGAATGCTGAATTACCAAGAATAACGTTTGATTAGCCTGTCCACCAACTTTGTCAGAACCTACCCACCCATATTTGTCTAAAATTTCTGTTACTTTTATCAGGTTTATACTGTCTTTATACAACATGATTTTACCCAAGCTATCAACCTGTTTACTTTGGTGTCCAAATTCTTTCTCTGCGGCAATGTACTGGTGTCTTATTTGTTGGTCATCTTCAAATATCGCCAATAATTTGGCCTGTAGAGGTTTGTCATAGTTTGCCTCTCTTTTATCAACTACTGCCTGCATTTCTGAAACAAGTTTGCCCCATTTTTTGTCTGTGTGCAATGTTGTTAAGTCAGTATCTGTTTTCAAGTGTCTAACATTAGACCAGCCATTTTTTAAAGCAAGATTTAGCCAATTAAATGCTAATTTATTGTCACCCAATAATGCGGCAGAGCAACCTGCGTTATAAAAATCGTTGCCACTTTTTTGTTCAAGTTTAAAGGCTTCTTTATACTTTTTAACGGATTTTTTATATTCCTTGTTGTTATAAAAAACATCTGCTTCGGCAATAATAGACTTGTAAGTTTGTCCAAAAGTAAAAGAACAGATAAAAAGTAAAAATGTCGTGATAAATAATTTCATTGTGTATGTCGTTTTAAATTTCTGCTGACGTCAGTCTGTGAAAAAAATACATCTACAAAGATATTCAAAAATCTGATTTTATTAGTAATTTTAAGCATTCAATCAAAATGCCTGTTAATATTGGGATCGACTGTGAGCAAATCACCTTTTAAAGCTTAGATGCACTTCCGCTCAATAGTAGCACTTCAACCGTCAGATTGCTAAAACTGCTTGTTAGCAGCAGTAATTCTGCCTCTGTCTTTTGTCATAAGTCGTCAATTTTGAAAATGCTTTTTACCAAGTCTGTTCGTTTAAATTTATCAGTGTCTAAATCTAAAAATATTTTTTGTTTCTCAACTGTCACGAAGCCGAACCACAAGAAAAATCTGTCAAAAGCCCGAATGCCATAACATCTAAAAAACTGTCGTTCTGGAGTTGAGTAGTCAGGTCGGAAAAACGTAATGAAGTTTGGAAACGCTTTTAAATATTTATCTGCATAAAATTCTACCGTTTGTGGTTGGTCTCCATATTTGTCAAGCATAATAACTGAAAAAGCCCAACCAAGTTGACCGATTGGTTGCTCAGGGTAACCGTCATTAAAACTCCAAAGAAATTTTTCTGTAAATGCTAGAAAAAACTGTCTGAATATTTGTAAGCGGTTGTTTGTCTCAAGAAGTTTAGTTGCGGTCTTTGTCAAAGTTAGTTTGCCTGATATTTTTTTTACAAGTCCTGCAACTTCGGCTGTCAGTCTTGCGCTCCTGATGGAAACACTGTCCTCTTCTCTCCAAAGTTTAGTTATTCCGCTTTCTATACGTTCTTCAAGTAAATATCTCTTGTCGTAAAGTTCTACCATTACTTTTTTCGGTAATGCTCCAAGGGGTGTCAACTTGATATGTTTGTCACGCTGAATGATTTTTAGATAATCTTCTACTATTCTAAAAAGTGGAATTTGGTCCAGTGTTTTCTCGTCAATGTCGTTACGAAATTGAATAGGAGATTTGTCGCCAAATGTATCGTAAAGCAAATGGTGCATTTCTGTCGGTGATAGTCCCAAAAAGTCGTCCATCGGAGTGTTGTTCCTTAGTAAGATATTTGCTTCTATGTCGTCAGGTATTTTCATTGTACAACTGTCATAATATTATTACTGCCAACGGCAGTCTGTGAAAAAAATACATCTACAAAGATATTCAAAAATCAGACATTATTAGCAATTTTAAGCATTTTAAATTTCAATCAAAATGCCTGTTATAACAGGGAGCGACCGCGATCAAATTAGCTTTTCAAGTTTAGAAACACAAATAGCAAACGATAACGAAATTCGTTTTAATTCTACTTTGTTAAATTTAATATACAGACAACCAATATATTGTAAATAATTTGTATATTTGTACTGTCGTTTTTTAGCAGTCAAATATTCCTTACCTTTAGGAACGGCAGTAACAAAAACGAC
>JADZFD010000100.1 GCA_020850225.1 Saprospiraceae bacterium | reverse complement strand
GTCATTATTCAAAATAATAATAAGATTATCATTATCAAAAAACCTAAAGATTCTTGAACCTATGTGAACTGACATATTGCTGTCTAGAGCTGTTTTTAGATATACATCGTCAATAATGGAAAAAGCAACACCACCAGCATTTAAATCTGCATTTATAGCATTTTCTTCAATTCGTCTTGCCGATGTGAATCCTGAAATTTCGTTTTCTGTAAGTCTGCATACGGGATAATCTGTAATGTTTGTTGTTTTTTCAACATTTAGATCTATGCCTAAAGATATGAATGCGTTTCTAACAGTCGTTGAGTCTTGTTCCTGATTTTTAAGATTTGTAACATAATTTTCAAAATCTTGGTAAGTCGAGAAACTCAACATTCCGTTAATCGTACTTGGGGTGCTTGTTCGTGTTTGTAATGTTTGTTGTAAATTAGCATTTTGACCTTCATCTTTATTGCATGAAAGAATCAATACTAGAAAACCTACTAATGCTGAGAAGATAAACTTATTTTTTTCCATTATTTAATTTTTTATAATGTGATTTAATAAAATCCCTGTGTTTAAAAATCAATCCTTTGGCTCATTTAATTGAATATCTCACGAATATTCATTGTCAGGATTTTCTTTTCAATCGATGCTAACGGTTGCGCTTGGTGCCGGTGGCGATTTCACTAATGTCTAAAGGATGATCCATACTACAAATTTATGTAAAAAAAATTGATGCGTGCTACTCATTTTTATCGCCACTGGCATCCAAACGCTTGTTAGTATGGGTTATTCTACCTTCATTATTTTATGTCGTTCACTAATTTGATTATTTCTGATGTCCATGGTATACATTCCCGTTGGTAAGTCAATAACATTTACTTGGTTTGTGACATTTTCTAAGGATTTGACTATCTCACCTGATAAATTATAAATCTTAACGTTTACTGGATGTTCCAAATTTTGGATAGTTATCAGTCCTGATGAAGGATTTGGATACAATTTTAGTCTATCTGATGGTTGTATGTCATCTTTAGTGCTACTTACAATATTCATCTTCTGACCATCTAGCATGATCCAACTAAACCAATTGGGTGACGCTGGGTTATTTTTTGCAAATTGTGCAACATTCAATAATATATCACCATTTGACATCATCGTAGCGTATTGTGTCCGAAAGTGATCTTTATTTCCATCCACTTCGATGCGCATAATTCTGTCTACACTATCTCTATCTGAAACGATCAATTCAAAATAGGTGCTTTCAGACACTTTGTTTTGTCTCGAGTGTGTAAGTATCAACCTTTTATTGACTATATCCACCATAGGAAACAACCATCCGTACCCGATACCATTATCTATCCCATCACGAAAATTATATATTAGTATGTCTACTAAATTTCCATCAATATCAAAGAGATGGTAAGTGTATTTTTCTGAGCGTGTAGCGATATCTACAAAAGCAGTAACAGTAATTATGTACCCTTGATCTGCTCTGTACAAGTTAAATTGTGAGATGGTGTCGGTAAAATGATGACTTAAGTCTGTACTGTCTATCAAGTTTAAACTTTTATCATATTTCAGATATTTCATCTCTCTATCGTTCCAGTTAAATGTTTTTGATATCAAGAGCGCTCCGATTGTCCCGTCTGGATTGTCAAAATATCTAAAATCGTATGGTTTGTATTTAAAGAATGTCCTTGTAGTATCTTTACTAAGAAAATGCCCTTTAAAATCAATATTTGTTTCAATAAACCCTAAATCACCTGTACTATATTCTCTTTGTACGTAGCCATCTTGTGTAATATAAAATCTGGGATTTGTTATAACGCTTTCACCTTCTGATCCTGCTATAGATTGAAATTTTGGCACTGTATGGTCTGTATAATCAACGAAATTACTATCTATCACAAGACCTTTGTTTATGTCAATGCTAATGTGTGCTGGATAACATTCATTCCAATCAGAAACACCCGAACCAGGATTTCCTTCGTCATATAATGTTACGTTTAAAATATTTTCATTAATTTGGAATTGGCTTATAGCCTTTCTATTGTCAAAACTATTGTAAGTCTTGAGTAATTCCCAATACTTTTGTCCTGTAATTTTATTCATTTTCTTAATAATGAAGCCATTGTATACATAAGAAATACCAGTTTCGGACAATCCGCGATAATTGTCAAATAAATATATCGTATCATCTACAACAATAGGTTGTAATCTATTTTTAAACCATTGATTATTGCTCTTACTACCTTCTACCCAATTGAGCTCGGACCAGCGTGTCGGGTTATTTTTAAACATCATTGGTAGATTTTGTTGTCCAAGGATTGTATATATTTTAAATAAAATCAATAGATTTGTAAATAATATTTTCATCTCATTAAAATTTAAATTGTTTGTAATTATATCTTTCAAAATTCAGGATTTCGTCGTACGACGAAATCCTGAACTAAAATGATTAAAAGGAATTAGGGTCAGGTGCACCACAATCATGAGTACATTCCACTTCACATTGTCCTTCAAATTTTTGATAATGGGTAGGTGTCCCCGTTACAAGATTGGGGTCTCCATTATAATAACTTTCGACACAATAGTCATTACTCCTTGCACAGCAAACATAACCTCCACAATCTCGCTGATGGATTTCATATATCCCTGTTTCTGGATTACCTAATACAACCCATTTATAACAAGTATTCTTGATGTATTTTACAGAATACCAATTACCTCCAGTCTCACAAAGGTACTTCAATTTGTAATTTTTAGTGGCATTAAACACTTCGGTGTATTCAGTTTGCATACTGATGTCATGATCTATCATATCTAAAAAGCTAACAAGCGTTCCATTGGCAGTATGATTGTTAATTGCTGTTTGTAAGGCAGGACATGCTGCCTTAATAGCATTTAGATCATAGGTAAGATTATGGACAAAATGAGTCAAAGACCCATTACTACCATTAACACAAGTACTAAATGTGTAGGATACATTAATCTGTATATTAGGACACAACTGATAAAGATTTTATGCTGTAGAATATAAACCTAATCCAAGAGCAAAACTAATAGTCGTGTTTTTTTGTATATGAGTACACCAAGTGTACTCCGTATATAATGTTTGTGGACTACAAGCACTGTTCGAAGTCCTAGTTTCTACAACATGTTCATTGAGATAAGAAGAAATATCAGCATCTTCAGCACAAGAATAAATAAAGAATGACAATCCAAAAGCCACCACAAAACCGAAAAGAATTTTTAAATTTTTCATTTTTAAATAAGTTTAATTAGTTTGTTTTAAAAAATATTACTTAAAATTCCTAGTACATCCTAAAAATACTCTTCCCATTTCTCATTTTACAAGTCAACACACGATTGACTTTATTGGGGATTTTCTCTCTAATCCGTACTAACGGCTGTATACACGACGGAGCGGCTTTTTAGCCGCTATGTGCGTTGTATGCCATGTTAGTAGGGGTTAATTTACTTTCACTATTTTATGTCTTTCGCTTACCGATTTATTTTTTATATCGAAGATATATATTCCTGGAGCAAGATCACTTATATTTACTTCATTTTGTATATTGTGCAGTGTTTTGCATACCTGTCCAAATAGATTAGTAATAGTAATGGTAGCAGGACTGTCAATATTATCTACTTTTAAATATCCATAAGTTGGATTAGGTGAAAGTTTTAAATATTGCTTTTGCTGCTCTATCGTATTCACGGTACTACAATACTTGAGTATTTCTTCTTTTGTACATTTACCAGCATTACCACTAATGATAACTGATTCAGGATATTTTGCCAATGCTTCACATAGAAATGAGGTATTACAGTTTGCCAAGCTCTTATTATATTGTATGAATATGGTAGCAAAGCTATGCTTCGCTTTTTCTAGTGGAGGTGAAACATTATCCAAAAAGTGCAAATTTGTTATTAAATCATGTATATAGATAGTTAGTACCCTGTTGATAGATTTTAAATTTGGGAGTATTGCTTTATAGTCCAAGATATATTTATTATTTTGAAACAATACGAAGCCTAAATCTTCAATATGCTTCAATCCGTCTCCATAATCATTATTTCCTAAATCACTTTCAAGTGTAAAATTTCTTAATTTTCTGATGGTAGATATATTAGAAAAATTACTGTTTTCACAATAGGCAAAATGTAGATTTTCTACAGAATCTAGTATAGATAAATACTTTAAATTTATATTATTCCCTGGAAAAACAGAAAAAGATTTTAGATTTTCTTTCTTAATTCTACTCGACAGGATTTTTAAGGTTGTACTATCTATATACCCATTCAGAGACAAATGAAAATTAGAACCGGTAGTAAATTTTGGTGTTGTAACTTCAGTAATATATCCCTTAATCGTTAGGTGGTTTTCAATATGTTTAAGCTTGGGAAAATAGGAGAAGTAGCTTGGTCTGTCCACATGGTCTTCTGATGTGAAAGTTAAATTATTTATAGTGTCAAGTTGTGTGAATTGACCATTAAATATGTAAGTGTTTCCCATCAATTCATCTACATATCTTAGGTTTCTAAATCCGACTATGTTTTTAAGGTTTTCATTAGATTTCGAGAATTCGAAACTTAAACGACCATTTACCCGTTCGATTGTATATAAACTATCAAATTGGGAGATATCTGAGCTTTTATCTTTTATTATCAAATGATTAACTTCTTTACACCTTCCGTATTTCTGTATAAATTGATTGATCTCTTGTTGATTTATTAGTATGATGCTATCACATTGAGCAAAACTTGAAGACAAGCCAACTGAAAGTAAAACAAGGGTGTTAAATAATCTATATGATTTCATTATTCGGATGTTTAAAAAATTTAATATAGCCCAACATAGTCGTATGTTGGGCTATCTAGTTAAATATATTTATTTGCAAGGTAGCGGTATTTCTACACAAGTAGCAATATCTATATCATGCATATTAAGAGAAACCGTTATACTTGCTGCTGCCTTTGTTATACAACATGTTATACCTACAATAAAATGGATTGCGAATATAATATAGGGAAATTAAGAGTCAACAATGAAGTTAACTCATTCTTATATTGACCCACATTTTCAAAAAAGGTGAGAACGGCATCCCGAAATTCTT
>JADZFD010000099.1 GCA_020850225.1 Saprospiraceae bacterium | reverse complement strand
TTACGCTGAATTTGTCTCAACAGACCAAGTGTAGTATTATCTATTCTTAAAACCATAAGACAAATATACACATATTATTATTTTATATGTATATTTTTTTCGCATTTTATTTTATACTTGGTATAACACCAAAAATACAGGTTTATAACAAAGGTAAGTAAAAATTACTTCCGTCATTGGTTAGTTGATTTTAATGGAGCTTTCAAATGCAATTTAAAATAGTCATATCATTACTTTGTATCATGTTTTTACAAAGCAATTTTGCTCTTACGCAGTCGGATCCGTCAGCGTCGCACGGCAATACAATCGTACAGCAAGGTCTGTTATTATTAGGCAAGCCTTATGTTGTTGGTACGCTTGATACAGGTGATAAGGAGCAATTGACCTATTCATCATCCATGTTTGATTGTGTTACTTTTGTAGAATATGTACTTGCTTCATCCTATGCAAATCGCTCTGAATCCATAAAAAGGGATTTAAATTTTGAATATTATCTGAAGCAATACAGGTATCATCACGGTGAGATTGATGGATATGGATCACGAATTCATTATTTCAGCCAATGGATTGAACAGTTTGTAAAAAACAAATTTGGCAAAAATATAACGATTGAACTCGGTGGTGTTTTGTACAGAAAAAGGATTGATTATATGACCACTAACAAAAGCATATATCCCAAACTCACCGACGCATATGCATATAATAAAATACTGCAAGCAGAAAAAGAAATGAGTGCATATCCGTTGATGTATATACCTTCCGGAAGTATTTCTGAAGCAGTTTCAGGTATTCAAAACGGCGATATCATCGCCATTACGACGGATATCAAAGGATTGGATATCGTGCATACCGGATTTGCTTTTTGGAAGAACAATCAGCTATATCTGTTACATGCCTCGTCAGACTATAAAAAAGTGATGATTAGTCGTGAGCCATTAGTCGACTATATAACCAAAAACCCGCATCAAAATGGCATTATAGTGGTACGGCCTGTGATGCCTTAGCACATGAAGTTATACAAGAACCAATATCATCTGATACTATAATCTCAGATAAAGCAAAAGTTTGCTACAATTATTATCAATCCAGGGATAGGAATCAGATATGTATAGCAGGTCAACTACCTGATAATGTTAGTTAAACTAACATCATAACAGGATTCTCGAGGTATTGTCTCAGCGTATGCAGAAACTTCGCTCCGGATGCACCGTCCACGACTCTATGATCACAGGACAATGTTACCTTCATCATATTGCCGATTGTTAGTTGGTCGTTTTTGACAATTGGTTTTTTGATAATCGAACCAACTGCGAGTATACAAGCATCCGGTGGATTGATAATGGCTGTAAATTCATCAATATCAAACATACCCAGATTTGAAATTGTAAAGGTATTTCCCTGCATTTCCTGCAATCCAAGTTTTTTGGTCTTAGCTTTTTCTGCAAGTTCCCTGACTTCCTGATTGATCATCGACATAGGTTTCATATCTGCATGATTGATTACCGGAACGAGCAATCCATCCTCAACAGCTACAGCTACACCAATATTTATATCTCTGTGATAGGTTATTTTGTCGCCCATCCAGGATGAATTGATGGCAGGATGCTTCCTTAATGCAGCTGCGCAGGCTTTGATAACAAAATCATTGAATGAAATCTTAACATCTCCATTGCTGTTGATGCCGGTTCTCGCCTGAATAGCATTGTCCATATTGATTTCTATCGTGAGATAAAAATGTGGAGCAGTAAATTTACTTTCACCTAATCGGCGCGCTATCGTCTTCCTCATTTGTGAAACCGGTACATCTCCGTATGTAAATGCGGATGCAGGATTGATGCTGACATAGGATTCTTTCGTTGCAGGCTGACCTTTGCCTGATACCATAAATTGCTCTATATCTCGTTTGGTTATCCTTCCATGATCACCTGTACCCTGAACCTGACTGAGTGATATGCCTGCTTCACTTGCCAAAGACTTCGCCAATGGAGAAGCTTTAATTCTTGAATCGTCACCAGTACCTGCTTCAGTTGCTATTATTTCAGTAGTTGATGATGCAGCAGGTGATTGAATGACTGTTGCGACGGCTGCTTCCTGAACAGATTCCCTGACAGGAGCTGTAGTGGCAGTTTTGGTTTTATCTTCTGTCAACAGATGTTTGTATTCCTCGTCTTTATTGCCGATTACGGCTATGATACCATCGACCGGAACAGCTCCTGACTCGATGGCAATATATAACATATAACCATTAAAATAACTTTCCAGCTCCATTGTAGCCTTGTCTGTCTCTACTTCTGCCAATACATCACCAGCTTTGACACTATCACCGACTTTCTTTTGCCAGGATACGATATTACCTTCTTCCATGGTGTCACTCAGTCTGGGCATTCTTATTACTTCAGCCATTATGTTTTTATATTTTTAAATAATAAAGGGTCAAATTTAGTACTTCCTTTGTGATAATACAAAAAATATCCGGCTTAAACATGAAATTACTCTTATATTGATCGCTTTTAACCTTTTTGACATTTATCTTCAGCACCCATTTACACTCTTTGTTTTTTATTTTATTCAATATTCAATTTCATTTAATACTATATCCATTCAAAATTGAGTTAAGTAATTATACAATTTTTATACCTTTGCATTGCTAACTAAAATCCATTGTTATGTTTGGAAATTTAATGAATAATATCGAACAACAACAAGCTCAGATGAAGAGCAAGTTGAGTGGCATTCCGGTAGAAATAACAAACCAGGGAATCAGAATCTCGGGTAATGCGCTTAGAAAAATCAATAATATCGAAATTGATCAGAATCTATTTGAAAGTAATGATAAGGAGATGCTTGAAGACCTATTGCTGGCTGGCTTCAATGAATTTATTCAGGCTGCCTCCGCTATCGAAGCCGCCGAAGCCCAGCAATTAATGTCTTCAGTTTTACCGGGTGGTTTAGGCGATTTATTTAAATAATCAGTTTGCTATATTTTGAAATTATATTTATACTCCTTTATTCTGATTTGCTTTGCAAATACATTATTTGGTCAGAATCTGCAATTTTCGTATCATTTTGATGATTGTGGATTGAACGATGCATCTCAAAATTTTCCGTCGATTAAAACCGGAGGTAATCCAATATGTGTATGTGGTATTGGTGAAAATAGTTTTCAATTAGACGGTTCAGATGATTATTTTGAATTTGATTCCATAACAAATGCTTTGTTTAGTAATAATTTTACACTGGATTTTTACTTCTCTCTGGATAAGATTAATGGAGATATGGATATCATGTCACTGAGAAGTGGTTGCGGTAAATTGGATTCCCTGATGCAACTCCGCTATTTCAGCAATACTAATGAATTGGTTTTTGAAATAGGAAGCAATATTAATAATTTCTATGCCTACAAATCCAAATTAGATATTAACAACTGCTGGCATAGGTTTGCTCTTGTAAAATTTGGACTTGAATATCAGGTATTTCTGGATAACAAACTTACAGGTAAATTTATAGCAAAGGAAAATATAGTCATGACAAAAACAGGGAGACTGAATTTTGGAAATAATCCCTGTAATGCAATAGACAATGCCAATAGATTTAAAGGAAGAATAGACGAAATTCAATTACGCCAACAAGCTTTATCCGACATAGAATTGAAGCATTCCTTCAAATATCCTGACAGAATCATCACGCCCAATACTACCATTTTTTCAGGAGAGTCCATAACATTGGAAACCGGAGTCAGTTGTGCCAAAAGTATTCTTTGGAAGCCGTCAACGACCTTGTCTGATGCATCAGTTTCCAAGCCTATTGCATCACCTGAGCAGACTACCACGTATCAAGTCACATTTGACAATGGTACATGCCAAAGTATAGATACCGTCAAAATTTTTATTGCTGACAAGGAGCGTTTGGACTGTAAAAACTTGCTTCTGCCCAAAGCTTTCACTCCCAATAATGACGGATTGAACGATACTTATGGCATCAGTAATACACACATCGTCGAAAAGTTGGATTATTTCGAAATTTACGACAGATGGGGCGGAAAAGTATGGGAAACAAAAGAGCTGCAGGAAAACTGGGATGGTACTAAAAATGCAACACCATTGAATAGTGGTACATACCTGTATAAGATAAAATATCAGTGTAGCAATCAGGAATATGTAAAATTTGAAAACTTCGTTCTGATGCGATAGCGGTTAAGTTAATTAATCTGGTGTCCGGTTGAAGATTGTTTTTTAAAAAAGAGTAGGTTTGTATATTCCTTTCCCGCATTTGAGTTCAGGACTTTAAAATGCGACAAAGTTTAGGTATCAATTCAGATTGAGGGGTCGTATTTAATCCACCATTAACACAATTTATTGCATTTATCTAGTTTTCCAACTCAATTTGTGTATTTTAGCAAACATTTGACCAATTTTTACTTGTACATATCATTGAGTAAGTTACCTTTGCACAAATTTTTAAACAATTTTCATAATTACAATTTAATAAAATAATTTACGCATGAGAAAATTTTTACTTTCCTGTTTTATTTTACTTACTGCCCTATCTATGCATGCACAGATTGTATCAGGAAGTAAGTTGACCAGCAATATCAAAACAAAGGATATCAAAGGCAACAATGTAGATATTTTTGCTGACCTGGATGCGGGCAAAACCGTTATTATTGATGTTTTTGCAACATGGTGTGGACCATGCTGGAGTTTCCACAAAAGTGAAGTATTCAAAATACTTTATGCTGAATACGGTCCGAATGGTACAGATCAGCTCCGTGCATATGGTCTTGAAGCAGATGGCTCAACGGCATTAGATCTTTTGTATAAAGAAGTCATCAATGGTCAGAATGTTGATTCATGGGGTGACTGGACAGCAGGAGTTGAATATCCTATTATTAACGACCATTCATTCAATGATTTACTAAAGATCGCTTATTTTCCAACATTGTATGTGATCAGACCAGACAGAACAGTTATGGAAATGGGTAATTACAGAAACAATTTTGATATCTGGAAAAAGGCAATGTTTCCAACTGCTGAGAAAGATTTGTTTTTTGTAGATAATGTCAATGAAAAAACTTTCTGTAAAACTACAATTTTTGCTCAAAAGCCTAAAGTGATTAATATGGGTAGCACTAATATATCCAATATTAATGCTTCTATATCATTTAACGGTGACGAAAAATTGTCATTATTTAATACACCAATAGGTGTTTTCCAGGAAGCAACCTTGAATTTTGGAAACAAAACACTGGAAGCAACTACAGAAGTTGCTATTAAAATTGAAGATATCGACGACGTAGCCGGTGAATATGGTGAAATTAAAGGTACACTTTACCGACCTGAAATAGCTGAGGATCAGTTTACTGTTTTATTTACAACCGACTTCTATCCATCTGAAACCTCATGGGAGATTAAGGATAATAAAAATCGTTCCGTATTTAAGCAGCCTAACTATAGAGCAGGAACTGCAGATCAGTACGGTGGCGGCGGTCCGGATGCCAATAAAGAGTTTGAATACAAAATCACACTACCTTCAAAAGTAGATGTCAATTGTCTGACTATGACGATTAATGACGTATATAAAGACGGTATGCCGTACTTTCCTGAAGCAGGTCCGGTACCAGGAGTAATCATTTTGGATAGTAAAGGTAATGTAATCAAGCCTAAAATGGTAAGTGACTTTGTATTTGAAGCAGCTGCCAAGATATATGTAAGTGCAGATTTTACAACTTCATTGGAAGATCTGCCATTTGTCGAGGGTGTTAAAATATATCCTAACCCGGTAGCTGATATTCTGAATGTAGAATTACAGGTTAAGGAAGGCGTTGAATATCAGTTGTTCGTAACGGATATTATGGGTAAGCAAGTAAGCGACATCAACAAAAATGCTAATTTTATCAATGTTGCCAGTCTGTCTTCAGGTATCTACTTCCTGAATGTACGTACCAATGATGGAGTTTACACACATAAATTCAATAAAATCTAATACAGGTTTTTTAAATAATAATTAACTTTATGACCATCTTCCGTAATCGGAAGATGGTTTTTTTTTATTTACATAGATTTTGAATGCGGGTATGAGCGGAATGATTATATTTATGGCATATGCATCATTGTCCGTAGTTGCAGCTTATTATGTATGGTTTTATTGGTCGTATTTCCAACTTCCCGGACAAAATGCTACAGATGTATCAATAGACATCATACCTGTCAGCGTTATTATAATCTGTAAAAACGAAGCAGATAATATTTCAGGCTGTATTGCCGGCATTTTACAGCAGGATTACCCTGATTTTGAACTTATAGTCGTCGATGATTACAGTAGCGATAATACGCTGGAAATACTGCGAAAAATCGATGACAAAAGATTGACCGTACTACAGGCTATCGAAAATCATCCCGGTAAGAAAAGTGCTTTACAATACGCTATCAGTCAGGCCAATAATGATTTGTTGCTATTTACAGATGCTGATTGCATTCCTGCAAGTCCTCATTGGGTCAGCTCTATGGTACAGCGTATTCAAGCAAAACCTCATTATGAAATTGTACTTGGGTATAGTCCGATGTTCCGGCTTCCAACGCTGCTCAATATGTTTTCGCGGTATGAAACGACAATCACTGCAATGCAATATTGTAGTTATGCACTTTCAGGAATTCCCTACATGGGCGTAGGGCGTAATCTGATGTATACAAAACAATTATATCTAAAGTCGGGAGGATTTGAAGGGCATATTGGTATCGCATCCGGTGATGACGATTTGTTTGTCAGTCAGTCTGCCAACAGGATCAACACTACGGTAAATACCGATTTAATAGGCAGCGTGCTTACATCATCCAAAGGTTCTTTAGCTTCTTTTATCAGGCAAAAAGCACGACATACGACAACTGCCACACATTATAAGCCACTCCATCAGATACTCCTTGGGCTTTACGCCATTGCTCAAATGGTGTTTTATATTTCAGTTATAGTTGGCTGTATAAGCAATACTATGTCATATACATGTGGTATGTCACTTGTACTGATAAAATGGATTATTCAATATCTTTTCCAATACAACTGGTTTTCAAAACTCGACAACAAAGATCTATCAATCTGTATACCTTTGATGGATGTACTGATGGTTGCATACTATATTTTTCTACCTGTTTACAAAATATTTCTACCAAAAGACAGATGGTAAAATAATGGTCTGATTCCGGTCAATCATGTATAGTGTCAGTTTATTCAGTATAAGTTGCAAATCATTGTGTAAAATAGATATCTTCGGCATTGTTGTAAAATGTGTACTTGCGATGATATTGATATCTATTAAAATTGCAATATTTAGTATTGTTATATGGTGATTTATTGGAGTAAATTGGAAGCTTATATTGGGATAGCCGTGTGTAGTTTTTTTGATGTTTGCATGATAAATCTGATCAACGTATAGATTTTTATTTTTACAATAAAAATCTATATATTTTAATTTGTTTTATTAACTTTACGTTTTAAGTCTCTGTAGAAATACAAATTATAATCAAATAAACATACTTAAGTAAAATAATTATAATATCTGAATTCAAGCATTCAGGTACATATTGGGTTGAGGTAATATTCTGGTATGAGCCCAATCGTACGTTCGTTTATAAATGTATAAAGGAATATACGTCATAAAATACTATTTTTATAATTTTATGAATAATTTAAATTTATTAATTATGCGTTATATTTATTATTTGTTTTGCAGTTTTATATTTCTATCCGTAACATTGCTGATTTATTCTTGTAGTAAAGAATCTTTTACAACTTCCGACACCGACAATTTAGTCGAATTAAGGTCTATAAAATGCGATGGTGCACCTATGTCTCCACCCACAGTAATTGACCCCAAGTCTATAGACGGTGTTTGTTGCTTTACATTAAAGTTTAGTCCTGCCTACCTTTCAGGTACACCCTACCAAATCATTGGTTTCGATTCGGCTGGAATTTCATTGGCATTAGCTCCTAATGGTTTTTGTGTAGATGAATTAGATGTCAATAATGAATTATATTGTTGCATAACGAATACAGCATCAAGTATAACAGTCTCTTTGAACCCTCATGATATAGATATTGCCAGATGTGTAGAAATACCACTACCTTGTAAATAAAATTATTTAACTATATAGCCCAACATAGTCGTATGGTGGCTATATTCAAATCTTAAACATCCTTATGAATTCATTTAGATTATTTAATACGCTTATTGTACTGTCAGTTAGCCTGTCTTCAATTTTTGCTCAATGTGATAGTATCATACTTAGAAATCAACAAGAAGTAAATCAATTTATATCAAAATACGGCAAATGTAAAGAAGTGAATCATTTGATTATAAAAGATGCAAATGCAGACATTACACAGTTTGACAGCCTATATACGATAGAACGAGTACATGGTCGTTTAGGCTTTGATTTCAATCCCACTGAACACTTTAAAAATATAGATGGACTTAGCAATCTAAGATATGTAGATTTTCTAACAGGGAATCCTTACAAATTTATTGGTCAATTCATACAACTTGATACTATAAATAGTTTAAGTTTAACAACAGTGGGTGATATGGCCGAACCTGGCTTTTTCTTTTATTTACCTAACCTTAAACATATTGAAAGTCACTTATATTTAAGTGTCAATATTACGGAAAATACAACACCCAAATTTACTACCGGTTCAGATTTTAGTTTATCTTTAAATAACATAATTGATAGTACGAGTTTAAAAGTGCTTTCGAATAGAATTAAAACAGAAAATCTAAAATCTTTAACTGTCTTTCCTGGGGATAATATGAAATTAAATTATTTATCAATAATGGATTCCATTGAAAATTTAAAATTTGCCTATTGTAAAAACAGTAATTTTTCTAATATATCTACCATCAGAAATTTAAAGTCATTTGTCATTTCAAATGATTTAGGAAATAATGATTATGGAGATGGGTTGAATTATGTTGAAAATATAAACTATGTATTATTTCAAAGCAATAAATACAACTTGAACTATAAATCAATACTTCCAAACTTAAAATCTATCAACTCAAGTTTAGTTATCACTAGGAATGATTCATTAACGAATTTACATTTTTTAGATAATGTTTCGCCTCCACAAGAAATAGCGAAGAATAGCATTGCTACCATAATAATTCAGGATAATAAGAGATTGATAGATTGCAATACCTTATTTCTATGTGAAGCATTGGTGAAATATCCTGAATCAGTAATCATTAGTGGTAATGGTAGGAAGTGCACAAAAGAAGAAATACTCAAGTATTGTAGTACCGTAAATACGATTGAACAGCAAAATGAATATTTAAAAATTTCACCTAATCCAACTTATGGATATTTAAAAGTTGATAATATTGACAGTTCGGCTACCATTACTATTACTAATCTATTTGGACAGGTGTGCAAAACACTGAACAATATACAAAATGAAGTAAATATAAGTGATCTCGCTCCGGGAATATATATCTTCGATATAAAAAATAAATCGGTAAGCGAAAGACATAAAATAGTGAAAGTACAATAAGCCGTACTAACACAGGCTTTGATGAACATGCTGCTCTATCGAGGCGGCACTTCACAAATCCAACCCGTTAGCATCGATTGAAAAGAAAATCCTGACAATGAATATTCGTGAGATATTCAATTAAATGAGCCAAAGGATTGATTTTCAAACACAGGGATTTTATTAAATCACATTCTAAAAAATTAAATAATGGAAAAAAATAAGTTTATCTTCTTAGTTTTAGTAGGTTTTCTGGTATTGATTCTTTCATGCAATAAAGATGAAAGTCAAAACGCTAATTTACAACAAACATTACAAACACGAACAAGTACCCCAAGTACGATTAACGGAATGTTGAGTTTCCCGACTTACCAAGATTTTGAAAATTATGTGACAAATCTTAAAAATCAAGAACAAGACTCAACGACTGTTAGAAACGCATTCATATCTTTAGGCATAGATCTAAATGTTGAACAAACAACAAACATTACAGATTATCCCGTATGCAGACTTACAGAAAACGAAATTTCAGGATTCACATCGGCAAGACGAATTGAAGAAAATGCTATAAATGCAGATTTAAATGCTGGTGGTGATGCTTTTTCCATTATTGACGATGTATATCTAAAAACAGCTCTAGACAGCAATATGTCAGTTCACATAGGTTCAAGAATCTTTAGGTTTTTTGATAATGATAATCTTATTATTATTTTGAATAATGAC
>JADZFD010000098.1 GCA_020850225.1 Saprospiraceae bacterium | reverse complement strand
TCTGGAAGATACATAAACAACTTAATTAGGTTGCTCAAAATTATGATAAAAAAATGAAACAACCAACTGTTATCTCATTTTTTTTGAAAAAATTTACTAGAAGGGGTAATTTATGGCGGAGTTAGGGGTTAAACTTAAAGAATCGACGTCTGACAAATAGGGCAAATATGTTGGTGGTCCTTCGCCAATTTCCTCAATGATGCTTTCTTTCAACGTTTCAAACTTCCCGCCTGCCGGACGGGCAGGTTCCGTTTCACCTGTCAAATGAGCCAACGAAACTTCCACAATGTCTTTTTCAAATCGCATGGCTTTGAAATCAACATCTGAAACTGTGCGAAGCAATGGTTTTACCACTGCGTCCAAAAATTCCATCTTGTCCGAAGTCAGGTTGCTCCAGAAGTTATCATCTTCTAAGCGTTGTAATTCGTGTTTGACTTCCATAATCACCACCGAATTTTTCGGAAGCATTTCAACCTGCTTTCTGATTTTCTGAACTACTTTACAATTTCAGAATTGTTTTGTGTTTGAGCTTCTTCAATCTTTTCCAGTCGCACACCAAACAAGCGAACAGGCAAAGGAATTTGTGGGTTAGGTTGTTTGCCTCGTGGATTAAGTTTGAAGTATTCAAAATTGTCCCAACAATCGAGAATCAGGAAATTATCTTTTTGTGTACACCAGGGTTTTATTTTTTCAGGTTCGAGTAAACGAGTTCCTCTACCTATCATCTGCCAAAATTTGGTATAACTGTAAACAGGTTTTGCGAAAACTAAATTCACCAATTCCCGAACATCAATTCCTGTGTCGAGCATATCCACACTAATGGCAATCCGTGGCATATCGTTGCTTACAAACTGGTCGAGTAAACCACCTTTGCCGTAAACTCTTGGGTCTTCGCTTACCAATACTTTGGCTAATTCGCCTTTGTATTCGGGATAAAGGGAATCAAAAATTTCTTCCACCCGTCTTGCATGGGCTTTGCTGATGCAAAAGAAAATGGTTTTGCCCGGCAACACTCCGTTGGCATCTTTGATGCTTTCTTCCATGAATTCACGGACAATCAAAGCATTTGTGCCACGGTTGATTACTTTCTTTTCAAGTTCTGTTCCTTCGTAATTGATTTCTTCAATTTCCTTTCCTTCCAACATTAGTTTTTGTTGGTCTTCCAATGAAATTGTTCGTTTGTTTATTCCTTCATCCTGAAACTTGGTTTTGATTTTCATCACCTGAAAATTGCTCAGGAATGGTGGAATATGATTAACCGCTTCATCATAAGAATAAGCAAAAGTTGGAACGCCATCTTCGCATTCAAATAACTGAAAAGTGTTGTGGTCAATTACATCCGTTGGCGTGGCGGTTAAACCAAGCGTAATCGTATTAAAATAATCAAGGATTTCTTGATAGGTATTGTAAATACTTCGGTGACTTTCATCCACCACAATCAAATCAAAGAAATGCGGACTTAACGATTTCTCCTCATTGCGAATGATGTTCAACATAGTTGGGTAGGTTGAAACATAAATTCGTCTGTTGGTGGCAATTTCTTTTTCGCCTTGTTTTGGCCAACGAGGTTCGTTGGGCAAATGTTCTTTAAATGCTTCCAGTGTTTGGTCTCGAAGTGCAATTCTGTCAACCAAAAACAAAACTCTTTCTGCCCAACCTGCTCTCATTAAAGCATCCACTAAGGCAATGCAAGTTCTTGTCTTGCCCGTGCCTGTTGCCATTACCAACAAGAATTTGCGTTTCCGTTTTTCAACGGCTTCCATTACGGCACGAATAGAAGCAATCTGATAATTTCGTCCTGCAATTTTGGTATTGATGAGTTCTCCTGCTAATTGCTTTCTGGCCTTTCGAATGTAGGCGTAGCGTTCAAGGTCGTCCCGTGTGGGAAAGCCATATACTTTCTTTGGTGGGTAATTGTCTAAGTCCCAAAAGTAAATGTCGTGTCCGTTGGTGTAAAAGCAGAAAGGCAAATCAACGCCTTGTGTTTGTTTGATGTTATAGCAATATTGTTTTGCTTGCTCCCGTCCGAGTGCAGCGTCCACAGAAGTCTTTTTGGCTTCCACCACTGCAAGTGGTTTGCCGTCCTTTCCTAATAAAACATAGTCGCTGTATTGGTGTCCAGCGTATGGAGTTGTAGGTTCTTCAACAACGGTCAAGTGAATGTCAAATTCCTCAATCACCTGAGTTCGGTCAGTCACATTCCAACCCGCTTGTTTTAAGCGGTGGTCAATGATTTCCTTCCTTGTCAGTTTTTCGTTTTTCACTTTTATATTCTAAAATTTATAATTGGTCAAAATACGCAAAAAATCCGTTTTGTTGTCCGAATGTTCTGTTGGCGTCCCGATTGATATCGGGAGCAAAATTAACTCTTTTATGTTTTACACAAAATATTTTACATTCTCAATAGAAACATCGACTGCATAAATAGAGCGGAGTTAGGGATTAATTATCATACCCAAAATACCTGAGCATGAGTTCATCATTTCTCCAATTCTCTTTGATTTTGATATTCAGGTCAAGATATACACGTTTCATAAAAAATGCTTCGATACCTTGTCGTGCTTCGATTCCCAGTTTTTTTATAGCAGTACCACCTTTACCAATTAATATCGGTTTTTGAGATTTTCTGTCGACGTATATATCGGCATATATCATCAGCATAGGTTCTCCGTTTTTCTCTTCCTCTTTAAATCGGGTAATTACAACTTCGCATGAATAGGGTATTTCCTGTTTATAGAGTTTCAGAATTTGTTCCCTTATTATTTCTGATGTAAAGAAACGTTCTGACCGGTCTGAAAGATCATCTTTGGGGTAATATGGTGGATTTTCGGGCAAATTTTCGAGAATCTGCTGAAGAAGCATCTCTGTATTAATTTGTTTTTCTGCTGAGATGATAAAAGTTTTATCAAACTCAATAAGGTTCTGCCACCTCATAGTCAAATCGGTTATTCTGTTGTCTTTGTCAAGGTCAGATTTGTTAATAATGAGATATTTGGGTACAGTACAATCTTTTAAAGCCTGGATAATTTTCTCATCTCCGGCATAATGTTCAAAAATATCAGTTACGAACAGTACAATGTCTGCATCCTCAAAGGACGAAAATGCAAATTTATTCATGGAACTTTGCATACCGTACTGTGGTGTATCTATAATACCTGGTGAATCAGAAAAGATAATCTGGTAATCATCCTCATTTAGTAATCCAAAGATACGGTGCCGTGTGGTCTGTGGCTTACTGGTGATGATGGACATTTTTTCTCCCATCATCGCATTCATAAGTGTAGATTTTCCTACATTGGGATTACCTACTATATTTACAAATCCGGATTTATGTATATTCATGAGATAAGTTTTGGATTATAATTCAGGATATCTTCGATGATATCCATCAAAAATATAGGTTTTACAGTTCGCCAACTGATTTCATTGAAGGATTGTCCAAAATTCAAATAATTATGCAATTTGTATTTCGACATTTCATTGCTGACATGATCATAGGTATTGATGATGCTAATCCAACCATTGTCATCTTTGATATCATCATACCATTCTTCATAGTAACTGTCATCATCTCCGTGAAAATTCAGGACATTTTCGCATATTAATACGAACTTATATATCTTGTTTTTGTTTAATATATCAACAAGTCCTCTTTTCAGAAACATGATGTCATTGTGCAGACAATCATTCCATTCTCCTATTAATTCTATTACTGCAAAATGTGTTGAATAGTTGACATATATGATTTTTCCGTAGAGTGTTTCAGAACCAAAGAAATCCCATTGCGGGTGTATGTAGTAATTATATATTTTGTTACTGAATGTAAATTCATCATAAACACTGCCATGATAAGGTGATTTTTTATCATTTTCAGCTATATATTCATCCCGCCATCCCCACCAGGGTTCAATATCATGCATATAACCTGATTTATGTATTTGTAGCGTTATAAATATTATTTCCGGTTATTTGTTCAATTGTCCATATGCGATCTTCACTAAATGGATGTACTCTTACAGGACAGTCAACTTTACACTGATAACACATGGAAGGTAGGCAAGGTTCACACTGTATGGAAATGTCAACATCCGTTTCCGTACATTTTTCCCTTAATAAATTTTTAAGTAGTGTCGTTGATGCATGCATTTCCCGCATATTATAATACCAGGGAAGGGTCAGGTGCATATCAATGTGGCCGAAATTGCCAAATTCAAGAAAAGTAAGTTTGTGTATATCAATCCATTCCGGTGGTTTATGCTCAACGATAACATCCAGTACCCTTTGAATCGCCTTCGGATTGGCTTCGTCCATAAGTTTGGTAGATGTTGCCTTTAAAATTTTATAACCTGTGTAAATGATGATTAAACCTAATATGATTGCAAGAATACTGTCAAGCAGTGTCAATCCAGTTAAATAATAGATGAGTAGTCCTCCTACGAGTGCAATCGTGGAGTAAGTGTCAGAATATAGATGATGTCCGCCACTTATCAGACTGACCGAACCGTATTTTTTACCTGTTTTAATACTGTAGTAACCTGTGATAAAATTGATAATTGCTGTGATTATCAATAATACAATGCCCCAATGCATACTCTGCAGCTCGATTGGAGTATATAAACGTAGAATGGCTTCTCTGATGATCATTATTCCGGCTATGACAATCAGTATGCCTTCAATGGATGCTGTCAATAATTCTATTTTGCCATGCCCGTAAGGATGATTCTTGTCCCGGGGTATTGCAGCAAATTGTAAAGATTTAAGTGTTATAATGGCTGTGATAACATTTACTGTACTTTCCAGAGCGTCTGAAAGTATACTTACTGAATGCGTTAGATAAAAGGAGGTGAGCTTAATGATAAACAGGATAATACCAACAGCAAGGACAATTCTTTGTACTTTTATTTTTATAAAATCAGCGGCTTTGTTAATGTTTCCAGGCATGGAGCAGAGGTATTCAAAATTTGAATAAACAAAGATAATTGATTTTGACTGAATAATTATCTGAAGTTATATCATATTTGTACAATTATTTGAAAAAACCACAATAAAAATCTAATATCGATACATAAATTTATACCTTTACATTTCCAAATGAATTGGGGTGCTTAAGTTGTACTTTTGCTGAGATTATACCCATTGAACCTGCCCGGGTAATGCCGGGAAGGGATAGATAATGTATTTCACAACTCCAATTGGATATTTTTAATTATTTTAAAATTATTTCAAATGAAATACATAGTATCTTTTCTGATTTTATTTTTAGTAAGTACAACATCAGCTCAGGTTAACATTTCAGGAAAAATTACAAATGAAAAAGGAGAATTACTTGATTTTGTTACCGTTTTTTTTGAAAACACAACATATGCTGCCTCAACTGATGCCAAAGGGCAGTATACTATCAGGGATGTAAAATCAGGTGATTATATGCTCAAGGCGATTTATCTGGGTTATCCTTCAATAATTATTCCCATTACAATTATTAAGGATACAATAGTAAATCTCATTTTCGAAGGTGAGATTTATAGTTTGGATGCAATTGAAATACAGGCCAACAGAATAGGAGAATACGGGCCGTTTACCAGGCAAAATATAGGCAGATCCGAACTTAACAAATACAATACCGGACAAGATGCGACCTTTTTACTGCAATGGACGCCTTCCATGGTAGTTACTTCTGATGCCGGAACGGGTATGGGGTATTCGGGCCTTCGCCTGAGAGGTTCTGATCAGACCCGGATTAATGTTACTTTAAACGATGTGCCTGTCAATGATTCCGAATCACAAAATGTATTCTGGGTGAATATGCCGGATCTGATGAGTTCGGTGAATAGTGTTCAGATACAACGCGGAGTTGGTCAGTCAACTAATGGAAACGGCGCATTCGGAGGCTCTGTAAGCCTGTTGACGTCGGATGTCAAAGTAAATCCATTTATAGACATTGCTTCGGCTTACGGTTCTTTTAACAGTAGGATGTTCTCTGCACAAATGGGAACAGGATTGATGGAAAACCGCTATTCTGTTGTAGGTAGAATCAGTAGTATTCATTCAGATGGATACGTGGACAGAGCATCCGCTGATTTAAACAGTTACTTTTTTTCAGCTTCCAGAGTTACTGGTAAATCATCGCTAAAACTGAATGTCATTCACGGAAAGGAAAAGACCTATCAGGCGTGGAATGGCGTACCACAGGAAAAAATTGATGGTGACCCTGAGCAACTGTGGCAACACTATCAGATGAATAAAGGAGGATTGTATAAAACAGTGCAGGATTCCATCAATTTGTTTGAATCAGACAGAAGGTACAATTACTATACGTATGATAATCAGGTGGATAATTACAGACAAACTCATTTGCAACTTATTGAATCATGGTCGCCCAACGCAGACATCAAATTGAAATTTACTGTATTTTATACCAAGGGTAAGGGTTATTTTGAAGAATTTAAGCCCAAAGCCAAGTGGTCGAATTATGGTATTGAACCCATAATTCATGCAGACGGATCCAAAACAGACAGATCAGATGTCGTTCGCCGGCGTTGGTTGAACAATGACTTTTTGGGTATGAAGGCGGATGCCGCATTTCACATTAATACAGCCAATGAATTGCGTGTGGGCGTATATGGATCCTCCTATTCAGGACTACATTACGGTAATGTTATCAAGTCCTCCGTTACGATTCCTGATCTGGATAAAGAGCGGAAATATTATGACAATACAGGTACTAAGTATGATGTTTCGGCATATGCCAGCTGGACTCATCGTTTGTCTCAACGGTGGATTCTTTTTGGAGATATACAGTTCAGATGGGTAGACTATACTATTAAGGGTATTGATAAGGATTTGAGGATGTTGGATATTGCAGACAACAATCATTTTTTTAATCCTAAAGGTGGTTTGAGTTTTATCATTGACAAACATCAAAAACTGTATACATCGATTGCATGGGCACATAAAGAACCCTCACGTGGTGATTATATCGATAATGAGTTTGTAGAAAAACCATTACCGGAGCGGTTGCATGATATCGAAGCGGGATACACAGCTCAAACAGACCATTTCAACCTTGAAACGAACCTGTATTATATGTATTACACCAATCAACTGGTACTTACTGGAGCATTGAATGAAGTAGGTGCCAATATCAGGTTCAATGTACCCAAAAGTTACAGGTTAGGGTGGGAGACCAATGCTTCTCTAAAACTACATGAATCTATCCTTCTGTCATTCAATACGACGCTGAGTAGGAATATAATCCGTTCATTTACAGAGATTATTCCTGATTACAATGATTTTGAAGATGAAAAGATTTATCACAAAAATACGCACATTTCTTTTTCGCCATCCTTTACAGGCGCATTATTTCTTGCAGTAATGCCTGTTCAGGGTACAGAAGTCATCTGGTCAGCTAAATATGTTGGCAGCCAATATCTGGATAACACATCCAGTAAAAATAAAATTCTGCCAGCTTATTATTTTCACAATCTGGGATTTTCAAAGTCGTTTACATCTTCATACTGGCGGAAATTGGCGCTGACTTTTGAGGTTAAGAATGTTTTTGATTACCGGTATTCATCCAATGGTTATACTTACAGTTATATTGATGGAGACTTAATAACACAAAATTTTGTCTATCCGCAAGCCGGTCGCAATTGGGTATTGGGTTTAAAAGTTGGATTCTGATACCAATTGAATACCGTATAGTTTGTAAAATTCGTTAAACATATTCAAAAATTAAACAAAATCTGTGTTTTAAACATTAGTAGTTTTATTTTTGTGACGACAACGATGTAATTATATGCATTTTTTATATCCCTATTTTTTGTGGGCGCTTACGGCGATATCCATTCCTGTAATCATTCACTTGTTTCAATTCAGAAAGTTTAAGAAGATTTATTTCACGAATGTGAGATTGCTGAAGGAAATAAAAGATGAAACAACCAACAGAAATAAATTAAAACATCTGCTCATACTTTTGAGTAGAATCCTTGCCGTATCGGCTTTGGTATTCGCTTTTGCACAGCCTTTCATACCTCAAGGTGACTCGGTTAAGTCAGGATTGAATCATGTATCTGTATTTGTTGACAATTCGTTTTCGATGTCCGCCGGTAGAAATGATATTCCTTTACTGGATTATGCAAAAGACAAGGCTAGAGCTGTCATCAACGCATACACTGACAGGGATAAGTTTCAGATAATTACCAATGATTTTGAAGGAAAGCACCAGCGATTTGTAAGCAGGGAAGATGCCCTGAATTTTATTGATGATATCGAACTAACGCCCAATGTACACACCATAGATCAGGTAATCAACCGACAAAGCCAGTTGTTCAGTACAGTCGCCGATAACAAGATCTGTTATATTATATCTGATTTTCAGAAGAGCATATTGCCAGCAGAAGCAATAAAAGATACAACCATTGAGATCAATTTTTTACCTGTACAAACTTCTCAATTGAGCAATGTCTCTATAGATAGTGTATGGTTTGATGGACCGGTTCCATTTATCAACCAGATGAATAAGCTCATTATCCGTACTAAAAATAACAGTAACAGGCCTGTTGAACAGGTCAAAATATCTTTTAGCAAAGATGGTCAGGAAAAACCGGTAAGTGTCCGTGATCTGGATGCCGGGGCATCCGTAACGGATACGGTAAGTGTGTCTGTCAGTCAGTCAGGCTGGCACCAGGGAGTTGTAAAAGTAACGGATTATCCCATTCTTTTTGATAATGATTATTATATAGCTTTCCATGTTCCGGATACTATTAAGACGTTGATGATAAGTGCATCCGCTCCTTCAAGATATATGGATGCTTTATTTAAGGGAATTAAAAACCTGTCCCTTTCAAACCAGAATATAAATCAGTTACAATACCAGCAATTCCCGGATTACGACCTGATTATTATCAATGATTTGGTGCAGATAACAAGCGGCCTCGCATCAGAAATCAAACATTACATGCAAAATGGAGGTAAGGTGTTGCTTTTTCCGGGAAAATCAGCAGATTTGAATTCCTACAACGGCTTCTTCGGAACAATCGGCACAGGTAGATTGGATAAAATCAACAAGAATGTGCGCGATGTATCAGGTGTTAATACGGATGAATTTATATTCTCGGATGTATTTTTAAAATCATCTCACAATCTCAAACTACCCAAGGTACAGTTGAGTTATGATGTTATCAATTCGATGAATAGCGGTGTGGAGCGAATTCTGACATTCAGGGATGGAGGCACATTCCTGAGTAAGAACAAGGTAGGTGACGGATTGTTGTACATGTGTACTGCACCGCTGGATAACGAGGTGAATGATTTGGTGCTAAATGCAGAAATATTTGTACCAATGGTGTACAAAATAGCCATCTCGGGTACTAAACAAAAGACCATTTCCCATACTATAACAAACCATATTGTTTTCGAAACGGATAATATGCGCAAAACAGGAGATTTTACCTATAAGGTGAAAAATGAAAATTCTGAATTTATTCCCGGACAGATGCCTAAGGGTAACAAGATGGTTCTTGACCTGAACGCACAAATCAAGAAATCCGGATTTTACGATTTGTTACTGGATGACAGACAGGTAGGTAAGCTGGCATTCAATTATAACCGCAAGGAATCAGACCTGACCATATATGAAGAGAAAGAACTTGTCAGCCTGGAAGCTTCCAATCCAAAGATAAAGGTAATAGGAGAAGTGTTACAGGCTGATATCACCAACGCTATTTCCGAAAAGGATAATGGTATTGTATTATGGAAATGGTTTGTAATTTTGGCTTTGATATTTCTGGCGACAGAAACCTTATTGATACGTCTGTTAAAATAAAACATAGACTATGGATATACTGATTAAGAATGCAATAATACTACATAAGGGCAGTCCGTATCATTTACAAAAGAAAGACCTGTTGATTGCAGACGGAAAGATACAGGAAATAGGTGATAATATAGCAGTGGGTGATACTGTTAAAATCCTTTCCGGGAACAAGCTGTATTGTACCATAGGTCTTTGTGATATCGGAACTCAAAGCGGTGAACCAGGTCACGAACACAGAGAAACCATACATTCACTGACTACGGCAGCCCTGAAAGGTGGGTTTACTACCTTGTTTGTATCACCCAATAATAGTCCAGCGACCCAGACGAGGGCAGATATAAGATATCTGAAGAATCATCCTGACCGGCAACATGTAGAAATCCATGCGATTGGTGCATTAAGTCAGGATCTGAAAGGAAAGGATATCAATGAGTATATGGATATGGCAGCGGAAGGCGTGAAAGTAGTAAGTGACGGATTGTTGGGTGTACAAAGTGTAGGGTTACTTGACCGGTCCATGCTGTATGCCTGGAATGCAGGAATCTCTCTCTTGCTGTTTCCGGATAATATTGAACTGAGTCATGGAGGACAAATGCACGAAGGTGCTGTAAGTACATCCTTAGGATTAAAAGGTGTACCGGATGTAGCAGAGACTCAATTTGTACAAAGGGACATATCTATGCTATCCTATAATTCAGGTCATATTATTGAACATGGAATTTCAAGTGCAGTGAGTGTTCAAATGATCCGGAAGGCAGTTTCAGAAGGAGTTCATATCAATGCTACGGTTCCTTATTTAAATCTGCTGTTCAGTGATGCTTCTATGACCGATTTTGATACAAACCTGAAAGTACATCCGGTTCTCAGAACGGATGCAGATAGACTGGCACTGATAGAAGGACTGAAGAATGATACCATTAATGCTATATGCAGTAATCATGTTCCATTGGATACTGAGGACAAAGATCTGGAATTTTCTTATGCACAGTTCGGAGCGATGGGTTTGGAAACCTGTTTGCCTGCGTTGATGGATGGCTTGGCAGATCAACTGAATATTGAAATTATTGCAGATAAGCTGACCAGAGGTCCGAGATCATTATTCAATCTGGATATACCGGATATAGAGATTGGGGCAGAAGCTGAATTGTGTGTTTTTGACACTCAAAGTGCATATTTGTTCAGTAAGAATAATTTGGCTTCATTATGTGAAAACAACCCATTTATAAACCAAACAATGCATACTCAGGTGAAGGCGACTATTATCGGTAATAATATCTTTGAATTATAGATAAATATTATTGGATGTTATAAATATTCTATTTTTTTCTGATTTGATACTTTTTACATACATTTGCAACATTATTTTAATCTAATCTGAACAATTATGTCTAAATCCAAAGAATATATACCGATATCATCAGCATCCGACAACGAAGTTCGAACAGACTCAGGCTTGTTATTTGGTAAAAAAAATTATACTTATATCATTATAGGTACGGTACTGATTTTTTTAGGAATGGCATTAATGACTGGAGGGCACATGCCTTCATCTGATGTGTGGGATGAGTCACTGATTTACAGTTTCAGAAGGATAACATTGGCGCCTATTGTGATTTTAATCGGCTTAGGTGTGAATATCTATGCTATTTTTGTTAAGTAAAAATGAGGCTTTGTATATATGAATGAGACGCTTATAGCAATCATACTGGGAATTGTTCAGGGACTTACCGAGTTTTTACCGGTAAGCAGTAGTGGACATCTGGAATTGGGAAAATACATCCTGGGGGATCATGCTATGGCACAGCAGAGTTTACTCATGACGGTGGTACTTCATTTCGGTACAGCATTGTCAACCATGTATGTTTTCAGGAAACATATAGCTGATTTATTTTCAAAGTTCTTTTCAAAAGGTAATAATGAAGAGAAATCATTTGTATATAAGATAATTTTATCAATGGTTCCTGCTGCTACAGTAGGATTGGTTTTTGAGAAGCAACTCGAAACCATGTTTACGCAGAATATCATGTTGGTTTGCTCAATGCTGATACTAACAGGCATTTTGCTTTTTATTGCAGATAAGGCGACCAAAACGGATAAGGATGTATCTTTTTCCAGTGCATTTAAAATAGGTGTCGCTCAGGCAATTGCTATTATACCTGGTATTTCCAGGTCCGGAGCAACCATATCAACTTCTGTATTACTGGGCATCGACCGTGCAAAAGCAGCTGAATTCTCCTTTCTGATGGTTGTTCCATTGATATTTGGTAAGATGGCTAAGGACATTATAGACGGCGAGTTTGTTTCAGGTCAGGTTAATTTAACAGAATTGGGTGTAGGATTCATAGCTGCATTTATAACCGGCATATTCGCATGTTCCTGGATGATAAAACTGGTGCGAAACAGCCAGCTTAAATATTTCGCTTATTATTGTATTTTAATAGGAATTATTGGAATCACTTATGCTTATTTCAACGGATAATATTGTTGACAAAAATAGCATTAACAATACAGTCGACTTCGAATCAGGATCTGTAATTCTGGTTGATAAACCACTACACTGGACTTCGTTTGATGTCGTTAACAAATTGCGATTTAAAATCAAACATGGCTTAGGAATCAGGAAAATTAAGGTTGGACATGCCGGTACGCTTGATCCGCTGGCTACTGGCTTACTCATCGTGTGTACCGGAAAAAAAACAAAAGATATCGACCAATTACAGGGTCTGCATAAGAAGTACTCAGGTACCATAACATTAGGTGCAACAACACCAACCTATGATGCGGAAGTAGAGCCAACGGCTTTTTTCCCGACAGACCACATCACTCCTGATAATATTGTTAAGGCAAAAAATTTGTTTATAGGTGAAGTTGATCAGATTCCACCTGTATATTCAGCAGTAAAAATTAAAGGTAAATCGGCGTATTCACTGGCGCGAAGAGGTGTTGATGTGGAGTTGAAACCGAGACGTATTCAGATAATGGATTTTGCAGTGGATACGTCATCATTTCCGGTATTGTCTTTTGAATGTACTTGCAGTAAGGGTACATATATACGGTCGTTAGCCCATGATTTTGGACAGAGTCTTAATTCAGGAGCTTATTTGTCGTCCCTGCGTAGAGAAGCTATTGGAGATTATGATGTTGTCAATGCGTTGTCTATGGACGAAGCACTGGCTTATATTGATAAAGTAACAGAAGCAAAGTAATACGCATCCTATTTATTTATAACAAAATCTCATGTTGTGCTTACCGAATTCACTGCAAAACCTGATCTTATTATTCTTTCCGATATGTTTGGGATAGATGGGGCAGTATGGATGGATAGCTACAAACTACTTCTTGATGATACCTTCAACATTCGTTTATATGATAGCGGCGTATTGGCTCAAACTGATGAATATAACAGTGATAAAGATATGCGTCATCAGTACTTTTTGTCCGGAGGTACAGATATAGCAGTTTCTGCATTGCTGCAACAAGAAACAGAACCTGTTTGGGTACTGGGGTTCAGTATTGGTGGATTGATTGCATGGAAAGCCATTTTGAATGACATGAAGGCAATAAACTTTATAGCGGTCTCATCAACCCGGTTGAGATACGAAACTGAAATACCGGATATACCAGTTTATCTGTTCTATGGTGAACATGATGCTTACAAACCAGACAATAACTGGATAAATGATATGAAGATTCATTGTGACATTTTCGAAAATGCGCATCACGATATGTATAAATCTGCGGATATAGCTGAACGAATCTGCACATTTATTAAAAATTGTTACCTCCGGCACATGCAGCCGAAACTATAGTTCTGGCCATGTGGATAGAGTTAAAAAACCCATCTTATACCTGCTCGAACCAGTATACCGGCAGACGGATATCCATAATACCTTTCAAAAGTATTATTCAGCAAATTGATACCCTGTACATTGATGTGGAAATTATCAGTTAGTGCATAGTTGGCTTCTATATTGAAATCAAACAAAACACCCGATTTGTCTTCAACACCTGATTTATTGATATATGATATAGGACTGCCCAAAAATAAATCACTTCTAATCCTTAATTTATTATCCAGTAATTTATAAACTGCAAATGCATTTGCTTCCAAAGCAGGTGTGTGCCAGGCTTTGTCAATTGAATCAAGGCTGAAGAAATTTTGAGTCAGCCAACCACCAAATTCCAGCTTATCCGAAAAATTAAAATTGAGGTTACCACTAATAAATTTGCTGCTGATATCATCGAAAACAAGATCGAATATGCTTATATCTATATGATTGTTCAGCATAAACATCTGATTGTTAATGCTTTTATATCCTGCTTTTATCTGATAACCCAAAAATGAAAATTTGCCTTTTATACCGGCATTGTACTCCTGCCATACGGTAGTTTTCAAGGAGTCCATTTTAGTATTCAGATATGGATTTTTTTCGGCAAGATTGGCAAAAGTATTGGCAAAATGATTTTGATGTAAACCGGCAAATACCATAAAACTACCATTGTTTACCGAAAGAGCTATTTCAGCTTCCGGAAAGACAGTTGACTGACCGTCCGCAGTATACAGCATACTGACACCACCATCGAGTAAAAGATTGCCAATTTTTGTTTTGAAATGTGGTTTGAAATCAGCAACAGACAAAGTATACTGTAAAGAATCCCTGTAAGCTGTATAATCATATGATGCGTTGAAATACAATACACTACTGGTTCCAAATTGCTTTTCTGCCATTGCTCTTAAGGTTATACCATTATCCTTTGATTTGTTGGTACCAATGGATAAATTATGTAAATCGAGGTTCACATCGTAATTAATATCCCATGCGGTAGGTTCCGGGTTGGCAATACCTACAGATATTCTGCTGGCATTTAATTTCCTTTTCAAATCGGCATCTGTGAATAAGGTATCTGTTTCTGAATCCTGATTATACAGATATCTGTTTTTAAAAGAGGTGTTAACCTGACCGTAAAGTTTGAGATTTTCTTTCAGCAGATAATTTCCGTATAATGCTATCTGTGTTTGGTTGTATTTTTGAAATGGTATAGTTTTACTGTTATCCAATGATTCATAACCAACGTGTATTCCTGCATCATACCGGTCTTTCTGATACAAGCTATATCCTCCCAGGAAGTTAATATTGTTTTTTAAACCAAAGGAGCCAAACAGAAAGCCCTTATTTACTATAAATGGTGGATCCTGCTGGATGGCTAATGGCAGAATCTGAGGTTTTACCTCCTGAACTTTGACAGGAAATTCGGATATAATGTATGTATAGTTGGGTTTGTAATTTGTAGTTGGTGGAGTTACGGGTTTAACTTTGAGTAGGGTTGCATCCTGTATGCCTGCTTCAAAAGCCTTTATAACTTCCACTTTTCTGATGTCAAGATGTGAACTGTCTGACTGTGCAGATAATATTGAAAAGCTACAGAAAAGAATAGTTAAGATTACATATTTCATTGTATATGCGGATTTGTATTTTTTAATATAAATGTAAGAAAGATTCATGACAGCATTTACGGTTTTTGTAATTCTAAAACACTACTTTCCTTAATGTTGGGTTTGATTCTTGATTTTTGTTCCTCCATCTTACCGACTATATCCAGCCTGTTTTGTGCTTCTGATATCAGTTCCTTATCACCCTGAAAGTTTTCGATTATCGCTTCGAGTGCAGCTCTTGCATTGAACAAATCAGCTTTGTCTACATAGATATCGGAAAGTAACAATAGGCTTTTTGCTATCCAGTATGGATAACTGGCATTGGCTTCATTGGCAAGGTTGCACTGATCTTCAGCAGCTTTTATTTTTCCTTGTTTATAAAGTATTTCGGCAAGCAAATACCGGGCTTCAGCTGACTGATTATTGTCGACAAGTACAGATGATTTTTCCAGGGCATCGTATGCTGCATTCATATCATTTTCCCTTAGATATATTTTTGCAGTATAATAGTATGCAACTGCCTTGTCATCTGCTGTAGCTTTAGCATGCGAACTAATCAGATTTCCATATTTTTTAATAGCCTCTGCATTGGAAATTCTGAATGCACTCCTTAAAGCACCCATGGCTGTCTGATATTTTTCTTCATCGTCTGTTAAAACTCTGTAATATGCATCGTAATATGTAAAGGCTTTTTCAAAATTTTGTATTGCATTGTAGGCTATCAATGCAGATTTGCGCAGTGACTGTACATAGAAAGGTGAATTGCCTGCTTCAATTACCTTTTCATAATCCTTTAGTGCATTTTCATACTGTTTTAAAAAAGTATAGGATTCTCCTCTGTAATACTGAGCATACAACCGATTGGCACCTTTCGGGTATTTATCAATGTAATTACTGAATCCGGCTATGGCCTTGGTGTAGGATCCTTCATTGTATTGATTGAAACCGACAACGTAAGCCAATGAATCAGCTGTGTTTTCTGATATTTTATATCCGGGTAATTTACTTATATAGGCGACATATTCATCTGATTTGCCCAGGTCGTTGATATAGATTTCTCTTAATCCAAGAAATGCACTTTCAGACTCTTTTATGGAAGGATTGTTGGCCATTACGGCTTTATAGTGTTCAATAGCTTTATTCATATCACCTTTATTGTATGCATTAAGAGCGAGTTTCAGATATGCATCATTAGTGTACGGACTGTGTTTGTATTGAGTAACAAGCTCTAAATAAGATTGATAAGCATTTTCAAAGTTTTCCACTTCTGCATAGGTATCTCCGAGCTCCATCAGAGCATCATCTGCATATTCAGATTGAGGATATTTGATTTTGAGATCCCGCATCGTCACGATTTTTTCAAAGGGTTCGCCCAATAATCCTTCGAGAAGCCCTCGTTGATATAAAGCATAAATATTTGAGCCCTGTTTTTTATCAAAAGCCTGATTGTAGAATAATTTTGCGTTTTTATAATCTCGTTTGGTAAACAGGCAGTCACCTGTACGGATTAAGGCATCCGGCCATATTTCTTCGGTAATGTGTTTGTTTTTGATTTTCGAGACATTAGCTTTTATAAGAGATACGGATTGTTTGAATGCTGATTCGGCATCATTGTATTGCTTCTGTTTGAAGTGATTGTACCCTTGTACATAGTATGCCATCGCCTGAGTGGATTCATCCGGCAACCAGGTGATACCACTGCTTGTTTCAAAATACTTTTTCAGCATATCACCTGATTGTTCAGTTGCACCGTTTTCATGGTGTATTAATGCTGACCAATACATTCCCTGAGATGCCGTATTTCGGCTGGATAAGTACTTGTATGACTTGCTGAATGCTGCGAGAGCTTTTTCCTTGTTGTCGTCATTATAAAGCTGAATACCGTATTTAAGTGATAAAGACTGATAAATCGTTTTAAACTTTTCATTGATTCCATGCATATTTTCAATGATTTGAATTGCTGCTTCATAATCCATAGTATTTTCAAGCAAATCGCCTAAAAGTTGTTGTGATTCTGTATAATATTTATTACCGGAATCGATTTTCACCAATGTATTGATAGCTTCTCTCTCTAGTCCGGATTCAGCTGTAAGTTTTACATAATTGAAGATAGCCTCATCTCTCAGATCTGGTTCGTAATTCATTTGACTGACCTTTTTGAAAGCTGTTCTTGCAGATAGCTTGTCTCCTGTTTTGTTGTAGCAATCAGCAAGATAGTGATTTACAATCTGACCTGAACGAGAGTCAGTCAGGCTTATTTCTTTAAAATTTCGGATAGCTTTATCATAATTTTTTAACTGATATTGAGTATATCCCAACTGATAGAATTCATCAAATGTCAGTTTCTCTGTATTGGCTTCATAGTATTCAAGATGAGATAATGCTTTGTCGTATTGTTTCTGATTGAAATACGTCTGTCCGATTATCAGTCTTATCTCTTTTCTGTTGCGCAATTGTTTGTCGTTGAGTGCCTTTTCTCCATATTGTATAACTTTGTCATTTTCACCCTGAGCAGCATATATCTGTACAAGATAGTAAGGGACAAATGATGTATACATCGCCTCGTTCTTTACCTTTTCAAAGGACGAAGTCGCACCGGCATAGTTGCCTGTAAAATATTCGCACATCCCATAATAATAATTAATAGGATAGTAGAATTCTCCTTTCACATCCTTAGTCCGGGCCAATTCTTCACGTGCCTTTATAAATTCTTTATTTACGAACAGTGCATATCCTTTTTTTAAGGATGCTTCAGATTTGTCGTATTCAGACAGCCAGTCCAAATCAATCATTTCGTATGTATCTATGCATCGCTGATACCATTTTTTATTAAAATAATAACTACCTAATTCCAGTATTGCAGGTGTAGTAACCGGATCGGGATATCTGAGATGTATGAATCTGATGAGCTCGTTCTCACCACTCATTAAATCTGCCCGTAATCCGGAAATAGAAAACATGGAAGCGGCCTCATTTTTAATGTTATCGAAATCGTCTTCTGTCGCTAAAGACTGAGTCTGATTGAATTGCTGAAGATGAAATCTGGCAGGGATGTATAAACTGTGATCAAATAGGAGCGCACCCAGATCGAATTGTTCCAATGGGTGCATGTCTGACCTGTTTTCCTGAGCTGTTGCAGATAACAGTATTAACAACAGTACAAAAGTGTTTAAAATTTTCATATGCTGAGCTGGATATATCAGCTGCAAATATATGATTTATTTCAATAATATATAATAAATTGTTACACAGATCGAAATAAATGGGGAGTGTTTTAGAAAAAACTGTAATATTGTCATGAATTCAGCTCTTTGAAAACCGAAATCGGGTAGATGGATCAGAATCACCGGAATATACTAATGTATCTTTGTGAGTGCATCGCATTTTTGTATCCATGGATACAAAAATGCTGAAATTATTTTATACTTATTATTGTTAAACACTATGAACAGATTTTTTTTACCTAATTATAGGAAGTATAGTTTATTCAACCATTTATTTATAAAATTGAATACTAAAGGCTGTAATTTATCCACTTCTGACTACAATGAGATCCTGGCAATAGCCATGAATAGTGCTGTCGCTATAGCTCAGGAGCGAATAAGCAAGGGACAGCCCATTTGGGGTAATACAAGCAATCCATATGGAATGCAATTTGCCACATTATATAAAGAACAGATTGAAATAGTGGCAGGTATTAACGGTTGCTCCCAATTGATCGCTACCCCCATATTATCCAACGTTACAAGAGATGAACATGCTACCGGATGGGATAGCCACTGTGGGGAAATTTTGTAGAATTTAATAATTCTTGTACTAAGATTGTAATATTTTTTTTTATTTTGTTGTTAGCATATGATGAGATACTATTGCTTTCTCATCATTCAAAAGTCTGTAATTTATTTTGTGTTCGATTATGTACATGAAATACAATAGAAAAATCAAATATTAGATCAAATTAAAATTTGAATACATGATGTCTAAATTAAATATATGGATAGTAGAAGATACGAAAGTGATTAGAGATGGCATTAAAAATTTGATATTAGAGTATTATACTGACGCGGATGTTCGTACCTTTAGTAATGGCGAATCTATTGTAGAAACATTGGGAAATGCTTATTGCCCTGATTTACTCCTATTAGATTTAGGATTACCCCAATTGAGTGGATTGGATACTATGAAGATTTTAAAGAATAAGTGGTTACAGATAAAAATATTGATATTTACTGTATTTGATGACAATGAGCATTTATTTGAAGCACTGAGATTGGGTGCTTGTGGATATATATTAAAGACTAATAGTTATGAACAACTAAAAGCATCAATTGATGAAGCCCTTGGAGGTGCAGCACCTATGAGTAGGGAAATAGCAATCAAAGTCCTACAATCATTTTCATCTGAAAAAAATAATGGACTTCAAATTCTTACTCAAAGAGAAAGAGAAGTTTTGGGCTTATTGGCAAATGGACTATTATATAAGGAGATTGCCGACAAGTTGATTGTCTCTCAAAATACGATCAAAAATCACCTACATAACATCTATGAAAAATTACATGTAAATAATAGAAGTGAGGCAATAGGAGTATTTTATAAAAATCTGAAATGAATAAGGTTATTTCTATATTTTTTTTTATTAGTTTATATAATAATGTATTTGCCAATACTACTCCTATTATATTGCGTAAGGGTATGACAGATCTCAACATCGAATCATGTGTCAATGTACTTTACGATAAGGATCATCGCCTGACCTATGTAGATGTATATGAAAAATTACATTCTTCCTCTTTTAAAGCCTACAAATCCGATGAAGTACCCGGTAAATTTTCAAGAAGCTTATATACCAACTGGTTGTATTTTCGATTGTATAATCCCTATCCATATTCATTTTACCTGTTATTAAACAGCTATTTGGCTAATGACAGTATTTGGCTTATAGAAAATGATTCAATTTCTTATAGAGATATAGCTTGTCACTTTCCATTTGTATATGATACTTTTAATATCTTACGGCACAAATTAGTTGATATCTGTATCCTCAAAATACCTCCATATACAAGATATGATGTATTGATCAAAAATAGGGTTATGGCATCTTATGCTGTCAATAAAAATATTCCACGTCTCTTTGACGCAATATATTACGAAGTATTTCATTACGATCGCGATAAGATTATGATTTTTATGTATGAAGGGAGCATTTTATTGTTGTTGTTCTTGTTTATTTTTTTTGGTATATTGGCAATATACTTGAGAGACGCAACGCTCATGTGGTATGCATTATTTGCAATGATGTCAAGTATCATTACTATGAGAAACCTTGAAGGAATCAACCCTCATTTTTTATGGTCTTTGTCTGTCATAACATGGAGTGAAAGTAAGTTGTTTCATTCTGCAATGTCATTTTTTTTATATTTCATGTTTATCGCTACGTTCTTGAATTATGACCCACCTATATTGAAGAAATTTATCAAAATAATTGTAATATATATTTCTGCAGCTGTTGTATTAGAATTAGTTCTGTTTATCGATTATGAAAAATATGACCATCTCAGATACCTAAATTATTTTGCGTTAAGAATTTTTTTGACTCTTATTGGCATTATGTCCCTACCTTTAATTTACCAATCGAAGACAATGTTTTCCAGATTTATTTTTTACAGCTGTCTTTCGATGATACTATTTGAATTGCCGGGTTGGTATTTTGGTGGCAGTTTTTCATCAAATATCTCCCTTGTTGGATTATATGTCGAATTTATTCTGTTTTCATTTACAATGGCCGTACGGACTTATTATAATGTAAAACAATATGAAATACTCAAACTCCGAAACCAGTCACTTGTTATAGAGAAACTACAAATTAGCCATAATCTCCAAAAAGAAATATCGATGGACTTACATGATGTAATGGGTACAGCTTTGACATCGCTGCATTACTTAACCGAATCACTGAATCGCAAATACACCCAAATACCTAACAGTGAATTTAAAAATATCAAAGATATCATTTCAGACATGCACGAAAACCTAAGGCTAAATATGTGGGCACTAAAAATAGATAAATACATTTTATTTGAATTCTGTGTGGGTGTTCAAAGTTATATAAAACAATTTTGCATCAATCATGGCCTTAACTATGATATTCAGAATTTCATAGATCAGTCAGAAAACTCGATCCTGACCGAGAAAGCCCGTAAATCTATATTGGCAGTGATCAAAGAAGGGCTAGGCAATGTAATAAAGCACAGTAATGCTGATACCGTGTCTGCTTCTTTTAATAAAGCAGCTAATTCATTACACATCTATTTATATGACAATGGAACAGAAATCAAGGTCAGAGAAGAAAATTTCACATCTGGTAATGGCCTGAAAAATATACAGAAAAGAATTCAAGCATTAAACGGAATTTTTCATTACAAGAGTAGAGATGGTTTTCATATATATATATCAATCCCATTGGATATTTCCGATGAACAAATGTAATGAATTTTTACATCAGCACATATCTATTCAGAAGCTACATCACCTTACTCTTTGAAACTACTTCCATAAGCGAACGTACCGTTTCAAAAAAATATAGTTTAGATTTTCATCCAAACAAAAAGATATTGTACATTTATTGCAATTGACCTATGAAAGTCAAATTCAGCAAAATACTTGACATCTTGTAGTACATTTAGCATTGTTTTCTACAAAAAGACCGCAAAGGTACAAAATATTTTTCTTATGTGTTTAGAGATTGGCATAGTACTAAAGTACTATTGTATATTGTGTATTTAGTATTTAGTTTTGCTAGTCTAAAAATACAGGATATGATACGAAATGCTCTTCTTTACTTTTTAATGACATTTTGTTGCCTATATGGAAGTGCTCAGGATGCAAATCCCGAGATATTATGGGCTACTTATTTTGGATCAACCGGTGGAGACTTTCCAGGAGGCGTGATTACTGATAACGAAAATAATATTTACATGACATCTACTATTACAGCTTCCGGTGCTCCGGTGAAGACAGGTGTCCACCAGACCTATTATGGAGGTGGGGGAGCTGATGTTATGCTGACCAAATTTGACAAATCAGGTAAAGTCATTTGGTCAACCTATTTTGGAGGGTCAGGCTCTGATGAAACCTATTATCCCATAAGATTGTTGTCTGATGGGGGAATAGTCGTAACAGGATTTACTAACAGCTCTAGTAATATAGCTACTTCAGGTGCCCATCAGACATCCTATAAAGGGAATAAAGATAATTTTATTGCCTTATTCGAACCCAATGGTAAGTTGCGTTGGGCTACATATTTTGGAGGTAGCGGCGAAGAAATTGAAGTGGGAATAACTGTTGATACCCACGATAATATATTAGTAGCAGGATTTACAAATTCCACATCAGGCATTGCAACGGCTAATACTTTTCAATCACAAAATAAAGGTAGCTACGATGGATATATTGCAAAATTCGATAAAGAAGGCAACCTCCAATGGAGTACTTATTATGGTGGCGTGGGTATTGACTATCTTTTTTCTATAACCACTGATAGTAAGGATAATATTTATGCTAGTGGCGAGGTGGGTTCAGTAGGATTGGCAACTCCTGGATCGTACAAAAGCAGTTTTGGAGGAAACACTGATGGTATATTAATAAAGTTGGGTACCGATGGAAACAGGTTATGGGCTACTTATTTTGGAGCTGGAGGGCAAGAGGGAATATATTATATAGCTTCCTCACCGAAGGATAATATTTACATAACAGGGCTTACAAAAAGCCCCGGAGGGATAGCATCTGATGGAGCTTATCAAACGACAATTGGAGGTAAAGATGACATATTTTTGGCAAAGTTTGATACTACTGGTAATAGAGTTTGGTCTACTTATTTTGGTGGGGAAGCTTGGGATACAAATTTCAGTCTTGATTTTGATAAGCAAAATAATATTTATTTGGGAGCCATGACACAAAGTTATGCATTACCCATTACGGAAGATGCACTAAGCGGAATCTACAATGGTGGTACTTGGGATGCGGCTTTTATAAAATTTAATGCCGAAGGCAATCTAATTTGGGCAACCTATTTTGGAGGGGAAGGTAACGACAGAGCATTTGATATTAAATTAGACTCGGAACAAAATATTATCTCTTGCATCAATTCAGATAGTAAAGACTTAGCCACACCCGACGCTACCTACAAAGTACCAAAAGGAAATGACGCATTACTCCTCAAAATGAAAGATGCTACTATCGTCGGTACAAAAGAACTGGAACTTTTAGAACCTTTACAGGTATTTCCCAATCCCACTTCTGCTGTTATCAATATACCCAATACAGGTAAGGAAAGTAGAAATATCACTATCTATAATACAATGGGAGAGCCGGTAAGAAGATATATTTTTACTTTAAAAACTGATTTTGATATATCTACTCTACCGAATGGACAATATTATATTATTGCTGAATACGGTAACAAAAAAACCGTAGCTAAGATGGTAAAAGTACAATTATAGAAGCTTAAATATCATTACCGTCCGATAAAAACTTATGACGAAGACGGTTTGCCTATAACATGCTGACAATCATCCATTGATTATTTTAAAATTTACTTTTCAGAAAAGTAAGCCCCCTTGATTAAATAAATTGATTTCAGGTGGTTTTTCTTTTTTCTTAATCCAGTCCTTTTCAGGATTTTCCAAGAATCGCATCAGATGTAGGTAGTTGAATAGGTGGATACGGCAGAAACTAACCAAATTTGAGAATGCCCAGTTCCTTTTCAATTTCTTTTGAATGACAGTCAGCAACAAGTTTACTATCAAAGCACAGTATATTTGAATTTTGATAGCATTTTCATTATCTCCGAGAAAGTATTTTAATGGAAAATTCTGTTTGAGTTGTTTAAAAAGCAGT
>JADZFD010000097.1 GCA_020850225.1 Saprospiraceae bacterium | reverse complement strand
TCTGGAAGATACATAAACAACTTAATTAGGTTGCTCAAAATTATGATAAAAAAATGAAACAACCAACTGTTATCTCATTTTTTTTGAAAAAATTTACTAGAAGGGGTAATTTATGGCGGAGTTAGGGTTCCAAAGGAATATAAGACCTATTAAGCAATGGTGTAAGTTGCAGGTAAGAGTAGTGCTGATATTATTGGAGTATATTGCCCAACCCCGAACCGATTTAGCTTATTGATGCCTGACGACATATTCAGCAGACCCTATTTAGGGTTTGGGATTAAATAAATACCTAATACATCAGATAGACACAGACAGATAAAAAAAATTAGCCTAATCTCTGTAAATAGTTCCAGTACAAGGTCCAAATCCAATTCTGATATTTTCATTTTCACACCATCCTTTCATAGACACTGTATCACCGTCTTCAATAAAGGTACGATCTGTGTTATCCGGCATTACTACCGGCTTGGTTCCATTCCAGGTTATTTCGAGCATTGAACCCAGTGAATCGGGTGTTGGTCCACTAATGGTACCGGAAGCCAGTAGGTCACCTACCCTCACATTACAGCCATTGACCGTGTGATGTGCCAGTTGCTGGCACATATTCCAGTACATATATTTGAAGTTGGATTCTGAGATTGTTTTTTTAGTATTTTTGTCGTTACTTAAAGCTACACTTAAATGTATGTCATAACTTCTAGCGCCAGTGTATTGCAGATAGGGCAATACTTCTGTTTCCTGAACTGGCCCATTCACTCTGAATGGCTCCAATGCTTCCAGCGTTACTATCCAGGGAGAAACGGTAGAAGCAAAATTTTTAGCTAAAAATGGTCCGAGCGGAACATATTCCCAGCGTTGTATGTCGCGGGCAGACCAGTCATTGAACAACATAACACCAAAGATATAGTCTTCAGCATCACTGATTTCAATGGATGTACCCAATTTCGTTTCCTTACCGATCACAAAAGCCATTTCCAGTTCGAAATCCAGTCTTTTTGTTTTACTGAATACAGGTGTATCAGCACCCGGAGGCATAATTTGTCCTGATGGTCTTTTAATATCTGTTCCTGAAACGACAATGGAGGATGATCTGCCATGGTAACCAACCGGCAGATGTAGCCAATTAGGCAGTAAGGCATTGGCAGGATCTCTGAACATCATGCCTACATTGGTAGCATGTTCCCGACTACTATAAAAGTCTGTATAGTCACCTATCACGATTGGTAGAAGCATATCAACTTTATCTGCGTCAATCAGTAAATCAGAATGCGCATTAGAAACAATATCTAAAGTATTACCAATTTGTGCCGCTTCCTGCAACCGGATACGCACCTGATTGGTAATTGGTTTCCCTAATCTGATAAAATCATTTAAAAATGGCCGGTTAAATATCCCTACTGGTAAATTGATACCTTCAAAAACACCGTGTTGCTGACATAAGTCCAGGTCGATAATTGTATCACCGATTCTGGTACATGCTGCAGTTTTATTTTCAAATCTGAAAATTCCAAACGGTATGTTATATATTGAGAAGTCACTTCCTTTGGGTATATTGATAAAACTCACCATAATATTTAAAAAAATTACAATTATTATTAAAAAAATTCAAATATATAAACTCATTTAATACCCAATGGATATATATAATATAAAACGCTAAAATGAATCTCCGATACTTCCGAAAACATCAGTATTTTAAAATCGATAGGTGTTCCTGGTGTAAATTTTTACTTAGTATGAATAAGCACTTTTGAATTCAGAATACAATTATTATCCTTCAAAACAGATAAAAAATAAGAACCAGCAGGCATACTTTGCACATCCAATATTTTATTGTTATGCATATTTACCATCCTAACCGTTCTTCCACTACTGTCCATTAATTTTACAGTAAAAGGTAGTTCGATTCCATCTATTTCTATAAAACTGTTGGATGGATTAGGAAATATTCTAACTCCTGATTCTTTTAAATTGTTTACCGAAACATGATTCATCCAAATAGCATCCTTTTTATCACCCCAGATATATTCAATCAGTTCTGGCATATCTATGAAGGGATTCCTGTTATGTTGCCATTTCTGAACCACATTATTTCTGTTCATTTCATAATCGTCAGGTGGATCTGCCCTGTGCCAACTTAACAATGTAGTTAAGTCACCAAACTTACCAGGTTCATTCTCAGGAAAGCCTTCAACAACCTGTAGTCCATTATACCTGACTGCCATATAGAATATACTTCTTGAGACGTCACCACGGAAACTACCCGCAGTATTGGAAGGCCCGGTGTACTGTCCATAAAATTGATTGCCACGTCTTGTATTTTCAGGACTATCAACAGCCCGAATATGGTGAGCATCCGAATTACCATGCCGCAATGAATCTGCATTTGTTGTCCAGAAAATGTCAATACCATCAAATGCATTATCCCCTTCTATACTATTAAATCCACCACGAGATCGTGGCCAAACATGTTCTCTGTTCCATGTACCTTTACCTTCGGATGTAAGTTGAAAATCAATTTTTGAACGTCCTTTCTCCAGGTAAACCAACCATACCTGATTGGAATTTTCAGGATTTTGGTCAGCTTCCTTCAGAATATCAATCACATCATTGTATGTTTGAGCCCTAACCACCGTTTCATCTGAAATAATATTTTGTAAAGCCTGCTTGAGCTCAGCACCTTTTAAGCCATTTAAACTATCATAATAACCGGGAACCTGTGAACTTTTAACTTTTCCGTAAGTAGGTGATAAGGGCGTTCCATAATCAGCAACTGAAAAATCATTATCCTGTATTCTAATTCTAATGTTATTGTTGATTAGGACATATTCCCCTGAAATTGGTGAAACTTTAAAAATCATTTCTTCATCTCCTTCATCTATGGTATCATCTACAATAATAATTGATGAACTGACAGAAATTTGTCCTTTCTGTATCGATAATCTGTTCTTAGCTATATAATCACTACCTGAAAAATTGCCATTGTCCAAAGAATAATCCAATATCAAATCATTCTCAACTGGTTTTTCGGTTTCAAATGAAAAAAATATTGTATCACCTTCATTATAGGTATTGTTACTAAATACAATCCTCAACCCATTCAGATCAATACCAGAACCATCATTGTTACGTCTTGGTGTAGGTGCATCCGTATAAAAATTACCATCATTATCTCTTTGCAGAGAGTTGGTATTATTTGTTTTACCTTCATTGAGTTGTTTAATATCCGGATAGAATTGCCTGAATACATTCAGTAATCCAACAGCATCAGGATCATTTGTACCGTAGATAATGACATCTACCAGTGTTGTATCGACAAAAGCAGGTGTTCCCACAGGAAAATCCGATTCCGATCTATGGTATATGGCCAATCCATCCGCACCATTCTGAATCGTATTGTCTGGAATTACATAATTGGGAAATGGTTGAACTGCCGAATTACCTATTACAAACAGTCCATTAATATCCGTAGTAAAACCGTTCAAACTTACTGTCAGATAGCTGACATTTCCGGCATTATCTGAACCATTAAAAAAAACTACAACATAATTATCGAGTGCGAAATAGGGCGTTCCGGACTTTAACTCAACAAATTCATGATCGTCCAGACCCGGCGTATCACTGTCCAGCTCATTAATCCATAATAATTGCTGGGCATGAATACCTGCTGAAAAAAATAAAACTAATACAAACTGAATCCACCTTTTCATAAATAATTCAAATACTTTTAAAACTTTACAAAGATAATAATTTGATCATAGAATTTCTAAAAAAGGTCATATTATACCTACAATAAAATGGATTGCGAATATAATATAGGGAAATTAAGAGTCAACAATGAAGTTAACTCATTCTTATATTGACCCACATTTTCAAAAAAGGTGAGAACGGCATCCCGAAATTCTTT
>JADZFD010000096.1 GCA_020850225.1 Saprospiraceae bacterium | reverse complement strand
TGCTGTCAAGCATAATTTGTGAATCGTTTAAAATTATAAGTTTACCTTTCACTTTCTCAATTTCAGCATTATTAAAGTACTTTACTTTTGATCTAGTATTTTCTTTAATTGTCATTAATGTTTTGTTCTTATTACTCAATAATTTCAAACTTGTTTGTCCATAGATAGAATACAAATTAAGAAATGTGAAAATAATTAATATGACAAATTTATAATACCAAGCAGTCAAATTGGACTGCTTGGTATTATTTGATAAAAAGAGGTTTTTCATATCAATTAATATTCAACTATCAAACTATCAATAAATGGGTCTCCTGTAATTCCGTATGGTAAAGACCACCATCCATTTTCTTGATAACTAGAAGGTCTTTGCTTTATAGAGTCTAACAACGTTCTTCTACGAGCTGCATATACGACAGCACCACCTTTATTTATGGTATGATAATTAACCCAAAGTCCAGTATATTCAGTGGTAAATGAATCTCTTTTTACCAATCCAGGAAATGTACCCTCTATAAACAGTGTATCACTATTCAGTGGTTTCTTTGGTTTTAAAATTACATGAACTCTCCCTTGGGTTGAGTAATAAAAAGTGTTGAAATAGTGTTTTTCAAACTTAACATTATCTCTTACATATCCACCATAAGGAGCCAAGGTTTCAAAATCTATTTTTTCAAATGTTTTTTCTTTGCATGGATATTCAATACTAAAAAAACCAGAATCATCTGTTATTCCTTGACCTACCGGAGTTTGATTAGTCGCTTTGTTGTTATGGTTAAGATCATACAGTGTAGCACTAAACCAAACATTTTTTATGGGTTGCAAGGTTGTGCCATTCAACAACCGACCTTTGATAGTCCAGGTTTCTTCACATTTTTTATCCTTACAAGAATTCAATAGCAGCAGACTTGCTGCTATTGAATAAATTCCTATTTTAATAAATAACTTTCTCATTTTTTTATTATTTTAAAGTATTGAACATTGGAATTTTGTACTACCACAATATAGTAAACCCCATTAACCAAACTAGCCATATCAATTTGACCATATTTATCATTGACTTCTAATTGAGTCAGCAGTAACCCGGTTGCATTAAAAATCTGTATTTTACCGCATATCTTTATAGGTGATTTCCAATTAATATTGTCACAAGTGGGATTTGGATAAACAATAATTGTAATCGGGTTTTCTGTCTTAACTTCTGCCACTTTTAATACTTCCATAAAAGGAACAGAAGCTATGTCACGTAGTTCTTCTATGGTATAATGGCAGCGAAACATCGTGTCAATTTCAGCTCTAAAGTTGGAAAACCGCACACTTTCGAAACCGGGTCTTAATCGTATTTCATTGCCTGCTTTAAATACCACCTCACCAATATCAAAACTATCAACTACAAATTTTTGATTGTCAGAATTTAACCCTGCTATGCTTCCAGTGGAGGATGGAAATGTGTAATATGGATGTTGATTAAAACCGGCAAAAATATTGTTTTCGCATTGGTATATTGCCTCTCTGTTGATGTTCATATTATCCAAATACATCGCAACATCTCCAATTTCTCTGTTGATAATTCCGTGGTCAGTCGGTTCGATAAAAGGAGGATATATATCAATTGGGTCATTTCTAAAATCCAAATGATTTCCATTGTGTCTTAAAAAACCGTTATCTGTTCTAAAAAACTTCTGAGTACTCGGATAACTTGCAACAGTGGTGTTCCACCCCATAATAATATGAAATGGTGTTCTGCTTATATTGGTTGTTGCAGAGTTTGCTATAAGGTCATGGTTTTGCGGTAAAACATTCCCTGCACTATCAAAACCACTGTAATCTAATGCACTTTGTAGAGGAATAAAACACCAGTCGTCAACATCTGCATCTAAACTAAAATTGAAATTGCCTGATAATAAAAACCGAACTCCATAACTGCGTCTTATTAGAATTGTGCCATTAAAATCATCATAATCCACAAGCGTTTGATACAACCACTTATTTGTACTTTTATTATTGGTGGTATTCATCATTCTACCTATGGCCGATTGTGTGCCACCTGGAAATGTCTCCCATGGTATTGCATTAGACACATCAACATTAAATGGAATACCGACACCTAAAATGTTGCAAGGGCTTGACTTCTTTTTAAAAATGTTGGTTAAACAGCCCCTTAATGTGAATAAGAATCCAAATGGCGGATTTACGAGAGCCAAAGCAGTATTACCCAAATTGTATCGCCAACCGACATGAACAATATTGCCATTACCACTTGGGTTAATTCGCAACTTAAAATCATCAATTGCAAAAATTGGTATAGGTATTACCTTAAATATTTTTACACCAACAAACATACTTGCATCTGCGATTAAATCATTAGGTTGAATAACCCTGTTGCGGAATCCTACCTGTTCTCTGCCATCTATTAACCCATTGCTAATAGCCATTAATTTGCAATGAACTGGATAACCACCAGTAGATGGATTCAATGCTACCAAATCATTCATGAAGTCTGTTCTCATACTATGTTCAGTGCACTCTCCAGCGGCATTTCTCGTATTTCTGTGTAAAACCAGTAATTGTTTAACGGCATCTTGGTTTAGAAGATTTTTATGGAATTCATTTTTCCAAAATGCAGAAGCCAGAAAAAAGGTAGTTCTAAAAATTGGCCTTGGGACGGTATAAATCCAATCATTAACATGCTGAAAAGCTAATGGAATAACTGCACCTTGATGTGGTGCATCTAGTGATATAAATAGGCGTGTATTGTGCTCTCTCCATTTTTTGAATTGAAGTTGAACCTGTTGATTGCCTCTATTATGATAATCTTGTGTTTCCATATAAGTTAAGGCATATCTACCAATTACTCCACCCATACTTTCTCCAATAACTACAAATTGGTGAGTGGTATCTGAAACGGTTTTTAGCCAATCAAGCAATCCAACTACCGCATCTGCATTTATTTTCATATCTTGCTTACTATTTGCCCAACTAACTACAACGAAATCATAATCGTAATTTAGGAGCATTGGCATCAAGCCGTTTTCGTCACTTGCCAAAAGCATTTCACTATAAATTTGAGGAATGTGCCTGTTCTCTAAAGGGTCTATTCCCTCTAAATAGACAATTGGTTTCAGCAAAGAATCATTACTACAACCCTTGTAAACACCGATATTCAAATGAGGTAACCATTTTACAAAGTCAGGTAGTTTCATCAACTGGTCTGACTCAACTGTGAATGTAGATAATGAATGTTTAATTAATTGACCATCTACGGTAACTCTTGCCTTTGGATGATAAACGCCCGTCTTGGGATAGGTTACTGTTATTTCTGAATATGTGTATGGGTCAATCACTCGCCAACCAAGACCATCATTAAAATCTATTTCAAATAGGTGAGGATTTGGATGAGCAAGGGTATTACCACTAAATTGAGACCCATAAAAGAAAAATTTACTTGGGTCAATGGTAAAGGTTACATTTCTAAAAAAGCTACTCTCACCTAATGGACTAAATGAGAATATTTCTTTACATGTTCCACGACCGGGTGTTTCTAAATTTAATTCAAAGGGTTCATCAAGCCGACTAGGATTATCCCAAATTGAATCATCATCCCAAAAGTACCACCTACCTAAATTTAGGCTATCAAAAGCATCAGGCCTGATGCTATTAAATTCAAAATCCATAAGACCTAGTGGTATTTTGGATGATTGGTATGTTCCTAATGAAGGAATAATCTCTTCTTTATTAATAATTTCTTGTGCTTGGTCAAAAACCTGTTTCACAACAGGAATTAATCCAAGGTTGTATGCAGAGAAGTGCATTTCATCGTAAATGGTAAACCAATTTAGTGTATTACTAGTATCGAAGGAACGTATTTTGTAAAATGTGTCATTAGAGGTGTGTGCAGACAAGTCATATAAAAATTCTGACTGGCAGTTTGCTCTTTGAAGATTCCCAATTAGTCTTCTAAGTTCACCGTGAATGGTGCTATCAATCTGCCCAAAACCATTGATTGCAAACTGCAATGAAATGGTAATGAATAAAATTAACTTTTTCATATCATAAAATATTAAGAGTTAATTTTATTTGGTCTCAGTTCCCTTTGCTTCTAACTCCTTAATTCGAGCATTCAATTGTAGTATATACAATTGCATTTCTTCTAATTTACGCATAAGAACCGCATTCATTTCAGCAACATTTAATCCGTTGGTTTGCACCTCATTGGCTGAAGGAACATTTGGTAAATGACCTGTTGAATCAATGAAAACTTGGACACTGTCTAGCGGAATTAGAATGTACGTTGAATCAAACACATAATCGGGCCAATTTGCCATGTTTACGATTACTTCTCTTGCTCGCATATGTCCATCAACATTTAAGATTACAGAGGAAGACTTTTGAGTACCACTTCCGTCACCGACCCATACTGTGCCATCATTTTTTACAACTAAGCGTGTCGAACCACCGTTAGTACAAGTTGCGTTTGATCCAGAACTACCCCAAGTTTGGGCGTTCAAATTCATTGTCAAAGTAGCGATTACTACTATTAAAGCTGTTTTTAAAATATTCTTATTCATGATTTTATTTTTTTTAAATTATTATTTTTTGTCTCGACATTTCAAATGTAATACTTTATTTCAACTAGTCGAGCACTGTAAATATGTTAAATTTACGAGTTGAAAAAATGGCAATTGTGAGGCATTGAGCATAGGTGGTGCTCGGCAATGCCTCTCTATTTACCTTGTGGGAGGGCTTCTGTCTTTTGTTTGTCCATATGTCCAATGTGTTTCTTTGGTCATAGCCTTGCTTGTAACGGTTCAGCGCTTTGCGAAGAAGCGTAATACGAAGCCAAAAAGTGTCAAATTGCAATAGTTTTTTATTGAAACCACAACTTTCATGCAACCAATAAACCCGCTTTTTTGCAAAACGCTTGTTACAAGCTGGGCTT
>JADZFD010000095.1 GCA_020850225.1 Saprospiraceae bacterium | reverse complement strand
CTTCCCATTCCGAACAGAGAAGTTAAGCCCCTCAGCGCCGATGGTACTGCAATTGTGGGAGAGTAGGTCGCCGCCTTTTTTATGGAAGCCCGTATGTGAATAACATCCGGGCTTCCGCCTTTTTAGGGCACTCCTTTTTTCTATTTCATATCAAATGGTATTATTCCATCTCATTTTATATTATCTTATACTAAAAATCTGAAAGTTCATCAGTCTTGATTACTTCCTGATTTGTATTTTCTGATTTTAAAATATATATTGGAAAATATTATTCGCTATTATTAAGGTTTTGATATTATGAAAAATTACCTGTGACAGGTATCCTTCTTCCATGCCCAAATGATTTTGTACTTACTCTGAGAATAGGTGCAGTCTGCCGTCGCTTAAATTCATTAAAATTAATCGATCGGAAAATCCTTTTTACTAATAGTTCGTCATTTCCTGCCTCTATTATCTCCTTAGCACTTTTTCCAAGTTCAAGATACTGATATAATATTGGGTCAAGAATATTGTATTCGGGAAGTGAATCGCTGTCTTTTTGTCCTACTCTCAATTCAGCAGATGGTGCTTTAGTGATGGAGTGCTCCGGAATGATTTCTCGGTTTTTATTAATATATCTTGCTAATTCATAAACTTCAGTCTTGTAAACATCGCCTAAAACAGATAGCCCACCGCATAAATCTCCGTATAAAGTACCGTAACCCATAGCAGCCTCACTTTTATTGGAAGTATTGAGAAGTATATGTCCAAATTTATTAGAAACAGCCATATTCAGTATTGCTCTGATTCTGGCCTGTATATTTTCTTCAGTAACGTTAAATGGAAGATCACCAAATATCGGATTTAAGTTATTTAAATATGTATTGTATATATCTTCAATTGAAATAATATCATAGTGAATACCAAGATTTTCTGCAAGTTTTACTGCATCGTCTATGGAATGTTGAGTGGAAAATTCTGAAGGCATCATTAATACTCTTATATTTTCCTTACCTAAAGCTTCAATAGCCAACACTGCTGTTACTGCTGAATCTATACCGCCTGATAATCCTAAAATAGCTTTTTTCTGACCTATATTATTAAAATAATCCTGAATACCATGTACCAATGCAGCATGAATAAGGTGTATTTTATCTTTTTTATTAGTCACCTGTGAAGTTGCATTTGCAACTAAGTCTGATGAATAGTGTTTTTGGACTTCTGTAAAATAGGGAAATTCATCAATTACAATGCCTTTATCATTCATAATAAAACTTCCTCCATCCATGATGATATCACCTTGACTATTACAATGATTGACATAATAGTATGATGCTTTTGATATATCTGTTATTGCTTTAGCTGTTTTCAGGCGCTCTGATGCCCTGAGGTATGTAAACGGTGAAGCAGCAATATGTATAACCAGATCAATATTCGTATTTCCAGTGATTTTATGGAACGCATCCTCTGTTAGCAAAGAGTTTTGGTCAGTAAAAAAGGCATTATCGCCTATAGCCAGCATAATCATTTTATGTTGATATTCTATTATACCCCATATATTACCTGCTGTAAAATACCGGCTTTCATCATTGATATCCTGGTTGGATAGTATCAATTTATGGAATACTGACTGAATAGTTCCATTCGCCAAAAAATAAACAGAATTATAGAGGATGGTGTTATTATGTATATCCCTGGATGGTGCTCCAACTACAATTGCAATATCATGAGCATGTTGACATAGTTTTTCTATTGTTTTAATTGATTCATCAATAAATGCATCCAACAGTAAATAGTCCATGGCTGGGAAACCACAAACTGCCATTTCTGGAAAACATATGATGTCACAGTGATTAACTTTTGCCTGTTCTACAGCATCAATCATCTTTGCAATGTTATATTCAAAATTGCCAATCCTGAACTTAATTTGTGCTAAACTTATTTTCATTTTAAGGATTTTATTACAGGTAGGTTTTATATTTTTAATTAAGATATTTATGAAGAAAATGTGTAATAACTCTTTAAATCAAAGTTATTTAGAATCAACAAATAGAAACAAAGATAATTATTTCACAAATTATTTGAACGTTAAATTATTTGTTTTTTTGTCAAAAAAATCACGTAAGGTCAGAATTAATTAGTTTGATTCAGAAAAAAATCAAATCAGACTGAACTACAGACAGAATAGGCATTCCGAAAATCAGAAATGATCACCATATCTAAATGCTATACTGTATTTGAAATCTACCTGAATAATTCAATTAAAATACTGAAATATTGTCATTTCACCTTTATTACTTTAGAAGTATTATTACATCTACAATGATAGTATCCAAGTTTCCATCTCCGACTACACCAATATAATCTATACCGCCGGCGTATCGGGCTTATCCGTCCTTTTGACATAATAGCGAGGACCAAAATCAGAAGCTACCTGATTGGGCTGATTAAAATAGGCTGTAGCTCCGTAAGAGATATTCGTCCCGCTACAAGGATCACAAGGATCAAAGGGTACACTCAAGCCAGAGTAAATGGTTTGGCTAAATAACTGTGTTACAGAAAACACAATTACAATTTGAATGATAATATTTCTCATGATTAATCAAGTTTTATTATTGTGAATAATGAATCTAAACTTTTTACTTCTTCATACCCATTAGGATATTTTATTATAACTTCATTTATGGATTTAGAAATAATACTAAATCTTAAACTATCTAAGAAAGTATAAAAATGTGAATTCCTCCAAGAAAATCTTTTAATTTGTTCACCCTTAAGAATAGCATAATACCCGTTTGCGTTATAGAATTCTGGATAAAATTCACCACCCCCTCCATGCTTTTTACAATTATCAATCAGTTCTTCATATACGATCTTATCTGTCTGGATATTTACTACGGTAAATCTGTACCGGATATTTTCATCCCATTCCGGGCTAAGGCAAGCCATCGTAAAGAGATATTTGCCGTCTTCGCTCACGCTCGGCATCTGCGATGTACCGTCAAACTGCCGGCTGTATATCTTATTGCCCAAAGAATCATAGACCACCGCATAGTGTACACCATATCCGGGACCGTCCCACTCGCCATCATCACTATATGCATCCGGTAGCCAGTCCAGTTCATAAGATACAGTCACATATTTGCCTGCTGTCTCTGACACAAATATCTTTGATATAGCCCTGTCCAGCTCAAAGTCATTGGGTATTTCTTTAAATGTCTCTTTGGGCAAAAACTTTTTGAGCGCATTTTTATTGTCTGCTCCTTCGGGCATCAGAAAGTAATACACTGCCGGATAGGGCTCTTTCCTTCTTTTCAGCCCCATACTATGAAATGGGTTTTCTTTGACTAAGTCAATGGTTTTGATGACTTCATGCGTTGCAGGACTACGGAATTCCAAAATATATTTACGGACATTATACGCATCGACTACGCTGTCATCAGCGGGTAGCAATGCTATATTGCCGGGCTGCTCATAGGTATTCATACCATTATTGCCTGATGTGGTTGAGGTCGGTGTTGTATCGGCTTGCATGACTACTTGTCCTGTGTTTGATACTTTATCAGGAAGCGAAACGTCTGCGCTTTTAGTGGCTTTACCACTCCTGCATCCGCTGCACGAGAGAAAAAATACGGTAAAGACCAGTAAGAGTATTGATATACCGACGGTGTTGGTGTTAGTTGGTGTTTTCATATTTATTGATTAGTGTTGGTATATAGATTTATGCCGGTTATGCTGTCACAAGGTATTGATTACAACTTAATTAAAAAAAATTACACAGCAATATCTTTTTTGCGGCAAGTTATAAAAGGCACATCATTTGCTTTTTTTTTACTTGGCGACATGGTTATTGGCGATAAAAGATGATACAATTTGCATATACACACAATTTCAACAGAGTACAATGTGAACAATATGAGAAAGGATGTAACATAAGCATAAAGACCTTAGCGAAGATCTTGAGTTATCACGATTTGACGCTGAATGGGTTTGTTGATGGAAGGTTTGATGCCATGAAAAGTATAAGTTCTTATCTGAACTTTCGTAGATGCCCGATAGTCCTGATATTATCAGGAATAAAATTCACTTCATTCACGACATCTACCTGCCATGTATTTTCAACATTGCCCTAAGCATATCATTGAATGAATGTATTTCCAACATCTGTTCTACCGGCATATGAAATCTGAATTTCCAGATATGGTCTGGATCAGCAGGGACATTTATCTGCTCAGCACCGGCGTAGGGATTGCGTAAATTTCCATCCATGCCTATCAGGTCCTGAATTGGGAATATTGCCAGCATACTGGGTGCTGACAGATGATCATCCACGATGGCTTTGACTATGTCGGGAGTACAATCATCTGAAGGCACACCGAACCAATGCAAATAATTATGAAAAAAACGTCCTGCCATCTCTGTATCCGATTCCCACCAACCTCTGATTGTAGGCATATCATGACTGGATGGACTACATACCGACAAATACGGATAATGCTGTACGATACCAAACTCCGTACTCCCTTTGGGCATCCGCTGTATCTCCAGCGTCAGCATATTCAACTCCCGCATTACACCCGGAACAGAATGAGGAATCATCCCCAGATCTTCTCCACAGATGAGCATATCACTTGCATCGAGGATGGCAGGCAGCTTTTGTAAAGCCTGATTTTGCCAAAAACTATCATGCCGTACAAAATAATAATCATTATAAAGCCTATCCAGCTTGTTCTTTGTCGCTGTATCGAGCTGACTATAGGCATAGGTAGTGGAAAGTGTTATTCTCGGATTAAAACCTGCCGGATGTCCCGGTTTTTCCTCAATCAGTATGACATCAGCGAGCATTTCCAGAAGTATATTTTCATACTTCTTATATTTTTGATTTTTTTGAAGATATGTTTTGACTTTTACCTGTGTATCAACTTCCGTCCTGAACGAATACAGACCATCTTTATCTGATTTGAAAAATGTTTTTATGACGTCATCCGTATCTGAACCGAATGCCCTTCGCACACGATCACCGGTAATATAAGGCTGAGTGTATCCCGACAAATCCCCTGTTAAACCGTATTGTTCCAGTTCTTTGACAGAAAATGGTAGTCTTGGATTGAACAAACCCATTGTACCCTGTATCTGATCTGTGGGTATCTCCCATATCCTGAAAAATCCCAGTATATGATCTATCCGCAATATATCAAAGTAACGGTTGAGTTGCCGCATACGTTTCTGCCACCAGGCATAATTATCCTTTGCCATCTCTTCCCAGTTGTACGTCGGAAAGCCCCAATTCTGACCCAGTACAGCAAAGTCATCCGGTGGAGCTCCAGCCTGTCCATCCATATTGTACAATGCCGGCTCTATCCATGCATCACAACTGTAGCGGAAGATGCCAATCGGCAAATCGCCTTTCAGTGCTATACCTTTACTTCTAGCATAATCTCTTGCCTCGCGCAACTGCTTGTCAGCATGATACTGAATAAAGTAATAGTATTCAACTTCCTTAAATTGTTCATACTGGTCGCTGTTGAGATATGCAACAGATTCAGGAGCATAAGTATTATACTCAGGCCATAAGGTGTAATTGACTGTCTTATTTATATCTCTCAGATGACTGAAAGCTGCATATGCCGGCAACCATGCTTCATTTTCTTTGTAAAAGGATTTAAAAGTCTCACTCTTTTTAAAAGTGTCATATTCCTGATCAAAAAGTTTCTTAAGGTATATAAATTTGACATCCAGTACCTTTTCAAAATCCACTTCATGACCTGCATTCAGCGATGTAGTATCGGCATCATAAGCCTGTTGAGTACCAGTATCTTTAAATGAAGCTATTCCCGGAATATGTATATATAACGGATGCAATGCAAACACAGATATGGCTGCATAAGGATAACTGTCACGCCATGTTTTCGTGGCTATGGTATCATTGACAGGAAGTACCTGAATCACCTTCATACCCGTATTCTCAGCCCAATCCGTCAGTAATTTCAAATCTGTAAATTCTCCGATACCCATACCCGTATGACTCCTCAGGCTGAAAACAGGTATCGCCACTCCGGCACCGCGCCACAGGGACAAATGTCTGAAACCATCGTCATAAATCCGAAACAAAGTCTTCTGATCACTTAGGATGTTTGTGTACAGAATTCTGTTGTCACCCTCTTCCCAGTGTACGATATTGCCCGTTGCAGGATCTGCAATGACATATTTATACTCGACAAATTGATTTTTACTATCAACGAGCAGTGAAAGGTTCCACAACGGAAAATCCGCATCATGCATCAGTACGGGCTTCTTCCATTCACCCAGTTCCGGAACATTGCCGGTGATACCATAACACAGGGATGCTTCTATTGATGTTGATACAAACTGAAATTGAATCGTATGGTATCCTTTTTTAAATTTTAATTTTTCTGCTTCCTTATTTTTGGGTATTCTTTTAAGTATGGCGTTTGTAAAAGCAGATGTCAGAAAGGCATTACTAACATTGGCACGAGCTCTCCAACTGTCCCGGATTATGAGTTCAAAACTATCCTGAACTACTTCCCTGGTTTTTCCCCATTCACGGAGCACTACTTTATCATTGTGAATAAGTACATAATTGTATTTTAAAGTTGAATGGGCTGAGATTTCGAGTCTTCCCGACCAGTTTTCACCATCAAAAGTATAGAAAAGCAGTATTTCTTTTTTATGGGATTGTCCGCTTGTGTAGTATTCAATCCCGATTATATCACCGGGATTGGTCTTGTAATGTATATTAAACTGTATATTCATAAGCCCGGATTATCTGCGTAGTTAAGTCAACGACTATCACTTTACATCGTATCGATGGCAAATATACATCAGAGCAGGATAATAACCGTTTTTATTGCTGAAATTTTCAACCGGGAATAAATACAAATCTATCCTTCCTTTTAAATTATTTGTTTTTTACTGCACGTTGTTTCCCCTGAATATCCCTGTTTTTCCGGCTATCCAGTATGGGCTTTGGTCTCGGTGCTGCATCCATTGGTGTGACAGCAATCTGATCGATCCGTTGCCAGTAGCCATTTTTAAGTTCATAGCCTACATATGTTCCGTCCGGCACCATTGTTTCACCCTGACCCGGAATTCTGCTCATCTTCCTTATCAGGTTATCAACCATGATCATCTGCATTCCAGGATTGTAATTGACAGTCATACGCGCATCAGAAGCGTATTTAAATACAAGCCTGTTCAGGTAAGAATCGCTTGCTCCGGCATTTTTGATTCTAAAAACCGGCAATCCAAAATACGGTTGCCCTTCATCCGTAAAAAAAAGAACATCTATGAGTTTGATATTTTCGTAGGCATTCCACCTGTTGACACCGAAGAGCAAATAATACTTCTGACCTTTGTCTGTAATTCCTTCCATAAGCTCGTAGTACACCGCTCCCAACCACTGATCCGCATCAAATTCTTCGTCCACAAGAGATTCTGCCGATTTAAAATGATCCTTTAAATTGAATATCTGACCGGATTGAGATTGAATCACGCCAAAATACCGGAATCCACCGTCTCCGGCATCGACCTCCCAGGTATACAGTTTGAAAGACTTGTCAGCAGGCATTTTTCTCGATATCCATTTTACCTTATCGAAGCCATAACTATATGCACCCTGCATTGCAATAGCCTGGATAAATAATGTGTTGAATTGCTCCATCGCCCTTAATCTGTGTTCCGGTTCGGTGGCATTGGTCATCACGTCTGCATGAAAAGCCAGTTCACGTTCCATTGACGATAATGTTTCCTGTCCATAAACGCTGTTACTGGCTACTATCAGCAGCATCAAGTTTATCCATCGAATTAAGTATTTTATCGGCATAACAATCTATTATTTAATTGCTGAGTTTACATCACCTAACGACACATTCAACTCATTTGTTATAAACAAAAAGTTAAAAGCCATTATTTATAAGACTATATAAATGCAAAAGAGTTTGTAAGTCCTTAAACTACCTGTTCTGAACCAACAAACTCTTTTAAATTATATTGTCCCTTTCGGGAGATGTTTACATATTGTCGAAAACATCCATTACGCTCTTAACAGCTGCTGCTGACTGATTGAGCAATTCTTTTTCAGCAGCATTCAGTTTTACTTCAATGATACTTTCGATACCATTCTTACCCAACTTGACCGGTACACCAACAAAAACGTCGTGTAATCCGTATTCTCCCGTAAGTTTAGCACAAACCGGGAAGACTCTGTTTTCATTTTTAACTATGGATTCTACCATTTGGGCTGCCGCTGCTCCTGGAGCATACCATGCAGAAGTTCCCATGAGTTTTACCAGTTCTCCGCCGCCTACTTTGGTTCTCTCAACGATAGCGTCCAGCTTGTCAGCGTCTATAAGCTCTGTTACTGGAATACCGGCAACAGTCGTATAACGCGGAAGCGGCACCATCGTATCACCGTGACCACCCATCAATAATGCCTGAATATCCTTAGGCGAAACATTCAGTTCTGTTGCCAGAAATGCTCTGTATCGTGCTGTATCCAGAATACCAGCCATACCAAATACACGTGTCTTATCCAATCCGGATGCTTTAAGCGCCGCATAGGTCATTACATCCAAAGGATTGGATACAACGATAATAATAGGGTTTTTGGAGTGCTCCAGAATGGATTTTACTACAGATGTCACGATATTGGCATTGGTAGATATCAGGTCATCCCTGCTCATACCCGGCTTGCGCGGAATACCTGCAGTGATAACCACTATGTCTGAATTGGCAGTTTCAGTATAATCACTTGTGCCTGTCAGTTGCGTACTGTAATGATCAATCGGAGCTTGTTGCCAGGTATCCAAAGCTTTACCCTTGGCCAAATCACCCACAATATCCACCAGCACCACCTCATTTACTATGTCTTTATGCGCCAAAACATTGGCAACCGTAGCTCCAACATTACCAGCTCCGATTACTGTAACTTTACTCATTTATAATTATTATTTTAAAACATTAAAAAATACGGGAGTACAATCCCGTTCAAATAGGTAACGCAAAAATACAAATAGTGTTGTGGAATTTCTGCATACTTTGTACGAATTATAATCATTTTACAACTCTGTGATGTTTAAATTATAGTTTTTTTAGGTTTGGTAGATAATTATTTATGAATTACCTGAAATTTTGATTAATCTGTTGTTAAACAAAATAAATAATTTAACTTTGAGTTTAGTTTTTTAAAATTAATCTGATATGGCACAATATGTTTCTTTGGATACACTCCGGTTTTTGCTGTATGACGTACATAAAGTAGAAAAACTGCTGCAATACGAACGGTTTAGGGACTTTGACAGGAATGCCTTTGATATGCTGCTGGATAGCGCCAAAACCTGGGCTGATCAGGACTTCTATCCATATCTGAGGGAAATGGACGAGCAACCGGCATACTTTAAAGACGGAAAGGTACACACACATCCTATTGTCAAAAAACTGTTTAAGGAGGCTGGTGCAAATGGATGGCTGGGCATGTACTTTGATACTGAAGACGGAGGTATCCAGCTTCCCATGACCATTACCAATTCAGTTTTCCATATTCTTGAAGCTGCCAATAATCATTTGCCGGGATACCTGGGACTAACTTCCGGGTCAGCTCATCTGATTGCGTCCTTTGGTAGTGACGATCTTAAGAAAACATACATACCCAATATGCTCTCCGGTAAATGGGCGGGTACGATGGCGCTGACAGAACCACAGAGTGGTAGTTCCCTGTCAGACATCACTACGACAGCAACACCCGTCAGTGAAGGCACATACAGCATTCGTGGACAAAAAATATTCATTTCAGGTGGCGACCATGAAGGCGTTGATAATTTCATTCATCTTACATTAGCCCGTATTGATGGCGCACCATCCGGTACCAAAGGCATATCTTTATTTGTAGTACCACAATACCGCGTACAGGATGATGGTCAGTTGGTATACAACCATGTCAAAGCCGTAGCAGACTTCCAGAAAATGGGACAACGAGGCTATAGCACCGTTCATCTCGTATATGGTGAGGAAGATGCAAGCTATGGTTATCTGATCGGCGAAGCCAATCAAGGTCTGAAACACATGTTTCAGATGATGAATGGTGCACGGATTGATGTTGGCTTATCTGCTGCATCCATTGCTACAGCAGCCTATTACGCTTCACTGCAGTATGCCAGGGAAAGACCTCAGGGCAGAAAGCTACAGAATAAAGGTAAAAAAGAAGCAACCAATGAGCAAACGCTGATTATCAATCATCCGGATGTGCGACGTATGCTACTCCTGCAAAAGGCTGTAGTTGAAGGCGCTCTTTCCTTACTGCTGGAATGCTCTCTGCATGTCGACATCGCTGGAAGTGACCAATCAGAAACAGGTATCAACAGCAAACTCCTTAGTGAAATACTGACGCCTGTAGCCAAAACCTATCCCGCAGAAATGGGTAGAATTGCTGTGAATAACGGATTACAGGTTCTGGGTGGATATGGCTTCTGTACGGATTTTGTCCTGCAGCAGTATGCAAGAGACATCCGCATCATGGCCATATACGAAGGAACCACAGGCATCCAGTCCCTGGATCTGCTGGGAAGAAAGATACCTATGGAAAATGGCAGGGCTCTCCGATTGCTGTCTGCACAAATCATGGAGACCATCTCATCCGCTTCCAATCATGAAAACCTGGCTCCATACGCAAATGTTTTAGGCAAACATCTACCCAGGGTACAGCAGGCATTGGAATATCTTTTTCCTTTTGCCTTGCAGGGTGATCATGAAGATTATCTGGCTGATGCAACCATATTTATGGATTTGACATCGAATATCATCATCGCCCATCAATGGCTTAAGATGGCGCTGGCAGCTGAAAATGCACTTCAATCCGGCGATTCAACATATACTGAAGACTTCTACCGATCAAAAGTTCATACTATGAAATTTTACTTTAAGTATGAATTACCTAAAACATCGGCAAGTCTTGAAACTTTATTAAACAAGGATAAGTTAACAATAACTGACACGTACAACGATTCGATTTTTTAATTTAAATATTATAATTTTTTTAGAATGAATTTTGAAACCATATTATCTGCTGTATCCGCTCAGGCTGCCAATGTAGCTCCTTTTGGTGCCAAACTCAAATTTGTATTGGGTGACCATGTTATATTGATTGACGGCACAGGTGACAGCAATATAGTAAGCCAGCTTGATGAAGAAGCAGCATGTACCATAAGTACGGATACGGATACATTCATGCAGCTCAAAAACGGCGATTTAAATCCTATGATGGCTGTAATGACCGGCAAAGTAAAGATCAAAGGCGACATGGGACTGGCTATGAAGCTACAGTCTCTGATTCAGTAACATGAATACTGATAAAAAACAGAAATACCATCCATAGTATTATGAATGCCCATATGGATGGTGTTTTTTTTAACTTAGTAATGGTTGGGATAAGCCTGTTACTAAATTCCAACTTTTATAATTCATTCCATTCGGATTGTGCCAGTACAATCTCCAGTCCTGAATGCTTATCAGTAATGCGGTGATGAATGCTGGTTTCAGATAGAAAATAATTACATATTTTCAACTCCATGCCCAATTGAGCTTCCCGTTTGTAGTGAATCTGAAGACGGTGCATCCGGTATTGCTCATGAAATGCTCCAGGTAAGGCACCAAATATCATCTTTACAAATTCCGCATTATTGACATGGCCATTCCAATCGAGATGCAGAAAATTGACCTGGGTATATTGCGGAAAACAAGGATATTCAAATGACCTGATTCTAAATTCAGGCTTTGTCAATGCATCAGCTGTTCTGTGCAGCATCTCAGTATACGAATCCGGTATGCGCATCATCTTTCTGGTACCTGTATGCATCATCGTCCACATGGATGAAATAGTAGCAAGTTTTTCACCCGATATATCCGACATATGATAGTCTCTGTACGTAAAAAATCCCTTTATATCAGAAGGATATGTTGTGACAGTTACGATGTCATTGAGTTGAGGAAATCTGAATACCTCTACTTCCTTTTTCAAAAGTACCCAACTTGAGCTGACTGAAGATAAATCTTTGAATGAAATCTTGTTGGTGAGTGTGTGTTGCAATGATACTTCTTCCATTATCTGTATCAGGGCATGCGGATGTGCATACAATTGCGGATTGATATCTGATGTTCTTATGGATAAACTTTCAGAATAAACAATTTGCATTTTTCAGATAAGTAATTTATTTATATCCATCCACCTAAAAAATCAGTTCAGATAATTTTTGCTGAACAGTATGCCTTTGCATGAATCATAGTTTGTACATTTTCCGGCTTTTATCAATTCAGCATTATGTTTACCCGTATTAAGGTCAATGATAAAAACTTTGCACCCTAAAGCCTGTGTCAATTCAGGGTATCCGGTTTTCCAGATATGACTAATCTCAGAAGCGGTGGCTTTATGGCTTTTTTTCCACTTACGACCTATTGTCACTTCAAGATGAAAGATCCCGTTTTCGTACCTTAGTAACCTGGATGACAACCCCATGCTTATCCTGTAATACAGGTCAGTCTCCACCAAATGCCTTCTGTTTATTTTTTCTATATCCATACTAATATTACCATCAGAAATTGTGCCATATTTTGATTTATATTGGGCAATCCTGATTTCATCTCAATCATCAACTTAAATAACTGTATGAATAACCCGTGTGAATATAAATCCGGCTTATAAATATCAGCATCATAAAAGCTGGATTTAAAAAATAAACTTTGAGTAAAATTTTACTATTCCTATAATTCTTGTTAAATTAGTGTAAATTATAATACCGAAAATTCAAATTAAGCAACATTTTATATTATTTTGCGTCTAATTATAGTACATATAACGAATATTATTTTTTATGAACATATCAGACATATTAAGTGTATCACTTATTCTGTTTTCTGTCATCGATATTGTTGGCAATATTCCTATCATTATTGACCTAAAAAACAAGGGTGTAAAAGTAGATTCCATGAAAGCCGCACTGGTATCATTGGGACTAATGGTGGCATTTCTGTATGGAGGCGAAGGCATTCTGCATTTACTTGGATTGGATGTGCAGTCATTTGCTGTAGCAGGTGCCCTTATCTTATTTTTTCTTGGATTGGAAATGATACTGGGTATGAGATTTTTCAGAGAAGGACCCGGAAATGAGGTTGGAACGGTAGTACCTATTGCATTTCCGCTTATAGCCGGTGCAGGTACTATGACTACCCTGATATCTCTGAAATCCAAATTCCAGTCTCTTGATATTCTTGCTGCTATCATCCTGAACGTAATCGTTGTGTTTTTAGTACTGCATTTCTCTGATTTTATCAAGGAAAAATTAGGAGAAGCTGGTTCTGCAGTATTAAGAAAGGTATTTGGAATCATATTGTTAGCCATAGCTATCAAACTTTTCAAGGAAAACTTCCATCTTATCATTACTCCGGATCAAAAAATGGGATTGCTGAGGTTTTCTTAATTCCTGTATACATATTGGGTCAGACTAATAGCAGATTGGAGATACCTGAATGTCCTTTACGAGTGAAAATATTAATTTATAAAACAGATAATTTATGCTGTTTTATAAATTAATCACTAATATTGTTCTCGGATTTCAAACACATCTCTAGATTTCTCTCTCATGCCATCCAAGTCTGCACTGACTACTTTAATCAAGAACAAAGCTTTTGAGCTGGGTTTTGTACTTTGTGGCATGTCCAGAGCAGTTTTTATGGATGAGGAAGCCCGAAGAGTGGAAGCATGGCTCAACAATAACTACAATGGGGAAATGGGTTATCTGGACAATCATTTTGATATGAGAGTCGATCCTACTAAGCTCGTTCCGGGAGCCAAAAGCGTTATTTCTGTAGCATACAACTACTACACTACCGAAAAGCAAGCCGATCCGGAAGCGCCCAAGGTATCTATGTATGCTTTTGGCAGGGACTACCATAAAGTAGTAAAAAATAAATTAAAGCTATTATTCACTTATGTTCAGTCGGTTGCAGGCGACATTTATGGTCGTGCCTTTGTTGATTCTGCTCCCGTACTCGAAAAAGACTGGGCAGCAAGAAGTGGTTTGGGTTGGCGTGGCAGGCATGGACTTCTGATTAATCCGAAGAAAGGTTCCTACTTTTTTCTGGGAGAACTGATACTGGATTTAGAACTGGACTATGATCACCCCATCAAAGATTTTTGCGGGACATGCCGCAGGTGTATCGATGCCTGCCCAACAGATGCTATAAGTTCAGAAGGGTATTTTATCAATGCAAGTCAGTGCATCACCTATGTTACCGTGGAACTCAGAGCCGAAGTCATCCCAGACGAATTTAAAGGTAAGATGGAAAACTGGGCTTTCGGTTGTGATATATGCCAACAGGTATGTCCATGGAACAAGTTTGCTGCACCACATCAGGAACCCGATTTTACACCCAGGCCCTTTCTGAATATGACAAAGGAAGAATGGCAGGACATAACCGAACCAATTTATGAAGAAGTATTTTTTAGCACCCCCGTCAAACGCGCCAGGTATGAGGGTTTGAAAAGAAATATCCGGTTTCTGGACAATAATGATTAAGACTAGCCGATGTCATCTGCTATATCCTGGCACAACTCTATCAGTACCCCGTTACTGCTTTTAGGGTGTACAAAACAAACCAATTTATTATCCGCACCTCTTTTAGGTGCTTCGTTTAACAGGATAAACCCTTCGTTTCTTAATCGCTCCATCTCCATGTAAATATCATCGACTGCAAAGGCTATATGGTGTATACCTTCACCCTTCTTCTCAATAAACTTATGGATGGCACTTTTGTCATCTGTAGCTATAAGCAATTCTATCTTATTGGGACCATTCTCAAAAAAAGAAGTAATCACGTGCTCAGACTTAACTTCTTCCCGCTTGTAAGATGCTGTCCCCAATAATTTTTCATATAAAACCTCTGCATTTTCCAGGTTTTTGACAGCAATCCCTATGTGTTCAATTTTAGATATCATCGTATAAATATTTATTTTGGAATAACAAAAAAGCCTGATACAACTATCAGGCTTAAACACATTATTTCACTATCTGACTTAAAGACGTATGAGCGTCACACTACCTTTCGTCGATTTTTCTTTACCCAGCACCTTGTACTTCACTACCCACAGATAGGCATCTGATGGTGCTGGTGATCCTTTGTATGTTCCATCCCATTCATTATCAACCCGATTACTAACAAAGACCTCCTGACCCCATCGGTTAAATACATGTAATTCATAATCCGTTATCTGGTTCAAACAATAGGCTTTTAGATCAACCGGACCAAAAGTTCGGTTATACTGCTCTGCATTCTTGTAATTTTCAGAATTAGTAACCGTTGTATCCTGATACGTATTGGGTGCAAAAGTTCCGTCAGGGAAGAAAATTTTACCATAAATAATTTCGTTGAAGTTAACGTTAAACGTTTTGGTAAAGTGATTGTCACAATGATCTGATACGGTCACAGTAAAAGCTCCCAAATCTGTAACAGTAATATCAGGCGTTGTTTCTCCTGTAGACCATTTATAAGCATAAGATCCCGAAGGATTCAATTTTAACTGAATCCTGGTTGTACCATTCTCACATAATTCATCATAATCAATGTCGGCATCCATACTCAAATCCAAAGGTCCTTTAAATTCTACAGATTTACTGGCTGTTAACGTATTACCACATACATCTGTTATAGTTACTCTGTATACACCGGCTTGGGTCACCTCAATGGATGGAGTCTGATTGTTTTGATAATCCCACTGATACTTGATTTTATTGGATTGTGTGCCCAATACCGCATTTAAGCGAACCTTACCCTGGGTACACTTCAACGTTTCATCAACCTGAATATCTAATTTTAATTTATTCTCTCCTTTAATCTCATATTCCCTGGAAGCCGAAGCGGTATTGCCACATTTATCGGTAGCTGTAACAGAGTAGAATAAGGTTTCAACGTACTCAACCACTAATCTTTTAGCAGTAGATCCGGTATTCCATACATAGGTATAATCTGCCAATAAGCCAGTAGCATTTCCTTCTGCTTCCAGAGAACCGCTGAGGTTTCCGTAAGCACAATCAATATTAATATTATCTTTAAGAGTCACTGCCGTTAATGGTTTAGGAAACTCACCTACTTCTATAGAATTTACGGCACTTTCCCCACAACCATCCACGACAGTTACTGTATAGGTTCCCGGAGTTGCTATTTCAATACTTCTTACATCTTTTTCCCCTGTAGACCATGTTACAGATTGGATGGCAGGATGACCCGGTCCGTAACCCATCGTAAGTGTTTGTTTGCCATTTGTACAAAAATTACCTAAACTCAATGCTATGGATGCCTGTGGAAGACTATATCTATCCAATTTAGCCGTATCAATCAGTGTATAACATACATTATCTCCCACAGTTACCGTTACCGAATATTCTCCTTCATCAAAAACCCGAAGTGTTTCGCCGGTAGAGCCATCACTCCATAAATAGGTACAATTTATATTTTTCAGAGATGCATCAAATGTCCAATCAATCTTTTCATTGGGGCAGAATGTTTTGATATCCAGACCTACTACAGGTATATCCAATATGTAGATATCCTTTTTATACTTAACTGAGTCAAAGGTCGTTTTATAGACATTTCTTGTACTCCATACCAATGTATCTGCAGCAAATGCATAATCTGTCAATATGTTTTCAGTGATGTCCGTTTCACAACCGGTAGCACCATCCGTATCTGTTTTAATGAAAGCAGGGCTCACTTTTCCCTGATCGTGCACACCTGTAGCTATCAGGACGATTCCCCAATCGATGGCTTCATACAAGGCTCCTCCGGGATAATCCATACTGCGATCACTCTGCTTATATCTTTTTTGCCATACTATCTCCCCGTTGGTTTTCATGCGCAGGATGAAGAAGTTGGACTTTTCTATATCTGCATTCAGTGTTTTTCCTGCCAATATCAGTTCACCATTCCTATTGAGTGTACAATAACCTAATGTAGTTGCTGTATCACCAGGGAAAGCAACTTTTTTGGACCAAACTACTTCTCCCAGCTTGTCTGTTTTGATTACAAAACCATTCGTACGTAACCGGCCGGCAACCGAATCTGTCATATTTCCAACCAATACAAAAGTAGAATCCGCCAAACCTATAACGTCCAAACCTTCAAGTTGAGAAGATTTAGAAATAGTATCTTTAAATGACATACTGAAAAGTGGATTACCCAATGTATCCACCTTCAAAATATATGGCTTTATACTATTATTTTCAAAAGTACCCGTTGCTATCAATCCATCTTTGGCTTGTACTATATTCGTTATTTTTTCTTTAGTATTTGGTCCCTGCATATTCAATGTCTTCATCCAAAGCGTATCACCATTGTAGTCGAGTCTTGACAAAAAGACTTCTTTGTCATTCGAGGTTTTTGCTGAGAATGCATTAAAAAATGTCTGTTTGTAATTTACAAGCAAGTTAGCAACTCCGTCTGGTTGAATATCGGTATTATTATATCCATAAGATTGCATAAATCCAAAATTGCCACCGGCACTTATGGAGCCTATTATGTTAGTGTATTTACCATCTTTTTCAGCTACCAAAGAATAATAAATCGAGTCATTACTTCCCTGAATGATTGATGTTTTGGATTGGTATATCCTGGTATATGCTGCATCCAATTGTATTGTATTAATCCATGCTATATCCCCATTTGCCTTGAAACTGGTGAAAACCAATGTATCTGCATAAATAGTCTCACCTTTACCGACAGGTTCCGCTTCGATATGCATGGACACATAATGGCCGTCTTTAATCTGATATGATGTTAATGTAACCAGTTTTTTCTCTTTCTGAGCAGGATATATTCTGTGAAAGGATTGCTGTGCACCTGCCATTACCGTCAATAACATACATACTATCAAAAACAAACCTCCCTGAATTCCTGATTTAACCGACATAATCTTAGTTACTTGCATATTCTTTTTTATTGTAGTGTCAAAATTACAATTTTACTTCAAATTTGCAATATTTTTACATGAATATATAATAGAAATGTAATCTTCATATCATTTTTAACAAAACAGGGATAAAAACTTACGTTCCTATCCCTGAAGATTTATAGTATTTCAAACTATATTTAATCTCTTTTACCCAGATTATTGAGCTTATCTGTAACCATATCCACTACTCCTTTCTGGGTATCAATTTCTTTTGTTTTATTATCCTGTTCGACGATATTCTTCTCAATATTGGCTTCCGCATCAACAATTCTCTGCTTTGCCTTTTCTATGTCTTTATGATAATCATCATTCTTGTCTTTGAGTTTCTTAAGGTCTTTTTGCAAACCATCCATTTTTTTCTCTTCTGCCTTCAGTTCCTCCATCACCACTTTCTTGCGAACGGCAATAAAATAATCATACATAAACTGACGTACTGATTCTGTCTGTTTAGGATAATCATTGGAATTCACAAATGCGCCACCCAAATCTACCCATACAAAAGCAGTAGCAAGCCCTTTGCCATCTTCAAATTTTGCGTATAAATCTACAGGTGAAACACCGTTAATTACCGGAATTTTGGTTGCCATCATAAAATGCTCCCTGGCTTTTTTATTGGCTTTCATCTTTCCGTATTCCTTTACAAATTCATAAAATGTTTTTTCAGCCAATTTGGCATCCGCACCGGGTATTTCGACATAGAAACCATTCTGAGGACCTAAACTCATGGATACACTGCGTTCTATAGCATCCTGAGCAGAAATAAGCCCGGTAAACACCAAAGTAGAAAATATTAAAGTTAAAAATGCCTTCATGTTAATCTGTTTTTAATTTTTATTTTTAAATGCTTGCTATATATAATGACGTTATATTCTGTCCATTGTCACCTTTATGAATATATCATCTGGATTTTAAAAACCTCAATAATGCTTCATACCCGTTCATATCTGTCTTTTCATCTCCATTTTTCTTTACTTTTGCCATAGTCTCTTCTACAATTTTAATTGCTTTTGGAAAATCGTTTTTAGCTACGAGCACGGTACAAAGGGTATTCAGTGATTCCAGATCATTCTTATAATCCAGCAACCTGGAAGCGTATTTTTCAGCATCATCCAGCATAGAGGTATTATCCTTAAAATTCTTAACTATATCTATGATGACCGGCTTTAAAAGTACGGGATCTTTACCTGATAATTTTGCCAATGAACGATAAGATTCTGTGTATTTATCGATGTTGTGAAATGCCCTGTAATATTTCATTCCTGAAGTCGCAGCGAATATTTTTGCATCGTCAGGAAAACATTTTTCTGCTTTCTTAATACTTTCATTCAGGAGTGATTCCATCTCGTACTCTATGGCTTTGTCCACTGTTTTTGTACAGGCTGCCTTACATTTTTCTTCGTATTCTTCCTTGCCGACTATCGATGATATTTTTTTACCCGATGCAATGACCTGATCAAACAGTTTGGTATCTGCTTCTGTAGCTGCTTCAAGGATAAATTTTAGCTTTTGATCTTCCGTAATTTTAGGATTGGAATTAAGATAGTCGTTGGATATTTTAAGACTGGGTTTTCCGGATGCATTCAACGCCTTCACATAATTATATACCAAGTCAAAATCTCTGTTGCCTTCTGCATATTTCTGTTCGTATTTGGATGTCCTGTCCATCATTTTATTGGCAGTTACTCCTTCGGAGATGAGTCCATCAGCTTGCTGTCCGCCAACAACTCTCCTGACTATTTTACCATCACCATCTATAAAAAACAAGGTAGGATATGCCGAAACCGGATATTTATGGCCAAAAGTCACACCATCGGCTTCTTCCATATCCAGTTTAAGGTTGATAAAGTTGGCATTAAAATAATCGCCGACCTTCTGTTGTGTAAATACATTCTTTGCCATTGACTTACAGGGTCCGCACCATTTGGCAAATGCATCCACAAAAAGCAATTTGTCCTCACTCTTCGCCTTTTCCATAGCTTCTTTCCACGTACCGTGAAAAAATTCGATACCCTGAGCCTGTACGCTTATCGTAACTATCAAAAACAATATGCCGCAGCACAACTTCTTTACCATTTATTATTTATTTATAATTCTACAATCTAACTGAACAACAAAAATATAACAATTATTAAGCTATACGGTTTATTTAACGGTATGATAACGAATAATGTATCATATACCAGGTTTATTCTGGTATTTATGCATCGGAAGATGAGATTTTTTGATATTATGACAGTGTATTAACCATTTTTTTCATCAAAGAATCTCCTGAAAAATAGCAGCTGATATTCTATAGCATTCTTCCAGTAGTCCCATGTATGACCGCCTGGCCGTTCTGTATAGTCATGTGGAATGCTCAATTCCATTAATCGGTTATGCATCGCCCTGTTCTGATGGATAAAAATATCTTCAATGCCACAATCCAACACAATCTTCTGGTTAATATCTTTACCTGACACCAATTGCAGGCAGGCATACTGACCGACAGCTGCCAATGTCGTATCTCCTACTATTTTGCCTATATTATAATGATTTCCGAACGATGAGATATCAAGCGCTCCGCTCATACTGCCAGCTGCTCCAAAGGTTTCTTCATGATTCATGGCCAGATACAGGGCACCATGACCACCCATACTTAAACCAGTAATCGCCGTTTGGTTCCTGTCTTTATATGTCCGGTATGTCTTATTAATATATAGCGGCAGTTCTGCTCCTGAATAGCTTGAATAGTTTGAATTATCCATTACTTTACTGTCAATATACCAACTGTTTTCGCCATCCGGACAGACGATGATGCATTGATACCTGTCAGCATATTCCTTGATTGATGGTACGTTTTTAACCCAGTCGGAAAAATTTCCCGTATATCCATGCAACAGATACACTACAGGGAATTTTAATGTAAGTCTTGCATTATAACTATCCGGAAGGATAACGACCACCTTTGTTTCCTTGCCTAGCGACTTACTTTGCAAAGTTAATGTATCCACAGTTGCTGCAGAAAGTCTTCCGGCAAAATACGGTAGTATAAACAAAGCGATTACACAAATTGTATAATTTTTCACCTGATTTCAGTGTTATGATTGATTATAAAAAAAATAATGATTATTCCGATGGTTGGTTATAGTTCCCATGATTCACCCGATCTGTATACGGTACCTTTAAACAATGCTACTGTCTGTCCATGCTGGTTTGTAAGTATTACCTCGTAGATACCGATATGCTTTGTCAGATTTTTTTCCACTGCATTAGCCTGGATGGTATCATTCAGATGTACAGGCTTAGTATGGGAGATTGACGTTTCGATTGAAACCGCCTTCAATCCGTGGCTGTTGCTGGCAAATGCGAGTGCACTGTCTGCCAATGCATAGGCAATACCTCCATGTGCAATACCAAAACCATTCAACATCTCTTGTCTGATACGGGCTATTAATGTACAGGATCCTAAACTTAATGCTACAACTTCTATTTCCATCCATTTTGAAAAAGCATCATTTTCAAGCATGCGTTTATGAACAATCCATTGTGCCTTATCTAAAGATGTCATTATGTAACTGATTTAAATTATTTGTAAATAAATATATCTCTATCATGTTCCAATCCTAAATAAATAACATGGCTAAAAAGTGCTGCAAATAACCTCTGCCGGGCTAATGAATGCCATAGTTATCCAGTAAATATACGAGACTCGCCATAGCTGCTGCACCTAATTCCAATTCTCTCTGATTGACGTTATCCATATTGTCTTTGGCAGAATGGTGGATATCAAAGTACCGCTGTGAATCGGGTACCAAACCAACCAAAAGTCCTTTTTGAGATTTTAAAAAACTGACATCAACACCTGAATAACCAATATAAAACTGCAAATCATAGCTTTCAAGCAAGGGCAACCACTGACTTACATGCTTATAATAGGTTTTGAAAACGGAAGTATCTGCTTCGAAGCTGAATCCTCGTGGTGTAAATCCTCCGGCATCCGATTCAATGGCGGCTATGTGAAATTCATTTTTACTGTTGGAAACTTCTGCATAGGTACGACCACCGGCAGCACCATTTTCTTCATTTGAAAACAGTACACAGCGTATCGTTCGTTTGGGCTTATATCCAAGAGAGGTCAGTACTCTGAGCACCTCCATGGACTGTACGACACCGGCACCGTCATCGTGTGCGCCTTCGCTCACATCCCAACTATCCAGATGACCACCTACTAAGATGATTTCATCAGGAAATTCACTGCCTTTTATTTCGCCTATTACTGATGGTGCATATCGTAATCCCATATTCTTACAATCTGTTTTTACAAAAGCGGCAACTTTCCCTTTCTTAAGCAAATCACTAATCCTGTTTGCATCATTGGTACTGATAGCAAGTCCCGGTATCCTGTGCACAGTATCTTTATAAACAGTGACACCTGTATGCGGATAATCATCCTGCAACGTAGTCAGTGATCGCACCAAAACCGCTTTCGCTCCGTATTCAGCTGATATCGCAGGACCAAAAACCCGCTGATCCGATGCACCTCCATAGGCATAAAAAGTCTGTACCTTCGTAGGGTCCATAGGTCGGTTGAATAAAACAATCTTGCCTTCGATGTTTTTTCTACCCAATTTTTCCACTTCGTCCAAAGACTGTACTTCTATAATCTCAGCCAGTACACCTTCTTCAGGTGTACCTACAGAATTGCCTAAAGTAAGAACATTGATGGGAATTTTAGTGCCTTCCGGCGAAACAATATAAGCTTCTTCCTTATTTCCTCTATGCCAGTAATTCGTCTCACAATCCTGAAGTGTACTTCTAACACCAGGTATAGTAGCCATCATTTCCTGCATATGATAAGCTGACTTTACGTATATATCTGAACCGCCAATCCTATTGGGATATTGCCTGCATAAATGATCCAACCATCCGTAAGCCTTCCCGTTGAGAAGTACTTCATCATAAATTTTTCTGATCATCAATGCATCATCATCCTGTGCAAATGTACATACAGGCAAAATCAATATGCAGATCGCCCAATATGCTTTTTTGAAAATGTTTTTCATTAATTCAAATATTTGATAACAAAACTAATAAAACCATACGGGAAAATTCAAACATTAACAAAAAAATAGTGAAAATTGAATCCATGCAATTCAATCAGTTCAACATCATTTTGTGCTAATGTAATATTTTCCTATTTTTCAAATTATCAGTTCACTTATTGTCTCGCAGAAATCCACGTATGTATATCCCCGAATACCTCCTGACGAATCGATTCATTCAGTATCTCATGCCGCATATCTCTGTATAGCTGAACCGAAACATCTTGAAATTGAGCTGTTTTCAAGATATCTGCTGTTGATCTCACTCCTTTTCCAAAATCACCTATCGGGTCATTTGCTCCGCTTACAAAAAGTAATGGTAGAGACTTGGGAATATTCTTAAACCAATACCGGCTTGTTGCTGCCTCATACAGGGAAAATAAACCCAGATAACCATTATTGGAAAATGGAAGTCCACACAATGCATCCTGTTCAAAGGCAGTTCTGTTATCCGGATTCATACTTAGCCAGCTTGTAGTGCTAAAATCCCTGTCTCTGCGGAAACGCATATTATTGACATGGCTGAAAAGGTGATTAAACCCAGGTTTTCTCCGGGGATTGAGACGGTTTGCTATTGAAAAATATGATTTCAGCAAGCCTATACCTGGCAATCTTGCTCCGGTACCGACTATGATTGCACCCCCAAAAGATGATGCTGATCTTTGTAACAAACATCGGGTAACAAACGAGCCCATAGAATGCCCCAATACAAAATGGGGAACATCCTGAGACCGATTATTCAGTAAATTGCTCATATGTTCTGCATCCGATATCAGTAATTCATGTGGCTGATTCAGTCTGAAAAATCCCGATTCTGTATCTGCTCCGATCGATTTCCCATGCCCCTGGTGGTCATAGGTCAATACAGCGAAGCCTTTTCCTGCAAAATATTCAGCAAGTGCACTGTATCTGCCACTATGCTCCTGCATACCATGTATGACAAGCAATGTTCCAGTAACAATACCATCTTCGGGTGTATACATGCTGTAAAACAACTTCCGTTTTGATTTTTCATCGACCTCATGAAAGCCGGATCGTGATTGGATTTCCATTGTTTAATAAATTATTACCACAAAAATAGTATATACTCACTCAACATTCCGTTAATCGTACTTGGGGTGCTTGTTCGTGTTTGTAATGTTTGTTGTAAATTAGCATTTTGACCTTCATCTTTATTGCATGAAAGAATCAATACTAGAAAACCAACTAATGTTGAGAAGATAAACTTATTCTTTTTCATTTTTTAATTTTTAAGATTGGTGTTTAATAAAATTCCTGTGTTTGTAAATCAATCCTTTGGCTCATTTATACTAAACAGAAAGTATTATGCGAAAAAAATCAAATCACAGGTTCTTGATTATCAAGTTATTGCGATATTTTAGATTTGCAAATCATTTTATATTTGGTATAATTGAATATCTCACGAATAATCATTGGCAGGATTTTCTATTCAATCGATGCTAACGGTTTGGCGCTTGGCGAGGGAGCGATTTTAACGATAAACCCAAGCACGAAGCATAAACTCCAAATTAAGCAATAAACTTCAAAACGAAGCAATTATTCGCTCTCTTGCCAAACGACTTGTTAGCAGATTGCCCCTTTTTAACCAAGATTTAGTTCGTTTCCGTATTCAACTTTGGGTTCTTCAAATAAAAATATATCAAGTTCATTCTTTGTATTAAATCCACTTATTTTTTGCCTATAAGTTGAAGCAATTCTATGATTTTCAATTTCAATCTTTCGGTTTTTGCTTATAGCTAAAAATTCATCTTCTTGGTCAATTCCTAAATATCTTCTATTTGATAAGTTTGCTGCTATCCCTGTTGTCGAACTCCCTGCAAAAGGATCTAAGATCCAAGCATTTGGTTTGGTAGAAGCTAAAATTAAACGTGTTAAAACTGAAAGTGGTTTTTGAGTAGGATGTTTCCCACAAGATTTTTCCCAAGGTGCAATAGCGGGTAAAGTCCAAACATCTTTCATCTGCTTGTTGCCGTTTAATTGTTTCATTAATTCATAATTGAAATAATGAGGAACTTTTGGTTCTTTTCTAGCCCATATAATTTGTTCAGTGGAATATGTAAAATAACGACAAGAAAAGTTCGGTGGTGGATTTGTTTTTTGCCAAGTAATGACATTTAGAATTTTAAAACCTAACTCTGTTAAGATTTGACCAACCGAAAAAATGTTATGCATCGTTCCGCTAATCCAAATCGTAGCATTGTCTTTCATTTTATCTCTTGCCAAAGAAAGCCATTGTCGATTGAAATCGTTAATGTATTCAAATCCGTGTGATTTATCCCAATTTCCTTTATTTACACTTACAATTTTACCGCTTTGAATAGACAAGCCGTTGTTTGATAGGAAATAGGGAGGGTCAGCAAAAATCATATCAAATTTATGCTCAAACTGAGGTAATAAATTCATTGTATCTCCTTTTAGAAGATTGTCTATTCATTATATTCTTCAATTTCAGTAGTTACATAATCTTCACTATCTAAAACAATTTCTTCATTTCGATACATCTTTTTTGCCTTTGAAACTGCTTCATCAATATTTTCTGCTTCAATTTCTATAATTCTTGATAAAAATTCCTGAATTTCAATTTTGTACTTCTTTATTTCCATAATTTTTTATATTTACCATTGCCAAGAAATTCAACTAACCCATAGTCTCTTAAAAACTGAAGTTGCTGTCTGATTTTGTCAGTAATATGGTTATTGTTTGGATACTTTTCTCTCAAATAAGGTTCAAATCTATTAATTTCATCTAAATTAAACTCTTGATTGGTAATAGATTGTACACATTTTAAAACTTCTAATTTCCATCCTTTTAATGATGAAGTTAATATGTCTTCTGAAATCTCCATAATATCATATTTATTTTCAGAAGATTTTATGTCATATTTCGGTAGCTTAATTGATTGAGTTTTTGGAATTTTTGATAAGAGATTTTTCACGACGTTAATATCGTCTAATTTCACAGTACCAATATCTTTATTTTTCTCAAAAGACTTGAAATCTTTTGACACTTCATTTATGATAGATATGTCTTCAGAATAGATTCCATATTCAAAATTATTAAGCAAACCACCATTTGTTAGATTACCTGATGTGATAATGACCCTTTCATTATCAAATAGATATATCTTGGAATGGAGTTTAGGAAAATTTTTTACAATTCCATTTTGTGAAATTATTTTTTCTAACCCTGCCAAATCTAAAGAACCAGAATAAATATTCATTAATTTAAATGAAGTGTAAATCTCTATTTTTGATTGTTCCTTTTTTACTCTAATTAAATCATTACAGATATCTTCTTTGATATATGGTGAAGTAATTTGAATTGATTTATTAGATTCAGAAACTAATCTTAAAAAATCTTCTTTCCATGGATTTCTTAAAATTCTCATCATGCTGTTATTTGCGTTAGGGATTGCAGTGGAAATCCTTTTTGAGAGGAACGAGCAAAAAGATTGGAACGAAAAGCCCGACCCGATAGGGAAACGCCCAAATAAAAAACATTCGGGTTAGCATTAATACTTCTTTTGGCTTCAACTCTTTGAATATTGAAATCAGAATATAAATCATCAAAAAAATCATCGTTTGAGTCTTTCCCTTTTACGTCTGAATTACTTAAAATCCATGTGTGGTCTAAAACATCCAACTTATTACAAAAATCTCTTAGTCGAATTTGTTCATTATCATTAAATTCATCCTTTGCGTAAGAATTAAAGCTAGAAGTATTGCTTAAAGGCTTGTAAGGTGGATCAAAATAAAACAGGGAATTAGGATTTGCATGTTCTAAAGTTTGTTTAAAATCTCCATTCAAAATTTCAACTTTTTGTAATGTCTGACTAACTGCTAAAATATTTTCAGTATCACAAATCGTTGGTTTTTTATAACTTCCAATCGGAACATTAAACTCATTTTTTCGATTTACGCGATAGAGACCGTTAAAGCAAGTTCGGTTAAGGAAAATAAATAAAGCGGCTTGTCCGCTTTGTTCTTCTTTCCTTGTGTTATACAAAGTCCTTTTTTCGTAATAATATTCCTTTTTATTATCCTCATTTCCTTCAAGTGCATGAAATTCATTTTGCAAGATTTCAAGGATAGAAATTAATTCATTTGGCTTGTTAGCTATCGTTTTATAGGTGTTAATTAAATCTGTGTTGATGTCATTTATTACTGCCTTTTCCATATTTGGAAAATTGTTTAACATCCAAAATAAGACAGCACCACTCCCTACAAAAGGTTCAACATAGGTAAAATTAGTTTTGATTAAATCCTTTGGCAGAAGCAATTCAATATCGTTTATGAGTTGAGTTTTTCCTCCAGCCCATTTTAAAAAAGGTTTTGCCATTTTTTTTATGTTCATTTTTGTCATTCTATTATGCGTGTTTCAAATTTACAAAATAAATTGATGTTAACTTTTGAAAAGTTGATTTAATGCTTTATTGGAACGATTTCTTCCGGGGTATCTTAACGGTTGGCAGGTTGGCGATGTGGCGGATTTTTAGCACTAATGTTCATACGAAGCACAAATGTTTGTTTAACCACAAACGTTTCTACGAAGCCGTTCGCCCGCCATATTGCCAACCTGATGTTAG
>JADZFD010000094.1 GCA_020850225.1 Saprospiraceae bacterium | reverse complement strand
TCCATTGGGCATCGCCAAATACATCGTGCAGCATTTCAAAATTGGCTTTCTCAATGCCGTTCAATGCTTTTTGCAAGTAAGCACCTACATCAACGGTTTTCTTTCTCACATCTTCCCAGTGGCAACCTTTAGGAATTTGGAAACGGTGGTTTTCGGCAAACTCAGCAAAGGTCAAGTCGCCATCGCTTTCGTCTAAAGCTGTTTGGTATTCTTCATCCCACAGGTCACTCACTCTTTTAAAGAAAAGCAGTGGGAAAATATATTGTTTAAAGTCAGCTGCATCAATCATTCCACGCAGAATGTTGGCTGCTCCCCAGAGATAATCTTCTAATTGTTTTTGAGTCATTTTATATTCTTTTAAATATATCAGTTCGAAAAATATCAAACTGAATGTAATTGGATAAACGCAAAAATATTCAATTTTTATAATAAAAAATCTCAGTATTTTATTAGCAAATTACTTCACTTACATTTTGTCAATAAATTACAAATATACAATTATTATCGTTTAAATACATTTGAAGATGCTGTAATTTATCAAAATTAATATGATTATGAATAATGATAATTATCCTCATTTATTAATATGTTATAACGTAAATATTTAAGATCTAACAAATAGGAGTATTATTTTCAAAATAAAAAAATGCAATATTTTAAGATTAAGAATACCATTAAATTCCTACTTAATATGTGTGGATTATTCTGAATAGGAGTGCTATGATATGAAGATAACCAGGAACTAATCTTTATAGATTTTTGTTTGAATTTTTTAATAAAATTAATTAATGATGGCATCAAGAATTTTATTCGGATTTGTGATAGGTATTCCAACGTGGTTTTTGAGTTGTCTGAATTCCGGCAAGGTAGTGTCATCCAAAAGTATTTCCAATATGTCAGAAATTAATCCTACTGCCTCCTTTTATGATTTGAATGCTGTATCTATTCAAGGTGATACCGTTCCTATGTCAGACTTTAAAGGTAAAAATATTATTGTACTGAATGTAGCATCCAAATGTGGCTATACGCCTCAATATGCCGTTTGGGAAGCATTTTATGAAAAAAACAAAGACAACACCGTTATTCTTGGATTTCCCTGTAATCAGTTTTTGAGCCAGGAGCCGGGAACAGATGCTGAAATTGAGTCATTTTGCAGCAGTAATTATGGTATATCATTCCCTATGTTCAGTAAGACTGATGTCAAAGGTAAGGAACAACATCCCATATATCAGTGGCTCACAAATCCGGATCTCAATGGCTGGAACAGTGAAGAACCCAGCTGGAATTTTTGCAAGTATCTGATAAACAATAAGGGGCAGTTGACTCATTTTTTTGCATCAAAAATCACACCTGACAGCCCAGAATTTCAGGATGCTTTCAAATAGGCATGATGTTATCCTTAATCGGATATAATATCACTGATATACTACTTCCTGTCTCTTTTCTATTTTTGTGATATACATAAAATAGAATCCAATAATAAAAAGGAAGGCAAGCGCCAGCACGGAATACCGCATGTTTTTGGTCAGATTATCTACAAGTCCGAAAATAAAGGTTCCACTAACGATGGACATCTTATAAACTACATCATAAAAACTGAAATAGGATGTAGTACTATGGTCTTTTTCGGGCAAAATCATGGAGTAAGTAGCCCTGGATAATGACTGAATTCCACCCATAACCATACCTACGAAGGACGCCAGTACATAGAAATACAGCTTGCCTGTAGTAAAATAGGCGCATAAACATATACATATCCAGATCATAATCATAATGAGAATAGAAATCCTGTTGCCGTGTTTATTACCTATATAAGAAAACAGATAGGCTCCACCGATGGCTACCAGTTGGAGGATCAATACCAGCATAATCAGTTCTGATGTTTCAAAACCGAGTTCTTTTTTGGCAAATATCGTAGCCAGGTAGATTACTGTCTGTACACCTGCACTGTAAAAGAAAAAGGCAATCAAAAATTTACGAAGATTGGGCAAGTCCCTGATCTTATGCCATACCTGGATGATTTCACCGTATCCCTTTTTAAATATCTGTGTGTTGAATGGTAGTTTCTGATCCCTGGGCAGATAGACAAATGTATATTGCGCAAAGCCAAACCACCAGATTCCAACTAATGCAAAACCAATCCTGGCTGCAACCTGTCCATCGGCGATTCCAAACATGGAAGGCATCTGTATCATCATCAGAATGACAATAAGCAACAGGACGCTTCCCGTATAACCTAATGTGTACCCTCTGGCACTTACGACATTGTATCTGTCTTCCGTGACTATCAGCGGCAAGTATGAATCATAGAATACAAGGCTGCCTGCAAACCCGATTGTTGCTATCACAAAGGCTGAAGTTGCAAACATTACATCGGCTTCTCCCCTGAACCAAAATAAGGAAGCACAAGCAACGGATCCCAAAGCCGTAAAAAATTTTAAAAAAAACATCCTTCTTCCACTGCTGTCCGCTATACCTGACAAAAGAGGAGAAAGACCGGCAATGATAATATATGCAATTGAAACAGAAAATGAATACAATGCAGTATTGGTAACTGAAAAATTAAAAAGCGTTATTTCTTTAGGTGAAAATTGTTCGAAATACCCCGGAAATATTGCGGTGGAAATCACTAATGCATATGCAGAATTAGCCCAGTCAAACATCGTCCAGGCATGGACTGTCTTCTTATTATTTAGCGTAGATGTGGTCATTGTTTTGATTTGAATTCACTAAAGTATAAATTAATTGTGTTTTGGTATAATTTTGGAAATTTTATTTTAAAATTTATACTTTGCGTTATATTTACATCTTAATTTTCTTTCTATGAATATTGTCATTTTGTCCCGCAGTAATACGCTGTACAGCACACAAAGTCTGATTGATGCAGCAAGGAGATACAATCATTCCGTGCGGGTAGTGGATCACCTGTACTGTGATATGATCATAGAAGCACGCAAATCACGTATATTGTATCATAATCAACCGATTACGAACACAGATGCCGTTATTCCGCGTATTGGCTCCAGTGTTACAGGCTCCGGAGTTACCATATTACGGCAATTCGAAAGTCAGGGAGTTTTTACAACTCTGAATGCCGAGTCATTATTAATGGCAAGGGATAAATTGTCCTGCCTGCAGATATTAAGCAGTCATCAGATACTGGTTCCAAAAACGATTTATATCAGCAATCCGTATACAATCCCTTTTTTGCTTGAAGAAATGGGCGATTATCCTGTGATTATTAAACTTGCATCCGGAACACAGGGCATGGGTGTGATTCTGGCAGAAAGTAAGAGCAATGCCGAGTCTGTTCTGGAAGCTTTTTATACGACCAAGGAAAAGGTTATGTTACAAAAATTCATCCGGGAAGCCAATGGTTCGGATATCAGGGCATTTGTGGTGGATGGCGAGGTAGTCGCTGCCATGAAACGCACAGCCAAAAAGGGAGATTTCAGATCCAATATGCACAGAGGCGGAACGATGGAGCGAATCAGGTTGTCTGCCCTGGAAGAAGAGACAGCTATCAAATCTGCACATATACTGGGATTGAAAATTGCAGGCGTTGATATGTTGCCGACTACTAAGGGACCAATGGTACTCGAAGTAAATGTTTCGCCGGGATTGGAGGGCATCGAAACTACAACAGGCGTAGATTTATCGGGTGCTATCATACGATTTATTGAAAGAAGTCTTAAGAACAGATAATGATACATCTTGATAATTTCAGATTAAGCCAGACAAAGGAACTGGTAATAGGGGATACCGTAATCGAACCAAACATACTAAATACGGTAAAAATATACGCAGGAAAATTGCCCTCGGATACAAGAATCAGCGTTTATGCTCATGTAATGCATTCGGTTAATCCGGGACCATCTCTGTTGGTATTGGGAGGTGTTCACGGCAATGAAATCAATGGTATAGAAATCGTAAGGCGCAGTATAGAAGAGAAACTGTACGATGGCCTGCAATGTGGTACAGTGATAGTAATTCCTTTGCTGAATATATACGGTTTTATCAATTTCAGCAGATCAGTTCCGGATGGTAAGGATGTAAACAGGTCATTTCCCGGTCACATCAATGGTTCTCTTGCCTCCAGGGTAGCAAGGATCATCACCAAAAATATATTACCTTATATTGATGTAGCTATCGATTTTCATACAGGTGGAGATGCACGATTCAATTATCCGCAGATCAGATATGCCAAAAGCGATTTGACTGCTCAATCGATGGCTAATGTATTTAATACAAGATATCTTATTGAACAACCTTTGATACCTAACTCATTCAGAAAGTCAGCTAAGGAACAAAATGTTCCTGCTATAGTGTTTGAAGGAGGCGAGTCTATCCGGTTGGATACCAGGACTATCCAAACAGGAACGGATGGAATCCGAAGATTGCTTATCGAACTTGGATTAGTGGAAGGCGTGCAGGAACCCGAACTTGCAGAGCGCTTTGTAATACATAGAACGAGTTGGATCAGAGCTGCTTCTTCCGGTTTGTTCATCTGGCACAGAAAATCAGGAGAGTTTGTCACTAAAGGTGATTTACTGGGTGAAATCAAAGATCCTTTTGGTACCAAAAGCTTGAGTGTACTCGCAAAAACGAATGGACATATTATAGGTCATAATAATGCCTGTGTAGTTTCTTTGGGAGATGCGTTGTTTCATATCGGACAGGATTTTTCTGTTTACAGATAAATGTTATTGAAAAGAAAAATTGGTTATTTTATTTTTTTTAACTTCATTTCTGTAAATTTAATAAATAATTAATTTTAATTCCAAACATAAAATTAACATAAATAATTGATAAATAGTTATTTGTATTATATTATTAAAATACATAATGTGAATTTTTTGAGAGAAATATTTGTTTATGAATCGTTGTTTAATTTAATTTGCCCTTTATTTAGAAAACATTAAAGAAAAATGTCAGAAATAGCAGAAAAAGTAAAAAAGATTATCATTGACAAATTAGGTGTTGATGAGTCAGAAGTAACCAATGAAGCAAGCTTCAATAATGATTTGGGAGCTGATTCTCTGGATACAGTTGAATTGATTATGGAATTTGAAAAGGAATTTGACGTTTCTATTCCAGATGATCAGGCTGAAAAAATCCAGACCGTAGGTCAGGCGATAGAATTTTTAGAGGCGGCAAAAGCTTAAAATTCTTTCTTATTTAAAATTTTAATCCACAAGTGTTTGACATTTGTGGATTTTTTTTTGTGTTCGGTACGAAATTTAATAATTTATTGAATATTTCGCTATAAAGCAGAACAGCGTTTTAGCAAATCCAAATCATGTGTGAAGCCTGACGTTACTGTAATTAAAGCTTTTTAAGAAAATATTACTGTAATGATTTTCTGACCATTCATCAATGGATGTTGTATGGGTTATATATTGATGCAGGTACATCTACTTACAGTTAATTATTCTTTGTTAATTTTCAAAATCGAGCATCTCGGAAAAGATATTGACGAAAATGTATAATAATTCCAAAAAAATCTACGATTTTTGCCCAATCTAATAGAATTTGTATATGAGGAGAGTTGTAATAACAGGAATCGGTGCCTTAACACCCATCGGTAATACGTATGCATCATATGTCGAAGGACTTAAAAATGGAGTGAGTGGTGCAGGTCCCATAACAAGATTTGATGCTTCACAGTTTAAAGTAAAATTTGCCTGTGAACTGAAAAATTTTGATGTGGAGCAGTTTATACCCAAAAAAGATGCGAGACGGCTTGATCCTTTTGCTCAGTATGCATTGATTGTGGCTGACGAGGCTATTCAGATGTCAGGACTTGATTTGTCATTGCTGGATCTGGACAGATCAGGTGTTGTATGGGGAACAGGTATAGGTGGATTTGAGACTATAGAGCATGATATATCCGAGGCTGCCCTATGGACAGGAGAACCCCGTTACAGCCCTTTCCTTATACCCAAGCTCATAGGTGATATAGCTCCAGGGCATATTTCAATCAAGTATGGATTCAGAGGTATAAATTATGGTGTGGTTTCAGCATGTGCATCTTCTACGCATTCAGTTATTTCTTCGTTCGATTATATCAGGATGGGTAGGGCAGATGTGATGATTACCGGTGGTTCGGAAGCTGCCATTACCAGAGCCAGTGTAGGTGGATTTTCTGCGATGAAGGCTATGTCCGAGCGCAATGATTCTCCGTTGACGGCCAGCAGACCTTTTGACAGGGATAGAGATGGGTTTGTACTTGGTGAAGGAGCAGGAGCGCTGGTACTGGAGGAATTGGAACATGCTAAAAAACGGGGCGCAACGATTTATGGTGAAATCCTGGGTGCGGGAATGACAGCCGATGCCTACCATATGACAGCACCTCATCCCGATGGATTGGGAGCAAGAAATGTTATGAATCTGGCTATTAAGGATGCCGGTCTTAATCCGGCTGATCTGGATTATGTCAATGTGCATGGTACTTCCACACCTTTGGGTGATATAGCAGAAGTTAAGGCGATTCAGTCGGTATTTGGTGACTCAGCGTACAAACTCAATATTTCGAGTACAAAGTCCATGACGGGACATTTGTTGGGCGGAGCCGGTGCTATTGAAGCAATAGCTTGTATAGCTGCTATCAATGAAGGATTTATTCCGCCAACTATCAACCATTTTACTGATGATGATGCATTTGATTCAAAACTCAACTTTACTTTCAATCAGGCACAGGAACGGGTTATTGATACTGCATTGAGTAATACCTTTGGTTTTGGTGGTCATAATGCTTCAGTTGTTATAAAAAGATTTAAGGAATAGTTTTGGACATTTTCAGACGTTTGTACAACCGGTATGTTTCAGCAGATAAGGTATTTGCACAAAAACTGAAACCGATACTGGGTTTTACACCAGCAAATATTGGCGTATTTAAAACAGCTTTTTATCATAAATCCATGTCCATTGAAACACCCAATAAGCCTACCAATGAAAGGTTGGAGTATCTGGGTGACGCCATACTGTCGACTGTAGTAGCCGAATACCTGTTTAAGAAGTACCCCAATAAGGACGAAGGATTTTTGACTAAGATGCGGTCCAAAATTGTCAAAAGAAATACGCTGAATGAGATAGCTGACAACATGGGGATTGATGTTATCCTTTCTGAATATAGTATGGGTAAAATGAGTAGTGCCATGCTAGGTAATGCGCTGGAAGCTGTCATTGGTGCTATCTACATCGAATTCGGCTATACGAAAACAAGGAACTACGTAGTAAAGCATATTCTGAAATCCTACCTTGATTTTGAAGAGCTTGAACAAAAGGACGATAATCATAAGTCGATATTACTCGAATGGTGTCAAAAGCATGGCAAGGATGTTCATTTTATGACCATTTCTAAAGTCAAGGTGGATAAAAGAGATTATTTCAAGGTCGCTGTCCTGATAGCCGGTGACGAAATTTCCTTTGCTGAAGATTTTAATAAAAAATCAGCCGAACAGATAGCTGCAGGAATTGCTATTGATAAATTAAATATTATCAATGTAAAAGATAATTTAACGCTGAACTAATATGGATTCTCTGACTCAAATCGTTCTCGGTGCTGCAGTAGGTGAGGCTGCCTTAGGGAAAAGAGTCGGCAACAGTGCCATGATTTGGGGAGCTATCGCTGGTACTATTCCGGATATGGATGTACTTTCAAATTTATTTATGTCTCCGATAGATGCGCTGGCATTTCACAGAGGTATTTCCCATTCTATAGCTTTCAATATCCTGCTCGCTTTCCTGATGGGATGGCTTGTGTCTGAATTATATAAACAATCCTGGCATAGATACATAGGTGTAGTATTCTGGAATGTACTTGGATTATGTTTGATTGGATTTCTGATATATACACTGGGTGCTGATTTCAGGCCTATATTTTTCGCAGTGCTTTTTATGGGCTTATGGTCATATCTTGTATATAAGAGATACTTCAGAGATAGTTATGAAACACCTGTAGCACCCTTGAAAGGATGGATTTGGTTGTTTGTCCTGGCATTGGTGACTCATCCTGTATTGGATTGCTTTACGAATTATGGAACACAGATATGGCTTCCATTTTCTGATAACCGCGTGGCATTCAACAATATATCGGTGGTGGATCCGCTGTATACAATACCTTTTATAATCTGCTTACTGATGGCTGCATCTTTAAACAGAACGCATGATTCGAGAAGATTCTGGAATTTTGCAGGTATAAGTATAAGTTCCTTTTATATGATATTTACCATTGTAAATAAAGTACGTGTAAATACAATTTTTGAGAATTCACTTGCTATTGAAAATATACAGTATGAAAGGTTTATGACAACGCCTACATTGCTGAACAATGTCCTTTGGTATGGAATCGCAGAAACCAGGGATGGATATGTGTACGGTACCTATTCCTTTCTGGACAAGGATAAGGTATTCAAACTACAGAAAAGGCCCAAAGATTTCCTTTCATTGGGTGATACATTGCAAAATGACAATACGCTTAAGACATTGCAGTGGTTCAGTAACGGATATTTCAATCTCAAACCTGTGAATGATACGCTTTACGAATATACGGATCTGAGGTTTGGATCGATGACATTTGACGATACAAAGGAGCGTGATATCTTTAGGTTTTCACTTCGAAGAAACAATTATGGAACCTTCGAATTGCTAAAGGACAGGCAGAGACCGGAAATGAATCCGGGTAAAGCTTTTTCAGCGTTATGGAGCAGGATACTAGGCCGTTCAAACCAAAAGCCTCTGTGATGAAGGATTTATACAAAATATTACTCAAAGAAGCATCAGAACAACAAAACAGGAGTGTACAGTATGCTGCTGCTTTAAGAAAGCAGGTAAATCCGGATGCTGTTGCTATTTTGAAAAGTACGCATCTAGATCTATTTGAAAAAATCCATTGTCTCGAATGTGCCAATTGCTGTACAACGACACCTCCGATCATAAATAAGCAGGATATAACGAGAATAGCCAGGTTTTTAAAAATTTCTCCCAGGCAATTTACACGTAAGTACGTTTTAACAGATGTCAATGAGGAAATGTCGTTTCAGCGAGTACCTTGTGTGTTTTTGAATGATAATAACAGCTGTAGTATTTATGAAGTACGTCCTGAAGCGTGCCGGAGATATCCGCATACAGATGAGGAATCCTGGTTTTCGAGGTCTTCACTAAATGTAAAAAATACGCTGATATGTCCTGCTGCTTATATGATATTGAATAAAATTTTTGAATCAATTATTTCAGAATGATATACGAATTTAACGGATATAGACCGGTAATACACGAGTCAGCCTTTATTCATCCGCAGGCAGTTGTCACGGGCAATGTTATTATTGGTCGCGATGTATACATCGGTCCGGGAGCTGCTTTAAGAGGTGATTGGGGAGAAATCATTATCGAAGACGGTTGCAATGTTCAGGAAAACTGTACACTACATATGTTTCCGGGTAAATCGGTTATCCTGCACGCAAGTGCACATATAGGACACGGAGCAATCATACACGGTGCAGTCATAGGAAGAAACAGCATGATTGGTATGAACAGTGTCTTAATGGATGACGTGATTATAGGCGAAGAATGTATTGTAGGTGCACTTGCATTTGTTAAGGCAGCATCGGTATTTGATGCCAGAAGCCTCATAGTTGGAAATCCTGCCAAAATGATAAGAACAGTATCTGATGAAATGATAGATTGGAAGACGATGGGTACCAGGCTGTATCAGGAACTACCTGCAGCATGTCGCAATTCTCTGCGTCCGTGTGAACCGCTAAGAGAGATTCCGGAAAACAGACCCAAACAACAGGAAATATATAAAAGGTTTGGTAAAATGTGACACTTAATTGCTGGTTTTTCGGGTATTAATGGACTTCTAACTATATGAGATGTAACTTTTAAATCAAATTGGAAGTTTTGGTGTTGTATCTGTATAATATATAGAGTATGAATAAAAGAAGCACATTTGTATATTTTCTGATTAGTTTTGTTTTACTGGTGAATACTGCTTCAGCACAGGATAAGGAACCATGGAAGTGGTTCACACCCAATGGAGAATCCTTTGAAGTCATCGTACCCTATGGTATGAAATCCGCACAAAAATCAGTTCAGACAGATATCGGTACCACACATCCTGTGACATGGATTTGTGAAGGACATAAAGACGATCCCAATTTATTGTTTATGTTGTCCTATGTCGATTATCCGAAGGATGTTATTCATCCGGATTCTATAGAATTAATGCGTACATTACTGTATGAAAGTATGCAGGAGCATGTGCAGAATCTGGATGGTAAACTGACATATGATAGTACACTCGATGAGGGCAAGCATCCCGGTATCATCTACAGAGCGACCTATGGTGACAGTACTTTGTCCGTCAAATGCAGAATGCTTATAGTAGGTAAAAGGTTTTATTCATTACAAGCTTATAGCCATGTTTGTACAAGTATGAACTATGAGATGGATAGGTTTCTTATGTCGTTTAGAATCAAAGAGAAATAAGATGTGCTTATGATAATGAAGGAGAAATGACCAATGCTGACAGAATTCTGAATTTTTTGAAAAATTTACATCTGGAAGGTACTTTGCCGGAAGGTATTCATATTTTGGAGCCTTTTACATCTCCGGATGTATGGAGTATTTGTACAGCATTTTATCATAAATATTACGACGATAAAAAGCCTCGTAAGCTGATGTTGGGTATAAATCCCGGCAGACTGGGCGCTGGAAGTACTGGTGTGCCATTTACGGACACTAAGAGGCTCAACGAAGCCTGTGATATAGAATTTACAAAATTTGTTACACATGAACCATCATCGGTATTTATGTACGAGATGATGGAAGCATACGGTGGTGTCGACCGATTTTACAGCCACTTTTATATTAATTCCGTTTTTCCGTTAGGCTTTATCAAGAAAGATGGCGCTAGAGTAGTTAATTTCAACTACTATGATTCAAAGGCATTGTTGAAAGCTGTTCAGGATGATATCGAAAAAAATATCAGAATCCAGCATGAAATTAGCGGAGGATTACCGTTTTGTTATTGTATCGGATCAGGCAAGAACTATACTTTTTTATCGCAATTCAATGAACAGATGCATTTATTTGATGAAATAATACCATTGGAACATCCCAGGTTTATCATGCAGTATAAATCCCGTGAAAAGTCAAGGTATATAGATGATTATATTATGAAACTTTCAAAATATACTATTGAACACTGAAAAATATTTTATGATGATCTGATTAATGCTAGGATTTGGATTATCCTCTGTTTTATTCAAAAAATTTGATGTAATTTTGCACAATAATATCATATACACCTAACTTTTCGTTTAAAACTGAATAAATCGTGTATTTTTATTAATTTTGTCAATGTCAAAAGATAAGATTATTTATTATAAAATGAAGATTAGACTTTTTGCTTTTATTACTATTTGCATATGCTTGATTTCCTGTAAAAATCAGGACGATAAGTATGCTGATGAATTGGTTGGTACATGGGACGTATATGCATCACAGATGAATTCCAGACCCAATGGGTTTATGAAAGACGCCTATATGGTTTTCAACAACGACAAAACTGTTGTTTCTAATATATTTGAACAAAATACACCGCTGCCTTATAGGGTAGAAAAGAATAAACTTATAATTGAAAGCGATATTCCTTTCGAACTTAATATCGGTAATCTATCCAATGACAGCCTGTATCTTGAAGGTAACATGAGCCATTACTATATGGAGTATTACATGAATAAAAGAAAGTAAGAAGTGCGGTTGTTCTTAAGTATACAAACCCTAATTATAGGTATAACCATGCTGATGTCAGTGCAGTTGTCTGCTCTTCAGATGGATTTGCGAACGTACAATTTCTACGGATCAAAACCATATACAGAGATTTATCTACGTGTTGACGGACACAGTGTAGCGTGGAAGGATAAGGCTGCATCTGTGGAAATATTAATGTATATACTGGACGAAAATGAAAGAATCGTAGCATATGACAAATATGTAATGTCACTGACAATCGACGATAAAATAACTGATTTGCTACAGGTGAAAAGGTATGCACTACCTGTTGGTAATTATACTGTTCGCGTAGAGGGTAAAGAGCTGAATAGTAATTCGGGAATGCTGGAAATACAGCAGAAAATGCATGTTGCAAAGCCTGAAGGGACAAATCAGATATCAGATATAATACCACTCGAAGATATACATGCGGACAGCAGCGCTTCACCTTTGGTTAAAAACGGATTCTATATGGAGCCGTTGGCCTATCATTTTGTTGACACTTCACATGCTCAGATGCAAATCTACCTTGAATGTTATTCCAATGAAAAAGTATCCGGCGACCTCTTTCTTCAATACGCCGTAGTAGAATCTGGTATGACACAGGAAAGTCCGGTAATATTGTTCTCACGTGTGAAGAAATTACAACAACTCAATACAGAACCCCTGTTATTGACGATACCAGTGCATTTGGTAAGATCAGGGACCTATCAACTGACAGCTACAATCATTGACCGCAATAAAAATGTTATAGGATTTCAGAAAACGCCGGTTACGGTTTTTAATCCAAGTGCAGATATCGCTTATCTTGAAAACTACAATGAATCACCTGAGAATGCTTTTGTAACCAATATACAGCCGGACGAAATCGATTATGTGCTGAAAGCTATGTTACCTATTACCAACCAAAATCAGACAGGTACGCTGAAAGAACTGATAAAATCCAATAAATTAAAAAGTCAGCGACAGTTTATATTTCAACTCTGGAAATCACGGTCACCTCAAAATCCTGAAAAAGCCTTTAAATTGTATATGGACGTAGCAAAAGCGGTTGATAAAACGTATTATTCAACCGTAGGATACGGTTTTCAGACAGACAGAGGATATATATTTCTAAAATATGGAAAACCTACCAATGTTCTGACTGTTGACGATGAATTGGATGCACCTCCGTATGAAATATGGTTTTACAACAATTTGCCTGTTACTTCTCAGACCAATGTCCGGTTTCTATTCTATAATCCAAGTCTGGCACATAATGATTTTCAATTGCTTCATTCTACTTGTTTAGGTGAAAAATCCAATTTAAGATGGGAAGTAGAACTCTATAAATCTGTTCCTAAGGAGAAAGAAGGCAATTCAACAGATGCAACTACCGTAGGACCCAACTGGAACCGGAATGCACGGAAATATTTTGAAGAATTTTAATCAACTGTAAATACACACAATTATTATGATTTGGAAAGTAAATCCAGATGTGGAAGTAATTAATAATTTCAATGCCAATACAATGGTTTCGCATTTAGGTATTGAAATAACAGAGATAGGAAATGATAGTATCAAGGCTAAAATGCCCGTTGATCACAGGACCAGGCAACCTATGGGCTTGTTGCATGGCGGAGCTTCCGTAGCACTTTCTGAATCCATAGGCAGTATGGCAAGCTGGCTGGTATCCGGAGATGCAGGAAAGTCTATCGTAGGAATAGAAGTAAATGCCAATCATCTAAAATCTGCAAAAGAAGGATTTGTATACAGTATAACGCGTCCTGTACGTTTGGGCGGAACCATACATGTGTGGAATACAGAAATTGTGAATGAACAAGGTGAGTTGGTATGTGTCTCGAGGCTGACTGTCATGGTCAGATAAATATATTGTCAAAACCTACAGAAATCTTAATATGGTTTGTTCTTAAATCCTTACATTTGCAACATGATAAAATCCAACCTTACAGATTATCTGACCAACCAAATGAATATTGATGAACTTAGCGTAACAGAGATTGAACATCTGATAGCTGAATCGCCATCTTCCGATCTGTACAGAATGCTGTTGATGAGCAAGATGAAAGGGTTGAATGCGCATGATGTTGCCTTGGTCAGCAGCGATCGATTGCTGTTTGAAGATATCATCATGGGTAAAACACAAAACTATCATGATAAGGCGCCAGAGAAACATATTGTTCAGAATCATGTGGTGAGTAGTCCGGTTTATCAGGAAAAGTTTATTACCGATACTGTGGAACCTGAAAAGTCTGTCGGGATAAATGTGGATACCAAAACGGAACAACTTACAGATGATACAATAGCGGATATTGTACATTCCGGTGAAAGTATACAGGAAGTAAATCCGGTTAACATATTAGAAACGTCTCCGCAGATTGAGAATATTGTACAAACCTCAACTCCTGAAATTATAGGCGAGTCAACGGATAAGCATCAATACGAAGATGGAAAAGAAGAAACGCTTTCTGTCAGCTTATCCGAAATAGAAATAACACAACAACCTAAGACAGGTCATAAGGCTAAAAACAAAAAGAATAGTTTTAAGTTAAAGGAGTTTGGTGGACTTTCTTCATTTTCACTATGGTTGATGTCACTTGAAAGAGATGACATAGAAAAAAGATTGAAAAAAGAAGCCAAAAGGGATCAGAAACGACAACTTGCTGCCAGTGCCAGGAAATCTATCACTAAGTCAGATGAGATAATTTCTGAATCTCTGGCTCAAATACTTGAAAATCAAAAACATTTTGATGAAGCAAAAAAAATGTATGAGCAATTAATGCATAAATATCCGGAAAAAAGTCGTTACTTTGCGGCGAAAATAGATAAACTTATAAATTCATAGAAATGACAACATTATTAACCATATTGATTGCTATTAATTGTATTCTTCTTATGGCAGTGGTATTGATTCAAAATCCTAAAGGTGGTGGTATTGATTCCAACTTCGGTGGTTCCGCGGCCAATCAGATGTTCGGAGCAGCGAAATCTACTGATTTCGTTGAAAAAGTAACATGGGGTTTAGGCGCCAGTCTCTTTGTTCTTTGTATCATCACAGCCATATTGGTATCAGGTAGTACAGGTGGAAGTTTGATAACACCGGTTCAATAAAAATAAACTCAAAACTCAATCTAAAGTTGGTCTTCATCTTATTATTAAGTTGAAGACCTTTTTTATGTGCGCCAAGCATGTTTAAAATCTTAGGGGCGAAAGTCCCCGACGAGCCAGCCGATGGGAATCGTTAGCCGAGAGCAAGGGTGTCTTGAGTAATTGAGAATCTGAAGGAAGCAGGCGGCAAAAGTGTGATTGAACGAACAGAAATATATTATATGGCTTACATTGTGAGTAAGCGAGCATTAGATTGCGAAGCCCAATAGTCGGACGTAAACAATGGTAGTAAAATATGTCAATTACACGGAAAGAGATTGAACTTACCTTGGGAGATCCTATAATTAAAGACCTGAGACGGAACAAAACGCAAGGGAAGTAAAGGATAAAATTTAGGAAGGTCCATAGGTCGCCACCCTTGACGACCTAAAAAATCTCATAAAGTGTTTTTTGTATTCTTAAAAAAGTCGTTTTTGTTACTATCGTTCCTAAAAGGAAAGGAATATTTGACTGCTAAAAAACGACAATGCAAATATATAGATTATTTACAATATATTGGTTATCTGCATTTTAAATTTTACAAAGTAGAATTAATTTATTCAATATTTTATGGTGGGTCAGCTTCCGCCAGAATGACATATGCACAGTTATAAAAAAATCATTTTTTGAGTAATTTTAAGTGGCTGGTAGGTGGGTCAGTATGTTCCGGAATATCCAAAAGTAAATATAAGGCAAAGATGATCCACGAAAGCATGATACCATCACAGATTATAGATGTGAACCATAGATTAAAAACCAATGTACTAACAAGTAAAATATTGAAGCAAAATCAATGATTTTTTTAATCTGCCATTTTACCCTCCATACATAGCAGCAAACTTCTGCTCCACAGCCTTGATATCTACAGCGTTGGCTGACTTGGTACTACCTCGAACAAGGCCTTGGTTGAGTACCTTGATATTGGTCATAACTTGTTCATAATCTGGATCCATGACTTGATCTACATTGGCTGCCAATTCCATCAAGTCTTTTTGAAATTCATTGAGTACTTCATGCTGGCTTGCTCCGCGTACATGTGACTTGGTGGCTGCTAAAATATGTGGTTCTACCTCTTCCAAATTATTTTTCTTGCGCTGTAGGATGTTTGGTTCAATCAGATTGTTGGCATTTTTGTCCCTTGCTGTCAAACTGGTGGTTATTCCGAAATTTTCTAATACTGATTTTATCACCGATGAATGGTCATACTGTGTAGAGTCCACATGTGATGTTTTAAATTTATTGGAGATCAAGATGGTTGGTATCCTGATGCCCAGCTTGTTAAACTTAAATTGATTAGCATTGTTGAGCAAGTTGTCAGGAGGGACACAGGCAGGTGGCTCTACATGATCGTAAAAGCCACCATGTTCGTCAAATGTTATGATGAAGAGAGTTTTGTTGAAGACCTTTTTATTGGTATTGAGCAGGTTGTAGATATATGCCACTAGATTTTCTGCTGCTTTGAAGTCGGTATCCCTATCTGTCGAGTTATTGCCAGGGTGCATATTGTTGGTATTGCCTCCTAATGAAAAGTGTTTAGGCTCGATAAAGCAGTAATTGGCTAATCGATCATTTTTGACATCAGCAGCAAAATGATCAAAATGCCTAAATCCACCATTATTTAAGAACCAAAGTTTGGGATATGCCCATGTTTGAGGTACTCCATCATGATAAATTTGCCAAGTGTGTCCATGCTTAGCTAGTCGTTCATACACGGTCTCATCTGTGTAAAATTTTAAGCGAATGTCAACCTCACCATGCGAGGTAGCTGCTTGTATGTAGTTTCTATTAGGCCAAGTTTCGCCTGGTACAGAGCTGAAATAGTTGTCACACAGTACAAATCTTTTGGCCAACTCTGCCATGATAAACCCGCATTTTTTAGGTGTGGTTGGGTCGATGACAGCCATGATTTCTTCAGGTCTAGATGTGCCACCTTTCAACTTTTGTTTTTCTAAAAATACATGGACGAAACCATCGTTTTTACCACCGAGGCCTAAGTCAACTTGCTGCATGATTTCTGCATGGCTATGTGGTGGATCTGGGTCGATATAAGGCTTGTCAGATTTGTTAACAAATATCTTTGTTGTATCAGTTTTAGTTTTTGGGTTATACTCTTGCCCTGTGAGTCCATTGAATTTTTTGGAATGTTTCAAAAATCCAAATAGATGATCAAATGACCTGTTTTCTAGCATGAGGACGACGATGTGTTCGAAGTGACGTTTCATATATCTGAAGTGATTTTTATTGAATAATAGAGTATATTACGAGTGGTGAAGATAATAAAATTACATTCATCCATTCAAGTAAAAATACAAAATAAAATTATATAATACGTATATTGTGTGTTTTTCGGTGAAATTGACCAGGGTAGAGAATGGCTTTGTAAAGGTAATTATTTGTTTTATTATTCTCTTTTTTCTAGTTTATTACTGCCTGCACTTTTACTGGCGCACTTAGCTTTGGGGTGGCCCACGTAGGGAGCTACCCCAGAGCTTGGCTTTTTGCGCCTCGCTCCCTCATAGATGGTACTTTTAATTCTATTTTATGTGCATTGCATATCAGTCTGTCCATGATAGCATCTGCCAATGTTGGGTCACCAATGTATTTATACCATTTTTCTATGAGAAGCTGGCTTGCTATGATCGTTGATTTCTTTTTATAGCTGTCTTCCAGTATTTGTAATAGTGCCAGCCGTGTATCCGATTTTAGTGGTTGCAGTCCAAAATCATCTAGGATCACTAGTGCGTGTCTTTCCAATCTACTCAGTTGTTTGACGTATGTTCCGTCAATTATTGAAATTGCTATCTGTTCAGCAAATTTATTCATATTCAGATATAGCGTTTTATGTCCTATGCTACATGTCTGATGTGCTATGGCGTATGCAAGGTAACTCTTGCCACATCCTGTAGAACCACTCAGCAATATGTTTTCTCCTCGTTTTATAAAGTTACAGTGTGCCAGATGTGATATTATTTCATTACTCAGGTTGCGTTCTTTACTGCATTCTATATCCTGGATTTGTGCGGTGTTTCTGATTTTACTAAGTTTGAGATACATCTCCATCTTTTTGTGCTGACGACTATATTTTTCTTTTTCCACCAGATCTGCCAGCATGTAATGGGCTTCCAGTTGTTTATCCATAGGAAATTGCATGATGCTTTCATATCCTTCATACATGCCTTGTAGATTTAGCTCTCTGAGCTGTGATAGAGTTTGTTCTCTCTCATTACTGATTTGTTTTATATGTTATTTTTAAAATTTGTAATGTATCTGATATTGGTATGAGCGATAGTTTTGTAGCTCTTCAACTGGTAATCACAGCAAACAAATTAGCAACACCTTTGACGTATATATCCTTTTTCCGTTTTCACTGCTATTTAATACTGATTCACTGCATCAGGTTATTTTAATGTCTGCATTCGACCCTACCTTTGGTCTGTTGTTTAAAATTAAAAATCAATATGCATGAAAAATAGTGTTTTCGTTATTACAGTCTTTTTATTACTGTCTTCAGTTAGTTTTCAAGTCAACGCACAGTTTGACAAACTTAAAAAATCAGTGGATAAATCCGTTGCCGGCTTATCAAAAACAGTAAAAACTGCCGGTGACACAAAAACTACATCTACTCCGGCAACTACTTCTGAAAAGAGAGAAAGCAATGATAAATCATCTGTAATCGGGAGTGGCAGTAATTATTATATTCGCCCCGATGGTAGAGGTAAAGATGCCACAAAAGAATCACCGGCCAAAGATATAGCCGCCATTGCCATGCAACTTAAAGCAGGAGATGTAGTGCATATAGCTGCCGGAACATATACCAGCAAAGCTGATCAGAGTTCGGATGTATTTATTGTACCCATATCAATTATCGGCGGGTATAGTCCGGATTTTAGTAAGCGGGATCCTTGGGGACAATTCAAAACCGTATTTAGCGGAACCAATGACATCAGCAAGGGACTCACTACCGAAAGGATAGGAATCCTGACAGATAAAGGGTACAAAGACTGGATTGGTGAGATTGTTATCGATGGGATTATAGTCGATAATGGTGCAAGAAATTATTATTCTGATGCAAAAGAAGAATTTATCAGACGCAAGGCAAGTCCTGAAAAAGGAATGAACCCTACACCAAATACGCCTGGAATAAAAATAAGAACAGGCAGCGGTACCAAAGTCCATGTCAAAAATTGTGTCATCATAAATACGGCTCCTACTCAAGGCGCTCTGGATGTTCAGGTTGGGAAAGACGGATCAGCTCTCATCGAAAACAACCTTATAGTAAACAATACAGGTGAAGGAATCATGTGCAAAAGCAATCACCACGGTGCATCTGGCCACCCATCTTACCTGCTGAGAAACAATACCATTTTGTTTTCATGGAAACACGATGCGGTTGCCAGTTTTGGGGGAAATAGCATCATGTTTGACAATGCACTAAGTATCGTAGCAGAAAATAATGTTTTTGGATTTGCAGATTTTGGAGGTGTAAATAACGTCAAACAGTGTAAGTATGTGACTTTAAAAAATAACCTTTTTGTTGGACATAAAAAATATGACTATCAGGAATTTGGTACAGGCTTAAAATTGGATGAAATGGAAGATTACGCCAATTTTGTAACCCGTGAATCCGGCAATAATTACTCTGAAGAAATAAAACTCAATATCAATAAAGAATGGGCTGAAAAGTATTTTGGTCGGGTGGAAATATCCAGGGCAGAAGTAGACGCTGCTGCCAAAGTTTCCAATAGTGGGGCCAATCAGCTCAGGTCAATGTTTGGTTTGCCATTGCAGGCGAATTCTGTATCAAAAGATGCGACAATATGGTTGCATAGAATGGCATTGGAAGATGCTATCAAATTGGGTTTGCAAAGTTATGGCAAAAGCAACGGGTGTTCAAAGCCTTAAATTAACATTTTGATTCCCTGAAACACTGTCGGAGGTGCACCACCTCCGACTTTTAAAAAACAATAAAAATAAACACATGAAATCCCCATGATGCAAACATCACAAACCAATATGGTTAAATCATGGGAATTCCATCTGCTTGTTCCAAATAGGACAAGTCTGGCCTTAGAAATATAAATAAATTTTAAAACATGAAATCCCCGGAAGCGGCGTGCACCTGCCAGACTAGTGTGCGCAGGCGGGTACAAACCTGAATAATTAAATATATAAAGTCAAAAAGGAAATATAGAAATTTAACAATTCAGCAAATAAACACATTCATCAACTTAGAAAAATTTAAAAAATGAAATTCCTTAAAACAATTATCGTATTAGTCCTTCCTTTTTTTGGACTAGCTCAAAGTTTTCCAACTGATGCTAAAGTACTGGAAGATGTTAAAAAATATCATGGTAAAATTGCGACAGCTAAAGTACAGAATGAGTGGAAACTTGAAAAAGAAGCCGGGTACACCTTTAGTAATATGGCTAAAAGAGTTGTAGCCGCCACTACAATGAAAGAGAATGGTGTAAATAAAAACCTCATTGGACTGGCCATTTATGTCAGAGGCGGTGCCGGAGAAAATTGGAATTTTTCAAGATACTTTGTTACATCATCTGAAACTATAGGTCTGACTATGCTCAACGAAACACAATTAAAAGAACAAACCATTGAATTGCTTCGTACTAATCCAGGTCGCGTTCTGGTCAATTACACGGATATCGCATGGGTGTATGGCATAACTTTTCCAGTCGGATTAAAAAGTGAAACGGACAGAACAGGAGATATTATTTATAAAGCAGAAATCGAATACGAACAAAAATTTATCAGCTCATACCCATTTGAAGGAGGATTAAAAAGATTCAAAGCTCCTCTTGAAATATATGTTCGCCCGGTAGGTGGTGTATTAAAAGTGGCAGTAGCTTCAGTTGGATACAGTGAATCATTTCAAGAAACGCGAATGACAGAAAAACAACATAATGCATTGATTGTTCTGGGGCAAAAACCATTTGATGAATTGTACGGCCCACAAGGTCCGGCCATTCCGGGCAACAAAACCAGTGAAAAAGCAAAAGAAAACAAAAATGCTGAAAGCAACACCACATCAGATAAAAAAGAATTAAAATTACCAAAGTTAAAAATTAAAGGATTTTAAAAAACTGTTTAAATCTTTTGTGCTATTTTTACCACTATAATTAGGTTATGCGTGTAATCTTTCTTATCATTTCTTTTGGGTTTTTGGTTTGTTGCATTAATGCTCAAGGGGACTATAATTTTCTGAAAGATAGAGTATATGACTTAAAAACAAGCATAGGTAAAGGCAATAATGTCCCCAATGAAATGATTTTAAAGCAGGCCGGATCATTGAAAGACAGCATTTATACATCCGGATATTTTGATTTGTATGGAGACATACTGGTAACCATTGGCAGATTGTGTCAGCAGATGGGCAGAATGGGCAATGCTGAACTTTATTACAAAGAAGGTTTGGGAAAAGGGCAAAAATATAATGACAGTTTATGGGTTGCTGCCACCTGGGATAGGTTGGGTGATTTTTATGCACTAGAAGAGCGAAGTTTTTTATCATTGGAATGTCATCTTAAAGCCTTGCAACTGAGAGAGACATACGATACAACCCGTGTTACTATTTCAGATACCTACCATAATATTGCCCGATCTTATATTCAGACAGGTGCATTATCCACGGCGGAAAAATATCTGGAAATGTCATTAAAACTCAAAAAGGAATTGAATGATACTCTTCGTCTGGGAATCATTAATACGCTGTATGCTGACATTTACCGATTAAAAGGTCAATATGCTTTGGCAGAAAAATATTATCTCAAAGATCTTCCAAAAAGATTACAGCAAAATAATTTTGAAGGCCAAACCATTAGTTTTTTAGGGTTAGCACAAAACTATCAGGATTGGGGAAAGTTTAAGGATGCTGAAGTATATTTTTTAAAAGCACTCTATGCTGCTGAGACCATAAACAGACAGCGCAACATTGGTCTTATATTATTAAAACTGGGGACTTTGTATAAAGCTATCGGGCAGCCTGATCGGGCAAAGGCTGTTTTTCAAAGAGCCATTGAGTCCTGCACACAAGTTGACTCCAGAACATATCAGCTCAATGCATACCACAACCTGTATGTAATGTACAAAGAAGACGGTAATCTTCCGAAAGCGATGGAATATCTTGAATTATTTACTTCAGTTCAGGATACCTCTTTCAAGGAGTTTCTTAATATGAAAATGGAAGATTTTAGAGCAGCATTAGATTTGCGGGAGAAGGAAAAAGAAATTGCAGCGTTGGATGGTGAAAATAAAAAGGGCAAGCAAATCAGAAACATGCTCATCATTGGAATTTGCCTTTTATTGCTTTCGCTGATCTTTCTGGTCGTACTTTACAGATCACGAAACAAGGCAAACAAAAAGTTGTATGAGGAACAATTACACACTCAATCTTTGCTGTCAGAAAAGGAAAAATTATTGGCCGACCTGCAACATACCAACCTTCAGCTTATTCATTCTGAAAAAATGGCTTCATTGGGTGTTATGACCGCTGGTATTGCCCACGAACTGAATAATCCGGTCAGTTCAATTCATGCCGGAGTTGAAGCGTTGATGATGGATTTTAAAGACCTTAGGCCTCTGCTTAATTTGTTGAGTGAGCTTCAGAATTCAGCTGATGCAGACGTCAGTTTCATAGATGATCTGAAAGATAAGGTAACCAAAGTAGATGTGGCTTACCTGTCTGCTGAACTCGAAAAACTGATGAAAACCATCAACAACGGATCTCAACGAACATCAGAAATCATTCAGGGACTAAAGATTTTTGCCAGAGATACAGGAGATCAACCACAACCTTTTTATGTGGAGGAAGGCATTGAAACAGCATTAACATTGCTTCATCATAAACTGAAGCCCAATATTCAAATCATAAAATCTTATCAGTTTGATGGATTAATCATGTGTCAGGTAAGTAAGATAAATCAGGTGTTATTAAATATTCTTGACAATGCCATACAGGCAGTGGATCCCGGCGGTACTATCTCTATAGAAACCACTGCCGGGGACAACCAATGTATCATTATTATCACAGATACCGGTCCTGGTATGGATGTCGAAACCCAAAAAAAAATCTTCGAACCATTTTTTACTACCAAAGATGTAGGCAAAGGCACCGGCCTGGGATTGTCGATCAGTTATGCGATCATTCAGCAGCATAAAGGCAATATCACGGTAGAATCTGATCCCGGTAAAGGAACTGTCTTCACGATTAGTTTGCCGGCAACTTAATGCATTTCAAATATTTTTATTTATTGTCCGGTATAACTATGAATGGATATAAAGGAACTTTTGTCAATGTTGTCCTGATGGGATTGGCCTTGTACGTTGGTTCATTGGTAAATCCCGCAAGTCATTTACAAAAGGATTTGAATCTGCCATTAAATTATTTGATGATATTAAGTGTATTGATTCTATTCGAAAGAAATGCTATCTTAAACATCCTGAGTGTTGAGTTTCAACAAATCAGTCTTCGTCAACGGTCTGTTTGGCAATGGTTTCAGAAAAGCTGGTATTTTGGGATTCTTATCCTTATGGCTGTAATCTGGAGAACTTATTTCAGGATTGTACTGATTATTTTTCCATTGCTCGGCCATGTGTACGAAATATTTGACACCTCCTATCAAACTGCTTCCTGGCCGCTCAAAATACCGTATTGGTTTATTTTTGGATGGATTGTAATCAGAGAACTTCGATTGGTAGCAGATATTATCGAGCCTCCGGTGCATCATGTTCCATTGTTCATAGAATGGATTTCAAGGGCTATTCAGGTCGTGCTCATGACGGTATTTCTGGCCAATCTTACAGTGATGATGAATGGATATATTGACATGTCCAAAGGAATATATTCAGGCATACTTCAAAGCATTCCCTTCATGTTGATTGTGTTTACTTTTTTTTATATACCTATACGCTGGGTTGATGTATTGTCAGACTTTATTGATCTGCAATCAAAATGGCAGACCATTTTATTTTGGGTAAGTACTTTTATTCTTATGTTAACCGTTATTGAACCCCGGATTACTGAACATATTATCAGGTTTTACTTCTGATTTATCCCGGTTGACTTCAAATTTATAAACAGAAGTGGATTAAAATTATACATTTGAATTAAATATTTGAATAGAAATGGGAATACTTTTCGGTTTTTTGCTAGTTTGTATGATTTTATATGCTATTCTGGTATCACATGCAGCGTACTTTATATTAAAATTATTTCTGATAAACTTACTGGGTATATCTGTATCACAAAAATTGATATGGGTCATAGTCAATGTTTTGTTATGGGCACTGGCGACACGTTTTATTTATTTTCTCATGATTGATTCAAGAGGAGGAACCCCAAACATAGAAGGAGTGTGGAAATTTTATCTTTTTCTGAACACCATCTTATTTTTAATAGTATTTTTGTTCGGCTATAAATCCAAATAAATGTCTGAACAATATTCTATTTTATATCTGGATGATGAAGAAGACAATCTGACTTCATTTAAAGCCGTATTCAGAAGAAACTTCAAAATATATACTGCTCAGCATGCCCGGGAGGCATTGGAATTATTATCAGCAAACGCTATAGATCTTGTGATCAGCGATCAGCGAATGCCCGGGATTTCTGGAGTGGAATTTCTGGAAAAAATACACCAGTCTTATCCACATATCATCAGAATGATACTTACTGGATACAGTGACATGCAAGCCATCATTGACGCTATCAACAAAGGTAAAATCTATCACTATATTACCAAACCCTGGAAATTTGAAACGCTGAAAGTAATCCTTGATAATGCCTTTGAAACCTATACTTTAAGACAGAAGAATGCATTGCTCGAAGAAGAAAAGAAATTATTGCTGATTAAAACACTTCAACAGGAAAAAGAGAAGGTTATTTCTCAGTATGAAATCCTTAAAAACCAGATAAACCCACACTTCCTGTTCAATTGTCTCAATACTCTGGCATCTTTGATTGGCACTGACCCGGAAAAAGCCATAAAGTTTACTACAAGGTTTTCAAGGATGTACCGATTTATACTGGAATATGGTGATCAACCATTGATCTCACTTGAAAAGGAAATGGAACTCATCAATACCTATTTGTATCTTCAGCAACTTAGATTTGGTGATTACCTTCGTTTGAATCCTGATATTAAAAATACATCTTATTGTGTACCACCGTTTGCGCTGCAATTGCTCGTGGAGAATGCCATTAAACACAATATAGTTTCTGACACTTATCCTATGGAAATAAAGATTGTACAAAATGACAACAGTTTAACAGTGACCAACAGAATTGATAAGAAAACAGTTGCGGAACCATCTTCCGGAATTGGTTTGCAGAATCTGAAACAGCGGTACCAGCTTCTTGGTGCTTCTGATGTCGTCATTACGAATGAAAATGGTTTTTTTACTGTGGTCATTCCCCTTATTCAGGAAACATAAAGTAAAAAAATGGATATTAAAATATTAATCATTGAAGATGAAAAACCTGCACAGGAATATCTGGCCGGTCTGATCCAACAACTTGAACCGGCTGTGAAAATCCTGGCAAAATTAGATAGTGTACAATCATCCGTAGAATGGCTGAGAAATAATATCGCGGATCTTATTTTTATGGATATTCAACTTACTGACGGGTTAAGTTTCAGCATTTTTGATCAGTTAAAAGTTCAAACTCCGGTGATATTTACTACAGCTTATGATTCATATGCGATCAAAGCCTTTAAAGTAAACAGCATTGATTACCTGCTGAAGCCGATCGATGAAGTAGATCTGAGGATCAGTCTGGACAAATTTAAGAAACTGTCCGCAAATGATGTCAAACCTGCCTTTGATTCGTTGCTAAAAGCATTGGAGGAAACGAAACAATCTTATCAGGAGAGATTTATGGTGCATCGGGGCGAAAAACTGATGAGCGTTACTACGGATCAGATAGCCTACTTTGAAGGAGAAGACCGTTATGTATATCTTATAAAAAAAGACGGATCAAAATTTATTGTAGATTACCGGCTTTCTGACCTTGAACAAGTTTTGGATCCAAAGTTATTTTTCAGATTAAACCGAAGCTTTATCACCCATTTTGAGTCGATACATTCGATGGTAAATGTCAGCAAAAGTCGTATTAAAATTGAGCTCATTCCAAAAGCCAAAAGAGAAATAATCATCAGCAGTGAAAATAGTCAGGATTTTAAAAAATGGCTAAATAAATAATTATTTTAAGATGCAGTACTTATTCATTTTGATATCATTGATTTTAGTAAATTATCAATATCCAGGTTTAGTCTCGGGAGGCAAGGATATATCTTCATTTATACCGAAAGGATATCATATTATTCATCAGGCAAAAGGACATCTTAATGCGGATACGCTTGAAGATCATGCCATTATTATCGAATCGGACGAACCTGTCGCTGATTTGAAAGAAGCAGATCATGCGCAAAAGCCAAGGATACTTTTTGTGTTGCTGGCAGACTTGAAGGGTGGTTTTAGTCTTGCCGTTCAGTCAAATGAATCTGTAATGCTTTCTGATGATGGTGGTGTTTTTGGTGACCCGCTGCAGGAAGTATACATAACCAATAAAGTGGTTAACGTGGAGTATTACGGCGGAAGTTCAGAAAAATGGTCATATACCTACAAATGGAGATTTCAGAAAAAGGATTGGTATCTGATTGGGGCTACCTATACCACCATGTCTCCTTTTGAAAACATTCTGGAGAAGTATGATTTTAACCTGAATACAGGAGTAGCTGAACATACCACCATGCCTTATCTGGAGGAAGATGAAGGAAAACCGGTTGTTAAACCAAAAACAAATAGATTTAACCAGGGCAAAAAACCGCTTTTTAAGCTCAGGAACTTTCGTTTCGGCGAAAATATGGTGTATAAGGATATTTATTTTTAAGATAATAAGTCCACTCTGAAAAGTCAAAAATAAAGAAATGCCACAAAGTCCCAAAGTCTTTATGATTCACAAAGTAATGATTATAAACTGTTTAAAATTGGTAATTTTTTGTTTTTTTGTTCCTTTGTGGCTAAATTATGCTTTTCGGGAAGAATCAGATAATGGAAATTCAAAAAATATTTGAACGCACCTGGGATTTTATGCTGACCCGTGACGAAACCGGTCAATACTATTTTGATGTGGTATGTGGTACTGTAGCTATTTATGCCATAGAATTTCCGCTCAACGAAACGGAAGCAAAAGGTTGGGAAAATGAAGGTGAAATGTTTTTACAACACCTGAGTTATAAGGTGAGAGATTATCCGGAAGAGTATCTTAAACGGAGAAAATAAACACCTATATCGTGTAAATGACGTACTTTTAGAAATAAAACAGGGTATGATGACATACAAAAGTTGGATTTTTAGTGTAAGTTTTTTCCTGTTAGGAGTATAAGAAAGATTGTGTAAACAAAATTTTTTACAGCCTATTTTACTCTTTTAGTAGTGATAAATTTATAATATGTATACCTTTTTTTCTTTTTTAACCTGAGTAGTTACATAATTTTTACATATTATTTTTATTTTAAATATAATTATCTATTTTTGTGCCAATAACTTATACATTCCGTAAATTTAAATCTGTTGAACTATGTGTAATATTGTTACAAAAAGATTTGTATCCTGTATTGAGCAACTGAAAGAACTCAACAAAATTAAATCTATCAGACAGTTTGCCTTGCAGGTAGAGTATCACCCGCAGAATCTGAGTGATATAATCAATGGTAAGCGGGATGTAACACTCGAACTACTCAAAAATACTATTGAAAACTTTGGTGTAAATCCCAATTTTATCTTTACAGGAGCGGGTAATATGTTTATGGATGAAGATACACCCTGTAACTGCCAGAATGATTCAAACAATAATACGGATAAAATATTGTATATACCAACAGCTGCTCATGCAGGATATACGGAACAATTTCAGGATCCGGTGTACCTGAGTGACCTGGTGCATTTTACATTACCTGACCATAAATACCAGCATGGCGAATACCGTTGTTTTGACGTAGTCGGTGACAGTATGGAGCCGGTACTTTTTGCAGGAGAAAAAGTTGTATGCTCTCTGGTAGACAATAATAACTATTATAGTTCAGTCAGAAATAATTTGGTGTATGTCATCGTTTTGGAAAACTCTATCGTTGTAAAACGCGTTAAAAACCGGATGCGTGAGCAAGGAATTATTGAACTTATTTCAGACAATACTTTTTATGAAACCTATAACGTGCATGCGAATGAAATCAAAGAAATTTGGCATGTAGAAGTAAAAATAGCACCTTTTCTGCCGTCTCCAAACAATATCCGTGCTACATTTCATGATGAAATGGACGATATGAAAAAGACTATCGAACTACAAAGCAGGAATATCAGTAGCCTGAATCAGACAGTAGAAAAACTATTGAAACAAAACAGGTCTGTTTTGTATTAATAATTTTTTATAATTAATGCAAATTGATAATGTATTTCATATTGAGACACATTATTTTGTGGTGTATTAATAGTTGTTTTGAGTAGAGAAACTACTTGGGAATTGACATTAAATAATACAAAGATAGTTACATGTCCGGATTTTCAGAGATCAGATTATCTCGTCGAAATCATCCAAATCATTTCCATTAAGCTCCATTATACGGTCTGTTCTCAATTGAGCCATTGAATCGAAAATTACATTTAGCTTATTTTCAATAGTTTCACTGAATTTCATAACATCATTTACATTACGGATATTGCTTCCGTCCCTGAATTTATATACCTGTTCCAGAAGATATTTTTCGTACTTGACAGAGATACGTTCGTTGTATTTAAAGATGGAAACCTTGATATCGCCGACAACAAATTCGCCTATTACTCTCATGATTTTTTATACATATTTATAATACTATTTGTTAATTGCTGATAAATTTTCTTAAGAGCAGTATCAGATCCGAGCATATCAAGATGTTCCTGAATAGTTATCAGATCATTCCTTACAGCAGGTCCGGTTTGGAGCATGGCCGGATTAATACCCTGCATTCTGGCAATGGTTTCTTCAATTATAGGATTAAGTTTATCAAAATCTATATGATTATCCACACAATACTTGTAAGTAAGCGCATACAGATGGTTGGAAAAATTGTTGGATATGACGGCTGCCAGGTGCATCTTCTTTCTAAGAGCATCATCAGCATAGCTAAAATTATGTGTTAATTTTTCGGTTAACCTGCTCAGGTAATATTCAGCTTCCTGGTTGGATGCAGTCACAACAAATGGAATATTATCCGGATGTTGAACTTCTCGTAGTTTGGTCAGAGACATGATTGGCCAAAGCACACCGTACAACCTGGTCTTATACCTTAGGATGTCAGAGGAAACGGATCCGGATGTATGTACAAGTACCTGATCTGCTCCCAATGGAAATGATATAATATCAGCTGCCTGCCGGATAGCATCGTCGTTGACACAAAGGATATAAAAGGCTGCATCTTTACGAATAGACCTTTCATCTGTTATACATACAGAATCCGGAAAATATTTGTTGTAATCAGGGATGTCTTTATCAGTACGACTGTAAAGTTGAACGGCTAATCCTGCATTCGTAAGCCTTGCTGTCATATGCCAGGCTACATTGCCCGAACCAATAATGACTACGCCCCGTTTCATTTTCTTGTTTTCAGATATCGGTTGAGCCCACCCATCAGTAGACCAATCATCATAAGGATGGATCCAACCCAGAAAAGATTGATTGCCGGAAATATGGTAGCCTGTAATATGACATAGTCGTTGCGTGGTATGTCTTTAGCTATATCCAGAACTACATTTCCACCGGCATTTCTGTTGTCCATAGCCACTTTGAATGAAAATGCCTCATCCTGTGGATTGATATTACTGAATCGGATGTGAATTCCGGACGACGGCGAGTAGGATTTTACGCTCATCGGCTGATTTTCCCTGATAACGTATACAGGTTCCATATCCTCCTTCATATTATTGCCGGTAATCGATATTTGTGCTCCCAATGCCAGATCTCCATCCTGCTTTTGATAATTGGTGTGTTCAGGAGATTTGTTGAGTCCTGTCAATTGGAATGTATATCCTTTGTATTCAAAACTTTCACCGTTTTTAATGGTAAAATCCTGGTAATGCAATGAATCGTCGGGAGAATAATACTTCTCAAGCATTTTTTCTCCAAGTTTTATCCTGACTCCGGCCGGAGCTACTGCTGCCGGGTAATTGTACAGCATGGCATCTTCAAAACCGATAGCAGGGTACAATTTAAATTGCTTGTCATCAACGGTATCCTGAACTGACAATACCACTTCCAACCCTGCGTCGTTGGTATGTTTTGCATAATCCTCATTCGTGGGATTGAATGATACAGCATCAGCCTTGATTATCAGGCCTTCAATGTGCATAGTGTCATTCAGTGCTAGTTGATAGGTGGTGTATTTGATTGAATCCTCTACCTTTTTGGCCTCTTCCAGGCTCATCAGGGATGGCGGCAAACTGACTACGCATGTAAAAATATCCTTACCCATATAGTGTTTGGTGTCCGGATTGAATGCAGATACCTTGGAAAAGTCGTTTTCATATATTGAATGTGGATACAAATCAAACGTTTCAACAACTTCCATACTGTCATTGAGTTTCTGGAAGTTGATTTTATAATACCGCTCTCTTTCTACGAGGGAATCCTGCACATAGGTTATCAGATAGCCCTGGGAAAACAATGGCTGACCTTTGATCAGTTGCACATATTTTTTAACATCATTCTCTGAAAATATTTCTCTGAAGACAAAAGGATTGGTTGATATATGCTTTTGATTCAGGCCGCTCGTAATTGTACCGATTACCATCATCCCAAAACCTAAGTGTGCAAGAGCAGCCCATGACATTTTGTACTTTGTCCGGGCTTTGTCGAATATATAATCCAGATTACTGATAACTCCGAAAAAACCGGCAGTACCCAATACCCAGTGTTGCCATGAATAATAGTGTATGGACAACGAACTTAACCAAGTGAAGAGTACACTCAGTCCAAGAAAAACAGGTACCCTAACCAGCAATTTTTTTCTTTGCATCTCCCAATTTCTAGCCCCAAAACGAAGAAACATGGTAATACCCGATAATATGGAAACAAATACAGCTATCCATAACTGATATTTATTAAAATGGTCTACCGGATCCTGTATAACTTTGCCTTCAAAAGCCGGATTAAAATAGGACATTATTTTATTATAAATAGGTAGAGATGTAGATATTGTAATCAGTATGGCACTGAATAACAATATTAGCGCACCCATAAACATCCAGAACTCACGTGATGGCAGTTCTTCTTCTTTTGCCGGATTGGTTAATTCCTTATACCTGTAAATCAACATACCTAAACCAAGAATCGTAAATAATGCTACCAAAAACTGAAGCTGGGCTCCAAGGCCCATTTCGGTGAATGCATGTGCTGATGTATCGCCTAAAACGCCGCTTCTCGTCATGTAGGTTGAATACAATACCATGATAAAGGATAGCAGATAGTAGAAATAAACAGATCTGCGTGAATAACCTGAATTTATGGATACGATGTGCACATGAATACCAGCTACCAGTATAATCCACGGTACAAGAGATGCGTTTTCGACAGGGTCCCATGCCCAGTAACCACCGAATGAGAGTGCTACATAAGCCCACAGACTTCCAAGTAAAATACCAACACCCAAGGCACCGGCTGAGAAAAGTGTCCAGTACAGGGATTGCTTAAGCCATTCTTTATGTTCGTTGAGCCAAAGCCCTGCAAAAGCATACGCAAAAGGAATTATAGTTGATGCAAAACCTAAAAACAATACCGGTGGATGGATAGTCATCCAGTAATTTTGCAATAATGGGTTAAGACCACGGCCTTTTATAAGAGAAAGGTAATCTGCATTGGCAAAGATTGGCGCTTCATTTACCTGTCTCAGCAATGTAGTGGGATTGCTGCCGATCCGGATGGCATCTTCACCCCAGGGTATAAGGATACCAAGGATCATACTCACCAATATAGCCTCTGCTATAGCAAATGTAAACATCACAGGAGCTTCAAATTTGCCGGAAGTCCGGATTACAAAAACGGACAATACGATGTGCCAGAACATCCAAAGCAGGAAACTTCCTTCCTGACCTTCCCAGAATGCAGATAAGATATATTTCAGAGGTAATTCTTCGGATACGTGGGCGAACACATACGAATATTCGTAGTAATGATTGTACATCGCGAAAAACAAAACACTGATAAGTGTGATAATCATGAGTCCATGAACGGCAAAACTATATCTGCCTAATAATTTCCAGGATTTGGAAAGAGCTTCATCAGAAAAATTACGTGTACTTTTGAAATATGAATATGCTGATAATAGTGCAGTTACAAATCCAAGTATGATAGCAAAATGCCCTAACTGGCCAACCCAAAGGTGTTCGCCGATATATGAAATGTCATTCATTCTAAAGAATTTTAATTACAAACCGCTGACTTCGTTTTTTATAGCGATTTCTTCGTTTTTATATTTGGATGGGCACTTCATAAGTATCTCTGAAGCATTGAAAACGTCATCTTTCAGCTCTCCGGTTACAACAATCTGTTCCGACATTTCAAAATCCTGTGGCTTGGGTTGGTGCAGAATGACTTTTTTTACTGTTTTTTGCTCATCTGTCAGAAAAAATTCAAATTCATTGGGTTTGTTTTGCGGATCGTAAGTCATAGGCATATCTTTAGCCAGCTGACCAACAATCTTAACCTTGCCGCCATTGGCAGCTTGTTTGAAATTGGCATATGTACTGACATCTTTGGAAGCACTTATAAAGACACCGATTCCGGCTAAGATGAGTACAAATGATATGATTAAACTTCTATTCATTATTTGTCATTAAAATTAGATACAAAGATAATAATACTTATCAATATAATGTTTTAAATCTTCCAATTGTTTAATCCTGACGATATAATTATCAGTTATATAAAAAAAGGATTACCAAGATATTCAAAAACAAAATATTAGCTGCTGATAACCTTTTCAGGCTTCTTTAACGAGTAATGTACAGCCATCAAGCCTATTATGGCAGCTATGGATGAACTGATCAGAATGGCCAGTTTACTGTTGTCAATAATATGTTTGTCATCAAATGCCAGTAATGCGATAAAGATGGACATTGTATAACCTATACCGCCCAGAATTCCGACCGAAAATAGACTTTTCCACTGTATACCTTTCGGCAATTGACTCCAACCCAGTGAAGTGGATATGTAGGAAAACAGGAAAATTCCCAGTGGTTTGCCGATAATAAGTCCCATAGCTATACCAATACCATAACTGTGTACGAAGATATCACTCACGTGTCCTTCAATAATGATAGCAGTGTTGGCAAGTGCGAATATGGGTAAGATAATGAAAGGAACAGGCAGGTGTAAAAAAGATTCCAGAACAGAAGCTGGTGACTTATCAGATCCGTTATTTAGCGGAATAGTAATCGCAAGTAAAACACCCGAAATGGTAGCATGTACACCGGAATGCAACATGAAATACCACATGGTGACACCTCCAATAAGATAAGGTAGCAGGTTGTTTACCTTTTGCTTATTAAGTAAAAGTAACAAACCAAAAATACTCAATGCTATGCCCAGATTCATCCATGACATGGAGCTACTGTAAAACAATCCGATGACTACAATGGCACCCAAATCATCTATAACAGCAAGTGCCGTTAAAAATACCCGTAATCCTATAGGTACATTTTTGCCGAGAAGCGACAATACACCAAGTGCAAAAGCGATATCTGTTGCCATAGGAATGCCCATGCCGGATTGCTCGGTCGTGCCTGCATTGAATAAAAGGTAAATACCTGCAGGAATGAGCATACCACCCAAAGCACCCATAAGTGGTAGCATGGCCTCCTTGATTCTGGACAATTCACCGACATATATTTCTCTTTTAAGTTCAAGGCCGACTAAAAGGAAGAAGATGGTCATCAATCCGTCATTGACCCAAAATTCGATACTGTGACCCAATTTGGGACCAGTCCAGAATTCATGATATGCAATTCCTGAATTACTATTGGCTATCAATAATGAAAGAACTGTACAACAAATAAGCAGTATACCACCTGATTTTTCATTTTCAATAAAACTTTTAAATAATTTGGTGACTTTCATTATCGTTGCGTTAAAAGGATTAAAAGCGGTATGCTAAATAAAGTATGTATCTGATTTTATGCTAATTAAACGATAGTATCAGATGATGGTTCAGGTAATTAGAAAAAAAAATTACGAATCATTTCTGGTACTTTGAGGTTCAGTTGATTGAGATGCAGGTATTTGTTGATTTTCTTTGGAACCGGAACCTAAGATAGATTTAGTTTCGAATATCAGTATACAGGCAACTCCAACAGTAATTGCTGAGTCAGCAATATTGAAAACAGGACGGAAAAATTCAAAATCCTGACCTCCCCAAAATGGTATCCAATCCGGGAGTGTGGTGCTATACATAGGAAAATACAGCATATCCACTACCTTGCCAGTAAGAAAACTTCCATAGCCGCCTTCAGGAGGAAAGAGAACTGCCAAATCACCGTGATATATGGACTCACTGAAAATCATACCATAAAACATGCCGTCAATAGAATTGCCAATAGCACCGGCGATTACGAGACTAAAGAAGATAACCAACCGCATGGATTCTCCCTGTTTGATGATATTGTATAGGAAATACAGTAGAAAGAAAGTCATGAAAATACGGAAAATACTCAATAAATACTTACCGGTTATACCTCCGAAACTCATTCCAAACGCCATTCCTTCGTTTTCCACAAAGTGAATCTTTGCCCAACTCAGGCCGAAAATGTCAAACCCTTCACCATAAGGGATGTTAGTTTTTATATAAAATTTTGAAATCTGATCTATTATCAGGATAATAATGATGGTTAAAATCGCCGCTGTTTGCTTTTTCACGCTTTTATTGATTTGGAAGCGCAAAAATATATAAAATTATGACATATTTGTATGAATCTGTACAGGATGTAATCAGATTTTGTATTTTTTACGATACTTTTTAATATTCAGTTGTTTGATGAGAAGTTTAAATCGTAACTTTAAGCCTTGTTTTGATATAATTGAATTTATAATGTTGATCAATATTGATATAAGTTCAGGTAGTTATATCTGTTTTTTTTGTAATATTTCCTTCTAAAAATTAATGAATGAAAAATTTATTTACGTTAATATTTCTGTTTCAGACACTTGCTTGCTTTCCTTTCAATGATCCGTCTGCTTTATCTAAGGTAGATCCTGCCTTATTGAAGGAATTTAATAATAAAAGTGAGGTCGAATATGTTGTTGTATTGAAGGATAAACTGGTATTGGAAGGTACACTTCATTTTAATACAAAGCTGGCAAAGGGAAATTATGTTTATAATATGCTGAAAGCACATGCCCGCAAGACTCAGGAAGGCATCCTGCATATACTTAAGAAGGAACAGGTAGAATACCATGCATTCTGGGTAGTTAATGCCATTCGTGTGAAGTCAGATATTGACATGGTACGCAGGCTTGCAGTAAGGAAGGATGTAGAAGCCATTATTTCAAATGCACCTTTCTATGCTATACAAACACCTGTTATTGAGAGATATAACACCAGTATAAGTTCAAGGAATGGTACACCTGAATGGGGTATCAGGGCGATACATGCAGATAGCGTATGGAGTACGGGTAATACAGGACAGGGAGTTGTTATTGCCGGACAGGATACAGGTTATGAATGGGCGCTGTCACCTATAAAATCCAGGTATAGAGGTTACACGGATGAAGATCATACTGACCATAATTACAATTGGTTTGATGCCATACATCACAAACAGGCAATAACAATTCCGGATTCGATACCCAATCCATGTGGTTTTGACTCCAAAGAACCATGTGATGACCATAATCACGGCACCCACACTATGGGTACCATGGTAGGTCAGGATGATGAAAATAGTATAGGCGTAGCACCTGGTGCCCGATGGATTGCATGTCGTAATATGGATCGGGGATGGGGAAGTATTACTTCTTATATAGAATGTTTCGAATGGTTTATTGCGCCTACTGCATTGGATGGTACAAATCCTGATCCTTCCAAAGCACCTCATGTGATTAATAATTCATGGTACTGTAATCAGGATGAAGGATGTAATCTGTCTAATTTCGGAATTATGGAAGAGGTGGTTAAAAATGTCAAGGCAGCAGGAATAGTTGTTGTCGTTTCTGCCGGAAATGACGGATATCTTGGTTGTGGTAGTATAAATGGACCAGCTGCTATTTTTGAACCATCATTTTCAGTAGGAGCTACAGGTATAGATACACTGATAGCCGGTTTTAGTAGCAGAGGACCTGTGACGATAGACAGTAGTTTCAGACTGAAACCCAATGTTGTTGCACCCGGTGTTAATGTAAGATCAATAGTCAGAGGCGGTAAATATGCCAATTTTTCTGGTACGAGTATGGCAGGACCACATGTGGCAGGATTGGTGGCATTGATGATTTCAGCTAATCCTAAATTGGCAGGCGAGGTAGAAGTTATTGAAGATATTATTGAATCAACTTGTCTGCCTTTGACTTCTACTATAGACTGTGCAGGTTTCGAAGGCGATATTGTGCCCAATGCAATTTACGGATATGGACTTGTAGACGCATGGAAGGCAGTAGAAAGAGCCAAATCGTACATTCCCGTATCGGTTCAGGATATATCAGCAAATATAAGAGTGATTCCAAATCCGGTTCAGGAATGGGTAACTTTTTCAGTGGAGAAGGGTAATCTTCCAATTCAATCCATAGAAATCTATACTTTGGACGGTAAACAGTTATTTAAATCGGACTATAGTTCAGGTCAAATATTGCAAACCATAGATACCGGAAATTTAGATCATGGAATCTATATGTACAGGATATGGGTAGGAGACAGGCCGGTTACAGGCAAATTGGTCAAAATGTAATACGAACTTGCAGGTAGCAGGGGAGAGCGATCGAAAGTATCAATGAGGAAACTCGGAATTTTACTTAAGATTATTCCAAGTTTTAAATGGATGTTCAGATAAATATGCATTGTAATATTGTTCCTCTCCGGTTACCTCTTCTCCGAGCCAATCCGGAAGTTGAATGATATCCTTTTCGGTCTGTAATTCGATTTCTGCCATAATAAGTCCTTCATTGGTGTCATGGAAAATATCCACTTCTATCGTATGATGACCCAGAGACACCTCATAACGGGTTTTACTGATTTTACCAGGCAGACACAAGCTCCATAGTATTTCAAATGAATCTTCGTCAATGGGCTGTTCCCATTCAGGTCGGATCAGACCATTATGTGTGCTTTCTCCTTTAATAGTGATAAAATACAGTGTACCCTTTTTACGGATACGAACAGATCGTGCAGGGTCATTACATATATATCCCTGTTGGATATGATAGAATTTGTTGGCTAAGTGTATAAAGCTGTCGTTACTAACCAGGAACTTTCTTTCAATTTCATATGCCATAATTCAATAAATATAATGCAAACATAATCTATTTTATCAGTATTTAGACTGGCATCTGAGTCAGGCAATTTTTTTGAGTTTCCAGCTTATGATTAGTCGGATACAAGGTAAGTGGTATAATAAAACGTGCCATTAAAGTTTTAAATACGATTAATTCTACTTTGTTAAATTTAAAATACAGATAATCAATATATTGTAAATATTTTGTATATTTGTAATGTCGTTTTTACCAGTCTAATTCTCCTTACCTTTAAGAACGACAGTAACTAAAACGAC
>JADZFD010000093.1 GCA_020850225.1 Saprospiraceae bacterium | reverse complement strand
AGACAACGGTAAGCTTCATGATGCCAGAGGCAGGAGCAGCTACGTTGAGTGTATATGACATGACAGGTAAGTTGGTAGTAACAAGAAGCATCAGTGCAGTTAAAGGATTGAACAGTGAAGTATTCACAAAAGATCAGTTAGGTGTAAGTGGCGTGATGTACTACACGTTAGAAAGCGGTGATTTCACAGCTACCAAGAAGATGATTATCGTTGAGTAATCGGGGATAATTCTCTGAGCGTTCAACGAACGCATAAAGCTAAGGCACACGTTGATGATACAGCGTGTGCCTTTTTTAGCATTATTGTATCGTAAGCATCCGACAAATTACGTATTGTTTATTTAAGTTATAGGTATGTGCCCGGTGCCAGGTCACCTATTCCGCTAGTTTTAGTGCCGACTACTTTTGACAGAAACCATACCATATAGGCATACGGATCGACACCTTATGCCTTGCATGTTCCAAAAACAGTATAGTAGTAGCTGATATTTGTGGCTGCTTCGTGATTGCCGGCAAACAGATAATTCTTTCTGCCTAAGGCTAATGGTCGGATGGCATTCTCTATGATATTGTTGTCTATTTCTACCTTACCGTAATCAGTATATTTGGTAAACTTTTTCCAGCGCGCCAACAGAGAGCTTATTGCTTTGCCTATGGGGGATTTGGGTGATATCTTAACGGATTCTTTATCCAACCATTCCTTAAGATTATCAAGTATGCTTTTGGCAATACCTTGTTCAATCAACACCTCCGGTGACTGTTATGGCAGCTTTTTTGCCCCGAAAGTATCAGTTTTACTTTTCATTAAAAAAAATTAAAGATGAAAGGTAACACAATTTCCGTAAAACCACTCAATGATAGTGGAAAAATATGGTTAGAGAAGACTTTGCAACTTTTAAAAGTGCAAGAATACGATAAAGGCTCTGTGCGTAATTATATGCAGGAGCTGGCTTTACTGTTTAAACATTACAATGAACTTCGGGTAAGACCTCAGGCAGGAGCATATCGAACGGTATTTGGTTTTTATTAAAGAGAATCACAAAGTAGGTCGGGCTAAGTGTCGAAGTGTAGCGTGGATATTGGCCTTTGCACGGTTTGTAAAACCGGACGAATCGAACGCGTAGCCACCTACATCAACGTTTCCTGTGAAGGCGTACATCTTGTTGATATAGATATACTTCGAAACCGTGGTTCGCCAAAGAAACTACAAAAATCTGCTGTATGAAAACAAACCGAAGTATAAGCAAGGAAACATTTTACCTAAAACGTCAAAAATTTTGGGTAGGTGAGATTGTATGTTTAGCCGGAGCTAATCATTACCAAAACAAAGTATAATATCTGTATATTTCCATGAGACCAACTTAACCCGGAAATCCAAAGCTACAAAACCACCTATGGAAAATCAGATATGGTGTCGCTGAACAACGAATAGCAAAAAGCCCTGATTTAGTTGTTTATTAGGGCTTTTTTGGGGGAGGGCTTTTTTCTATTAGTAATGTTTGTCAGCAGTCCTTTCTTCACGGTTAAGTAGGTTAAATAATCACAATTAATACCTCATTCTCCAACTCGTTATCATTCCGTTTTCAACAGTAAATAAAAAGTTGGCTTTGTTTGTGTAGCCACGGCTTGAATATTGTCCTTTTACAACAACTTCGTTTTCGTTCAAAACGGTATATTCAGGATTTGCAACTTTTCCTTGACGCTCAATGATGTCACTTTCTATCCATTTTTTGGTTTCTTCGGCTGTTTTCATTATTCCGTCAGCTCCATACGCTTGGGTTGCTGTTTCAGAAAATTGAGCTCTGATAAGCTTAGCATTTTCTGCTTTCATAGCTTCGATCAAAGCTTTTACGGGTTTTAATATCGTTTCGTCATGCATTTGTTTTGAATTTAAAGTGTTATTTTCATTTTTTTTGTTACTGTTTACCTGACCACACGCAGTAAGCGCAGAAGAAATAAAAAGTGAGATTAATAATAATTTGAAATTAGTCATTTTAATTATTTTTTAAAGGGTGTTGTAGATAGATAATTACTATGTTGAGTAACAAAAAAGGTATTTCTATCACTACACCTTTCAGGTCTTTGTTCAAGAATTGCAAACAGATAATCATTAGTATTCCTGCTGCCATTAGGAAATTTCCCCACACAAAAGTTTTGGGAAACAAAATTAAAACCGAAGCTAATAATGTTATTGCTCCATTGATGACTACGGCATTTTTACTAAAATTCCATTTACCGAACATTTCCAGCATTTCGGGTTTAGCAGTCAGCATATTCCAACCGTGTTTTGTTCCCATAAATACGGCAAAAAGGATTAGAATTGAGTTGATTATTTTTAGTATCATTTTGTTATATTTTAATTAAAAAGGCAAATAACAAAATCATTTGCCTTTCAAAAATAATAAATTTTCAATTATCTTGTTGCATAACCACCGTTTGCAAAAATAGTTTGTCCTGTAATCCAACAACCATCAGTTACCAAAAATTCTACCAACGGAGCGATATCTTTAGTAACCCTCCTAATTTTTTTGCACCACCTGCAATCAATACTGCTTTACTTTTTAAATCGTTTCTTGCCATTTTATTTGAGTTTAAATGTTTTTAAAAATAATATGGTAAAGATGGCAAGACTTTGAATTTAATTCGTGGTGAACTTTTCGGAACTTTTATTTTTTGTTTTCTTTTCGGAATTGTCCTGGTGTTTGTCCAATGATTTTTTTGAAGAATTTTGAAAAGTTGGAAGGGTCATAAGTGAGTATCTTTGCTATTTCTGCAATAGATTTATTTGTTTCGAAAAGCATTCTTTTGGCTTCATCAAGAATTTTAAGGTCATAAAAATGACAAGGATGATTTCCAGTTTCTTTTTGTACAATGTCGGTCAAATGTTTGTGTGACAGAAATAACTCTCTTGCAATTTTGTTTATTTCCATAAATTCGTCAACATTTCCCGAAACCACATCTGCGATATGCTTGTCCAAAAACTGAAAGTAGTTATCAGTAATTTCTTTGTTTCGGTTTAATACTTTTCGTTCAGTTTGTTCCATTTACTCTAATCAAAAAAATATTACAAAGATATAGTTTTCTGGAAAGCTATCTATGGTGAACTTTTCTTTTTTGGACGTGGGTTTCAGTAGGATTGCGATAAAGTCCGGCAAATTGGCGATGTGGCGGCAATTTAGCAGAAAAGTTCAATAGAATTATCCCGAAAGCTTTCGGGATTCAACCTTACACTTTCGCCCAATAGTAGTACTTCACCCGCCATATTGCCAAACTGCTTGTTAGTAGCCGTTTTTATTTCTTTTAATTGTTATCTTCTGTGTCTTCAAAATAGTTTGATGATGTATCTTTATTAGAACGAATCTTTCTGCTATAATTTGCTCTTGCACATTGTTCTTTTAGGAACATTTCTTTAATGTCAGCTTCATTCTTTTCAAAAACCATTGTATTATTGATTGAAAGTGAAATTGCAATTTTTTCAACATCGTGGTCTGTCCCAATATATGTAAATGTCCAGCGATTTTGTTTTAGTTCTTCAACAAGCTTTTTGATGTCGTTTCCTGAAAATTCTTTTGAAGCGTTTTCTTCACCATCTGTTAATATGGTCACAAGCACATTATATTCAGTTTGTCCTTGTAAGGATTGTTTAAGTTTGTTTATGCTAAAACCCATCGCATCGAATAAAGGAGTAGAAGCGTCAGGTGTATAGGTTTTGTCGTCAATTTGTTTCAGTTTACTAGCAGGGTCAATATAGTGAAGTAATTTTTTATCCTAAGCCGTTGAACGATACAAATGAAATAAAGTGTTCTTGTTCAGGAAATTGTTTTTCAATTCCTTGAATTGTTTGTACTAGTTCATTAAAACCTTGGATAATTGTGGTCTTTATAGATTCCATAGAGCCACTTTCGTCCAAAATTATTAGGTTATGCACTTGATGTTTCTTTTCCATATTTTTTCTTTTTAATTGTGGTTGCTTGTTATTTATTTGTCGTCCTAAAATGGCTATAACGGTTTGGGTATTGCCGAAGTGGCGGGTTATTAGCACTAAAGTTCAATAGTAGCACAACAGTTGAACCTTGCACAAATGTTTCATAGTAGCACTTCTGCCGCCATTTTGGCAATACCTTGTTATAGCCAGTGGTTCTGTTCGGCTGTCTTTGCAAACCATTGTCAGTATTGAGTTTCTGTGTCATTGAATGTTAGCTGTGGGTGGCGTTTTTTATTTTTTTGAAGGGTCGGGAAATTTTTTAAAAACAATTTTTCTTGCGGTGGCTTTGCAGGCTCTTTGACAAAGCTTTGTCTATGCTTGGGCTTGTGCGGCTTTGGTAATGTGCTTGCAAAATGCGTTGGCTATTTCTCTTGTCCATTAAATGCTAATTCAAATTCGTCTAATAAAATTGGCTGTGTCTTTGAAGTAATGAAATCATCTTTCAAAAAACAGTAATTAATGAAATACATCCAATTGTCAAATGTTACTGGAAAAGCAAGAGTAGAGTCTATATAGGTTTTCAAAATTTTGTTTCTATTCAACTTGAATTGCTTTTTACCAACTTCTATATTCTCATTTAAGTAATTGACAATTTCAGCATCAAGTTCTTTTAGTAGAAAGCGTAAGCGAAGTTTGTTACGCAACATTGCTTCCCATTTCTTAGCCTTGTAGTGTTGATATGAAATATCATCAAACAAAGCTTTTAGAGCTTGGTCGTTAGTTTCAAGTGTTGCATAAATTCCGTTTAACATTCTGCCTTCAGTTGCAAGAGGCTCCCAATCAGGCTTACACTTGTATCGCATTAAGTGGTCAACTTCGTGCCATCCTTCGGAAAGTGTTGTCCTGAATTGAATTTCAAATGTGTTGTCGATTAGCTCATATTGAGGATTATTCGGTTTCAATTCCTGAAACACTCCCGTTTCATACCCAGGCATTCGGCAAATCATATTTTTGCGAAGTGGTTTAAAAACTTCCGAAGAAGGTTCATCATAAATCAATTCAACTTTACCAAATATTTTTTCACATAAGTCAACGACTATCTTCACATCATCACTGAAATAGGTTGTAATACGAAACCCAATCAGGTCTTGCATTAATTCAGTGTCAGCTGAATAAGTCTTTCGTGTGAATTTCTCGTCTATCGAAGTTTGTTCTTTTACTCTTGAAAACAAGCGAAATAAAAGTCCTGTTCTCGTTAATTCATTAACAAGTTTTTCCTTTAAACGCTTTTCAATTATTTCTAAACCGTATTCCGACATCGCTTAACTATTTCTATATTTATCGTTGTAGTAAGAAATTCCCTGACGAGTTAAGAAGCTCAAGTCGCCATTCAGCTGAATGATACTTTCGGCTTCAAGTTTGTGTAAAACTCTGCTTACAGATTTAGTGTCTAATTCTGAAAGTTCATTCTTAATGTGTGAAAGTTGTCTGTGGCGTGGCTTAAAACTTCCTTTCTTGAAATAGAGGTCAAGAATCTCCTTTTCAACATTTACATTTTCGTTTGTTTTTACTTCCTCACAATCGAATATCTTCTGAACAAAGCCATTGTCTCCTGTGCATCCAAATATTGTAAAATAAGTGTCGGAATAAGCAACTCCGGTATCAACCAAGTGGCAGTTGAAGAATCTGCAATTTACAAATGAAGAGTTTTTGAATGCTTCAAATGAAAAATCACAATTAGTAAATGTGCAAGCCGTAAAAATTGCCGATTCAAACTGCCCTTGTTTTGTAAATGAATAATTCTCTAAAGTAAAATCGTTGAGAATTGCTTGTTTGTAATTCCGTACAATTTCATTTTTGAAATCTATGTCAATTTTGAAATAGAATTGAGGGTCGAAAGGGAACGGATATTCATTAAATACTGTCCAAAGCTTTTCCTTATTTTCTTTGGGCTGTACTTGATAGGCTTGAATAGCAAGCAAAGCAAACATTTGAGATAATTTCTCATAAAAGTTTGTGCTGTACTGCAAGTATTTACCTAAAATTAAATTTTCTCCGATTAGCGTACCCAAAACAAATTCATTCACTATTCCAATCATTCCCTTTTCCTTTCTATCTAAAAAGGCGTGGTTTGAAAGTATATCTGCAAGTTGGTCTGTTCTAGGTCTTTTGTCGGGAGTGTATTTCTTTTTGGTTTCTTCTAAAATGGTCTTGTTGTAATCAAGGATTAAATCTTTAATAAATTCTTTTGATTCTGCCTTTACATCCCATTCAGTTAAGAAGCGAACTAATTTTCTGAAAATTCTTAATTGTGTTTCAGGCTCTATTAATAAACCTTGTCTTGTTTGCTCCCTTGTTAGTAAGAAGTCGAAGTATCGGTCAACAATGGATTTACCTTCAACACCCATTTCTTTGAGTTCTTCAATTTTCACATAACGCAAGTATGTAAGCAGAACAGGGTTTGCAATTTGCTCAACGGGAAAATTGTTGGACTGTACAATCTCAAGTCTTTCTTTTGGAAGCCAATTTTCAATAGATGGTTCTGAAATGGTAACTTTTGAAAGAGTGTAATCAATATTACGGTCAATCATCCAATTGTGAAATTCTTCGCTATTGAAGATGGCTGTTTTACGTGAAGTGATAATAACTTTGGCGTTGTCGGTCAGCAAATCAACAATTGTTGAAAGCATACTTTCAACCTGTTCAAATTGGTTTGATGAAAAAGAAAAATCTTTTGAAATTAACTCGTCAAAACCGTCAATGATAAGTGGAATTCGACCTTTCTTGATTTGATGAATTACCACATTTGAATCTACACGATTTGAGAACTGCTCTTCAATTTCAAATGCCAAAATGTGTTTGAAGATAGATGCCTTTCTATCTCTTGAAAGTTCAGTAAAGAATGGAAGTTTGTTCGATGGTATGGAAATGAACTCATTTAAAATTTCATAGGCAGTACAGGTTTTTCCATAACCTGCGGCAGCTTCAAGAATGATTAAAAGAGGACCAACGTGTTCGTTTATTTGTTTGGTAATTTTTGCAACTAAAGCATTACTGTCATCATCTGCACCAATGGAAATGGTTTTTGTGTCGTCTTGGTCAAGTTTGTAGTTTGTATAATCGTATGAGCTTCTGATGTATTGATACTTTGCATTTTCGGGCAAATTGTTCATCAATTTGCCAACGAAGGTTTCATAACGCCTTTTAAGGTTTTGAATTACACCATCTGCTTTGAAGAAGTCTTTAAAAAGATAATCCTCTGCTTCTTCAATGTTTTTGAAATCTCTTACTTTAACAGCATAACCCGAACCTGCATATTGTTTCCTTAATTCCTCTGCTTCTTCATCAGTGCCCGTTTTTACAATGTCAGCACCGTTGTAAATGCTTTTGGTAAACAAATAAACACGAGTAGCCTTGCTTTTGCGTGGCTCATACCCGTAGCGAATGTAAAGGTCGTCTAACTCTTTTATGAAATCTTCACTCATTGTTTCTTATTATTTTTTTTAAACTTCCACTACTTCTTTCCTCAACGCCTCTCTCAACACCTGTTGCAATAGTTTTTCATTTTGGGATTGACTTTCTTTAATGCTTGCTTCTAACTCATTGCAATACTGCATCAGTTCATCTAATTTTTGAACGATGCGGGTTTGTTCGGAGAGTGGAGGGAGGGGGATTAATAAATTGTTTAAATATTCTGTATTTATATTAGGAAAAGATGCTCCACTTTTTGAGTCATTTATTTTAGAATATAGGCTCATCATATAATTCAATAAAAACATAGAAAATAATCCATTGTTTATGATTTTGGCAACAGCTAAACCATCATAAATAAATCCATTAATACCTGTAATACAACATTTACCAGTTGTAGAACCGCTTACAGCAATAATGAATTCATCAATATCAACATATCTACTATGCCTTGAGCCTTCTTCAGTTAAATGTTCTCTTGTTTCTAATAGAACAGAATCTTGACAATAATTAGAAATATCGCTTATTGTTATCCAATTGAAATCTGTTTTTACTTTTGAAAAATATCTTGAATCACCTTTTGGTCTTGGTGAAGATCCTCTTTGAATATCCGTTATCTCCCCCAACCTACACCACACCCAATTTTCAGGAATTTCAAAAGGAATTTCTTCGGGTTTGATTGGTGGCAGTTCTTTTTCTTTTTTGATTTTCTTTTCGGAAATCAGTTTTTCTTTTTCTGCTTTTATTTTTTTGAGCAATTCGCTGGCTGGTTCGTCTTTTGGTCCCGAAAGCTTTCGGGATTGCTCTACCAGTTTGCCTTGCACCGCATCTTGTAAAATTTGCTGACGGAGTTTTTTTACTAAAGTGAGTTGGTGAGTGAGTTCGGTGGAGAGTTCGTTAAATGAACTCTTTTGAGATTTTATTTTTTCAATTTGAATTAACTGTTCATCTACATTTGGTAATAAAATCTCATAGTTTAGAAAGAATTTCTCATCCAAATACTTTCTATGTGTGATACCTGAACTGGCTCTTTCGCATATATCATAAAAATCTGCTGAGTTTGTAAACTGATTAAACCATTCGATGTTTACCTTTTTCTTATCAACATCATACGCCCAGAAATTTCCTGTAATTATTGCTCCTTCCACTTCGTCTGGTGCAATACCAAATGCCCCATATCTTGCATCAATTTTTGAAACAATAAATTGTCCTGCTTTTAAAATGAATTGTTTTTTAGTTCCAATCTTTTTCCCAATTTCAGAATCTCGTAATGAAACACCATTATGATTGATTCTTATTGTAACACGATTATATTCAATATCGTCTTCAATATCTATTGGAATTTTACTCCGCTTCAAAAATTCACCAATTTTCGTCAACTTCATTTAACAGCCTGTTTAAGTTGGTTCAACAATTGGTGGCTTTTCTCAAAAGAAGCGTCTAACATTTCAATCAGTTCAGTACTGTTGTATTCTTTTTCTTCTTCGGGCTTTGTTGGATTTTTAATATCCAAATCATAACCACGTTCAATAATGGTTTTGATGTTTACTTTCCAACAGATGTCACTTTCCTTGCGTTTGTTCCACCATTTTTTAATGGGTTCAAACTCTTTTAATTGAATCGGTCTTGTTTTGTTGTATGCTTTATAACCTTCGGGCATACGGTGTTCGTAATACCATACGTCTTTGGTGGGTTTGCCTTTATCAAAAAACAATAAGTTGGTAGCTACTGTGGCATAAGGCTGGAAAACCGAATTAGGCAAACGGATAATAGTATGCAAGTTGCAATCTTCTAATAATTTTTGGCGTATGCGTTGTTTTACTCCATCGCCTGTAAGGCTGCCATCGGGCAAAACAATTCCTGCTCGTCCGTTTTGCTTTAGCAAATGAATCATCAAAATTAAAAACAAGTCGGCACTTTCTTTGGTGCGGTAGGTTTGCGGAAAATTGCTTTCGTTGTTGTTGGCTACAATGCCACCAAAAGGAGGATTTGCCAATATTACATTTACACGGTGCTTTTCGGTAAAGTTGCTTAAAGGCTGGTCTAAAGCATCGCCAAATTTAATGTTTGGTATTTCAATGTCGTGCAAAATCAAATTGGTAGTTGCCAACAAATACGGCAATGGTTTGTATTCCCAACCTGCAATGTTTTGTTCTATGCTTTTTCGTTCCTCAATATTTTTTGCTTGTTTTTTTAAATGTTCAATGGCACAAGTTAAATAACCACCCGTTCCGCAAGCTGGGTCGAGCACTTTTTCGCCCAATTGCGGATTAATAATTTCGGTAATAAATTGCGTAATGGCTCTTGGCGTGTAAAACTCACCACTTTTGCCGGCACTTTGCAATTCTTTTAAAATGGTTTCGTACAATTCACCAAAAGCGTGGCGGTCTTTGGCAATGTTAAAATCAATTTCGTTCAGCTTATTCAACACCTTGCGAATGTTGATACCGCTTTTCATATAGTTGTTGTTGCCTTCAAATACTTCACGCACAATTACTGCACGTTGGTTGCCTGTGCTTAAATCTAAATTACGAAGTGCAGGGAATAATTCTCTGTCAACAAAATTCAGCAATTCATCACCTGTCATTCCTTCATCATCACCTGCCCAATTGCCTTTTTCTTTTACCCAATGAAATTTATCGGGAATGGGCGATGTGTATTTATCGTCCAGTAATTCTAATTCTTTGTCTTTATCGCTAAATATTTTTAAAAAAAGCATCCAACCTAATTGCTCAATGCGTTGTGCATCACCATTAAGACCTGTGTCTTGCCACATGATGTTTTGAATACTTTTTACTATGCCTGATATGTTGCTCATAATTTGTTTTTCTGTCCTTCTTTCTAGGGACTTAGGTGACTTAGGTGATGTTGAAAAATTGTCACCGCAGTCACACAAGTCCCCAAAAATTATTTTTTATTTCTTATATCAATTCTTGCTTTGGTCATTCTTTCTCTTAAGCCTCCTTCATTCATAAAAGCTAATTCCAATGATTTTATTTGTTGTGCTAATAAATAGCTCACAATATTTATTAAGCATATCATTGAATTAGCACAAATTTCTGGTTCTGAGTTTTCAATTGCTTTTATGTAAGTTTGATAAGTTGCATTAGGTGTTCTGTTTATTTCACTAAAACGAACAGAAAGTTTATGTGTTCTATCCCATATAGACAATTTATTAGTTCTTAAAAAATCTTGGTAATCAATTTTTAATTCCTCTAAAGAAGCTCTTGCCACATTTGTCAACTTAATTTCCATTTCTTTAGAAGTTCCTGACGCCATACTTGCTTCTACAATGTTCTGCTTACCACTTCTTGCTGCCTGCACCATCTGATCAATGGTGCGATCGTATTTTTGAAAGAATCTTTTGGTAAAATAAATAGTTCCATCATAGATGATTTCAGATTTCTGATAAGTTATCAGATTCTTATATCCACCATGTGATGGTATAAATCCTTTGCTATTTTCTTTTTCTTCTTTCATTTTTTCAATTCCTGTCATCTTTTAATCTTGTAAATCCTGATTCAGACAGCTTTATACAATTCAATTTCTAATTCTTTTACAGCTTGCAAATACTTTTCTTTGCTGCCAAACTCGTTGATGATTTCAAGGGGTGAACCAAATTCATCAAACGGATTCACTCTCAATACTTCAATGCTTTCAATGTTTGTAATTCCTTCGTCAGCATATTTGTCTAACAAGGCTTCCAATACTTTCTTGGCTTGGTCGCCATATTTTGTAAAGTAGTTTCGTTTCTTTACGTTGTTGGCTCTTTCTTTTCGGGTTAATGGTGGTTGGTCAAATGCAACGTGGCAAATCAAGTCGAACAAATCCACCTGTTTATCAACTGCATCATACAAAGCCTCCACCATTACACCTTGTTCTTGCAATTCTGCTATAATGGCTTCTTTGCGGTCGGTGGTGTTCCATTTATTCAAAAATTCATCCAACGAAGCAAATTTTTCTTTGATAATTTCTTTGGTATGGTCTTTTAAACTGGTGGTAATTGGTTTTCCGTGTTGGTCAAAATACATTTCACGACTTATCAAAACAGAAACATCCACACCATTTACATACACTTTTTCTCGTGGTTCATTTATGGTTGATGGCGGAGATACTGTTTCAGGATAACGAATTTCAGGTTTGTTAATCTCAATTTCTTCACCTGTTTCAATATCAATAATAGGTTCTGTATTATCTTCTTCCTCGGTAATAATTTCGCTTAAATCAACATCTTCTGAAACTGGTTTTACACGAATTGGGTCACCATCAAAATCTTTGTCGGCAAACAAATCGGTTGCATTTCTAAAATCCAAAATGGTGAAATACATTTTACCGTATTCCTCATTGATACGAGTTCCTCTACCAATGATTTGTTTGAACTTTGTCATTGAATTGATGTTGGCATCCAACACAATTACTTTACAAGTTTGTGCATCTACGCCAGTAGTCATCAATTCAGAAGTGGTCGCAATGACAGGATATTTTTCTTCGGGATTAATGAAGTTGTCTAATTCTCTTTTGCCCTCGTCATTGTCGCCAGTTATTTGCATTACGTATTTGTAATTCTCGGCAACTAAATCAGCGTTTTGTTTGGCTAATGCTGTCCGCATACGTTCAGCGTGGTCAATATCCACACAAAACACAATCGTTTTGGCGTAACGGTCGTAACCTTTTAAAAACTCCGTGAGTTTTTTTGTAACCAATTCTGTCCGTTCTTCAATCACCAAATTGCGGTCAAAGTCTTTGCGATTGTAAACTCTATCCTCAACCTCTTTTCCGTCTTTGTCGGTTTTGCCTTGGTCTGGTCGCCAGCCTTCTGCATCTACGTTCAAACCAATTCTCACCACACGATAAGGAGCTAGGAAACCATCATCAATACCTTGTTTCAATGAATATGTATAAACAGGGTCGCCAAAATATTCGGTGTTGCTTGTTTCTTTGGTTTCCTTTGGTGTTGCAGTTAAACCGATATGCGTAGCATTTTTGAAATAGGATAAAATTTCTCTCCAACTACTGTCTTCTTTTGCACTTCCTCTGTGACACTCATCAATCACAATCAAGTCAAAAAAGTCAGGTGAAAATTGTTTATAAACATTTGCATCTTCGTCTGAACCAGATAAGCCTTGATACAAAGCCAAATAAATTTCATAGCTTTTATCAATTTGTCGGTGTTTTACCACCGTCATTTTATCTTTAAAATGTTTGAAATCACCTCTGCGAGTTTGGTCAATCAATGCGTTACGGTCGGCAAGAAAAAGAATCCGTTTTTTTGCTCCGCTTTTCCAAAGTCTATGAATGAATTGAAAAGCAGTATAGGTTTTTCCTGTTCCTGTAGCCATTACCAAGATAATTCGGTTTTGTCCGTTGGCAATAGCTTCAACAGTTCTGTTTACTGCAATTTGTTGATAATATCTTGGTTTACGGTTGGTGCCGTCAAAGTAATAATCTTGCGAAGCAATTTTTTCAGCAGTTGGTGTAGAAATACCTTTGTACTTTTTGTATTTCTCCCAAAGCTGTTCGGGAGTAGGGAAGTCGTCAATGCCAATTTCAGTTTCAATATTACCGTCTGTTGCGGTTCGGTCGTGAAATAAAAATCCGTCACCGTTGCTACTGAAAACACAGGGAATGTCCAAAATTTGAGCATAGTCCAAAGCCTGTTGTATTCCTGCTCTTACCGAATGTTTGTTGTCTTTCGCTTCTATAATTGCAATAGGAATGTTTGGCTTGTAATACAATATATAGTCAGCCCGTTTTTGATTACCTCTTGCTGTCAGTTTACCTCTTACATATATTTTCCCGTCCGTGAACGAAACTTCTTCCAATAGCTGTGTCAGCTTATTCCAACCCGATTTTTCAACCGCAGGAGTAATAAACTTGGTGCAAATATCTCTTTCTGAAAGTGTCTTTTTATCTATCATTTATTCATTCAAATACATTATTGCAAAATACGAATTATTGTCGGTGCGTTGGCAAAAAACGGCTCTTTTGGTTTTGCGAAGGGTCGGTCCCGATAGCTATCGGGATGTCGGGCAATACCAAATGTGCCGTTTGTGCGGTTGGCTATAATTGTTTTTAAAAAATGTGGGTAGGCAAAAAAAATAAAAAACTGAAGCGTTGGCAATGAGAGTCGGCTTACTCGTTGTCCGTTTGCAATATGGTCTGTATGTTGTTCACCTATCAAAATGGTTTGTCAATGTTTTAAAGTTCAAGTTTTGGTCGTCTGTTCGATGGTTGCAGTGTCGCTTTACCATTGGCTATAACGTTTTCGGGCTTGGCGAAGAAGCCGAAACGGATGCTTAATTAAAATGCTAATGTTTAAAATTTATACAAATGCTTAATAGAATAACTGAACGGCTTTTTTGCCAAACCCGTGTTATGCGTTCGTTGCATAGCGTGGTTGTGGCTTGGAGAAAATACGCTGCACTTCCGATATTATTATTACAGATAGTAACGGGTGCTTGGTGCAGTAGTATTGTGTATGGGTGTGTGGTGGCGTTGTGGCTGACAGTGCCTTGCGGAATAAAGATGGTTAATTGCCGATGGTATTTATGGTATCCACGACAATTATTATTCGCAACTATGTCGGCACTGGCTTTGTGGGATGGGATGCAATGACGCATAACGGCTGTATATGCGCAATCTTGCGCATATATTCCATATGTATACTGTGTTATATTCCGTGTAAAAATATGTTGTCATTTTGTTAAATCCAAATTATCCAGAGGAGAAATTTAATTTTTTCTCTGGGTGGGTTGTGTAGATGCAGATGTTATAGATTTTTACCAAAGATACTGATTAACATACGTTTGGTTGTTGCTTTTTGGCGGTTATAATCCTAATATTTTAATAACAACCTATGTTTCAATAGGTTATTCTGCTTAACTGGTGTATTTTAAAAAAATTAATATATACTGACCTTTTTATATCAGTAATTTAAACTAATGTTTTATTTATTCTCAAACAATAAATGAAACAGTAAGAGCACATAATTAATGCTTCTTATACTAATTTGCTAATAGCACATGCTGCTGTTGAAAGAGGCCATTCGAACTGCGAAGTATCCAAATACATGATTAGAGCAAAATTGCTCTATGGATTACTATCAGGAACGATGCAAATGTGTAGAATGTTTGATGATTAAAAAATAAAGTTAAAAACAGGGCAAATTTGTAAATTATGACGGTACCGCTCGTAAGATAGCAATCGATCATATTTTTTCTCAAAAATCCGATAGTTTGGATACTGCTGAAAATCACATTTATGCTTGTCAGAGTTATCATTATTCTAAAGGAAAGAAGGCATGATGATTTGGATGGAATACCGAAAATTATTTTGCCACTGATAAGTATCAGACGTTTCTTGGAGTTAATATTTAATTATGATTCATCTGACATACTTCCCATCAAAGATGTGGATGATTTGGAAGGATTTGACCTGCCTTTTAAAAGTCGATTTTTAACGGAATTCTTTCCCTAACCGGACAAACTCATAATAAACGCAACAATTCTGGGAAATGTACACTTATACCTGCATAGTATTATGAATGTATACATTATTGTCTGAGTAGAATATTAATTACGGGTTTGTGACTTACCCGCAGTGGTGATACTTTCTTTCTTCCAGGATTGATAACCCATGTATGCCAGAATCAGAAACAGGACATACATGACAGTAAACAACATAAATCCCTTGTAGAAATTAAGTGGAATAGCTACGACATTGCTTACAATCCATGCTATCCAGTTTTCAGTTTTTCTTTTGGCCATCCACCACATGGCAGTTACGGCAGAAGCAGAGACCAGTGAATCCAGGAACGGTGTATTTGAATTAGTCAGATACTGGAGCATCATATATATCACAATCCATCCAATGAAAAAACCAGCTATACCGTATTGGAGTTCTTTTTTGGTACACCAGCTAATAGGATAGGTGTCTTCCTGATTGTCCGTCTTCTGGATCCAGTTGTACCATCCGTAGGCACTCATTCCAAAGTAATAGACATTCAGGATACCATCAGCATATAATGGAGGATGCGCAATAAACAGGTAAACCCATGAAGCTAGCAACACACCTATAATCCCGGTAGGATAAACCAGTATGTTGTTTTTTCGTGCATACCAAACACTTGCAATCTGGGCGACAGTACTTATCATTTCCTGCCATCTTGTCGTTTGGATATCAATGATAAACTGGTTGGTAATATCTGCTAAAGTCATGAATTATGTACTAGTTGATTGATTAAATATGCTGCTTTTGCGGATGCACCTGCGTTGCCTAATTTTACTTTCAGGTCGTCATAATCCTGTTGGATTTTTTGTTCATTTTTATACAGCTGCCCGATTTCAAAACGGATATTTTCAGTATTCAAATCATTTTGAATCAATTCTCTGACTACTTCCTTACCGGAAATCAGATTTACCAGAGAAATGTATGGTATTTTTATCAGCCGTTTGGCTATGTGATATGATATCGTACTAGCCTTATAACAAACAATCTGAGGTACTCTGAAGAGTGCAGTTTCAAGTGTTGCCGTACCGCTGCCTACGAGAGCAAACCGGGCCACAGACAGGATATCGTATGTTTTGTCCCTGACCAGGATGCATCGGTCGTTCATATTCATGTTGTTTATTATCTCCTGATACATACTATCAGGTATCGAAGGAGCGCCTGCTAATAAAATTTGCAAATCTGAACTGGAAACAGCTTCGAGCATAACGGGTAAAATAGACTGTATTTCCTGTTTTCTACTGCCGGGTAATAAGGCGATAATCTGACTGTTACTATACTTTTCGATGAAGGTAACATCCGGTACGTATTTATGAATGGCATCAGTCAGCGGATGACCTGTATAGTGTGCCTTGTATCCGAATTTTTCAAAAAATGCCTGTTCAAACGGAAGTATAACCAGTAATAAGTCTGTCCATTTGCCGAGATTATGTACTCTTGATTGGTGCCATGCCCATACCTGAGGTGTAATATAGTATACTGTTTTTATGTGTTGTGACTTAGCCCATTCGGCAATCCTTAGGTTGAATCCGGGATAGTCAACCAATATGAGTACATCCGGCTTTGTTTCCAGGATACTTTGCTTACATGTACGGATATATCTGAATATTTTTTTTAAGTTTTTAACTACCTCTATAAAGCCCATAAATGCAGTGTTGCGGTAATGTTCCACCAATCGTCCGCCAGCAGCCTGCATCTTGTCTCCACCCCAACAGTAAAACTGTGCCTGATCATCTGTACTTTTCAGGGCTATCATCAGGTTGGATGCATGCAGGTCTCCGGATGCTTCACCTGCTATGATATAATACTTCATACCTGTATTACACAAATAACTGGTCGTAGAATGTATAAATCCAAGCACCGACATAAATCAGGGTAGGGAAGACAATTCCCCGCATGGATTCATCCCATTTTTTGATTTTGGTGATGTTAAATGGAATAAGATTGCAGCAAATAGCCAGCAATGCCATCGTTCTGTATCTTTTAGAACCTGTAGACATCGAGACTTCGTCCATCCATCCCATTTGTGTCATAAGGTCAAAGAGATTTTCTATGAGGTAAAATCCCAGTACTGGTGTTATCGCTCCGATAACAAAGCCCATCAATAATGAATTTCTTTCCATTATATTAAAAATTTTCTAAATATTTGAATTTTTGAATACCATTGTAATGTGTTAAGTCATGGCCGGAAGGCACCACTGATACATATTTGTTTTCCAATGCCCAAACGTCATGATCTTCTTTGCCTGCATCTTCCCTGCACAGAAATTTTCCAGTCAACCAGTAGTATTTGTCACCCCGTGGGTCAGTACCTTCCTGAAATGCTTCGTCCCAGATTCCTTCAGCCTGCCTACAGACTTTAATTCCCCTGATAGCATCGGCCGGACATGCGGGAATATTGACATTGAGGAGTTTGCAGTCATCCATTGGGTTGTTGAGAATTTGGCCTATGATCTTTTTTGCGTACATTTTTGCGCCTTCAAAGTCAGCTTCAAAGCTAAAATCAAGTAAAGAAAAACCTATAGAAGGTACACCTTCCAAACTTGCTTCCATAGCTGCTGACATGGTTCCACTATAAATAATGTTGACGGATGAATTGGCACCGTGATTAATACCCGATAGGCAGAGATCTATTTTTTTATCCTTTAAAATGACGTTTTTAGCTATTTTAACACAGTCTACCGGGGTACCTGTACATTCGTAGGCGTTTATATCGCCAAACAAATCAACTTTTCTGAGTTTCAGCGGCTGATTCAATGTTACGGCATGGCCTTTTCCAGACTGAGGAGAATCCGGAGCTACTACCAGGATTTCATCAAATTTTGAAGCCACCTCTATCAGAGCCTGTATGCCGGGAGCCACAATGCCGTCATCATTTGTAATAAGAATCATATATGATTTAATTAATATGAGCGTGCAAAATAACGAATTTACTTTTATAAACGGGTTTATTGATATCTAAAACTTTTGTTTGACTGAAAATGCATTTCTATTCGCACTACGTTGCTGAAATATTGGGTATTTTAATAAATAATTAAAAATGATGATTATATTCAGGAAAATTTATTGAAAATAATAATGATTATACTATATTTGTGTCTACATTAAATTAACAATCCTATCATGAATAATTCGATTTTTACATCTAAAAATACCGTAACAGGAAGGGAACATATCAACAATTGGGTAGATGGTCTGGCTTCCTACTTTGAGGCTGACAATGTACATTGGTGTAACGGTTCCGATGAGGAATACAACCGAATGTGTCAGTTACTGGTCGATAAAGGTACGTTTATCAAATTGAATCCGGAAATCCGGCCGAACAGCTATGCATGTTTCAGTGATCCCAGTGATGTGGCACGTGTAGAAGACAGAACTTTTATATGTAGCAGGACGAAAGACGATGCCGGTCCAACCAATAACTGGATGGATCCTGCACAGATGAAGGGCATTCTGAATGAACTTACAAAAGGTTGCATGAAAGGACGTACCTTATACGTTGTACCTTTTTGTATGGGACCCGTAGGTTCTCCACTGTCGCGGTATGGTATAGAAATAACGGATTCGGAATATGTTGTGGTAAGTATGAAGATTATGACCCGTATGGGTGATCAGGCAATGCCCTATATTGAGAAAGGTGAGTATGTAAAATGTGTTCATACTGTAGGTGCGCCGCTGCAATCAGGTCAGAATGATGTAAAATGGCCTTGCAGTAATGAAAAATATATCACTCATTTTCCCGAAGAAAGATTAGTAGTATCATATGGAAGTGGTTATGGCGGTAATGCATTATTAGGCAAAAAGTGTTTCGCATTGAGGATAGCTTCTGTAATAGCCAGGGAAGAAGGATGGATGGCAGAACATATGCTGATCATGGGTGTAGAATCTCCGGAGAAGAAAAAAACATATATTGCAGCATCATTTCCGAGTGCATGCGGTAAAACTAATTTTTCCATGCTGATTCCACCTTCATCATTTGATGGCTGGAAAATAACCACTGTAGGTGACGATATCGCCTGGATACACAGGGAAAAATCCGGCAAACTGGTAGCAATCAACCCCGAAAGCGGTTATTTTGGCGTGGTTCCGGGTACCAATTACGAAACGAATCCAAATGCGATGGAAACCATCAAGTCGAATGCCATATTTACCAATGTAGCTATAACGTCGGATGGTGATGTATGGTGGGAAGGGAAAACCAAAGAAGTTCCTGATAATTTGATTGACTGGCATGGATTGCCATATGATAAGGAAAGCGGAAAGCCTGCAGCTCATCCTAACAGCCGTTTTACTGTAAGCGCAACTCAGAATCCGGCAGTAGATGAAAATTTTGACAATAAAGATGGAGTGCCTGTAACTGCATTTATTTTTGGAGGTAGAAGAGCATCCGGTATTCCATTGGTATATCAGTCCTTTAACTGGAATTTTGGTGTATATACTGCGGCTACTATGGGTAGTGAAACTACAGCTGCTGCATTTGGAGCGCAGGGAGTCGTCAGAAGAGATCCGTTTGCAATGCTGCCGTTTATGGGTTACAATATAGGTGATTATATCAACCATTGGTTACAGTTTGGTCGTAATCTACCGGATGCACCGCGTATTTTCAACGTAAACTGGTTCAGAAAAGATGAAAATGGTAAATTTATATGGCCTGGTTTTGGTGAAAATATCCGGGTATTGAAGTGGATCTTTAATAGAATACATGGTAAGGGTTCTGCAGTAGAAAGCCCGATAGGTTGGGTACCCAGATATAAGGATATCGACTGGACAGGACTGGATTTTCCACAGGAAAAATTTGATAAAATAATGACCATAGACAGAGAGGTCTGGAAAAAGGAACTTTTATCACATCAGGAATTGTTTTCGACATTCTATAACAGATTACCCAAAGAATTCCTGTTCATGCGTGAATTATTGTTGTCCGCACTCTGGAGATCTCCTGAGCAATGGGGGCAACAACCTGAAAGATAAATTGGTTACTTCTCAGAAGCATTGACTGTTTCTGGTGCAGAAGATATTAAATCCGGAATATTCATTTACCAATGTAAAAGGGAGATGTATTCCGGATTTTTTACTTTTGGAAATTTATACAATAATAGAAAACTAAAGTTTTATAGCATAGACTATCCGGTTTTTACCCTGCATGTCTGCAATTATTTTTACATCTGACAATCCATTTTGTTTAAAAAGTTCCATTACTTCATTTCCGTATTGCTCGTTGATTTCTACCAGGACTTTACAACCTGAATTTTGATATTGAACGATCATTCGGGAAATGGCATCATAGAATTCCAACGGATTGTCATTTGTAAACAACGCCGTATGTGGTTCGAAGTCAACTACATTACTGGCAAGTTGTTCTGCTTCATCACGGCCTATATACGGTGGATTCGAAAGTATCATACCGACTTTTGGCAAAGTATGCCATAAGGAGCTATCGAGTATATCATTGAGTACAAATTGTATATACACGTTATGTTGGATAGCATTACTTTTTGCTATATCAAGAGCTGCTTCACTTATATCTGTGGCATGAACGGATAATTTTTTTTTACATTTAATACTGATTGTTACGGGTATTATTCCTGATCCCGTGCCAATATCCATAACCGATTTTATGTTGTCCTCCTGAATGATTTTTAACGCAGCATACACGAGCTCTTCAGTCTCAGGTCTTGGAATCAATACAACATTGGATACTTTAAATTTGTAACCGTAAAAATCTGCCCATCCGGATATATATTGCCAGGGCTCGTGGTTTGCCAATCTTTTGGATGCATCCATAATACTGTCAATTTGTGTTACTGACAATGGAATTTGAGTATGGTGATCCTTACCAATCAAGTCTTCAGTCAGATATCTGGCTATTAGAGTAGCTTCTCTTTCTGTGTATATGTTCCTTACTGATTGTTCCAGATGTATACGCGCTTCCTGAATGTTCATATTTAGGATTTTTTGTTTTTATTTCGATTTGTATATGAATCTCGATTATTTTTTATCTACAGGTAACCTATAAGAGAATCGTTGAAGATAAAGGTAGCAATAAATGTTAAAATTAGTAAAAATGTATAAATCAGGTAGGCTTTTAAATCTATATACTGAGCTATGCTGATACCATTTACTTTGTTATTATATATAATCAGTATGGCTTTCTGGATGGCATAAGCAACGATTGTACCGGCAGCAAGACCATACACACCCCAATACCGGAGCCACCAGTAACTCAGAATAATGTTAGCTAATACTTCGGTAATTCCCGACCAAACGATGATGCTGTGCTGATGTTTGGCAAGGCAGATGGTTTGTGGTAGCATTACTCTGCTGACCATAATAAGCAGATAAATATTGAAAATAAAGGCAGACACTTTATATTCAGTACCATAGACAAGTGTAAATAAATATGGAGCAGCAATCATCAATAGAATGGACAACGGAGCAAGCAGATGCAAATGTCGGGTTGTTTTCTCTTTGAGTATGGAAATGTGCTTCATATCTTCAGTCAGTAAAGGAATCATTGCGAGAGATAATGAACTAAAAAGCAGGGATGCCAGCGGCATTTCACGTGCGCCGTACCTGAATACAGGAAAAAAATCCGGTTCGAAATAATGAGCTATGAATAATCCATCTATCATGTCCATAGCGCTACCGGTTATCATATTCAGGATCAATGGAACAGCAAAAATTCCAAAAACATAAAACTGTTTATAATCGAAACAGAACTTATACGGTCTTAATACAAAAAGAATCAGATAACACCAGCGTATAAATGCCCAAAATATTAATATAAATATAAATACATCGAGTTCAGGACGAAATAAAGCTGCCAATACAGACAATATAATTATACCGGATTGACTCCAGTACGTATATTGCCATAACAGATTACTTTTTTTTTCCAGCAGAAAGATGGTTTCTGTCAATGGAATACCCGCAATAAAAAAAAGATAAACTCCGATCACAGGTACATACTTTTCCAGATTTACAGTGCCGAAAAAGGATAGAATACCCGGGAAGATAATCAGCATCATAGACAATAAACCTGCTATACCGGACAATATTAAAAAAACAGTCCATGGCAAATTTCTGTTGCTAATTTCGTCTGGATGGTTGTAATATGATATAAAAGCATTTTTAATACCATTGGACCAAAATCCTGAAATACTGATTACAACAAAAATCAATAACTCATAGGTACCTAAATCTACTGTAGGAAGAGCACTCCTCACCATTATGACAGAAACCAGAAAACTTACAATATATCTTACAACCTGATGATACTGATACTGAAATACAATATCATTTAAATTGATTTTTAAAGCAGGTATTGACAGTTTCATCAGACAACAGCAATTATATAGCAATCAAAAGTTCAGGTGTTCTTCTGATTATTAAACTCACTATAGGAATAAATATTATATTCAGAAGTTGAAGTTTTTAGGCTAATTACAATTCATAATTCTGTTTGATACAGTGAATTGAGTCTGAACCATCATAAAAGTTGTGGATAATGGATACAACTTCATCCGGATCATCAGTCACTGGAATTAAGTCAATGTCTTTTTCCGAAATATTATTATATTCATTGAGCATCACATCAATGATCCATTGTTTAAGGCCTGACCAGTATTTGACTCCGACAAGAATTACAGGTACTGGCAGGATTTTCTTGGTTTGTATCAGTGTGAGCACTTCAAATAATTCATCCAGGGTGCCAAAACCACCGGGACATACTACGAATGCCTGAGCATATTTTACGAACATCACCTTTCTTACGAAAAAATACCGGTGATGTAAAATCCTGCTTGGTTCAATATAAGGATTGTGGAATTGTTCAAAAGGCAAATCTATATTCAATCCGACAGATAATCCATTATTGAGGAAAGCGCCTTTGTTCGCAGCTTCCATGATGCCCGGACCTCCGCCAGTAATGACGCCGAATCCTTCATCTACACATTTTTTAGCAATTTCAGCTGCCAGTTTGTAAAAAGGATCGTCTGGCTTTGTTCTTGCTGACCCAAATATAGAAACACATGGATTGAGCTTATTAAGTACTTCAAAACCTTCAACTAGTTCCGCTATTACTTTAAAAAGTGTCCAGGAGTTTTCTCCCTTGACTTCACTCCATTTCTTTGTTTTATTTTCAATGTTACTTTCTGAATTGTTATTTTCAATCTCACTCATATTTCAATTATTTCAGACTTCAAAAGTTAAATGTTGGTAAACTAAGCTGTGTAGCATGTACAGAATCCAAAGATAATAAGAAAACGGTCACTAAACCAATGCTCCCTTGTATTTTGAATATTCTGATTTAATATATTTTTCCAATGACGGATAATCATTAAATTGGTCAAAAACCGGATAAATTCCCTTTTGAGTAACAGATGAATTACCCTGAACATAAGATTCTACATCCTGTGGTGTGATGGTTTTGTCAGAGAGGATGATAAGTCTTTCAATGACGTTTCTTAATTCACGGATATTTCCTGTCCAGTTGACTTCCTGTAGTAGTTTTACCGCCTTAGTGTCAATTTTTTTATGTGGGATATTATATTCATCACAGACCAATCCGATAAAATGCTGTACCAGAACGGGTATGTCATCTTTACGTTCATTAAGTGAAGGCACCTGGATTATAATGACTGCCAGTCTGTGATACAAATCCTCTCTGAAATTTCCCCTGGCGATTTCTTCAGGTAAATTTTTATTGGTGGCAGCGATGACTCTTACATCTACTGATATGTCTTTCTCACCTCCTACACGGGTTATTTTGTTTTCCTGCAATGCCCGTAGCACTTTGGCCTGTGCTGACAGACTCATATCACCGATTTCATCCAGAAATAAGGTGCCGCCATGCGCCTGTTCAAACTTACCTAATCTTTGCTTGATTGCGGATGTAAATGATCCCTTTTCATGTCCGAACAACTCACTCTCTATTAATTCAGAAGGAATAGCGGCACAATTCACTTCAATAATAGGGTAGTCATTTCTTTTGCTCATCTCATGTATCCAACGGGCTACCAGTTCTTTACCTGTACCATTCTGACCTGTAACGAGTACGCGGGCATCGGTAGGGGCTACTTTTTCTATTGTAGCTTTTATATGTTCAATATTACCGGATGTACCGATGATTTCCTGTACTTTGGATACGTTTACTTTTTTCTGAAGTTTTTTCTTCTCGGTTATGAGCGAAGATTTGTCCAGCGCATTTCTTAAAGTTATTAATAGCCTGTTGAGATCAGGTGGCTTTTGTATAAAGTCAAAAGCTCCCTTTTTGACAGCTTCTACAGCTGTGTCGATATTGCCGTGTCCTGATATCATGATGACAGGAATGTCGGGTGCGATATCCTGAATCTTTTCAATGGCTTCCATACCGTCCATTCTGGGCATTTTGACATCCATAATTATGACGTCAAATGTATTTTGTTTGATTTTTACAATACAATCCAATCCGTCGGCTGCTTCATCAATTTCGTACTTTTCAAGTTCCAGTATGTCACGTAAGGCTTTTCTGATACCTTTGTCATCATCAACAATTAATATTTTAGCCATGCTGTTATTTGTTTTTCAATATTTTAAATGAAAGTAGAGAAAATACCGGAAATGCTGCCTCCATTTTGACTCCGGATTATTCAAAGGGTAAAGATACATATAAATTATTAATCATAGCTAATTTTCATAATATCAATTTTATAAATATGAATAACTTGTTTAATTTGTTATTTTTGGTATTGATTTTTTGATATGAATTTATTAAATTTAATTCCTTTTATTACAATACATGGTATCTATATTTTCGTATTTTTGCATTGAATTTTATTAATAGTATTAAGTAGTAAAACATGGCTAAACTAAATCTGGTTGTCCTCGTAGGAGGTAAGTCTCCTGAACATAATATTTCACTGATTTCCGGTTATAGTGTAGTTAATGCATTAAACAAGGAAAAATATAACATTCTTGTAGTAGGTATTGATAAGACAGGACAATGGTGGCTTCAGGATACAGAACATTTTTCAGATCATAGAGATGATCCGCAACGTATAGTACTCTCCAAATCGGATACCCGTGTGGTTTTATCTCCATATAGAAATAAGCCATACCTGATGCAACATAATGGTAACACAAAGATTGCAAAAGTAGACTTTGTATTTCCTGTACTGCATGGAGCAAATGGTGAGGATGGAGTGATGCAGGGTGTTTTCAGAGCCAATAATGTAGCTTTTGCAGGCGTAGATCTTATGGCATCAGCGATAGGTATGGATAAGGATGTCTCCAAAAGACTATGGAGAGATGCAGGGATTCCGATAGCAGATTTTGTTGTAGCAGATCTTAGTAACAGGAAGCAACTGAGATACAGGTCGATTGTAAAAAAACTGGGCTCACCCTTATTTGTCAAACCCGCCAATGCAGGGTCGTCGGTAGGCGTTCACAAAGTATCTGATAAGGAAGCATTTACAACGGCTATTGAAGATGCATTCAAATTCGATAAGAAGGTGCTTATAGAAGAAGCCATTCAGGGTATCGAAGTAGAATGTGCTGTGCTGGGTAATGAAAACCCACAGGCTTCAGTGGTTGGAGCCATCATACCTACTGAAACATTCTATTCTTACGAGGCAAAATATATATCCAGTACTGGAGCCAAATTAATGATACCGGCAGATATACCCGATGAAGTGAGTGAACTTATCCGTCAAACGGCCATCCGGGCATTTAAGGCCATCGGCGGTGAAGGATTGTCAAGGGTGGATTTCTTTCTGAGACCCAATAATTCTATCGTTCTTAATGAAATTAATACCTTGCCGGGATTTACCAGTATAAGTATGTATCCCAAGCTATGGGAAGCAAGTGGTGTAAACTATACGGATCTGTTGGATTCAATAGTGCAATTAGGGTTAAAAAGATACAGACAATTGCAGAAACTGATGATATGATAACTCACTGATAAACCGTTAAATGCTGTATTAAAGCCTGGTAGCATTCAGTATGTAGTCGACATCTATATTCTTCTCTATCAGTTCAATCGCTTTCAGGATTTTCCATGGCGTATTCCTGTTGATTTTTACTTCAATCTTACTCACTCGAAGATAGGCACCGTAGGTATCCAGTTCTGTACGGATAAGCGGAAGATTGTTGTTTTCAATGTATTTTATTGTAAATTTGTCCATCTGACCTTCTCCTGTAGCAACAATACCTGACAAGGGACAGTTTTTAATACCATGATTGGTAGATATCAGGTCTATTTTACGGATAGCCTCATTTATGGTTCGCATGGAGGTAATCAGCAGTAAATCCTGAGAATCTTTAAGTTCTTTCAGGTCGAGCAGGGATCCGGCGATGATACTTTCCACCTTGTTGTCCAATCGGTCGGCATTGTAGGTTAATACACCCTTGACTGCTTCGTTGACAGATTTAATCAGCGGATAAGCCAGTGATTTTTCATACGGCAACAAACCCAATAAGGGCAGGTTTTGACTTTTTAGCCACTTGCCGACATAATGATGTACCTTATCCAGTTTTTCGGGTATTACCTTGTTGATAATGACCCCAATTATAGGTACTTTTTCTTCTCTGAAAAGGGCAGTTGTCATATTGAGCATGTCTATGGTACTTCCAATACCGCCTTCCACTACCATAATAACCCCTGCATCCAGAATTTTGGCTACCTTGGCATTGGATACACCTCCTACACTACCTACACCGGGATGCCCGGTACCTTCATAGATTACGATTTCATTTTTATGTGCCAGATATTTTTCAGCATTCAGCAACGTTTGATGCAGCTCTTTGGTATTGGGTGTTTCCAGAAAAGCCTCCGTGGCTCCCGGTCCGAAAATAATCGGGCTGTGTATTTCCGGAATTATCTCAAAATCGATTAGGTCTGCAAAAAGTACAGTATCTTTATCTACCTTCAGATTATGGATATCCAAATAATTCTGACCTACAGGTTTTGAATAGCCTACTTTCAGACCTCTGGCCATAAATGTTGAGGTCAGTCCTAATGTGGATGTTGTTTTTCCAACATGTTGACTGGTCGCTCCTACATAGATATTTTTGAATTTTTGCATTCTGTCTTACTTATTTAAAAATTAAGCTAAAGTAATTCTATTTTATGAAACCCAAAATATTTACATATGATATGTATGATGGAAAGGAGTTATTTTTCGGAATTGCTGCCTTAATGTTTCTATTAAATATACTCAGGTCAGTCTAAATGTTTTTCCAAACGGAGACAAACCCAGTTTTCCCGTTCCAATTGTTGTTTCAAATACAGATGTTCCATCCGGAATGCATCAGTGACAATATCCTGGTCATCATTCAGAATGCCTGAAAGAAGTAAAATTCCATCCGGATGGAGTCTTTCAGATAATGTACGAGCATATTTTATCAGGATATTACGGTTGATATTGGCTAATATAATATCGTATTTTTTTGAAGGCATGACGTCCAGATCACCTTCATAGGTTTCAATGTTATTTACATTATTGACGGATGCATTCTCTATAGTATTGAGAAAGGATTCATGTTCGATATCTATAGCATCAATGGCATCTGCACCCATTTTGGAAGCAAGAATGGCTAAAATACCTGTACCGCAACCAAAATCAAAAACACTTTTCCTATTAAATTGTATGTCAGACATCTGTTTAATCATCATCCAGGTAGTGGCATGATGGCCGGTACCGAAAGCCATTTTAGGATTAATCACCAGGTCATAGTTTATATTCGGAATCGGCGGATGAAAATCAGCCCTAATCTGACAAAAATCTTCTACAACAACAGGCTCAAAAGATGCTTCCCAAATCGCATTCCAATTTTTGTTTTCAGGTTCATATATCCTGAACCTGTCAGTATAGGATTGAATAAGCTCCGTTACCTGTTTTTGTGTAGGTGTATCGAAATGCTCTTTGACAATATACGCTGTAAATTGATTATCCTCTTCTTCAAAGGCTTCAAATTCGAAATCAGCAAGTAAGGCCATCAGAATCTCATCTGTTGACTGAACTTCTACAGCAATATATTGAGTCATGTCCGTTTTTTATATTCAGATACTATGGATAAATTTCTTTTTTAGCCGCTTTGAGTGTATTCATAATCAGCCCCATCACCGTCATTGGCCCTACGCCGCCAGGTACGGGAGTGATATAGCTGGATTTGTTCTTGATGCCATCAAAATCGACATCGCCGACCAATTTTGATTTACCTGTGTTTTCATCATCTTCGACACGGTTGATACCTACATCTACAACTACAGCTCCTTCCTTGACCATATCTTCCGTGATGAAACCCGGTATACCTATCGCAGCAATCAGGATATCAGCCTGCAAGGTTATCTCGTGCAGGTTTTTGGTCCTGCTGTGTGCCAGCGTAACAGTAGCATCACCCACTTCTGTTTTTCGTGACAGCAGTATGGAAATAGGTGTACCTACGATATTGCTTCTTCCTACGACAACTACGTGTTTGCCAGCCGTTTCGATATTGTATCGCTTGAGCAATAAGGTAATACCGTAAGGTGTAGCCGGCAAATAACACGGTAATCCCTGCGCCATACGGCCAAAATTGATAGGGTGAAAGCCGTCAACATCTTTTTTTGGATCGATAGCCAGGGTGACCTTAACCTCATCAATATGTTTGGGTAAAGGCAATTGAACAATGAATCCGTCTACTTCGGCATTGTTATTGAGCCGCTCTACTTCTTTCAATAGATCAGCTTCACTGATATCAGAAGGCAGTTTGACAAGCAGAGAATTGAATCCAATTTCTTTACATGTCTTCACCTTGTTGTTTACATATGCTTTACTTGCAGGGTTGTCACCTACAAGAATGGCAGCGAGTGTTGGGATTCGTTGATTGTTTTGAGTTAATTCGAAAAGTTCAATTTTTAATGAACTCTTTATCTCTTCTGCGACCGCTCTACCGTCAATTAATTTCATTTTGGGGGAATTATTTTCTAATGGCAAATATAGATGATTATATATATATGTGAAAGCAATCCGGTTTTTATTTTACCGAAACATTATAAGTTGGAAATGTAACTGATTTAAAATCAAGATTATTAAATAATTATAAAAATATTTAATATTAATAATTTACATTGTTTTTAAAATTTCTTAAATCTACTCTGTAAACAGATCTATATATATCTGCAATTGAATATCATTATTAGTACAATGATAATCTGGAAAATGAAAGCGTTATTTGAATTATTGCAATAAACGCGACTATACATGAACATTCAATAACCTGAGTTACAACCTGAATTTCACCAGAAGTTGGATGTGTCCTGAAAAGTTTGTGAATGATAAATGGCAGATATTTAATTTCTTGCTCCGAAAATGGCACTGCCGATACGCACCATAGTTGCACCTTCAGCTATAGCTATGGGATAGTCTCCCGACATACCCATGGATATATGGCAAAATGCATCGTCGTTGGGAAAGAATTGAGACTTAATCGTATCAAAAATATTTTTTAAATGCCTGAATTCTTTTCTAACCTGCTCCATATTCTCGGTAAATGTAGCCATACCCATCACACCTGAAAGGATAATATTGGGGAAAGGAATTGCCCTGACATTTTCTATCAACTGAATCGCTTCTTCTAAGTTCATGCCATACTTGGTGTCTTCATCTGCTATATGAAACTGTAATAAAACCTTGATTTGTCTGTTGTGTTTTAGTGCCTGTTGCTGAATGGTTGTCAATAATTCAGTACTTTCAACGGCATGTATCATGTGTACAAAAGGTGCAATGTACTTTACCTTATTTTTCTGAAGATGACCTATCAGGTGCCACCGTATATCATCGGGTAGCTGCGTCTGTTTTTCTGTCATTTCCTGAACTTTATTTTCACCGAAGTCGCGTTGACCCATATCGTAAAGTGCCTGAATAGCTTCTACGGGTTGCGTCTTTGAAACAGCCACCAGGGTGACATGGTGTTGATGGGTAAATGCTGCTATTTCGCTGTACATGATTGAGTTATATTAGTTGTCACACTATGATTTTCTTCTTAAAATAAGCCATTGATGTGGCCGTCTATCTGTTCGATAATTAATCCGAAATCTTCAGGATTGTTTTTAAAATCGAGATTATCATTCTGTATAATCAGCAAATTGCCGTGTGTATAGCTACTGATCCATTCCTCGTATCTTTCATTCAGTTTTTTTAAATACTCCAGGCTCATACTGCCTTCATAATCTCTGCCACGGGTCTGGATATGTTCCACCAATTTTGGAATAGAGCACTTTAAGTATATCAGCAGATCCGGCGGCTGTACCTGTGAGGACATCAATCCAAAAAGTGAGATATAATTGTCAAAATCTCTGGACGACATCAGACCCATTTCATGTAGATTCGGGGCAAATATACGCGCATCTTCATAGATGGTTCGGTCTTGTATGACGGCTTTCTGACCATTGCGTATCTTGAGCACCTGATCATATCTGCTGTTGAGAAAATAAATCTGAAGATTGAATGACCACCTGTGCATATCATCATAAAAGTCTGCCAGATATGGGTTGGTAGTTGTGTCTTCAAACTGCACATCCCAGTGGTAATGCCTTGCCAGCATCTCTGTAAGGGTAGTTTTTCCGGCGCCTATATTGCCGGCTACAGCTATATGTTTTAATGAACGCATGTAGGGTAGAGTTGGTGTAAGATAAAAGTTATACTAACAATGATATATATAAAGCCGATGAATTTTCCACTGTATTTATATCTATGTATTCTGATTAAAGTGTCAAAATTAGTAATTTTACTTATCATTTAATTCATTTTGACGATGTATTTATCCTGTACGTCCATAAAATTGCTGTCAATAGCAATTTATTTATTTACTTTGCCATAATAATATTCAATGAAACAATGGATAATAAAGTAGTCATTGCAATCCGGGACATTTCCAAGGTGTACAGAATGGGTGCAGAAGTAATAAAGGCACTCAAATCGGTATCGCTGGATATCAATCACAATGAATATGTGGCATTGATGGGACCATCCGGCTCCGGAAAAAGTACACTGATGAATATCCTCGGCTGTCTGGACAGCCCATCGACAGGAAGTTATATCCTGAATAATATTGACGTTTCGCGTATGGATGACGGTGATCTTGCCGAGGTACGGAATAAACAGATAGGTTTTATTTTTCAGACATTCAATCTCCTGCCCAGGTTGAGTTCACTGGATAATGTAGCTCTGCCACTGGTGTATGCCGGCATCAGTAAAAATCAAAGAAGAGATAAAGCTGCAGAAGCCCTGAATAAAGTAGGTCTAGGTGATCGGATGAGTCACAAACCCAATGAACTCTCAGGAGGTCAGCGACAACGTGTAGCCATAGCCAGAGCACTTGTAAATAATCCTTCCATTATACTTGCAGATGAGCCTACCGGTAATCTGGATACCAAAACCTCAATAGAAATTATGAGTATTTTTGAGGATATACACAATGCAGGAAATACGGTCATACTGGTCACACATGAACCAGATATAGCCGATCATGCACACAGAATCGTCAGGCTCCGGGATGGTCTCATCGAATCCGATGAAATAAATACCAATATCATCAAGGTATCAGACCCCAATCACCATTATAAGACAAAGGAAGTATAAAATATACCCTTACCATTTGAGTTTAATTCGTGTAATTCAATATTTTATAACACTTACCTTTCAAAAAAACTAAAAACAGAATCTCCATATTTTCGTTCCTCCCTGAAATATACATGGTTGAAAAAGGTGTTTTCTGTGCCGTGTTCAAGGATAAATATCCCATCCTGTGCCAATATCTCTGATTGAAAGATAAGATCAGGTAATGTATGCATCTGACTCAAGCCATAAGGAGGATCAGCAAATATCAGATTGTAACTACTTCGTACAGATATCAGAAATTTAAAAATGTCTGCCCTGATTATTTTCAGGTTTGCCTCAATTCCGAGTTCCTTAGCAGTTTTTGTAATAAACTGTAAGCATCCCGGGTAATTATCAACACACGTCGCATCAGTACATCCACGTGAGATGATTTCAAAACAATGACTGCCGGTACCGCAAAAAAGATCCAGAAAAACAACTTCTTCAAAGTCTATACGGTTATTCAGAATGTTGTAAAGTGCTTCCCTGGCGAAATCGGTAGTCGGACGGGTAGGCCATTTTCCTACCGGAGGGTTGAATCTCTTTCCCTTAAATTTTCCACCTACTATACGCATGCTTTACCTGCATAGTGGGCAAAATAATAGTGAGGTTTATGATTTGGACTGCTCTGAATTTTAAATGTGGTGTCTTCAATTATATTCAGATTACCCAGAAATTTGGTAAGACTGTTAAATATTTCGGAGTCCTTTTCTATCCATCCGCTAACTGTTTTCTGATCGTGTACGAGGTCTATTTCGTTCATTTTGCAGGCTGCCATCACAAAATAGAGGATGTCATTGGAAGATTTATATCCGTAGGAATTAAAAAACTGCAACACGCCATCTTTTTGAATAAATATGGTTAATAACTTCTCTTCAAGATGTAAATGAACCAATGGTCTTTCTATTCCTATAAAATAACTGGAAAGTGTAAAAACGAAATTATAAAGGTTGTATTGCTGATTGTGTAATATTTCTTTAAGCAGGTTCTCCTGAGCTTGTGTAAGCCCGTAATAATTATATACGGCAGAACCAGGAATTTTCTCAATCTTGATGTTTTTGAATTCCAGTGAAGGCAAGATTGAAGAAATTCGTTCATCTTTGAATGAAAGCTGATGCGCATTACATGTCATGGCAACGACTGTAATATTGGCAAAAGTCATATTGAGTTTTGCGTCGTCTTTGAGTGCCTGTATAGTCGCAGCCGAATTAAAAGAAATATCGGGAAGAGATGTATGATGCACCATTACACCATCCTGGTCAAAGATGGCATAATTTAACTGATTGATTGTAAATGTTATGGATAAATGACATTGAGGCAGGTGATCAGGTCCATTAAAATCTCTTTGCAACATGGTGGATTATTGATTGTTTTTAAAATTATCCCGAACAAAAATAAGCATATTCTTCTTGTAAATGTTATACAGTAATGAATAGTATTGTATTTTTGCCGGAGCAAAAATATTATTTTTTTTTGTTATATTTAATAAAAGTTATTTATAAATTTGGATAACAGCAATATTGTTATTTTAGCTATAGAGTCTTCCTGTGACGATACGGGTGCAGCTGTCATTGAAAATGGCAGGGTTCTTTCCAATAGGATAGCCAATCAGGATGTACACAAATCTTATGGTGGAGTCGTACCTGAATTAGCCAGCAGACAACATCTGAAAAATATCATTCCTGTCATTGACACGGCACTGAAAGATGCAGGAAAAACCCTTCAGGATGTAGATGCTATAGCTTTTACCCGGGGTCCCGGACTGCTGGGTAGCCTGATTGTCGGAGTTTCTGTTGCCAAGTCACTGGCACTGAGCCTGGATATACCTCTGATAGATGTTCATCACATGATGGCACATGTACTGGCAAATTTTGCAGAAGATCCCGTTCCGACATTTCCATTTTTATGCCTTACAGTCTCCGGTGGTCACACGCAGATTGTTCAGGTCGATGATTTTGATACGATGGAAGTTATCGGATCCACACGGGATGATGCGGCGGGAGAGGCATTTGATAAGACAGGTAAATTACTGGGATTGGAGTATCCTGCCGGGCCTGTCATCGACAAACTTGCTCAAAGCGGTTCACATAGATTTATATTTCCTGAACCTGCTGTAGACGGTCTCGACTTCAGTTTTAGCGGTCTAAAAACATCCATTCTGCATTTTCTGCAGAAAAATGTAAAAGATAATCCCAACTTCATTCAGGAAAATATACATGACATTTGTTGTTCTGTACAATCCACTATAGTGGAAATTCTGATTAAAAAATTGCGCCATGCCATCCATCAGACCGGTATACATCAAATCGCCATCGCCGGAGGCGTTTCAGCTAACAGTGCATTGAGAAAAGCATTTCAGGAATTAGGCGAATCAGAACGTTGTATCACATATACTCCGGCATTTCAGTATTGCACGGACAATGCAGGGATGATAGGCATAGCCGGATATTATCTCTACCGTAATGGCAGATTTGCAGGTCAGAATGTCACTCCTATGGCCAGGATGGATATGTAGCAGGGTGACCACGGTTATTGTTATTGCATCATTGTAAACAGAAATTGTTTTTCGAAAAAAAATCAAATCACAAGCTTATCTAACCACTAACCACTAACCATTAAAAACCTTTCTTCCACATGGAGCCATTTTTGGTATTGACTACCTTGAGTACACCTTTATCGGATAGTGAACGGAGGAGTTTTTCGCTGTCAGCTCTCGGAGTTCCGGATAGTTCGGTATATTCTTTGGCAGTGAGAGTAGGGTACTTTTGAAAAAGGGATTCCCAGTCCTTGGTGTACTCTTTTTTGGTTGCGTCCGGATATAGCTTAAGAATGGCCATTTCGTAATATGGATAGGCTTTGGTACCATAGACAAATTCGGAATTGCCTGTCTTGTCGACAAAAAATACGCTTGGGAAACCGCGGACACCCATGGACTTAGCCAGTTGAAGGTCTGATTCAAAGTTGGCTTTAGCTTCGCCTTCGTAGTCGGTTTTGAGTTGGAGTACATCCAGACCGGCTGCTTCGGCAGCTATAGCTATATGCTCCCATCGGGTGATATTTGTCTTCTGAAGGAAGACCATTTCCCGGAGTTCACGCAACAACACGATAGCCTTCTGTTCGTCCTGCATCTGTGCAGCCTTGAATGCGATGGATGGCGGGTAGGATGAATGTAGAGGGTCTTCGAGCCACACATCACCGTCTATCGGCATATCGTAGTGCACACTCACCTCATCCCAGTGGTGCGCCACATCGGATGGCTTGCTGATGCCGCCGCTGTTGTAACTCCAGTCGGGCAGCAATCCGCCCATGTGGTACGCTATATCCAGGATATGTCCGTATTCCAGCTTGAGTTTGCGCAGTTGCGGCTCGATGCCCCAGCAGGACGAGCATATCGGATCGGTAAAATAAATGACCTTAACTGGTTGGTCATCAGGATGAACGTCTACTTTATTCCTGGACGTTGACGCAGGTAAACCACATGCGCCTTCTACAGGATCACATAGTAATGGATTGTTGGTATTTGTCATTGATGTCTGGGTTTGTGCTTGTCCAACTGAAATGTTCAGCATATACAAGCCAATAAGTAAAATGTATATCCGCTTCATACTCGATGATTCAATATGATAATGCCTTGCAGGTTAATATCCGATATACTGTAACCTGATATAATGCAAATAGTTCTTCTATAGTAGCTATTTTGTACCTGCTATCTTCCATTTTGTTATCGCAGGTTGATACAAATTAGACCGAACTTTTTGACGCTGTCAAATTAGATATCACAGATTATCTTACCTTCCGGATTAATATGCCATTAATTCTTAATATATAAATCAAATTCAACACAATACTTTATGATTTATATAAAATATTTAACAAAAAAATCATTATATAAATAACTATAAATCAATAGCATTAGTATATATTTGTGCTTTGGAAATTGTTAGATTTTTTATCTTTTTAAAATTATTTTAAGTTTATTTTTTATGAGAATTTTATTTATCTTGATATTTAATATTTTTTTATCTTCCATTATAATTTCACAGCCATGGCCTGCTAAAATATGGGAAAATCCAATTACAGGAACAAACCCCAATTCAAATAATCCATATACAACGGGAGATGTTGTTCACTCTAAAATTACAGTATCAGGAATAGGAAGAGGTTCAGGTATTAGCGGAGAAAATGCAAATAATAGATATAATGCTAAAGGTTGGAATACTGGAAGTTCAAGAGATAATAATGATTATTTTTATTTTATTTTAACCCCGAACTCAAATTATTATATCAATTTTTATGAATTTACATATTCTGGACAAGCATCAGGTACGGGTCCAACCTCGTTTCAAGTTTCTTCCAGTATTGATGGATATACATCTGGATTAGGTTCGCCATCTGCATCTGGCGCTACAATCGATCTTTCCGGCTCATCATTCCAACATGTTTCAAATGCTATTGAGTTTCGAATATATGGATGGAATGCAAGTGGTGGTGCAGGTACATTTAGTATAAATGATTTTAATTTTAAAGCATCATACATTACACTTCCCGTTACATTCTCAACAGTTACAGCAACACCATTAAAAAATACAACAGCCATATCCTTTTCCACCGCATCCGAAACCAACAATGACTATTTTACCATCTAGCGTTCCGGTGATGGCCGCAGCTATGATGCGATAGGAGAGATAGATGGTGCCGGAGATAGCAGAAGTGAGATAAAATACACCTTTACAGATGAGCGGCCACTGCCGGGTATCAACTACTACCGCATCAAACAAACGGACTTTGATGGCAGATATGACTTCTCTGAGGTTCGTGCTGTCAGACACAGTAGAGGCAATCTGGTAGTCACACCACGCACGACGGAGGGCAGACTGCAGGTAGTAACCGATGCTGTGGACTACAGCCTCGAAGTATATAATACGTCCGGACAGTTGGTGAAGGCATTCAGTTCACTGTCACAGGATCAGAGCATCTCCATAGAAGATCTTACTGCCAGCATATACTATATCCGAACCATATCCGGAGGACACGCAGAGACGATCAGAATTGTGAAGATGTAGGCTTTTTTGAATGGGCAATTTGCAATTTGCAATTTGCAATTTGCAATAGGCAATATGTAATATGTAATATGTAATATGTAATATGTAATATGTAAAATGTAAAATGTAAAATGTAAAATGTAATTTGTAATAGGTAAAATGTAAAATGTCCGGATAGCCATCTGGAGTAAAATGTGAATAGCGAAAACATTTTTCGTTATTCACATTTTTTCTTTTTACAGCAAAAGCCACCTTCCCGATACCTATAGGTACTACCGGAATTTCATCAAACATTTCACATGATGTCTCATGATATACGTTGACGTAAAGTTGAGTGGAAAACTTTCTACAAATTTATTAACTTTATGAATTTTAAATTAAGAAAAGTGACACATTTTAGCACAGCTTTCAAAAAAGAGAAGGT
>JADZFD010000092.1 GCA_020850225.1 Saprospiraceae bacterium | reverse complement strand
TGATCTTCAAAAATTAGCTAACTTTGCTTACATCCAAATCACAAATAAACTAAAAACTGCTCTCATGAATTTCTCATTATTAATGTATTCACTTTGTAGCTTTCCCGATGGATCGGGACAGGCAGTTAATGGCAGGGGCCCATCAATTAAATCAGCTTGGGGAACTGATAATCTATCGTCAGGAAATATAGCTGTTCCTTATGCTTCTCAGCCAATTATGGAATTTCATCAATCCAATAATATAATACATTATCATCATCAACCAACTACTGAACCTGATGAACCATTCTATTATTCTGGTCAGTTTAGCGGTAGAAATGCTGCGTTAAACGTTGGATGTTTATACAATGTATTTCCTACAACACCAGGCGCAGTAGGCGGATCAGGTGGTCCTCAGGCATATAATGATTCCGAAAACAATAGCGTATGGACTGGATTCAATACAACTTATCTGGAGCTACTCAATCAACTCGCATCTGCCCCTCCTGCAAATATTCTACAAATACAGATTGGGATCGAAAACGCTCAGGTTGGTATGCAGCTTGCCGTACTTGAAGCCTTGAATAATTCGGCAGAGCTTACTTCCGAAAGTTATAGCATATGGGTAGCCAGAGCAGATATAATATTTTCACAGTATTGACAAATGATGAATCTCTTCTGCATGGGCAATTATGCTTCATTGTCAAGCTAGTTAAATGGTCTGAGTCTGAGTGGAGACGACGCCACAGACAGAAACAATATGCTAGCTGCAATTGGATGGATACAGACCGCTATTTCACAGGGCAAAAACATATTTAGCCTAAACAGTACCGACCTTGCGATTGTAATTGATATGGCATCTGAGACATTTGGTAGCTATACTACGTTGTTAAGAGCTATTCTGAATATCTATTATGATATAAGAATTGATCCACCTCAGGAGTTGAATCAAAACACTAGAAAAGCCAAAGTCAATAAAGATGACAAGACAGAAAAATTCTGGATTGTTCCAAATCCTGTTGAAGACTGTTTTGAAGTCAAATCAACAAGTGGTATAAATGGCCCTTGAATATCATTATTTATGATATGAAAGGAAGAGCTGTTATGGAACAAAGTGTTATCAATTCTAGACTTTGCATAAATGAAAATTTGCATTTTGGAATTTACATGGCGCAAATCAAGGATGTTGATTCCCAATTACTGACCACACTTAAAATAGTGATAAAATAAATTCTGTTAAGGGTCTCTGCCTTTGTTGACAGAGACCCACTTTTTAATAAATTAATTATGTATTTAAGAATCATTCTGTCTGTTATCTTATTTTTGAAAGTTATCACCTTATTTTCTCAAAGTCTTGATTTTTTCAGTGTTCTTCCTCGTATAGGAGCTGTCAATGGCGAATCCGTCTTTAATGGCATAGCCGCTGACTCCAGTTATATCTATGTTATGGGTAGTATGGTCACCAAAGTGGATACGATCACCAGAAGGCGAAATGCTGGTTATATGTCTTGGGTATTTGATTATTCCGGGCGCTTGATTTCTGAAAATATGATGTATGATTCATCTCTTGAAAAGATAGTAAAATGGGGTGATGTATTCTCATTACACAGAAACAAATCAGGCGTATATGATTTCAATTTTTACGACCCAACTACCACTACAAATCCCAAGGGTTTTCAGAGAATAGGTAGAGTAGATATGCACAGCGGAAAAATCCTGAAACAGGGAAAGATACCTGTGCCTTATCCTGACACTAACGATCTTGTCAATGCAATTATGAATGAGATCACATGGGTAAGGGATACACTTGTATCTACATTGCTTGTATCAGGGAGCCGTTTTGAAGAACCATATATTTTTGAAATGGATTCAAATTTTAATTCTATAAAATTGATAAAACTCCATGAAACCAGACCCGATACCAACGAAAATCCCTGTTGGATTACTAAGGATAACAAAGGAAACTATGAAGTTATATACAATGTAGTTTATCGTAAAAATTTTATTCCAACTGGCTTTGTTGCGCTGGTTTACAAAAAGTATGATTCCAATGGCAAATTGATTAAATCAAAAAGGCTTGATACACAAGGGAAAAATATATTTATTAATGGTGCTTTTTATTATAATGTAAAAAGAGATGATTTGGGCAATTTTATGATTTTTGCGTGTGATGTTGACCCTGTTACCGTTGAGATTTTAGTTCCCATTGCTTTATATATAAGCCCTGAATTTGATACTTTGTATAAGCTGCAACCCATGTATCAATATCCAAAGCTTAGCAAACAGAACCTTGATCACTGGACATATTATCTGGATATGCTGGGCGATGACAGAGGTTATGTTGCCAGTTCAACGGTCTCAAACAATAGTTCTCCGTACGAGGCTTATGGTGCCTTATATAAAATTTCTGCGAAAGGTGACAGTTTATGGCACAGAATTTATCAGCCTCTGAACTGGGATAGCACAAGAGCTGGATGGATCAAATTTACCCAAGTCAAAGAAACTCCTTACCAATCTCTAGTAGTAAGTGCAATGGTCTCTGATAGATCTGACTACCTAGTAAAAAGCTGGTTGCTCCATCTGGATTCCGAGGGTTGTTTGATTCCTGGTTGTGAAAAGGTCGTAAGTAATACAGACATTCATTCAGTTAAAGCAAAAGCATTCAATATCTATCCGAACCCGATAGTTTCAAACCATTTGTATTTACTCTCCAATATCAGTGGTCCATCCAAATTCAATATAGAAATCAAAGATCTTTTTGGCAGAACTTTGCACACTTCCTTCTTTAACCCGCTTCAGGGGGTACAATATATCATGGAATTGCCAGATAATTTCTCCAATGGAGAATATATTTTTCAAATTCAAGGGAAAGAATATAGTCAAGTTGAAAAAATAACTCTATTAAGATGATATAATTACCTATTTTGTTACAATGGGATAGCTCTGAATTGATGGCAGAATGAATGAAACTGGAATTAACACAGTATTGACGATCATGCCACCTAAGAACATACTTTTCCGTGATTGGCATCAAGGTATCATATCTTTCACTCTTGGCTTCATCCAAATGGTGGCACGTCGTCAATACTTCTACGTTGAACAAGCCCCAATCATTCTCTTTCAAAAAGGAAGCAATCTCAAAGTAAAAACTTATTTGTAGGAATTAATTTTGTAACACTAATTCCAAATTTAAATTCCGACCTGTGCCATTACGCGGTATGTTACAAAAACATATAGAATCATTGAAAGAATATAAATCATTCATGATTTTAAAAAATTTCAGTCCACGAACGATTAAGACTTATTATCAAATTGTACATTATTTTTTAGAATATTGTGAGGATAAATATCCTGACAAGGAATTATGTGATGAATTAGTAAGAGAGTTTTTACTGCATCGTTTTGAAAGAGGACTGAGTTGGCAGACTGTGA
>JADZFD010000091.1 GCA_020850225.1 Saprospiraceae bacterium | reverse complement strand
TTGCGTAATTTTGAGCAAGCTATTTTCATAACTCCTTGAAAAACAAACGCCAAACAAGAAATCTGATATGATTTGAGCTTGTTTGGCGTTGTGAAAAGTGATCCCGACAGGATTCGAACCTGTGACCGACAGATTAGAAATCTGTTGCTCTATCCAGCTGAGCTACGGAACCTGATGACGATATGCACGTCAAAATCGGTCGCAAAAGTAATACTATTTTTCAATATAAGGAAGCCTCAGAGGATATTTTTTTGAAATTATTTTTTACTGTGATTGAAAAAAAGCCGCTGACCCTTGCCCTGTACAAAAGTATTCAGAAGTGCATCATAAACTTTATAACCATTAACAAAAGTAGCACTTACTTTTCCTTCAAAAGTTTTGCCCTCCAATGGTGACCAGCCACACTTGTAAAGCAGGTTGGATTTGTCGATCGTGTACTTTTGGGTTGGATCTATGAGTACAATATCTGCAAACATACCTTCATCCAGATAGCCTCTGTCCTGAATGCCAAAACATTGGGCTGGCGCATGTGACATTTTCTCTGCTATTTTTTCAAGGGTGATTTTTCCCTGTCGCTCAAAATCCAGCATGATATTCAGGCTATGTTGTACAAGAGGCAGTCCGGATGGAGCCTGCAGGTAGGGCTTCGATTTTTCATCCCAGGTATGAGGTGCGTGGTCTGTAGCGATGATGTCCAGTCTGTCATCCATCAATGCATTGAAAAGTGCTTCTTTGTTGCCGGCTGCTTTTATGGCTGGATTGCACTTTATCTGATTGCCAAGGGTGTCATAGTCATCAGCTGAAAAATAGAGGTGATGTACGCACACTTCAGCAGTAATCCTTTTATCGGATAAGGGTATTGAATTACCGAACAGTTCGAGTTCTTTAGCAGTAGAGATATGTAAAACGTGCAGTCTTGTCTTGTATTTCCGGGCTAATTCCACAGCCAGAGATGATGATTTGTAACATCCTTCTTCACTTCTGATCAATGGGTGCATATCAGGCGTTATGGCATCACCGTATGTTGCTTTATACCATTCCATATTGTTGCGGATGGTAGCTTCATCTTCACAATGTGTCGCTATCAGCATCGGAATGTTGGCAAACAAACGTTCAAGTACAGATGTATTGTCAACCAGCATATTGCCCGTACTCGACCCCATAAAAATTTTGATACCACATACATCTTCTGGAGTTGTACGCATGACTTCATCATAGTTTTCATTGGAAGCACCCATAAAAAATGAATAATTGGAATAAGCAGTACGGGCAGCAATGTCGTATTTGTCCTGTAGAAGGGATTGAGTGAGTGCCGGTGGTTGGGTATTAGGCATCTCCATAAATGTGGTAACACCTCCTGCTATAGCTGCTTTGGATTCGGATGCTATATCTGCCTTGTGAGTAAGCCCGGGCTCCCGGAAATGTACCTGATCGTCTATGATGCCAGGCAGGAGCCACATGTTTTCACCATTCATTTCTTCATACCTGTAATGTAAGGTGATGGACGGTGCTATTTTTTCAATCCTGGAGTCTTTAATATGTAAATCGGCATATTGTCTTTTTCCACGGTTGATTATCAGGGCATTTTTGATGAGCGTGTGCGACATTATTAATGATATTTATGATGTAAAGCTAAGTATTTTTTTAATATAATTTATACAGATGGAATATCAATACTTTCAATTGTGCGTATTATCAATTACCTTTGTTCACCTGATGATTCAGATTTTTTTCAATATTATACTGAGTAGATAAAAGTAATCAGATAACTTTTTAATAATAATGATGCAAAATAGATGTTTGGAATCCATGTGCACAACTATTTTTTAAGACGATGAAGTTAAGTTTGAAGCATTTCAGCATTTTGATTTCTTTATGCACAGTACTCATTATTATGTACACGGTACTAAGGGGTATTTTTATTTTCTACAATAAAGATGATTTTGATACATCTGTTCCTGATGCACTGATACTGACTTTGATAAGTGGTATACGGTTTGACATGTCTGCTATCCTGTTGAGCAATCTATTGTTTCTGTTATGCTGGATCTTGCCTGTTGGCAGATTATGGAATTTGAAAGTTTATCAGCAGGGCTTAAAGTGGCTTTTCATAGGTGTGAATGGGTTTTTTATACTGTTGAATGCAATAGATATCGTGTACTATCCTTTTGTCAAAAAACGGATGCAAAGGGAAGCTTTTCTGTTTGTCAACGGTGAAAAGGGTAGTGAAGCGCTTACGCTTTTACCTTCGTTTTTGTCACAGTACTGGTATATCTGGCTTTTTGGGGTATTTTTGATAGTTATACTGATTAAGTCGTATGATTATTTGACAACTGTAGCAAGAACACTTCCTTTAAAGTTTTCATTTAACTACCTTTTGATTGCCGTGATCATAGCTGGAATGTCGGTAGTAGGTATGCGCGGTGGACTACAGTTAAGACCACTGACAGTGATTGACGCATCACAAAGTGCCGGTGTTAACAATACACCTTATGTTATTAATTCGACCTTTTCCATCATCCGTACATGGAGCAAAAAGCAACTTAATGATAAGCCATACTATTCAGATGACATGATTCAAGGATGTGAAAATCCTGTATACCAGCTGCAAATAAGTAAGGATTCATTAAAGGAAAAGATGAATATTGTCATCATTATGGTTGAAAGTCTGTCTAAAGAATATCTGTCTTATTATGGCGGAACAGGTCATACACCATTTTTGGATTCACTCATGGATTACAGCATGGTATTTAATAATGGCTTTGCCAATGCCCGTGAATCGGTTCAGGGTGTTCCGGCTGTGTTGGCTTCCATTCCGGCATGGATGGATGACGCCTTTATTTTTTCAGGTTACAGTTCCAATAAGTTTAACTCTATAGCCTCCATTACAAAACCATATGGATATACGTCTGCTTTTTTTCATGGTGCTTCCACAGGTTCAATGGGATTCCATGCTTTTACAGGTATGGCTGGATTTGATATATATACAGGCAGGGAAGATTACCCGGAACCAAACCATTTTGATGGCTCATGGGGTATTTGGGATCATTATTTCCTGCCATTTATGGCGGATAAGCTGACACGGATGAAACAGCCGTTTGTTGCTGCCGTCCTCACGTTGAATACGCATCATCCTTTTCAGGTTCCAGGATCCTATAAGGTCAGATTTCCCAATCCGGAACATCCCATATTGAATTCATTGCAATACGCTGATGACTGCCTGAAATCTTTTTTTAATTATGCATCGCGGCAACCCTGGTACAGTAACACCTTGTTTGTGATAACGGCTGACCATACCGGACCTGCAACGGTTAAGGAGAGATCAGCACCCGATGATTACAGAATTCCGATTGTATTGTATAAATCCGATAATAGTCTGAAGGGTACTTCCGACAGGATAATGAGTCAGATTGACATTATGCCTACAGTTCTATCCATGACAGGTATCGGGCAACCAGTTTTTAGTTTTGGTCAAAGCATTTGGTCGGATACCTGCAAAAAAGCTCATATAAGCTATAAATCAGGAATTTATATGTATGTTGATGCAACCTACTGTTTGTTTTTTGACGGTACACAGACGATTGGATTTTATGAATGGGAAAATGATAGATTGCTGACCAATGATTTAAAGTCGAAACCCGGGTTTAGTGAGGTTGTCACTGAGATTGAAACACATGTTAAAAAATCAATTCAGGCTTTTAACAGTGCCCTGGTTCATAATAAAATGATACCGAATGAAAAGAATACACATCAGTAAAAGCTACCAGTTTCCATATCTGCTATTGGCATTTATTATGACGGGTCTGCTGTTGTGGCGGATCATTTTTGTAGTTTTCAATGGAACTGATGACCTGTTTTCGGTTATTGCAGCCAGTATCAGGCTGGATTTATCAATGACAGCAGGATTTTTTATGCTTTGCTTCATACCATATGTAGCTTATATGTTTTCTGGTATGAATTGGATACGGATACTGTTGAAATGGGTAGCCATCCTACTTTGGATATTTATTTCTATAGTGGAGATGTCATCTGTTTTGCTGTTTAAGGAATGGGGCACTACCCTGGATAACCGGGCTGTTTCCTACCTGTCCAACCCGGTAGAGATGTGGGCTTCTGTAGAACGGTTTATTCCGTGGCATATGCTGTTGGTTAGCCTTTTATTGCTTGGTACAGGTATTTGGATTTGTATATTACTGTTTAAAAACTGGATGCCTGTTAAAAATAAATATGTCATAAAGGGTATATATTTATTATTATTGGGAGGTTTCGCTTTATTGATTTTTCGGGGTGGCTGGCAAAAAGTAGTCATAACGCCTTCGGATGCGTTTTTCTCTAATGATATGAATAAAAACTTTGCTGCTACCAATAAGGTGTGGTATTCCCTGTATGCAGTATCGAAGTCCGGTAAACTTGAAACCAATAATTCAGATGAAGCGATTAATAATTTTGAAAAAAAATATCGAAGTAATCAATGTACTTCGAGCGATATGGATGGCGCCTGGAAAGGTAAAAATATTGTACTGTTGATACTTGAAGGCTGGTCAGCGGATATGGTTGGTTATCTGTATGGCAAGGATAAGGTAACGCCGTTTTTTGATTCTTTGAGTCAGCATAGTGTCCGGATCAGAAATGCATTCAGCACAGGTTTCAGGACAGATCAGGGATTGGGCTGTGTGTTGAGTGGCGTGCCATCAATGCAGGGCGAAAATATTTTAAAAAAATTGGATAAAGTACGTAAATTACCCGGATTGCCGGATATAATGAAAGCAAACGGATATACCACTTCATTTGTCTATGGCGGCGATTTGAATTTTGCCAATCTGTACAATTATCTTGCTGTGCTGGGATTCGATACTATAATTGGGCAGCAAAGTTTCGTAAACGGAGAGCAATCATCTGACTGGGGGATTCCCGACCATATTGCAGCAGGAAAAGCTCTTGATATCATGAATGCCCAGCAGCAACCCTTCTTTTCTTCCTGGTTGTTGCTCAGTTCCCATGCGCCCTTCGAAGTACCGGTTCCCAATGCGTTTACTGGTTTGACTGACATTCCGTCACAGTACAAGTCATCGGTTGCATACAGCGATTATGCATTGAAACTGTTTTTTGATGAAGCACATAAGCAGAACTGGTTCAGGAATACGGTATTTATAATTACGGCTGATCACGGAAGTACGCACTCCGGATGGGCTGGTATGAATGAACAGAACCGCTTCAGGATACCTATGATTATATATGATCCCCGGATGAATACCGATGAATCACAGGAAATCAATGCCTATTGTAATCATTTTGACCTGCCACTGACTATTGCTGCAACGGTGGGTGCGGATAAACATTCGTTTATTTGGAGCCGCAATATATTTTGTGATGATGTTGAACAGAAATCCTGGTGGAGCAATGATGTAATGGCAGCCGTATGTAATGCCCGGGTGGATGCTGTTCACCCCACAGGTATACAAAAGAGTAGTGGAAATGAAGAAGCAATTCTGTTTTTAGATATGATAAAGCGTTGGTTTAATAATTTGTAAATGAACGTTTTGTATTTTTATATTTGATAGTTGCGTGTTATACATGGTGTGTATAACAAATTGTATTTTTATTATAAAACTTATTTCTTCACTATATTTTGTCGCCTTTTTTTGCTCTCACCTATTCCTTTGGAATGCTAACGCGGGCTTGGCTTTTACTTTTTTCATTGCCAAAAAAGTAAACAAAAAGTCTAGGTCAAAAAAGGCGATTGC
>JADZFD010000090.1 GCA_020850225.1 Saprospiraceae bacterium | reverse complement strand
CATTTTCTGCTTTTTCGGTGTGCCTTGTGTGTATTTGGCAATCAGGTTCATGATGTAATCATAATCCACCACCGAAGAAGCAAACAACACAAATTCAAAGTCTAATTGCTGAATGTTTTCAGGTGCTTTGCTTCCTTCTTTTTGCTGAATCTCTTTAAGTTGTTTGGCAATTTCTAAATACGAACTACGGAACGAACGCAATTGCTCTTCGGGCATTAGTTCATCAATTCTTGCTTTTTGTTCTTCGTTTAAATCCGTGTATTGGTCAAGCTGTGTTTTCAGGCGTTGCACTTCTTTAAAGCGATTGATAAACTCAACTCTTGCAGCATCGCCTTTGATGTTGTAAACCTCTTGCGGTTCTGCTACCATGTTTTTGTCTTCCATCCATTTCTCCATTGCCTTTACTGCCTCCTGATATTTTTCAATCACTTTGGGAGCAGGGTCAACCAACCAAATTTCTTTGGCTCGTCCTGTATCTTCTCCGCTAAATAGGGCAATGGCTCTGTCCACTTCGGCTTGTTGTTGCCTAAAGTCTAAAATGTTTCCGTAAGGTTTGGTATCATTCAAAATACGGTTGGTTCGGCTGAACGCCTGTATCAATCCATGGAATTTCAAGTTCTTGTCCACATACAAGGTATTCAGGTATTTACTGTCAAAGCCTGTAAGTAACATATCCACCACAATCACCAAATCAATTTTGTTCTTATGCGGATAATCGGCATTGCTGAACTTCTGAAACTTTATGCGTTGCTGCACATCCTGGTAATACAAGTCAAATTCAGTGATTCTATGGTTGGTGCCATACTGTTTATTGTAATCGCTGATAATGGCTTCCAATGCTTTTTTCTTCTTTTCAGGTTCAACTTTGTTGTCGGCTTTCTCTTGTTGTAAATCTTCCTGCAATTGCTGCACATCTTTGTTTCCTTCAGCAGGCGGAGAAAATACACAAGCTATATTTAACGGAATAAAGCCTGCCTGGTCGGCAGACAGGTTTTCATCTTCTTCTGCTTTGCTTGCCTGAATGTCTTTGAATAGTTCGTAGTATTCAATTGCATCATTAATAGAAGCCGTTGCCAATAATGCGTTGAAACGCTTGCTGTGTGTAGCTGCATCATGTTTTTTCAGAATGGCATTTGCAACTGCTTTTTTGTGGTCGGTGCTTCCAACCGTTACATTTTGTTCGGGCTTGAAATAGTCAATATGAAAACGCAACACGTTTCTATCTTCAATGGCATGCGTGATGGTGTAGTTGTGTAGCTGATTTTGGAAAATGTCTTTGGTGGTTACATACGAGCCAACTGTTCCGTCAATTTGCTTGTAAGTTGCATTGTTGTCAAAAATGGGTGTTCCTGTAAATCCGAATAACTGTGTTTTAGGAAAAAACTCTTTAATAGCTTTATGGTTTTCACCAAACTGCGAACGGTGGCACTCGTCAAAAATGAAAACAATACGTTTGTCACTCAATGCTTGTAAACGTTCTTTATAGTTGTTTTTGTTGTTTGGGTCTAAAGCCAAACCCAATTTTTGAATAGTGGTAACAATTACTTTGTTAGCATAATCTTCCGAAAGCATCCGTCTAACCAATGTTTCGGTGTTGGTGTTTTCCTCCACGCAACCTTCCTGAAACTTGTTGAACTCCTCACGGGTTTGTCTGTCCAAGTCTTTACGGTCAACTACGAACAAACATTTTTCAATATTCGGATTGTCTTTGAGCAGGGTAGATGCCTTGAAAGAAGTCAGCGTTTTTCCGCTTCCGGTTGTATGCCAAATGTAGCCGTTGCCTTTGTGTTCCTGAATAGAATTGACAATTGCCTTCACCGCATAAATCTGATACGGTCGCATCACCAACAATTTTTGTTCGCTTGCAACTAATACCATGTATTTGCTTATCATTTGGCTCAATGTGCATTTGCTCAAAAACTTTACTGAAAAGTCGTCTAAGTGCGTAATCTTTTTATTGTCTTCACTGGCAAATTGATAAATCGGTAAAAACTGCTCATCCGCATTAAAACTGAAATGAGCAGAATTGTTGTTGGCAAAATAATAAGTGTTTGAACGGTTGCTCACAATAAACAACTGCATAAAACAAAGCAGAGAATTAGTGTAGCCATTTCCCGGGTCGCTTTTGTAGTCCACAATTTGCTGCATGGCTTTTCGTGGACTTACTTCCAAACTTTTCAGTTCTAATTGAACAATGGGAATTCCATTTATCAGCAACATTACATCGTATCGGTGATGGCTGTTGCTGGTGTTAATGCGTAATTGGTTGATAACTTCAAATTCGTTTTTGCACCAATCTTTGATATTGACCAAAGTGTAATGCAGAGGTGTTCCGTCCTCACGGGTAAAAGTGTTTATTTCACGCAGTCGTTTTGAAGATGCAAAAACGTCTGGATTTATATTTTCTTTAAAAAGTCGTTCAAATTCAGCATCCGTCAAATTCACACGATTCAGTGCTTGAAACTTTTCACGGAAATTCTTTTCAAGCGAAGCCTTGTCCCGAATGTCTGTCCTGTGAGTGTATTTCAGGTCAGTCAGTTTGGCTATTAAACTATCTTCTATTTGTTGCTCTTTAATCATTTAAAATCTATATCGATCAAAGTTACTTTTGACTCGTCCAAAAAAAATTACAGGTTAATGAATAAATCCTGCTACAAATTTAAAAATAAAAATTAGTTCTGCAATATATTTACAAAGATTGGATATTATTACACGTTTTGGTGTAAACCTATTTCAGGACAAGACAGTCTATTCAAATGGGTTTTTGAATTCGGGATTATGCAGGAAGGTAGTATCCTCAAAGGTATCAATAAAAGCAAGTAAGGCCTTTCTGTAGAAAGGAGATATAGGCTGGTTCTGAAGATTTCTATCTCTATTGGGTGCGTTTTTTACACCACCTCCATAGTGATCGAATACTTCATCGATAGTCTGGAAGCGTCCGTCATGCATGTAGGGTGCAGAATACCTGATATTACGCAGTGTAGGTGCTTTAAATTTGCCATTATCAACAGGTGATAGGGTTACTTCACCACGTCCATAATCCTTAAAATCATAAAAAGTTGCCGAAAAATCAAGTCCGTTGTTGAAATAATCATCAGATGTAGCCATAGGTGTATTGTGACAATGTCCGCATTCCATATCAGGTAAATCCGGATCGTCATCAAAGTACAAGCCCTGACCGATGAGTTCTATATCCGTAAAAAAATCCTTTCCATCCTGAATCTTATCGTATCTGGAATCTTTAGAAATCAGTATGCGCTGAAATTGTGCTATTGCTTTGGCTGCGAGTTCCTTAGTTATCTCAGTGGTGTTTTTAATTCCGAAAGCCGCACGGAATCGTACCGGATACTGTGGATGCTTCTTTAATTTGGAAATGACATTTTCCCAGGTATTATGCAACTCTACAGGATCTTCTACAGGTAATAAAGCCTGCTCTTCCAGCGTTTTGACACGTCCGTCCCAAAACATACCAGATTGCACAAATCCAATATTGATCAGACTCATACTACTGCGGCGACCTTTGATACCGTCTATACCTGTACTGAATGCCTTACCATCTGTAAAGTTGAATTCCTGAATATGACAAGAACCACAGGACATCGTGCTGTCAGCCGATAATATAGGGTCATAGAACAACATTCTTCCCAATGCGATGCCAGACCTGGTCAGTGGATTATCGGCAGGAATGTACATCTCAGGGAAGTGCTTGGGTAAATCCAGGTTGTACTTTTCCGGATTGTAGGGATAAGAAGTCAAATCACCTTCCCTGTCATCGTCCTTCTGACACGCAAATAGTACGATGAATAATGAAAAAATGAAAACTATAACAATCCTAAGCTTCATATCCGTTGAATATTACCTGATTATACAAGTTATAACGTTTACTTTCGTCTAAAGATTATATGATAATGGTCAGCATACGATATTGTAATGAATCAGATAGCATGAAAACCATGAACAGGATTACCTTACGATTAAAAACCTTCTGCAATTTTCCGTAACCTTGTTTCTTATTTCAATATAGGGCGCAAGTAAATCTACGTCGTCCAGTAACTGCTGGTAATCGGCTATGATTTTACCGGTTATGGGTTGCCCCTGTCTTGTTTCACTGATTGAATCCCGGATTGTATATTGCAGTTTGAAGTCTGTAGAAATAAAAATATTAATTATAGTGTCCACAGGTGAGATGACCTTGTAGCGGATACCGGCAGCTGCCATATTTCCTTGAGCATCATTAATTCTGTTTTGCTTTTCCAGTACATGTCCGGCCGGAAGTGTTGTTAGTCCCTCTTCAAGGAATTTTCCATCAATACCCATGACAAACCGGATACTGTCGAATGATCCGTATGTTCGGACTGTTCCGCATTTGATGCCAGATTCGTCTGATTTTGCTATTTTTATTTCATCCGGAATAATTTCTCCGGTCAGCGTATTCTGAATGACTTCCCGTACGGTTAAATCGTTATTGTTCTGATATAAACTAAAATCAGACATATAATACCGCATACCCAGTATGATATACTTCTGACCAAACCTATTGATCAGGGTATCATTCTGGTGGAAAGCACTGTCACCGTATCGGTTTTGTATGGAAAGGATGAGAGAAGGATAAACACAGCAAGTACTGCAGGCATCGTCCGAGGAAACATCAAAATTGGCAGCATAACTGTCCAGACAACCTTCGGTACGCGAATAACATCCGGAAAGAATCCCTGTAAGTAAAATTATTGGTATAAATTTCAATACATCACTTGACATTCAACTGCTCTTTGATTTGGGTGATTATTTGTTTGACCTGGGCAGAGAAATCTTTTTCCATCATCCAATGATAATAAGTAGGTTCGGTTTTAAAGACCTCAGCAACAGACCTGCCACTGTACTTGCCAAAATTAAAAATAATTTCCTCCTTAGCATTGACTTTAAGGCGCTGTGTAATATCGATGGCAGAACTATCTTTAATGAATGCTGCGATTTGTTTTATATCGTTTTTGATAGGTGTTTTGAGCACATTTCCATCTCCGTCGGTATAATCCTTGTTGTCATATGCCGTAATCTGTCCTTTGAATACTTCTACTGTTGCCCGTACATCTGCAAGCGCATCGTGTGCATCTTCGAGGTCTTTATCACAATAGAATTTATAGGCTGCCTTGAGCGTACGTGGCTCCATTTTGTAAAATATTTTCTGTACATCTACCAGCCGCCTTTTGCTGATGTCAAATTGAATTCCTATTCTATGAAATTCTTCAATCAACATGGGGATATCGAACCGGTCCGAGTTGTAACCTGCCAGGTCGGCTTGTCCTATGAAATCATAAATACTTTTTCCGATTTGTTCAAAGGTGGGTTTGTTTCTGACATCTTCATTGCTGATACCATGTACATTGTAAGCTTCTTCAGAGATAGGAATACCGGGATTGACCAATAAGGAAAGTTCTTCGGGTGTGTCACCGTTTGGTGTATATTTGATGAGTGCTATTTGTATTATCCGGTCTTTGATAATGTTCAAACCGGTTGATTCTATGTCAAAAAACACTAAGTTCCTGTCAAGATTAAATGTCATATATCTATCCTTATTACTTTTGTTCGTTATTTAAATAATATTTGGAGAAACCTTTGCTTATCTTATATTCAAAAATACCATCTCCTTCATTGTCATAGATAAAACAGGCTTCAACGTCCTTTAAACTATCAATTAGTTGTAAGGATTTATCCAACCCTAATACCATGAAAGCAGTAGCATACGCATCGGCCGAACTACAATCATCGCTTATGACTGTGACACTGAGTATATCCGTAGGGTGGGAGGCTCCTGTAAACGGGCTTATGATGTGTGAATATTTCTGACCTTTTACTTCGTATATTTTCTGATAATTGCCGTTAGTTGCCATGGCCTTATTGGACAATTGCAGTGGCAATACAGATTCAGAACCTGACGTATTCGGTTCAGGGCGTAAAATGTCTGTTCCCCATGCATGATTGGTTGCATCATTTCCCATAGACCGGTATTCTGAACCCAGCTTTATCATAAAATCCTTAAGACCTTTACTTTCAAAATAAGCAGCCAGACAATCCACGGTAAATCCCGGGAAGATTGCATTGAATGTAAGTTTGCAGGCTTTGTCAGGCTTAGAAATACAAATTATCCCTTTGTTGTCAGACTCAGTCAGTACTATGCTGTCAAACACAACAAGTTGTAGCAATTTCTGAATGACGGTACTGTCCTCATGTCGCAGGGGATGAATATCCGTATCACTGAATCCATAATATTGCAAAAGTGGTTCAACAGCCGGATTAAACGCTCCATTGGTCGAAGTATAAAGGGATTTGGACCGATCAAATACCTTCCTGAACACATTGTCTGATTTGCTGTCAAAGCAGAATGTAGTGTCCGAATTATTGTACCTGATGAGTGTACTTTCAGGATTATTCAGAGAAACAGATGATTCAATAGTTATAAGTATAGAATCAACAGCATGCTTTATAGTCACTGAATCCGTTGCTTTTACAGTAATAACGTATTCATTACCCAGAGAATTACCCTTAATTGTCAAATAAAAACTATTATCGCTCTTGCATCCCTGCAACCATAAGAGCAAAATACTTATAACTGGAATTTTTATCAAATTAAATTGATGCATGTCGCGTAAAATACTATTTATAATTTTGCCTGTCTGAATTGGATAGTGTGCTTGTTACATTATTAAATCAGGCATCTCAACTGTTTATAAAAATGCAAAGATAAAATATTTTATCATATGAAAACAGAACCATCTATCAAATATGAGTATATTCAGGTTAATTTTTCAATATTAAATACATCAATAAACATGGCTTCCTGAATATTCATTACTATAAACAGGATTTATAACCGATATAAAACAAGACAGGTTTCTTTAAACATTTTAACTATGGATATGTTATACTGATGATATAAAAATTCATTATAATTAACTCTTAAAATATAAATTATGTCTTTTGAACTTCCTGCATTGGGATATGCTTATAATGCACTTGAGCCGCACTTTGATGCTCGTACCATGGAAATCCACCATACCAAACATCATCAGGCTTATATCAATAATCTGAACAATGCCATTAAAGGCACTGATTTGGAAGGTAAATCTATCGAAGAAGTATTGAAAAATCTGGATATGAACAATATGGCTGTAAGAAATAATGCCGGTGGACATTGGAATCACTCTTTATTCTGGGAGGTAATCTCTCCAGATAACAAAGGAAGATTATCAGGAGCTCTGTTGGATGCTATTATTGCAGCCTTTGGAAGCAAGGAAGAATTTATGGAAAAATTTGCTGCTGCAGCAATGTCCCGTTTCGGTTCAGGATGGGCGTGGTTGTCTGCTCACAAGGACGGTAAAGTAGAAATATGCAGTACACCTAATCAGGATAATCCGTTGATGCCTGGTGTGGGCAATTGTGGAATTCCTATTATGGGATTGGATGTTTGGGAGCATGCTTACTATCTTCATTTTCAGAACAGAAGAGCTGACTATGTAGCAGCATTCTGGGATGTACTCAACTGGAATGCTGTTGAAGCTAAATACGAAGCAGCCACCAGATAATGACAGTTTACAACTGATATCAACATAAATCAAAATCACAATTGTATTAATTACAGTTGTGATTTTTTTTTATTTATACAGTTAATTAAGCAATGCTTATGATGCAATTAATTGATAATCACCGTAATATAATTCAAATCAATAACTTAAGTTGTTTTAATTGTCTCGTTTGTGTAAAAAGTTATAATTTTGCACCTTCTTTTTGATTCAGTAATTTATTTATATTCTATTTTATGTTGACAAAGTCAGAAATATTTGGATACGAACCGGCTGAAAAATTTCACAAACCGGTTGCATACTTTTCTATGGAGTTTGCTATTAATCAGGCTTTAAAGATATATAGCGGAGGCCTAGGCTTTCTTGCCGGATCACATATGCAAAGTGCATATCAACTCAGGCAAAACCTGGTAGGAATAGGTATGTTATGGAAATATGGATACTATGACCAGGTAAGAGCACTTGACGGAACCATGAAGGCTGATTATGTACAAAAACACTATTCTTTTCTAACGGATACTAAAATCGTATTTCCTGTTATCGTTCACGATTCTACCGTATATGTCAAGGTGTTTTTACTGAAACCTGATGTATTTAACAGTGCTCCCATATTTTTGTTATCAACAGATATTGAGCAAAATGACGCTTTGTCCCGTACCATTACACATAATCTGTACGACGCCAATGAATCCACAAGGATAGCTCAATCCATTGTTTTGGGCAGTGGAGGAGCCAAATTGCTGGACATATTGCAACTGAAAACGGACATATATCATATGAATGAAGGTCATGCTCTACCATTGTGTTTTTATCTATACTCCAAATATAAGGATATGGATGAGGTGCGCAGCAGAATCGTATTTACGACGCATACACCTGAAGAAGCAGGTAATGAATCTCATGATTTCAAACTGTTGAGTCAGATGTCCTTTTTCAATGGATTGAAGGACGATGAAGTTAAAGGTTTGGTGACTTTAGAAAATGACAGATTGAATTATACACTTACAGCGCTTCAGTTTGCAAAAATTGCCAATGGCGTATCTGAAATGCATGGTGAAGTATCCAGAAAGATGTGGTCAGGTTACGATAATATTTGTGAGATTACACATGTAACCAACAGTCAGAATAAACAATACTGGAAAGACGATATAACTGAAGCAGCACTTAAAGCCAATGATGATAATTCATTAATAGCCAGGAAGAAAGAATTAAAAAATGAATTATTTAAAATAGTAGCTGATCAAACTGGTAAAATTTTCAGTGAAAATGTACTGACGTTGGTCTGGGCACGTAGATTTGCCGGATACAAGAGAGCAGACTTACTTATGCGGGATATGAAACGGTTCGAGGCTTTGGTATCGGATAAAAAAATGCCTGTTCAGATAATTTGGGCAGGCAAACCTTACCCATTGGACCTGGGAGCTATTAATACATTCAATCGTATATACAAAGACACATTAGAAATGCCTAATGTCGCTGTTCTGACCGGTTATGAGCTCAGCCTTTCAGCTGCATTGAAGCGGGGATCAGATGTTTGGCTTAACAATCCACGCTTATTTAGGGAAGCTTCAGGTACAAGCGGTATGACCGCAGCCATGAACGGTTCAGTGAATTTTTCAATACCAGATGGATGGATACCCGAATTTGCCATACATGGTCACAATGCGTTTCTGATAGAACCTGCTGACCGAAAACTGTCTGAATCTGAACAGGATGATCTTGAAGCAGACAGAATATTTGAGGTATTGAATGATGAAATACTTCCAATCTACTATAACAAACCTAAAACATGGATACAAATCGTAAAAAATGCCATGACTGAAATCGTTCCTGAATTTTGCTCAGACGAAATGGCAGCTGAATATTACGAAAAACTGTTTACTTATGAGGCAGAAAAGGTTCAAACTGTTCAATAGAACTGAACCTTTTCACGGATACAGGTGTTATGAAAATTAAAATCAAATAATTCAAAAAATATAGTTTTTAATGTCAGTAGATATTGTAACCAAAGCAGTTCCTGTATCATTTACAGAGAGTGCCATCATGCAGTTGAACAGGATTTTTAAGGAAGAAAACCTGAGTGTCAATCATGGAATCAGAATTGGTGTCAAAGGTGGAGGCTGTTCCGGATTCAGTTATATTCTGGGTTTTGATGAGCAGAAAGACAAAGATGAAGTCTATGAAATCAACGGATTGAAAGTATTTATGGAAAAGTCGCATTCCATCTACCTTATAGGCATGGAAATTGACTGGAAGGACGATCTGGATAATCGTGGATTTATCTTTACAAATCCAAATGCCAAAGAAACTTGTGGCTGTGGGACATCTTTCTCAGCATAGTACGCATTTCCGGTAATGAATGAAAACTTAGATCCTACACAAGCCCACTTCAGACCTGAAGACAAGCAAGTGGATAAGGCGTTGAGACCCAAGGAATTACTTGAGTTTAGCGGGCAGCCTAAAATTGTTGAAAATCTAAATATCTTTATCAAAGCAGCCAAACTTCGTGAGGAAGCATTGGATCACGTCTTACTGCATGGTCCGCCAGGGTTGGGAAAAACAACGTTGTCCCATATCATAGCCCACGAACTTGAGACCAATATGAAATTCACTTCAGGACCCGTTCTTGAAAAACCTGGAGATTTGGCTGGACTACTGACAAGTCTTGAGGAAGGCGATGTACTGTTTATTGATGAAATTCACCGATTGAATAACGTAGTTGAAGAATACCTGTATTCAGCTATGGAAGACTATAGGATAGACATAATGATTGATTCAGGACCAAGCGCACGTAGTATACAGATCAATCTCAATCCTTTTACATTGGTAGGTGCTACTACCAGAATGGGCTTACTGACTGCTCCTATGCGTGCACGGTTTGGTATAACATTTCTACTTGATTATTATGATGTCAATACCTTAAAAAAGATTTTGTTCAGAAGCGCCGAAATATTAGGTGTTAAAATAACGGACGATGGTGCTTATGAGATAGCACGCCGAAGCCGCGGCACACCACGTATAGCCAATGCGCTGCTGCGCCGGATAAGAGACTTTGCCCAGATCAAAGGCAATGGTGATATAGATATGGCAATTGCTTCATTTGGACTGGATGCGCTCAATGTAGACGAAAGCGGTCTGGATGAAATGGATAACAGAATTCTAACAACTATAATCGAAAAATTCAAAGGTGGACCAGTAGGAATTTCTACAATTGCTACTGCAGTGGGAGAGGAGGCAGGTACTATTGAAGAAGTCCACGAACCTTTCCTGATTATGGAAGGATATATACAGCGTACTCCACGCGGAAGGGAAGCAACTGCAAAGGCATATAAACATACAGGTAAGGTACCACCAGGTGTACCCGGAACCCTGTTTAATGACCTTTAGGGTGTAAATTTATATCCTACACTGCGGATTGAGTGGAAGTGTTTGGGATTTCTCGGATCTTCCTCAAAATATTTTCTGAGAGCTAAAATAAAATTATCTATCGTGCGGGTAGACGGATAAACATCGTATCCCCATACTGTTTGGAGTATTTGATTGCGTGAAACAACCTCAGGCTGACGTTCTATCAGCAATTTGAGTAAGAGAGATTCCTTATGGGTTAACTGAAAGTGTCCGTGGCGGCCAATAGCTTCGTAGGTAACAAAATTAATGCTATTATTGCCAAAAGAATAGGATTCAAGAGATTTGACCGTATCCTCATTGCTCCTTTTAATCAGATTCTGAACGCGGAGTAGCAATTCCTCCAGATTGAAGGGTTTGGTCAGATAATCATCAGCGCCAAGCTTTAAACCGGTAACTCTGTCTTCAGAAGTATCCTTGGCTGAAACGATTATGATGCCTACTCTGGAATTGCGTAGTCTTACCTGCTCGCAGATTTGAAAACCATTGACTTCCGGCAGCATTACATCGAGAATCATCAGGTCAAAATGCTGGCTTTGAGCTATTTCCAGCGCTTTCAGGCCATTATCAGCAGTGACAACTTCATAACCTTCCATGAGCAGATTCATCCTGATGATCTTTCTGATTTCTTCCTCGTCTTCTACTAATAATATCCGCATATATTTTATTGAAAATGATTAAATTAGAGGTAGAATAACATTGAAAATCGTTCCGCCATCAGGATTGTCTTCAATTATAATTTTACCATTATGTGCTTTGACAAATTTGTTTGTTATATACAACCCAAGTCCTGTTCCTTTTGTTTTGCGTGTTTCTTCATTTCCCATCCTGTAAAACTGATTGAATACCTTTCCTTTCTCTTTGTCGGGTATTCCTGTGCCATTATCTTTGATGGCAATGTGCAAATGTTTGTCGATTATGAATTGACTGATTTGGATTAGGGGTCGGGCACTTCCATACTTAATGCCATTTTCAATCAGATTGGTAAATACCGAAACGATGGCAGTCCGGTCTCCCGATATATATACAGGCTGTTCGCCATTAAAGTGAATTATTGATTCAGGGTTTGTAATTGTTTGATGATCAATACATTTTTTAATAATACTATTGATATCTAAACGTTCAAAATTGAACTGATAGCTATTTTCTAATCTGGCTGCCAGTAACAGATTGTTTATTAGCAACTCCAATCGCTTGTTTTCGGAAAGAATGCTATGGTATAAATCTTCCTGTTGTTCCTTTTCAATCCTGCGTTTAAGAAGTGTCTCCGTTATGAGTTGTATGGCTGCGATAGGTGACTTAAACTCATGCGTGATAGATAGTAAAAAATTCTTTTGATTTCTCGTTTGTTCTATCTCCTTGTTGAATGCATTCTGTACCATCCACATGCCCAGTATCAGAGACAAGCCAAAAACCAGTCCTTCCCCGATTATCATTTGTCGTATACGTTCATGATGCAGATGTATCTGATCTGATTTAATATCCAGATATACCTTTGGCAGGTTATCTATACGGGCATTCAGTTGAGTAAGTTCAATATTCTTTTTATATATTTCATTATTGTTTTTACTCAGTAACACCGTCCACCATATTAATGCGAGTAGCATATAAGTCATCACGCCATATGAGAGAAATTTCATGATATTACTAAGGTTGGAGGTATAATAAAGTGTAAATTTAGAATCTTGATTCCAATAATTAGGCTACAAAAGCAGGAAATTGTAATTTTGGCATAATTATTTCAGTAGGGATGGTAGTAGTTCTATAATATCTGAATGCAAAATCAAAGTTATCCAGGGTATCTGTACCGCATGTTGATGGAGCACGAAAGTGTTTTTGTGCCAGAAGTGGGTTTTTTTAAACTTGTCTTCAAGGATGCTTCTTTTCAACAATTTATGACTGTGCTGAATCCGCCTGCTACGCAGTTGCAATATGACAGTACTGCCAGTCAAATTTCGACTTTCGCAGATTTACTTGTTTTAGATGGCATGGATACAAATCTTGCTACAGCAATACAGTCGACACTGATATCTGATTTTAATACAGCAAAACAATCCGGTAATAAATTTGAAATACCCTATTTTGGAAGTTTTGAAAATGGTTCGATTTCAGTTACAGACCAGGAAACTTTTAATAAATACAGAGGTCTCAATGTACTTAGCGTATCTCCACTGCCAGTAGGGATTAATAATATACGGCACGAAGAATCCTTTTCTTCGGATATCCGGGGACAAGTTAACAGAGTTAAACCTTCTGTGACAGAGCAATATCTACTACCTTTGCTTTCAATTCTGACAGTTTTGTTTTTTATAGCTTATTGGTTGTGGCACAAAGAATCAGAAACAGTTAAAGTTGTTCCGGAAAACCAGCAGATTGTAACTCAGATAGACTCACTACCTGCCAGTGACACCATACATGATAAAGATATAAATCAGGAAACGCTGGGAGCTAAAGCAGATATACCTTCTGACACTAAAGGTATTGAGTCAACAGCTAATTTAAAGGTAGTTGAAAAAACACCTGAAATTCTAACTAAAGTTGCTGAAAAATCTGTAGCACCCAAAAAAGAAATAAGCCAAAATACAGTCCCAACTACTATACTGAAAGGCTCAGAATGTGTAATCATTACCGGTTCATTCAAATCGCTTTCAAATGCTGATAAATTAAAAAAATCTCTGATGAAGAATGGTTATAGCGTTTACACAGAGTATTTTGGTGGTTTTCACCGGGTGGGTATCATATTTGATTGTCAGCAGCACAACCGGGATTCCTTCAAGATGGAGATTAGGCAAAAAATCAATACCGGTGCCTGGATATTGGGTGAGTAAACATTAGCCACTATCTTTCTATTTTATTTATAAATAATGTCGCTTAGTATAATAAAAATGCCATTTTTAATCAGGAAAAAATTAATTTTTCATTAACCTTAAAAATCACTTATTTACAATATTGTCTTAATTTGCACCGTTTAAATTTGCATTATAAATCATTATATGAATAAATTGTTCGCAGACAATATTTTATGGGTAAGTATTTTGATTGCATTCATTGCGCTTGGTGCTTGCCAACGTGATGATTATTACGAGGGTAGGGACGTTGATTTGGCTTTCTCACAGGATACGTTGCGCATTGATACGGTTTTTACCACTATTGGCTCTGCAACCCGTTACCTTAAAGTATATAATCCCCATACCTTACCTGTTTTGGTTGATATTAAACTCGAGAACCCCAATTCTTTTTTCCGTATAAACGTCGATGGTATTCAAGGCCCGGTAGTCAAAAACGTTGAAATAGGTGGAAATGACAGCATTTATGTTTTTGTAGAAGTGACAATAGATCCGGATCAGCCTGTCAGTGTTTCTCCTTTTATCATCGAAGACCGTATAAATGTCAGCGTAAATGGTATTACATCATCTGTTGTCCTGGAAGCATGGGGACAGAATGCAAATTATATCACCCCTTCCAATGGAAAGGGAAATGCATATTTATTGTCCTGTAATTTTGGTGAACAGCTCTGGGACGACCCCAAACCCTATGTGATTTACGGAATACTATATATTGATAGTTGCAAGATTGTTTTACCACCGGGCACACGTATTTATGTACATGGCGGTATCATTCGTAATGAATCTCAGGTATACAATGACGGTTTGCTTATTTTTCTGAAGGATGGTAGTCTTGACGCAAGGGGAACCCCTGAAAATCCGGTTGTTTTTCAGGGTGACAGACTGGAAGAGTCCTACAAAGATGTCAAGTCGCAATGGGCAGGACTAATGTTCTGGCAGGAATCAACTCAAAATATATTATCCTTTACAACCATCAAAAATGCCATTATTGGTGTTCGTACGGATTCTCTTTCGCAACTTATAATGAAGGGTTGCAGCGTATTTAATACCGGAGGCCCCTGTGTCGCATCCAGGTATTCTGATATATATGCTGAAAATTGTCTTTTTTACGGAAGCGCATCGTATTGTCTGCAATTAACATATGGGGGCAGATATGAATTTAATTATTGTACTGTCGGTAGTTTCGAAGGTAATAATGAAGCCGTTATACTAACTGACTACTATACTACTGATCCATTCAATCCGGCAGCATACAAGACAAAACCTTTACAAGCGTCGTTTACCAATAGTGTTCTTACAGGTAGTGATGAAGACGAAATCAATCTCATTAACTGGTCAGGAAATCCGAATAGTTTTATATACAAATTCACTAATAGTGCTTTCAGAGTAAAAGATCTGGTATCACCTAAAAATATACCTGACTTTTTTGATTTTACCCAGGATTGTTTAAATCTGAAAGGAAATGAAAAACTATTTTCAGATTTCAGGAAGAACAATTACCGGCCAGACAGTATGTCTGTTTTACTGAATAAAGGCATTGGTATCGATAAAATTAAAACTGATATTGAAGGCAAAACACGAAAATCCACGCCGGATATAGGTTGCTATGAACTATAAATACTTTGAATCGGAAAATTACTAAATTCATCTTAAATTCCGGTTTAGTTCCTGTGTTACAACTTTAAATATTACCTTTGCATATTAAATTATATATTAATGACAAACAGACTGTTAACCTTAATTATTGCATCTTTTATTTATACTTCAGGTATAGCGCAGGGTTATCTTTCAGGCAATACATTTGATTTTGGTAAAATAGTAAATCCGGATCTCCTGAAAATACCCAATCCTAAAGATGTAGTATCACTTTCAATGGTAGCAAGTGTACTCAACGTTGCTGAAGAAAAATTATCACCACGTAGTTCCAAAGGCTCAGCCAACAACAATGTCAAATCTACATTTTATACTATAATCAATGGTGAGTCAACTTACAATGGGATGATATTTCAGATCAGCACCAATCCTGTATATATCGAAGCACCTACGTTTATATCCTTCACACTGGACAATAGGATAGAGCATGGTGAATATGAAAGTTCTACCAACAGAAAGATGGAATATAAAGAAGGTTATGCTGGAAAAATCAGGTATGTTTATTCTGCAGAATTGGGAAGAATAACCTGGAATATCGGTGATAATTACCTCCTGACGCTGGGATTTAACGGAACTTTGCAGACTGCCGATGAAATGACCAAGGCTGCCAATCTAATGGTTCCGGATATTACAAAGAATTTTCTGGCTAAGTTACTGGAATAATTCCCTGTAAGACTATTAGTAAGTATAGTTACTGATTATTTCTTTATTATTAATAGATAAGACAATTTTTTGATTTTTTTTTTTAATAAATAAGTAGAACATATCTTTACACTATATCGCAATACATTAAATGGAAAATAAATTAACATTATGATATTAGGAATCGGATCGAGAGTTAAACATCCCGCATTCGGGGATGGGGTAGTGATAGGTGCTGAGGTGGCAGCATATAAGGTATGCTTTATTACCTATGGTATAAAAATAGTAGGTAAGGAGTATAAAGCTTGGGAGATAATTGAACAAATAGAAGCAGATGACAAAGTTTCTTTTTCTGAGGCTGAACAATCGCTCATCAAAATACTTAAAACATGGTCAGATATATCTGAAGTTGTACCATTGGGAGATAAATGGACGAATGGTACCATGATTCTTAAACCGGAAGATACATCACTTAAGCCTAAGGAAATCCCAATAGAAGCCTTTTTTCATAAGATTGTTATGGTTAGGGACAGACTGAGGGTTATGGAACAGCGTATCAATGCATCTGCATTATCTGATGAAGACAAGATCAATTTGCAACAATATATTACCCGGATTTATGGTAGCCTTACAACATTCAATATCCTGTTTAAAAACAAGGAAGATAACTTTGTAGGTGAGAAAAGTAGCGATTGATATTGTATTAATCTTAGCCTCCTAATTAGTTTTTTAATGATTAATTGCTAAACTATTTTGGTTAATATATATTTTAATAAGTAGTATTCAATGACGAATGAAGTATTTGCCCCTTATTTTTATTATGGCGTTATCAGGTTGTGTGTCTCCGATAAAAACATTTGAGAAGATACCTCCGGGAATCTGGAGAGGCGTTTTTCTGTTGGACAGAACACCTGTTGTCAAATATGGTGACGACAGGGATATTGTCAAGAAATTTGATATAGACAGTGAAGTTCCTTTTACCTTTGATGTCATTTATGACAATGATACCACTTTCCATATCGTGATACATAATGATACAGAAAGAATAAAAGTAACAGATATCAGTTTCAACAGGGATAAATCCACTGCCAAGGACACCATCCTTATTAATTTTCCTGTGTATGACACCAAAATAAGTGCTATCTATGAGGATGGCGTGATGGAAGGAGATTGGATTGTCAATTATCTCAACGACTATAAAATCCCTTTTAAAGCCGTTCATGGGAAGTCCGACAGATTTGACTGGACAGAACAATCGCATGTTGAGTCTGTAGATGGTATCTGGAATTGTACATTCGGAGACAAGCCTGAAGACAAGTATCCTGCTATTGGTACGTTCAAACAGGACAAAGATAGGGTAGTGGGCACTTTTCAGACGGAAACGGGTGACTATCGATTTCTCGAGGGTAAAATGTTAGGCCACAAATTGTATTTGTCTTCCTTTGATGGTGCACATGTATTTTTGTTTACAGGATTGGTTGAAAACGGGAAAATAAGTGGTACTTTCAGATCCGGCAGTAAATATATCGAGAGTTGGGAAGGTGAGCTTGTTAAATCGGCTGAACTTAGAGATGCTTTCTCTATAACCAAAGCCGTAAAGGATAAAATGGAATTTTCATTTTCCGATACTGATGGAAAATCAGTAAGCAATCTGGATCCTGAATATAGCAACAAAGTTAAAATTATTCAGATTATGGGCACCTGGTGCCCGAATTGCATGGATGAAACCGTTTTTCTACAGGATTATATTTCAAATCACAAAAATGATGATATCGCAGTCTTCACTATTGGATTTGAAAGATACAAGGATTCGCTCAAATCAGTTGAATCTCTTAGAAGATTCAAAGACAGAATGCAGATACAGCATCCCGTGTTATATGGCGGATATTACGACAAACAAACAGCATCATCCCGGTTGCCACAACTCAGTGGTATCACCTCTTATCCAACTCTGGTAGTTACTGACAAGTCCAATAAGATTATTGGTATTCACACAGGATTCAATGGCCCCGCGACAAAAGATTATAATACTTTCATACATGAATTTGATAAGTTGATAGGACGGGCGAGAAACAATCCGTAATTCTATTTATAATTTTTTAAAGATGAAAACACCTTATGTAAAAATCGTAATGATTACCGGCGCTACCTCTGGTATTGGGTTTGCGACAGCCAAATTACTGGCTAAAAAAGGATACAATCTAATAATAACAGGAAGAAGAAATGATAAACTTCAGGAGATAAAAGAAAAATTAACTCATAAATACGGGGTTGAGATAATTACCCTTTGTTTTGATATTAGAGACAACACTGCAGTAGAACTTGCATGGAATTCGCTGAATGACACCTGGAAAAACGTGGATGTACTTATTAATAATGCCGGCCTCGCCAAAGGTCTTGCCCCTGTACATCAAGGAAGTTTGTCCGACTGGGAAACCATGATTGATACCAACATCAAGGGACTTCTCTATATATCGCGAATAGTAACTCAGGTTATGGTGAGTCAGCATAAAGGACAGATTATCAATGTATGTTCAACTGCGGGTCACGAGGTTTATCCTAACGGAAACGTGTATTCAGCTACAAAATATGCAGTGGATGCATTGACCAAATCCATGAGACTTGACTTGTATAAACATAATATCAGGGTAGGACAGGTATCACCGGGACACGTTGAACAAACAGAATTTGCCTTGGTGCGTTTTGATGGAGATAGTGAAAAAGCACGTATATATGAAGATTTTTCACCCTTGAAAGCAAAAGATGTAGCTAATGCCATTTATTATATGATTTCACAGCCAGGATATGTCAATATTCAGCACATAATGTTGATGGGGACACAACAGGCAGGTAGTAATTTTATCAATAGAAATGGAAGGTTGGTAGAATAATGCTCAGTTATATTGAATTTTACACCTGTAACTGTAACTATTTACTGTTTTTAAGCATTATTAATAATGTAATTTTTAATTTTATAAATCATTAAAACATAAAACAAGTCAAATGAAAAACTTTTTATCAATTTTTATTGCTTTTATACTGATAGCTTCAGGATCTTATTTAAATGCTCAAAAGGTATTGACTAAAGGTACCGTTGTTATGGAAATAACCAATGTCAAATCCGATGATCCACAGATGGAAATGGGACTTGCTGCAATGAAAGGTTCACAGACCGAGCTGATTTTCGATGAGAAAAAATATGTAACCAACATGGACATGATGGGTGGAATGATTAGTATGAAAACAAAAATCCAGACAGGAGAAAACAAAATGGATTTGCTGATGGATGCCATGGGTAATAAGATTTGGGTTGAATCTGAACTCGATAAAGCCCAAAGTGCTTCTGAAAAGGAAATGGCAGGAAAAAGTAAGATAACATACGATAAAAATGATATTAAAACCATACTTGGCTATAAGTGTTATAAAATGACACTGACTAATCCTGAAATGGGTGATTTTAAAATATCCGGCTATGTAACACCTGATATCAAAACGAATGCAAATCTTGTTCAGGGATTTCAGGCGGTTAACTTTGATGGATACCTGGTTGAATATACAGTTGAAAATCCACAATTCTCTATGACCATGACTGCTGTTAAGATCCTGGACACTGTAGACGAAAGTAAATTTGTCTTTGATACCAAAGGTTATAAAAAGATGACAATGGAAGAATTTCAAAAGTCTATGGGTGCAATGAGCGGTATGGGATTCTAAACCTATTATTATTTAAATATACTAATCTCACATAGTTTATAGGAAATGTACGATTCAGTATGTTTCCTATATTTTAATGAATAAAATACCCTATAATTAATATTATGTTAAATAGATATTTGCAATGTTATTATGCTTTACGCTTTACTTAAGTAAAAGATTGTATAGGTAAATAAATCTATTTATCACTGGTTCCTCTTTTACTTTTTAATTTGTTTATTATCTGATCAGCGATATTTTTTTATCTTTGTGTTCAAATTAGTAAACAGTGAAACAATATATCCCGTCTGCTATTACAGCACTGAATTTAATAGCCGGATTTACAGCCATAATGATTGGTGACTTTTTCTGGAGTCCGGTATTACTATTGATGAGTTTCGTTTTTGACAGTCTGGATGGCCTTGTCGCCAGAGCTTTACACGCACAATCTGAATTCGGTAAACAACTTGATTCTATTGCTGATGTTATAAGTTTTGGTGTAGCACCAGCTTATCTGTATTCATTGTATTCTCCGGATCAGGAAAATCTTTTATATACTATATCTGCTATAGCTTTTATCGTAGTATGCGGAGCAATAAGACTTGCCAAGTTCAATATTACAAAGCCACTACCCTACTTTTTAGGACTACCGATACCAGCTAATGCCTTGTTTTATATTGGGGTAATCCTTGCCATACAAAATGAGAGTCAATTGTTTATAAATTTCTTTGAAAACAAGATCAATTACTTTATTACGCCCGTAATTATGAGTTTTATGATGATTATGTTTAATGTTCACATGTTTTCAATCAAAGGTATGACCAGGAAGTTTAAGGATAATATATTTCAATATCTGATAGTATTTATTGCAATCCTGTTTATTTTCATTTTCAAATATGAATCTGTTTCGTTTATAGTTTTAGCATATATTGCCCTGTCTGTTATATATACCTTGACCAAAGGCAAATATACTGATGAAAATTTATCCGCAACCAAAGCATAGATTATTTGTTCTAAATATTATTATTATTTAATGTATAATGGCTATTATAATTACTGATGAGTGTATAAACTGTGGTGCATGTGAACCAGAATGTCCAAATAATGCTATATATGAAGGAGGCATAGAATGGACAATGAATGAGGGCACAACTGTCACTGGCAATTACACTTTGGAAGATGGTACGGTTGTAGATGCCAACACCAAACAAAAACCAGTTTCAGACGAGTTTTACTTCATAGTTCCTGATAAATGTACCGAATGTGAAGGCTTTCACGAAGAACCGCAATGCGCTGCTGTTTGTCCTGTGGATTGTTGTGTACCCGATCCCGACAGAGTTGAATCTGTAGATGTTTTGCTAGCGAGAAAAGACAGACTTCACAAGTAAAACTTATTGTTAATACTATTTAGCCTTAATAATCTAAATGGCAGCTATATAGTGTTTTGCAGCATAATACTTAAAGTATTACTTTAATATATATAGACATATACCAATAAAGTATTCCATATTAAAATGAAGACATTTCAATATTTTCCAATTATCACGTTGCTTGCTTTATTAACAAGTTGCAGAAATAGTTCGAACGAACTACCCTATCTAGGAAATACAACTATTGTTGATGGGAAGAGTGTTTATCATACTGTTGGTAACATTGATCATTATAATCAGGACAGTGTTCACATGACTAACCAGGATTTTAAAGACGTTATTTATGTAGCTGATTTTTTCTTCACCTCCTGTCCGTCCATTTGTCCACGGGTTACCAAGGAAATGCTCAGAATATATGATGCTGTTAATGATTTGCCTGATGTAAAATTAGTTTCTTTTACAATTGATCCGGTTCGGGATACACCTCATAGATTGAAGTTATATGCAGATAATATAGGTGCGGATCCTTCAAAATGGTACTTTCTGACTGGTGACAAGGATGGTACATTTGCTTTAGCAGATACGTATTTTGTCACAGCATATGAAGATCCTGATAGCCCGGGTGGATTTGATCATTCCGGTAAGATTATTCTGGTAGATAAGGAAGGCCATGTGAGATCATACAGCGAGGGAACAGAGCCTCAGTCGACACCAAAGATTATTGAAGATATCAGAAAGCTCGATGCTTCATATAAAAAATAATTTTTAATGAAGAACCTGATATTTATTTTCCTGATTTCAGGTATGTTCATACGTTGTTATGATACTCCTTATGTTCAGGGAGAAAGGATATACAATATGCATTGTCAAAACTGCCATATGGATGATGGAAGTGGTTTGGAGTCTCTCATCAAACCTTTAAATTCATCGGACTATCTGGGTAAGGATGAAATGATATGTATAATACAGGCTGGAATCCTTGATACTATAATAAGGGGTAAAGATTTCTTACCAAAGGAAATGCCTTCCTTTGAAAAATTTTCACCTGTTGAAATGGCTAATCTGGTTAATTATATCAATAACCGTTGGGACAAAGATTTTAAAGAGAAAACTATCATAGATATACAGCGAGCCATTAAATCATGCCGATAGGATTATTTTGTTTATTCTTGAGTACCTATACCCTATTATAGTTTAAGACTTGGGTGGTTTGTTTGAGGGCTTGTTGTCTGAATTTCCCTGTTTTGGTTTGTGGCCAAACTTCTTTTTAGATTTCCCCTGTTTATTACCAGATGAAGCGCTTTTAAATTTTCCGGATGATCTGTGATAAGAGTTTGATTTTTTTCTTCCCGGATTCCATTCCGGACTAATACCTATATGTTCAGGAATATTGATTTTAGGTATGTCTGCTTCTATAACTTTCTGAATTTCAGATAGTTTGTACATTTCTTCTTCGTTCACCAACGTCATGGCTAATCCGGATGCATCAGCTCTTGCTGTTCTGCCTATTCTGTGTACATAATCTTCAGCATCTCCGGGAACGTTGTAATTGATAACCAGGTCTACATCTTTAATATCTATTCCTCTTGCCAAAACATCTGTTGCAACAATTACTCTTACAAGGTTGGCTTTGAATTTGTTGAGCACTTCTTCCCTCGCCTGTTGTTCAAGATCGGAAGATATTCCTTCGACTGTATATCCCTTTCCGGAAATACCTCTAATGATATCCCTAATTGATTTTTTAGTTGATGAAAAAATTATAATTTTCTCATAATTGGGTTTGTCCTTGATTAAATCATGAATCAGACTGGCTTTATGATCATCATTTACAAGGTATGCTACCTGCAGGACTTTTTCTGATGGTTTTGAAATAGCGAGTGATATTTCTGAAGGATTCACCATATTCAGTTTTACGAGTTCTCTGATTTTTGGTGGCATAGTTGCACTGAACATCAGGGTTTGCCGTTCTTTGGGCAATCTGGTTATGATTTTTTGAATATCTTCATAGAAACCCATATCCATCATTCTGTCAGCCTCATCCAGGATAAGAAATTGTAATTTAGTAAAATTTGTATTTTTTACATTGATGTGGCTGATGAGTTTTCCCGGAGTTGCTATGATAATATCTGCATGACTGAGTGCTGATTTTTCCTGTTCCCATTCGTTACCTGTTCCACCTCCGTATATAGCTGCAGATGATACCGGAACAAAATAGGAAAACCCTTGTATTTGTTGTTCAATTTGAACTGCCAGCTCTCGCGTAGGTACAACAACAAGTGCTTTCACACCTTTGATTTTGGAATCTGCCAGTTTATGTAAAACAGGAAGCATGAAAGCCGCAGTTTTGCCTGTACCGGTTTGTGCACAGGCAATGAGGTCACTTCCCTTCAATATATGTGGTATGGCCTGTTCCTGTATAGGTGTAGCTTTATCAAATCCCATATAGGAAATGGCTTCCAGGATTCGTTCATCCAGACCAAATTCATTAAATGTCATCTATACTTACTTTATATTCTATATGAATTATGCGTTTCTTTAACAAATATGACCATTTTGACATGTCAAATTTAAAAGTTATGTTTAATTAACTGATTTTAGTACAATTTGTTTTCTATGCAATGGATAATATCAGTAAGTATACAGAAAATAATTCAACCAGCAAATAAAAAAGGAACCCTTTCGGATTCCTTTTTATCAATATTATCTCATAACAGTAACATCACCTGTCAGAATTTTAGCACCTGACGGAGTCGTATAATGTATGATATATACATAAACACCCTGCTCCACTGCCCTACCGTTCAGCGTACCATTCCAGCCTTCATTAGGTATATTGGGTTGGATATGTTCCTTGATAAACACCAGGTTACCCCAACGGTCATAAACAGCCAGTTTGTCAACACTGATTACACTCTCATTAGCAAAAATGGAGAAGTATTGATTAACACCGCTCTTCGGATCAATGATATTCGGAACGGTAATGATTGAATTATCTTTAATTCTGACTGCAATTCTGACACTTTGTGTACAACCGTGTATATCGGTAATCTCAACAATATAGGTTACATCCGTCAAACCGGTCATCGTCGTTATAAGGCAATCATCACAAGACAAGTTGTCTGAAGGTGACCATTTAATGGAAGCTATTTCATCCGGTTTCAGGTTGGTAATCAACTCTATTACCCTTGATTCCTTATAAATCAATTCTAAAGGTGATATGGCAAATAAATTAACTTCATAACCCGGATTAACAACTATAACGGTATCCAAAGTACATCCATTAGCATCTACTACCCGTAGATTATAACGTCCCGGATTAATAGGACTGAAAGTATTTTTGGAAGTAAGCTGACCATTATTCAATGAATACTGTATAGGTTCCTTTCCTCCGCTGATAAAGTCAATTGTGATACTTCCATCCTTTTCGTTTTTACAGGATTCATCATCGACTATGGCTCTCACTTCTGTTGGGTAATCTGTGTCAACCAATACATTGACATTTTCAGTAGTCTTACACCCGGAAGCATTATACACAACTTCTACTACATAGATTCCTGCACTATTTACATTGATGACAGACTGATTTGTCGGAGATACAATATTTCCATTCTGACTACTCCAGGTTAATGTTGTGGCACCGTTTGGTTTGATAATATCCGCTTTGAGCGTAGTATTCGTAACACCACAATACAATTGGATATCATCGGATACCTGAACAACTGGAAAATCTCCTATACGATTAACTACAAAAGTATCTCTGTTGGAACATCCGTTTAGAGTATCTGTAAGTACAACATAATAAGTACCCGGATTCGTGACATACAGTGAATCCTTACTTTCACCTGCAATCAGTTTATTTTTGCCGTCATACCATGTAAATACGAGATTAGGCCCCTCAGGTGATAACCCTGCAGATACATATACGCCATTATTTACACAGGTAATAGGTAATGCGGGTTTTGTGACAAGAATCGGATAATCCTGAAGATCTATAATATCTATTTTAGCTGTATTCTCACATCCATTGATGGTATCTACTGCTATCATGGTAACTGTTCCTTCCTTATTTACAATAATCGAAGGTTGATTGGCTATAAATGCTTCTCCTGTATTCCAGTTGAATATTACATTTGCTATTGGCTTTCCGTATAACTGGACTGTACCTATAATACAATCTATCAGATTGCCCGGATCCGCGATAATAGTAGCATCAGGAAGAGTAACGTTTTCACGAACAACAATCTCGTCTTTTCCTGAAGAACATCCGTTTTCAGTATTGATAACCTCAAAATAATAGGTGCCCGGGCTATTAACCTGGAAAATACTATTATTGGAGACAACAATACCCTGTTCATTAGTCCATACAAATTTTAATGTTGAGCTTTGATTGGATGTCGTTCCTGTCAATACTACTTCTCCAACGATACAGGTCAACGTCTGATCCAACCCACCAAATGCGTCTGGAACAGAGGCGTCCTTGTTAACTATGACACTATCTCGGGCAATACACTTATCCGGATATGTAACGGTCAGATAATACTTTCCGGCAGTAGAAGTTGTAACAGTCTGTCCTGATTTATTGAATCCATTCGGACCCGTCCATACAAATGTACCACCGGTAGTTGCAGTTCCGGTAAGTGTAACCACATTACTTTGACAGGTAATCAGCTGATCTGCACCAGCATCTGCTGTTTGCGTACAGTTAGAACAAGGTTGTTGCTTTACAGTTACTTCAGTCTGACAGCCATTATTCGTTGGATCTTTAATAATCAGGCGGATATCCTGCCCATTTGCTGGCAAGCTATCAATTGTGATAATAGTACCATAATTAAATGGCCCATATGACCGAGAACCTGCTGTTACATTATAATGTTTAGCAGAGCCACTCTGTCTGTTTACGACAAAGGATACTGAGAATATATCATCGGTAGTCACCGGTCCTGTGTTATTATTATTACAAGGGAAAATAATCAGGTTGTCTACACGAATCACACATGGTTCACTGCATACAGCAGGAGGTGTAACCTTTATGGTTTCAGTACAATTGGCAGATTTATTGTCTGCAATGTTCAGGTTGACGATACCACCTGATATTGGATATGGCCCCATTGTTACTATTTTACCATAATCATTGAGTGTGGCGGAACCCTGGACTTTCCATCCTGATGATATATTCAGGCCCGTCACAACCACATCAAAATAGAAAATATCGTCTGCAGGATCATTGATGGTACCGTTGTCATTACACAAAACATTGGAAACCGTAGCCTCAATATCACATTTGGACGAACAAGGATTCAGCTGTGGAATATTAAGAACTACCTGACATCCATTGATGTCCTTATCTCTTACAACAATAAATGGTATTGTGCCGTCTGCAGGGAATTTGAATACAAGTTTACTTCCATAATTCTGTGAAGAAATTTGTACTCCATCCTTAGTAACAACAAAAGTACCGGAAGAACCTGTATTAATTCCTGTTACTTTGAATTCCACTTCATAATAATCATCCGTATCGATGGATTCTGTACCATTATCATTACAAATAACTGTCAGGTCCTCAATGGTTAATTCACAATCTGTTGAACAAGGCTCAAGTGGTCCTATGGTAGTACTGGTCATACAACCTGTTACTTCGTCAACGAATACATATATCCGTGTACTTCCATCAGCTGGCAGTGTCAGGCTGTAGCTCTGATTGTAGTTGTAACTGCCAATCTCACTACCCTGGTACATAACCTTGTATTTGTTTGTGGCTGATGTTGTATTGGACAAATTAAATGTATAGGTATACTCATCATCATCACCGATTGTTGCAGTACCTTTATTGCTGCATATCCAGCTATTGGTCACAAACTTGAGTTGTTGATTTCTGTCAAAAACTTCTACTTCATCTTTTCCGGATTTACAATTGTTAAGCGTGTTTGTCACTTCCAGATAATAGAAGCCCGTACCGGTTACAGTGATGGTTGCTGTATTTCCGATAACAGTACCTGCAGCATTCGTCCAGGTATAAGTTACATTACCTGAGAGGTTAGATGAGCCGGTCAACACGGCATCTTTCTTAATACACGTCAACTCCTGATCAGTACCGGCATTGGCAACAGGTAAGTTGGCATCTTTACTTACCAATACTTTATCAGTAGCAACGCATTGATCCGGGAATGTCACAGTAACGGTATACTCACCCTCAGTACTTGTTGTTACAGTCTGGCCTGATTTGTTGAATCCATTAGGGCCTGTCCATACAAACACTCCGCCCTGATGTGATGCCGTTGCAGTCAAAGTCGCTGTGTTATTTGTACAGGTTAATATTTTATCAGCACCTGCATCTACAGTCTGTGGACATGAAGAACAAGGATCCTGCTTCACTACCAGAGATGTTACACATCCGCTATTTACAGCATCTACGACACTCAATGTCAGATTCTGTCCATTGGCTGGTAAGTCATCTATGGTGATAATTTGCCCGTAGGTAAATGGCCCGTAGGTCTTACCATTATATGTGACATTATAGAAGTTGACACTTCCACTCACAGCATTCACCTTAAAAGTAACTTTGAAAACATCATCTGCTGATGTATTACCTGTATTATTATTGTCACACGCGAATACAGTAACATCCACTACTTCCAGTACACAAGGTGTACTGCATGGTGCAGGTGCAGTTACTGGAACAGTTGTTTTACAATTACCGTCAACAATGTCTTCAATATTGAGTGAAAGATTTCCGCCACTTATAGGATAAGGTCCAAGTATCACATTGGTATTGTAGGCATAAACATCCGTACTTCCTGATATCTTCCATCCTGAAGATATGTTATTACCTGTTACCCTTATGGTAAATGTAAACGTGTCATCATTCGGATCATTGATAGTTCCATTATCTCCGCATGTAACCTTACTCACTACTGCTGTTATCTGACATGTGCCTGAACAAGAATTCAGTGTTCCGGCATCCAGTGTTGTAAAGCATTGAATATTCTGTGCATCCCTTATACGGATGTCAGGAGTAGAGCCATCAGCAGGGAGTGTTATTGTTACTACTTCTCCGTAATTGTATGTACCCCTGATAACATTGTCAATCAACAATGTGAATGTCGTAGAACTACCGTTATTAACAGCTGTGGCGACAAATGATATTGTATATGTATCATCGGTTGGGTCTGAATCCGTTCCTTTATTGTCACATACTACACTAACATTGGCAAGATCAATAGCACAATTTGTAGAACATGCAATCAATGGTCCGATATTACGTGTCACCTTACATCCGGTAACATTGTCCGTGATTTCAATCTGTCCGGAAGTACCGTCTGCAGGAATGGACATGCTGTTAGAGACACCATAACTATAGTTGGCACCTAAAGTTTGACCATTATATACTATGGTATAGGTATTGCCGGAAGCAGTAGGTACAGATGTCACATTCATCACGATATCGTATGTATCGTCATTGCCGTCACTGAGTGTACCTTTATTGTTGCAATTGATCGTAAAAGTTTCAAAACTAAGTTTCTGACCTGCATTGATCGTTACCTGATATGATGCAACACATTTATTGCCGTCTCTGACCAAAATTGTGTAATTACCCGGCTGCAGATTTTCCATCAATGGATTCGCAGACCACGGAAGATTATTGAGCTTGAATTCAAGGCCGGTCGTTGGTGGATTTACCTGAATGGATCCGTTATTATTACCTGAACATTTTTCATGTGTTACTGTAAATGTCACATTTGGTAAAGCCCATACCGATAATGTTAATTCAGCAATAGATTTACATCCACTGCTGTTTTTTACCACAACATAAATCTTTTGATTATTGGAAGTATTGGTGTAGGTATTCGGCAGTGGATTGGTCTCATTCTGAGCATCAGTAAGTGTCAGGTGATAGCTGAAAGTAAATCCACCTCCACTTACTACCTTTGTTTTGGCATCATCCAGATTAAATACTGCTATACCATCCTTGTCATCATCACAGACATTCAGTACAGCATTTGTAACAACAGGATTGGCTACAACTTCCAGCTGTACAGCTATTCTTTGGCTTTTACAGTCTGTCAGGGTATCTATAGCCTGAACATAATAGGTTTTGATACCTACCACATCTGTTGGTGGATTATAGGTGAGTGATTTATCTTTTAATAAAGTACCGCCTGTCTGAGCAGAAAACCACTGTGCCGTGAGCCCTGAACCGACAGTCACACTTAGTGTTACTCCTGTTTGATTCTGACAGGCTTTAACATTGCCACCCGATACCGGATTAGGTATATTCGGACAATTGCACTGTGGAGGATCAATAGTTAATGTTTCATCACCACACAGACCGCCGACTGACTTGAATGTAAGTACGACAGAGGTACCTATCGGAATATTTGATATAGTAACCGTTGGTCCATTTTTGGTAATATTCCCTGCAGATGCTGTTACTGTATAGTCATACACATCCATAACGACTGTATATGTACTGAAATCTCCACTACAGGTAACATTTAAAATTTCATAATTTCCCGGATCTACCAGATTTATTTCAACACTGGTCATACCATCCGGACAGCTATTATTAGAGCTGACAATATAAAATAAATTATATGTACCACCCGGAAGTCCATCCAGATTTACATTTGCCGGATTAGAAACATCGATTCCGTGACCATATTCATCACTCCAGTATCCATTGTTATCATACGGAGGGTCAAGTAACGTCCACAAATTGACTGTACTGCCTTCACTACACAAAGTAGTCGACTTTCCGTAACCAGACTGTGGAGGTGGATCATTTTTAAGCTTGATTTCTACTTCATCAGTACATCCATATTCATTGGTCGCAAGGATATAATATGAACCTTCAACAGTAACCCACGGAGGAGAACTCATCTGATTGTTAACAGAAGCTGGTGTTCCATAATGATAGGTCAGATCTATATTTGTACCATTCAGATCTGTAACCTGAATGTCCTCAAGATTAAAATAGTCACCAAAACATACATTAACCACTACCGGATCTGCTACAATATTTGGTACCGGACTAATAGTGACTTCCTGATTTGTAGTTATAACATTCCCTGTACAATTATTGGTATAGGTCCATGTAAATGTCCGCACAATACCTGCATCCTCATAAGTAGCCATTACAGTCCCATTGATAGCACAATTACCTGATAGTCCGTTTGTATACGTAAGTGTATAAGGAGCCGGGAATCCCTGATTACATGGAAGATATGCATCATCCGGTTCTGTCGTAAAATAGGGTTCATCTGCCGGCAGGACAATAACATTTTGCGTATAAACTATCGATCTGCCACACGCATCTGTAAATTGCCATGTATACTGAATAGTTCCCCCGCAGGCATTATATCCACCCGTTTGAATTGGTGTCACACTTCCATTTATTCCGCAAGATCCGGACTCCCCGTTTGAATAATTCAATGCAGGAGGAGCCGATGGTACATCGGTACAGCTTACGGTTTCAGTCGCTGGTGGTGGATTAAGAAATACTGCAGCTGGTGCCGGTTCGACTGATATATGCTGAACATGCTGAAGTGAAAGGCCACATAGATCGGTTACCTGCCATGTTAAGGTTGCTATTCCTCCACATAGCGTTACTTTTGAGGCATCCAGAACCGGAAAAACTGAACCATCCCTGTTACAAGGTCGATCCTGACTATTACTGTAATCCAAAGGTACCTGATAAGCACTCAATTCCTGACAACTCACTGTTATGTCATCCGGAAGGATCGAAGTAAATACAGGTGGAGGTGCCGGTAAAACAACGATTATCTGACTGTAGCTGAGTGTACGTCCACAGATATCTCTGCCTGTCCAGTTGATATTGATATTACCTCCGCAGGCATTGAAATTGTTGGTGACAACGGGCTGGATGGTTCCACTGATATCACAGCTTGAATTATTGGAATATTGTAAATCCGGAGCTGTAAATGTTTCTGCATTGCTACAGGTCATCGTAGTATAAACCGGAGGATTAATAAAAGTTGCTGGCGGTGGTGGCGACACGTTCACGACCCTTGTATATGTAATATTGCGACTGCACATATCCGTATATCTCCAGTTATATGTATATGTCTTGTCACATCCATTTTCTACTATATCTAAAGTAGGTACTACATCACCTTCTATCAGACAATCACCGGAATCACTGTTGGTATAATGTAACACAGGCAGATCCGAAGGATCTGGTTCATTCTCACAGGTTACACTGGATACAGCAGGTGGTGCGTTGACAAAAGAAGGTTCTGCAGGTGGATTGACAGTAATTGTCTGATTCCATTGTATGGTTCTGCCACAATTATCTGTAAATTCCCATGTAAGTTGATGTGTTCCTGTACAATTAACCGTATTACTGTTTATTACTGCATTTACACTGCCACTGATTGCGCAACTTCCTGTAGCATTATTATTATAATTGAGTACCTGAGGTTGAGTAAGATCAGGTGCCGCACTACAACTCAAAGTAATGTCAGCAGGTGGATTTATAAATACGGGTGGAGGTGGCGGAAGTACATTCGTAACTTTGGTATGCGTTATTGTTCGGTTACAATTATCAGTAAATGTCCACTCATACGTGTATACTTTGGAACAATCATTGTTGTCCTGTACCTGTGGTGTAGCCGGAATACTACCGTTTATCAGACAATTTCCGGATCCATTATTGGAATAACTTAAAACTATCGCTGCATTAGGATCAGGTGCTGCATTACAGTTGAGGGTTTCACTTACTGGCGGGTTTATAAATTGTGCCGCCGGAGGTGGAACTACAGTCACTGTACGTGTATGGGTAATAGTACGGTTACAATTGTCAGTAAATGTCCATGTATAAACGTATGCACCCTGACAGTCTGTAACACTTCCTGTTCTGACAGCTTCAACACTTCCTGTAATAGCACAAAGTCCTGTTCCTCCGTTATTATAGAACAACTCGGGCAAATCATCAAAATCAAAATTATCACATGATGCAACAGTAATATCTGCCGGTGGGTTCACCCATTGAGGAGCAGGAGGTGGCACAACATTTACTGTTCGGGTATGCGTTATTGTTCGGTTGCAATTATCTGAAAATGTCCACGTATATACATAAGCACCCTGACAGTCGGTAATACTTCCTGTTCTGACTGCTTCTGCACTACCTGTTATGGCACAATCTCCAGATTGACCATTGTTGTATGTAAGCATGGGTAAGTTGTCAAAATCAAAGTTGTCACAGGATGCTACAGTAATATCAGCAGGCGGATTAATCCATTGTGCTACAAGTGGAGGATCCACATTAACTGTTTGTGTATGGCTGATGGTACGGTTGCAGTTATCTGTAAATTCCCATTCGTAGGTATACACTTTGGAACAGTCATTGTTGTCCTGAATCTGTGGGGTTGCTGAAATGGTACCACTGATCAGACAAGCACCTGTACCTCCATTGGTATAGTTGAGATTAACAGCGTTGCCGTCAGGTTTGTTTTCACAGGTCACAGTCTGTGAAGCAGGCGGATTAACAAATGCTGCTTCCGGTGGTGGTATTACGGATACTGTTTGAATATGTGTGTATTCCCTGTCACACTTATCTGTGTATGTCCATGTATATATATATGCACCCTGACAGTCTGTAACACTTCCGGTACGCACTGCTTCAACGCTTCCCATTATTCCGCAGTCAGGACCTGTTTGTCCATTATTATAAGACAGCATCGGCAGATTATCAAAATCATACCCACTGCATGAGGTTACGGTTATATCAGCCGGAGGATTAATCCATTGAGGCTCATCCGGTGGACTTAAAGTATATACCTGCGTATGATTCAGCGTTCTGCCACAAGGATCTGTATATGTCCAGGTAAATGTAACGGTACCGGAACAGCCTTGTATATCATTCTGACGTGTTGGCGCAACAGAACCATTAATTGAACAGAAATTACCATTGGGAACACCATTGGAATAAAATAAGTCTGGCATAAAAGCCGGATCCACTGTCTGTCCGCATGGCAATGTAATATCTGCAGGTGGATTAACCCACTGCGGTTCCGGTGCCGGATTGACAGTCATCGTTTGTGAATGTGCTATAGAACGTCCACAACTATCTGTCTTGGACCACAAGAAGTCTATCGTACCTCCACAAATATCATACATATCAATGCGTGTTGGAATTACTGAACCCTGAATGCGGCATCTTCCTGCAGGTTCTCCATTAGTATAACTTAATGGTGGTAATGTTCCTGCTGGTGGTATATTGGCACAATCGACCGTAACCTGTGCAGGCGGCGGATTGATAAAACTGATCTCCTGAGGTGGCTCTACCGTCCACACCTGCTGATGGTTCAATACCCTGCCACATTTATCCAATCCCTGCCACACAAATGTAACTGTACCCTCACAGGCTGATGTGTCAACAACCTGATATGGTATAATCGTACCGGCTACAAGACAGATACCTGTCGAGCCGTTGGTATAGGAAAGCGGAGGCAGATAGGTTGCTACAGGGAAGTTACTACAACTAACCGTAACATCTGCCGGTGGATTGATAAAGGCTGCTTCATCAGGTGGTTCCACTGTATATACTTGTGTTTCCTGTATGACGCGGTTACATTTGTCTGTTGCCATCCAGTTGTAGGTAACTGTCCCCATACACTGCATCGTATCCACGACACGGGTGGGAATTATTGTACCGGCTATCAGACATCCACCTGTCTTACTATTGGTATAAGTTAGTGGTGGTAGGAAAGTAGCCAATGGAAACATCTCACAAGAGACTGTTACATCATCAAATGGCGTGAAAGTAGCTACAGGTATAGGATCGATTGTGATAGTCTGTGTACTGGTAGCTATATTGCCACAACTGTCTTCTACCGTCCATGTACGGGTAATCGCTCCGCCACTGCAATCGGTATAGGTGCCTGTCTGAACACCCGCTACTGTACCTCCCGGCATACAATTGTCCGTATAGCTAAGATCTGCCATAGCCGGGATACTCTCATAACAATCGACTGTAATATCGGCAGGAACATTTAAAATTACCGGTTCATCATTGTCTTCAAAAACTATATCTACAGAATCAAAATCACAACACTTATAATCTTGAGAACATCCGGCTGTCGCAGTGGTAAAATTGTCTCCTACCTGCGGTACAGGCTGTTGTACTGTCACAAAGTTATAGCTGTAAGCTGTAAATGTAGCACACTCGGGCCATGTAAATGATCCGGTAGTACCCGGAGTAACCTGAACCACAGTACCACTTGCATCTACTATAACAATATACTGAGAAAGTCCCGCATCGGTGGCATTACCTGTGACATTTATATTGACATTGCTACCAGGGCAGGTAGGTGTCGGATTAGCTGTGATGGTACCTGCTTCAGTATCATGAACCGTTATGGTAATACAGTTGGGAGGAGGGTTATCCGTAACAGGAACACAAGAATTTTCTGTGTCTACACACAATGTATAAGTGCCCTTTTGATTAAAAAATAACCGGTTATTCATACAGGTGATACCACTGTCATCTGCAGGACCTGCATCTACAAATACGCCGTCCAATGTCCAAATATACTTCAATCCTCCTGTCACATTTTCAACACAATAAGTCGCATCATCTCCTACGCATACATCTTTCGGACCCTGTATCTCCCCTTGCCAATCCTGAATATTAGGAAAGCAAGGTGGAGTTGTGATTTGAATTTTAACATGACAAGCAGAACCACAACAACCATCTACAACTAAAGAATACAGCTTGCCTATAGTAAGCCCTGACATAGTCAAATTGATTACCTGACCAGTACTGCTTCCACTAGTTATACATTGATTTACCTGACATGCGACCGCATCCCAAGGATTCTGCCATTCACATTCCGGAAATACAGCCAACTGAACACCTCTGCAGGGATTCCAACCTGATCCTCCATTTGAACACCCTGTAGTTGTAACTGTCATTTGCAGGTCCTCACAGAGGGCTATAAACCTAAACCAGGTAGGATTGTGTGCTGTAGTACCATTACCACCCGGCATACACATGGGATTATCAGGTCCATCAGACTGATGCAGATAATTCGTCATGTCATACTCATAATTGGAAAGAATATCCGGAGTACACAGTATGGGTGAGGTTTCGCACTGACAGGTATTTTGAGAACCACTCGTACATGGCTCCGGCGGGGAAGTCTGCGCTGTAATCCGAGAGGTTAAAAAAATCAAAAAAAGCGAAGAAAAAATACAAATTATTCTATACATTAGAATGAGATTTGCTGGTAAAAAAAAGTTAATTAATAAAAATTAACATAAAATTAGCAAACTATATACAATATCAAAATAAAAAAATTATTTATTTTTTAAATAATTTTTGCTTATAACCATACATATAACAATATATAATATTCAAGTAACTGATACTATATATATTATACTTAACATACTTCAATTTATAAAAAATCAATTAATTGTGGTCCTTTATAAAAAATGTCGTAAAACTGACATGAGAGGCAAAATTTTATAAATTATAAAAAACAAATATCTAAACATATCTTTTATCATAAATCCGATGAGAACTTATATAGGGAAGTTCACAGGATTGTTTTCAATATTAGAGAATATATGATTATTTTTCTATGTATCTGAGAGCAGTACGTATCAGTCTGAATGCAACCAACCTTTGATCAGCATACATATTATATACAGCATCCTGACTCAATACTCCATGGGGCATATCTGAAAATGCACCTGTATCGCTTGCTTCAACATCATTGATCCATTGTTCGCCGGAATAGTAATCCATGAGCTCCTGGTATGCATCATACAAATCATCCCATTCTGTAACTACTGATTCAAGTTTTTCAATGAGGTTGCAGGTTTTGTTGAGTATAAGTTCCTTTTGTTGTATATTGCTTTTCTGGTCATCCATATATTAATAAGACCTGTACAGGTTATTTATCAGTTTATCTAATAATCTTAAATGTCGTCCTTCTATTTCTTTGGTGTTGCTGTTCAGTACATTTTTCACATATACATGATTCGAGGAGCTGTGACGCACCGTAACCTTTGGCAACGAGCCGGGAAGCAGGTATGTCTTTTGAAATCAGGTAATCGACTACCGATTGCGCTCGTTTCTGGGATAATTCCTGATTATAGCTATCTTCTCCCCTACAGTCTGTATGACTTGACAATTGAATTTTTATCTGTGGATTATCAAGCATGATCCTTACGAGATAGTTCAATGCAGGTTTAGCTTCGGATTTGATATCCCATTTGTCATAATCGTAGTAGATATTATCCAGAATAATTTCCTTGTCCTCGTATATTTTATTAAGTGTAAGTTTGATATTTACGGTTGCAGCATGTGTTATGGTATCAAATTTCAGATTGCGGGTACTCAATTTATGTATGGCATTGAGGTAGCCTGATTTTGCTCCGACTATTGTTATATCCCTGTTCTCCGGAACTTCATATACTATGAATCCATTGGCGTCATTCGTTTTACTTTCCATTCTTTTACCTTCTTCATCCAGCATATTAACCAGACAAAAGCCAAGAGGAATATTCCCCTTTACACCAGAATTGGGGTCTTCTTCAATGTTGTAAACCGACGTCAATGTATGAACAGTTATAAAGACATTTCGCTTAATTTCTTCGGTTTTTTCAGGTTCTTTTACGACAGGGACAAGTTCCTTAAACCTGTAGATATCATCCTTGCCATTGCCTGCCCTCGATGATACAAAAAATCCTTCCTTTAGTATTCCATTACCAGGTTTGGGCTGTGGATCAACTATAAAAGAAAAGTCATCAGCACCGCTATTTACCGGCGCACCCATATTAACGGGTATTGACCAGCTTCCGTCGGATAGTAGCCAGGTTTTGAAAATATCATAGCCACCCATACCGGGTAAATAGTCCGATGAAAAATAGAGCGTATCAGCAAAGGTAGTCGGGAATTTTTCATTTCCGGGACTGTTAATTCGGGAAGGAAGTTTAGCAGGTGCAGTAAAACTACCATCCTGCAATATCTCAGTATAGTACAAATCGGTATTACCGCCGGGATCTTCCATATCTGCTACAAATATCAGCACCTGATCCTGTTCAAACAAGGCAGGTTGGCCATAATTGACCTTGTCATGTACGAAAGGCAGCGCTTCCGGTTCAGACCATGAGCCGTCAATCATGTGTGTAACCATGATTTTGCAATGTGCATCTTCATTATAGTCTGAAAAACACCGCGTAAAATACATTGTTTGCATATCCTGTGAAAAACAGGCAGTACCTTCGTTAGCTTCCGTGTTAATCATGGGATCAAATATTCTTGCATCAGATCCTGATTTCATCATTACAAACAAATCAGAATACTTCTCACCAGTCCACTTGTATACCTGACTACCTGTAGATTGTTTGCGTTCAGAAGTAAATACCAGAAATTGATTGTCATATATTACAGGTGCATATTCGGATACGGTAGTATTCTGAGAGATACGATCTGTCTTATATGGTTTAGGATTGGATTTCAGTTCAATAGCGTAGTTGCAATTGGCGATTTCCTTGTCTGTTTCCTGCCGGCGCTGGGTGATATCGGCTATTTTTCTGTATATTCCTATGGCAGCTTCATAATCTTCGAGCTGTCGCAATACAAGCGCTTGCTGCATCATAGCATCCACGCCATAATTATTGTTTACAGCATTACCAAACCATTTTCCTGCTTGATCATAGTCTAGAATTTTCCTGTAGGACATGCCTAACAGGTAAGATTTACGTGCTTTCTGAGCTTCTGATGTAGTTTTTAGATACTCTTTTTCAAGCAAATCAATTGCTATAGCATATTGTTTTCTTTCATATGCCATTTCACCTGTTTTTACTGTTTGAGTAAACGAACAGGAAAGTAAAGTCATGCAGCATATGTTCAGCAAAAGGTTACGAACATTCAATATACGGTACATATCCGGTTTCAATGTATACTTGCTTTAAACCCTAAAGTTAGCATAAAAATTGTAATCGGAGCTTTTTTGGTAAGTAATAAATGAAAAGTTAGATGGTGAAGTAACAAAAATATAGATGAAAAACTTACAGATATTTATCAACATTATTTGTCCTTTGAATAATTTTCATGGTTAAAAAATTATTGTTCTTCTATATTACTTTGTCAAGAGCAAACGGAAGATGTTCTGAGGTGTGAATTCAGGGCATTTAAAGATACTTTAATAGTTGGAAGAAGCTCATGTGCTTACTTGTAAAAGTAGCTAAAATTTTCCGGGACAAAGCTGCAGATTATATTGAAAGAATTAAACCTTCTCTCACTTTTATACCTCTTCAAAGGCTCCTCTACCTAATTGTCTTACCCCAATCGCTATGCTAAATTTTGGCCGTTGATAAACAGGAATTACCCTTATTAACTTATTAACTCCTCAAACACATTGGTCGTCTTATATCTCAAAACTTTTATCGTAATTTTTCATTCATACTATCTTTTTTCCAAATATAACAATAAAAAAAGAGGAATCAAACAATGAAGTCTGATTCCTCTTTGATTATGGGATTATAGAAAGTCTACAATTCCTAAAAGTTATTTATTTTCCTGCAGGTGCCTCCATCAATTTGAAGAACTGATCCAACTTAGGTAATACAATAATTTCTGTTCTTCTGTTAGATGCTCTTCCAGCAGCTGTTTTATTTGTAGATTTTGGAGAATACTCACCTCTTGCACCTGCTGTCAATCTGGCAGGATCTACCTTATATTTATTCTGAAGTGTTTTAACTACTGCCAAAGCTCTTCTGGAACTCAAATCCCAGTTATCAGTAACACATTCACCTGTCATAGGTACATTATCCGTATGACCTTCTACAAGGATATCCAGGTCTTTCTGATCATTCAGGATAGAAGCGATTTTACCCAAAACATTAGAAGCACTTGCATTGATATTGGCAGAAGCTGTTTTGAAAAGCATATTATCAGACAAAGAGATGTAAACTACGCCTTTTTTAACTTCGATAGAAACATCCTTGTCATTAAAATCTTTAAGAGACTTCTTCAGATTCATAGCCAATGCTAAATTAACTGAATCCTTATACTGCATTTTCTGTGTCAATTCTTTTATGTAAGAACTTTGCTGGCTGATAGCATCCAATGATTTCTTAATACTTTCAGCACCAGCTTTATTGATAACAGAAGCTGAGTTCAACTGATCCAGTAAACTGTTTTGGCTGTTTCTCAACACCAATAACTGATCTTCAGCCGATTTTAATTTCATATTGGCAGCTGCTAAATCGTCATTAGCTTTTTTAAGATTTTTGTTAGACATCTCCAATTGAGAAGTAAGGTCATCAACCTGGGCAGTAAGAGATTTAGTTCTTTGCTCACAGTCAGACAATAAATTTTTAGTTGCTTCCAAAGCAGCATTGGCTTCGTTCAATTTCTTTTTGCTTACGCAACTTGTATTCAAGCTGATTAAACCAACAAGCAAAATTGCTAATTTTAAATATCTCATTAATAAAAATTTTTATGATGTTTATAAAATAAACGCAAAGAAAGTAATTTTAAAAGAATATACCAAAATTTACAGTATGTTTTTAGTCAAAAAATTCAAATTTAATGTTAATTAATTTTGCCAATAGACAGTCTACAGTATTTAAATATCGGATTATTTATTATTTTAGTGTAATCATACATTATTTACAAAAGAACAACCCGGTTAAATCATACAAAATCTACTATAATTAAGAAATGAATATGGAATAAATTTAAAATTTGGCAAAATCATTCTATTTTTACCATTTAATTCATTTACAATAAAAAAAGATATTTATCAATGAACAAAAAAATTGTACTTAGTGTATTGATCAGTTTCATTATTTTATCAGTGAATCATGCTCAGAAAAAAGCGGGTCCGCACGATTTTGGCAAAATGTGGACATTTGAAAATCCACCCAAAAAGTGGCTAAAGGAAACCTACGGAATGGATGTTCAGGACGAATGGTTTGATTATGTAAGAAAATCATCTTTAAAGTTTGCTTCATGGTGCAGTGCTTCATTTATATCTGATCAGGGACTTATCATGACCAATCATCATTGTTCCAGGGATGTGTTAACAAAACTTCAGAAAGAGGGAGAAAATTTTGACAAACAGGGATTCTATGCAGCTACATTTGAAGATGAAAGAAAGGCAAGTGGTTTGTTTGTAGAGCAAATGATCATGGCAGATGACATTACCAAACAAGTAATGGATAAAATCAAAAAGGCCAAAAGTGATGAAGAAAGAACTACAATGCAGAAACAAGCTTTGGAAGATATCGAAAAGATATATAAAGAGAAACCTGAATGGCAAAATCTGAGAACACAGGTTGTTACATTTTACAGCGGCAGTAAATTTTCCATCTATGGTTATAAGCGTTATAATGATATCAGACTGGTTTGGGTTCCAGAACTGGATCTGGGATTCTTTGGCGGAGATCCGGATAATTTCACTTACCCAAGGTATAACCTGGATGCTACATTCTGGAGAGCATATGATGACGACGGAAAACCACTCAATACATCAGCCAATTATCTAAAATTCAACAAAAATGGTGCAGCGGAAGACGAACCCGTATTTGTAGTAGGAAATCCGGGAAGAACAGAACGTTACAGAACGGTTGCACAACTCGAATATGACAGAGATTACAGATATCCATTCATGTATAAATTTCTTCAAAACAGAAACAACTTCATGATGGGAAAATATAATCTGATGAAGAACGATCCTGAAAAGGAATATGAATCTCAGGAATTACTCAACAGAATTGCCAATATAGCCAATTCCATGAAGGTATACGGCGGTATCACCAAAGGACTGAATGATCCTGCCCTGTTTAACAGAAAAGTAGAGATGGAAAATTACATTCGTTCCAAATCATCCAAATTGAATTACTGGGATGAATTAGCCGCTATGTATAAACAAATGAGACCTCTGGGTTGGGCAAGTATTCATTTAAGTCCAAGTCCGTTCAGAGGCAATATCTTCAGTGTAATGCATGATCTTGAAGCATATAAGGAACTGGTAGTAAATAAAGAAAGTGATGCTAAAAAAGACAGGTTGAAATCCATTATAACCGGCAAATTGGAATCCTTTAAGGAGGCTGATCAGAAAGAATTGCTGAAAATCCTTCTGAATGAAATAAAGGAAGATATCTATCCGGGAGATATGACACTGCAAAAAGTACTCGGCAAGAAAAACATTGACGAATATGTGGATTATCTTATTTCAAAGACTAAGTTTACAGATGCAGCTTTTGTAAAATCTTACTTTGAAAATGAAGGTAAAATGGCCAATGTTAAAGATCCGTTGCTGGAAGCAGCAGCTATCTTCGTACCTAAATACAAAGAGGCTACAAGTATTGCTCAATCAACGGATGCTTCAAGAAAAGTACTGGAAGCTAAAATTGCCAATCAGACTTTCCAGATCTACGGTGACCAGTTGCCTCCGGATGCAACCTTTACTCTTAGAATATCAGACGGAGTTATCAAAGGATATAATTATAATGGAACAATTGCTCCCGTCAATACAACATATTATGGAATGTATGACAGATATTATTCCCACAAAAAGATATTTCCATGGTCCTTGCCGGAAAGATGGATGAATCCGCCGCATGAGTTACTACAGGCACCTTTCAATACTGTTTCTACCAATGATATCATAGGCGGAAACAGTGGAAGTCCACTGATAAATAAAAACCGAGAAGCTGTCGGACTCATATTCGACGGAAATATAGAATCCCTGCCAGGTAATTTTATTTTTGATGAGGAATACAACCGAACTGTCAGTGTACATGCGGGCGGTATTTATGCTGCTTTGAAATACATCTATAAAGCAGAAAGAATCGTTAAGGAAATAGATTAATCATAATACAATTGAAATTCTGTTTCAACAGCCGGTCATTTGTGATTCAAATACCGGCTGTTGAATTTTATAATCAAATAATCCGAATGAAAACGCAATATGAATCATCTAAAATCGTCGTTTTTGAAAGTGCTTTATACAGGACAACTTCTACTGTCATTGTCCTCAACAATTCAGTAATTATAGTAGATCCAAACTGGCTTCCGCATGAAATTGATTATATCAGGACATTTGTTACGTCCAACTATCCTGCACACAAACAATATATCCTGTTTACACATTCAGACTACGATCACATTATCGGTTATGGAGCATTTCCGGATGCAACAACTTTCGCTTCAAAAGCATTTCATGAAAACCCGGAAAAGTCTACAATTCTACAACAGATTACAGAATTTGATAATGAATTTTACATAAGCAGACCGTACAAAGTCACATTTCCGGATATTAACATTGTAATTAATGAAGATTATCAAACAATAACTATAGATCAGACTGACCTCATATTTTACCTTGCCGATGGACATACCAATGACGGAATATTCGTATGTATTCCATCTTTATCTGTATGGATTGCCGGTGATTACCTGAGTAATATAGAAATACCAATAATCGAACATAACTATAGTGCTTACATGAATACGATCAGAAAAGCGGCTACTATTTATGAAAAACACACTGATATAAGTTTACTTATCACAGGACACGGGGATTTAGCTACCAATAGAGATGAGATTAAAAAGCGTATAGAGCTTGATATGCAATACCTGCAAAATTTACGCCTCCCCACAGACGGAGATGAAGATTCTGATGCATTCAAGATAATCAAGACATACAGCGACAACCCGAATCTGATAAAAGCACATGAAATGAATAAAATAAAAGTCAAAGCAGCAGACATTACCGATAAATAATTATAAAGAAACGAGCGTCTATAAACAATCCCCGATATGAATCGTTATGAAAACATATAAAATACAATTTTATAACTGATTCGGATACAATCCAGATTTATTATGCAGATATCCAAAGTTCCTTTTCATACAATTAGTAAATTAGCCTATAAGGACGTTTTCTATCAGGAGAACTATTCAAAGCTAAAGGATTTTATTCAATTTGAACCTACGCTCAAGGGTTTGGAAACAGCTATATCTCAGAGGAAGTCGTTTCCAGTTAACCGCGAATTATTATTTCAGGTATTGAAGGAACAGTACGAAGGATTGGATAGTTCCGGAACACAATTGTCCAATATTGAAAAAATAAAACTGGAAAATACATTTACGATTGTTACTGCACATCAACCGACAGTGATGGGAGGACCTGGATATTATTTTTACAAAATCTATTCTGCGATAAATCTGTGTACAATGTTAAACAGGCTGTTTCCCGATTATAATTTCATACCAGTATTTATAAATGGATCCGAAGATCATGACTTTGATGAAATTAAATCTGTACATATGTTTGGAAAGTCAGTAACATGGGAGACAGATCAAATGGGACCTGTAGGCAGGTTTTCCATTGAAGGCTTGGAACGTGTGATTGCTCAGGTATCGGATATACTGGGTGACTCAGCAAAAGCAAAAAACATAAGTGATATTTTCAAAACATCGCTATCTGTATCAGCAGATTATAATGATTTTGTACGAAGGTGGGTCAATATGTTTTTCAGAGAATCAGGACTGATTGTGCTTAATATGGACAATTTGCAATTGAAAAAGGCCTTTATTCCGGTAATGGAAAAAGAATTGACAGAACAAGTTAGTCAGTCAATCGTCATAGATGTGCAAAATGAACTTTCAAGGAAATTTAATTTCTCACCTCAGGCTTATGTCAGAGATATCAATTTATTCTATGTAGAAGGTCAATCCAGAGAACGTATCTATACAGAGCATGAATTGTACAGAATAAATAATACAGACAAGCATTATTCTAAAGATGAAATCGTTGAAATCCTTCATACACATCCTGAAAGATTCAGTCCCAATGTGGTGATGAGGCCATTATACGAAGAATTCACGCTTCCCAATCTCGCCTACATCGGTGGCGGAGGAGAAATTGCCTACTGGCTGGAAAGAAAAAAACAATTCAATGCGTTCAACATATTTTTTCCGGTTCTGCTACGTCGGAATTCAGTACTATTTGTACCGAATTATATTCAAAAAATGATAGATAAATTGTCCTTTGGTGAGGATGACATCTGGAAAGATGAGCAGCAACTCATCCATATCTATCTCAAAAATTCGACAGAAGAAGAATACGATTTAAAAATAGAAGCCAAGCAAATCACTAAAATTTTTACTGAAATTGCTGAAAAAGCTAAAGCCATTGACCCGACACTTGAGTATTCTGTTCTTGCAGAAGCTCAAAAAACAATCAAAACCATTGACAATATAGAGGCACGATTAAAAAGGAATCTGAAACAAAAGGAGGATGTTCAGATAAATCAAATCAAAAATTTAAAAAACAAACTTTTCCCCAACAACAACCTACAGGAACGTGTAGAAAGTTTTTTACCATTCTATTTAAATGAGGACTACGATATGGATATGATATTAAAGGACAATCTCAATCCACTGGATAAATCCTTCCTCGTCTTTTATATGTAGAATGAGATAAAAATGAAAGTGCCCGTACAATAAATTGCACAGGCACTTCAAAGGTCCTATTTGAAAATTTATTTTCTATCTGTTCTTTATTACTATTAGAAACTGATTTAATTCTTCTACTGAGAAAAACAGCACTTCTCTAGGCTTAGAACCCTGAGCAGGTCCGACAATACCCAACTGTTCCATCTGATCCATGATCCGTCCAGCTCTGTTGTATCCAAGTTGCATCTTACGCTGAATCAGTGAAGTTGAGCCATGCTGTGATGATACAATTAGTCTGGCTGCTTCTTCAAAATTTTCATCCAAATCTGAGTAACGGATATCCTTAGATCCGCTTCCTCCTTCATCATCGCCCTTGTATTCCGGAAGATAGAACGGCTCAGGGAAGCCTTGCTGTTTCGATATATGCTGGATAACGCTTTCCACTTCAGGTGTATCCACAAATGCACATTGTAAACGAACATTATTACTACCAATTGACAACAACATATCACCGGCTCCTATCAACTGATCAGCACCTCCACCATCCAAAATCGTTCTTGAATCTATCTTGGATGTTACCTTAAATGCAAGCCTTGCAGGGAAGTTGGCTTTGATAATACCAGTTATAATGTTGACCGATGGACGCTGTGTAGCGATAATCAAATGTATACCAATCGCCCTTGCCAGCTGCGCAAGACGAGCGATCGGCATTTCTACCTCTTTACCTGCTGTCATTATTAAATCGGCAAACTCATCTATAACAAGTACGATAAAAGGCAGAAACTTATGTCCTTCATTTGGATTCAATTTTCTTTCCGTAAATTTTTCATTATATTCGTTTATATTACGAACCCGTGCTTTTTTAAGCAGATCATACCTGTCATCCATCTCAATACAAAGTGAATTCAAAGTATTGATAACTTTAGAGGTTTCTGTGATAATCGGCTCATCCTGATCCGGCAGGAATGCAAGAAAATGCTGATCTAAACTACCATACGGAAACAATTCTACTTTTTTGGGGTCTATCAGTACAAGTTTTACCTGAGAAGGGTGTTTCTTATAAAGAATAGACATAAGAATAGCATTGATACCCACAGATTTTCCTTGTCCTGTAGCACCGGCAACAAGCAAATGTGGCATTTTTGCAAGATCTGCTACAAAAACCTCATTGGAGATCGTCTTACCCAATGCAATAGGTAAAGCCATCTTGGACTGAGTGAATTTTTCAGATAATAGCAGTTCCTTAAGTGAAACTACCTGTTTGTTCTTATTAGGAACTTCTATTCCTATCGTTCCTTTACCCGGTATTGGAGCTATAATACGGATCCCCAATGCAGACAAGCTCAAGGCGATATCATCTTCCAGATTCTTGATTTTGGATATTTTTACACCCGGAGCAGGGACAATCTCATATAGAGTAACCGTTGGTCCGATAGTTGCCCTTATTTTTGTTATTTCAATTTTGTAATTGAGTAAAGTAGCAATGATCTGATCCTTGTTGGCTTCCAATTCTGCTCTGTCAACTTCGACCTTCTGGTCTGCATAATCCAATAGTAATTCAGTAGTCGGGTACTTATATCTGGACAAATCCAGTTTTGGATCATAAGGTTCGAGCTCATCTTCCAGTTTAACAGCTTCGATTTCAGATTCAGGGCTGACAGGTATTTTAGCCAGTCCTGTATCTAACGCTGTTTCAGTAATTTCATCTTCCAGACTGACACCTATATTTTCTTCAATTTCGAGTTCATGACTCATATCAGGTTTAACAGATCTGGTTGTGGCCTGAGCGGGCAATTCAAACTCCATATTATGAGATTCTCGCAATGAAGAAGACCCAACTACAGGCTTTATACCAGAGGAATCATCTTCCGAATCATCATCACTATTACCCTTTTTGAATAAATTATCTATCGCATTGGATAAAATATCTTTTTTAGCAGGTTTATTATTGGGTCTTATATCATTGTCTTCCATCCCTTTAAAAAAATCCATAGATGGCATTCTAAGATTCGACAAAGGATTTGCAATTGTCACATGTTCAAGATTGGGATTGAATCTCCACATAATATAGGCTCCCATGCTAAATAATATCAACAGAAACAGGCCGATTTGCCCCAAAAAGTTTGCCAACCAGAATACAGTACTCTCACCAAATGCTCCTCCCCAGGTAAATTCAGAACTTCTGAATATAAACTCAAATAAAAGGGAAAAGAATGCCATAATGAGCACTGAGTTTCTTGCAAATATTAAAAATGGAACCAGGCTTTTACGACGAATAAGGTCAAAACCTAAACGGATCATAAGAACCACAACTATCATAGATGGTAGTCCGAAACCCCAATAAAAAAACATATTGGATATAATAGCTCCCAACCTGCCCAACCAGTTTTGTACACTCAAATCTCCCTGAAACAACATGCCCCATGAAAACTTCAGTACTTTATCCTGATCCATTTTCCATGTATACAAATAGGAAACAAATGCAATGGCCAGATAGACAGCCATCAATATAAGAACTACACCTATAACTTTAGGAATACGTTCATCTTTCCAATTAAAACGTGTTTTAGTGGGGGATTTCGGTTTTTGCTTCTTTAATGCCATGGTTGCAATAAATAATCGGTTTGTTGAATAAATACATCTGGGATAAAAAACATTACGGCATATAAACTAATTCACTTCCAATTTATTCACATTCAGATGATTACTATCAGATGAATGATTAAATGATCTCTCTTAAAGCATGAAATCCGAAGTTAAAGTAGAAATATATTTATAGGCAATAATCAGTTTTACAATGCAAAGATAATATTACCTTTTATACATATTATAATTTTATTTAATATTTTTTTAATTAATATTCAATCTTCTATAATTTATGTATTTATTTCATATGTATAAATGTTTTCATATTCAATATTTTAATATGATATTATATGACCTGAGTCACTGACTGAAATTGTAATATTAGTGGTAATATCCTTATCTTTGCAATCCAAAAATAAAATTATTTAGTTTTTAAGGTTATTTCATCAACAATTTTCAATGAAAGCAAAGATATTTATTGCCGGTAGTGGTGGTATCGGGCAGGCAGCAGGCCTTATTTTATCTGAAACGAATATAATGGATACTGAAATATTTTTTGGTGACATTTCACAATACGCTATTGAAGGCGCTGCACAATTTGTTGCAGAAGGCTGTATAAATACACCAAAAGTCCATACTGTGCTGATGTCATCTGATGGCAGTAATCCAGCGATGGATGAAGCACTTTCTCAATGCGATGTTATACTGGACTGTCTTCCCGGAAGCCAGGCACCCAGAATTGCGTCTTTAGCTAAAAAATTCAACTGTCATTATGCCAACCTGACAGAGTATGTACAGGAAACGAACGACATCAAAGAAATATCAAAGGATGCTGAGACCGCTTTTGTATTGCAGACAGGTCTTGCACCCGGATTCATCAATATTCTGGCAAGCCAGTTATTCAAAGAGTTTTGTCAGGATTTTAATGTAGATCAGGCTGATACTATGAAAATGAAGGTAGGAGCAATAAGCAAGCATGCAGCAGCGCCTTATTTTTATGCATTTACCTGGAGTCCTATTGGGGTGGCAACAGAATACCTGAAAGATGCAGAAGTCGTAAGAGATTATAAAAAAACCAATGTTCCTGCTTTATCCGGTTTAGATTCAATTATCATTGACGGTCTACTTTATGAAGACAATTATACATCCGGAGGTGCTGCAGATTTGCCGGATGCATTTTCCAAACAGGTTAAAAATCTGGACTACAAGACATTGCGTTATCCCGGACATTATCAATGGGTAAAAAATACAATCAATGCAATTCCATCCGGAGATGATCAGATCAAAAGTCTTGAAAAGATAATGCTGGACAACATTCCGAGTGTTGAAGATGACGTAGTAGTCATATATGCATCTGTAGAAGGAAGAGACAGCAAGGGAAATCTGCGTGCAAAAGAGCGATCATATACAATTGAACCGAGTTATGTTGGTCGAAAAAAACTCAGAGCCATACAAAGTACAACTGCAGCACCTTTATGTCAGGTAGCCTATATGATGCTGAGCAACAACTGGAAAGGAACAATCCTCCAAAGTCAACTTGAAACAGAATCATTTCTAAACGGACCTTTTGTAAAAGCTATTTATGGCAAATATTAAACTGTATACCATAAATTCCGTTATAATAACAGAATCCTACTTATAAAATGAAGAAAGTAAAATTATCTATAATTGCCTTATCACATAGTGTAACACAGTCACACAACTATGCTGTCATACTCGGAGAAGAAAATGGCAAAAGGAGATTACCCATTATAATAGGTGGATTCGAAGCCCAGGCGATTGCAGTTGCTTTGGAAAATATGAACCCCAACAGACCGCTGACACACGATTTGTTCAAAAATACCATGGACGCATTTGAGATAGTCCTTAAAGAAGTTATTATTAACAATTTGCTGGATGGTATATTTTTTGCACAACTTGTTTGTGAACTCAACGGCAATATCATAAATATAGATGCCAGAACTTCTGACGCTATTTCTCTGGCTGTAAGATTTGAGTGTCCGATATTTACCTATGAGTTCATCATGGAAAATGCAGGTGTACTGCTCGATGATGAAAACGAAGAAAACATACCAGCCAAGCCTAAAAAGAGTAAGTCTGAAACAATAGAAGAAATGAGTATAGTCAATCTGGAAAAATTATTGGATGCCGCTCTTGCAAAGGAAGACTACGAAAGAGCTGCTCAACTCAGAGATATCATCAATGACAGAAAATCCAAAGAATCCTAAAATTTAACTTTCTAATCCTTATGACTCTATTCAGCGTCAACATCAATAAAATCGCCCTAATACGCAACTCAAGAGGTGCCAATTACCCGGATTTGATTAAATCAGCATTGGATTGCGAAAGATACGGAGCTCAGGGAATTACTGTTCATCCCAGACCCGACCAAAGGCATGTCAGATACTCCGACATTCCGGTACTGAAAGATCATGTTACTACTGAATTCAATATCGAAGGGTACCCTACCCCGGAATTTTTAGATTTGGTTATCAAAAACAAACCGGCACAGTGTACACTTGTTCCCGACGCTCCGGAAGCGCTGACATCTGACAACGGATGGGATACTATTTCTAACAGCGTATTCCTTTCAGAAACGATAAAACAAATTAAAGATGCGGGTATCAGGGTGAGCTTATTTATCGATCCTGATAAAGACAGGATATACGCTGCAAAAGAATGTGGTGCTGACAGAATTGAATTTTACACTGGTCCTTATGCACATCAATTTCATAAAGACAAAAATGCAGCTATTGCGCCATTTGTAGAAGCTGCCCAATTTGCAAATAGTATTGGTATTGGAATCAATGCCGGTCATGATCTGAATTTGGACAATTTAAGGTTTTTTAAGGAAAATATCCCTAACCTGCTTGAAGTATCTATTGGTCATGCTGTAATATGTGATGCGATTTATCTGGGTTTAAAAAATACAATCCAACTTTATTTAAGAGAACTGGAATAAGCTATATAGTTTTTAATACAATGTTTTATATTGAATCAGACAATGTAGCGTCATGATTGGGCGACTGTCGAATTGTATTTGAAATTATTACACCAACTTCCTGTACATAAATTTGTGGTCTATTCCAACTTCCTTAAAGGTTTTACCCGACACACTATATCCCATTTTATCATAAAAAGTGACAGCTGAAATTCTCGCATGCAGGACCATCCTTGTAAAACCTGATTGTATTGCTACATTTTCAGCATAGTTAACCATCAGAGAACCTATACCCTGATTCTGCAAAGCTACAGATACGGCTACCTGTCTCATTTTAATGTCACCCGATTCAAGAGGTTTCAATGTAAGACAACCTGCCAGCAACATAGTGCCTGAATGGTAACACGCTATATGAATAGAATCGAATTCTGTTGCCAGGTCTTCAGGGTTAAAATGTAAATCAAGTGGTCTTCTTAAAATATCATAACGAAGACGAACTGTCTCGTCATATTCCGGAGTAGCAAAATCTATTGGAAAACAAATGTATGTATCGGCCATTCAACAAACAAAATTACTTACTCTATTTCTGTCAGTTGTTCTGTATACCCTGCAAAAATACCAAGACCATTTTCAATATTGGAATATATCTGTGGGCTATTGGAAAAGCTACTATTATGATTTCCGGCACTTAAAAACTTTTCCACAGACTTGTAATAACTATATAAGTTGCTGCTGGCAGTTACTACTCTCAGATATTTTTTAATTTCAGTATTATCAGCGCTTTCTTCATTGGAAGACCCATTATTGTCTTTTGAAGAATTGTCTGCACTACCACTATCTTCTACGAAATTACCAGAAAAAACTCCGGAATTGGTTACAGCATCCTTTCCGCTGACAATATAGGAAGACAATGCATTGTCATAATTGTAAAATCCAAAAATAAACGATTTGGGATTACCCGTATAGATAGTGTCTATGGGTCCGTTACTACCTTTGGAAGTGATAAAATTCCAAATAAGAAACTGGCTTTTATCGTCTTTCACCTGAAACTTCACATTGGTGACCTTTTCATTTATCAAGTCTGTAAAAACATTAACGATATTAGCTTTTTGAGGAGCACTGCTTTTTGCTTTTACAGTTTTAAATCCTGGTACTTCTACTATCAATTCATAACTTTTATCGGGAAGTGGAGGATAGTAATCTGCTGAATACATGCCTTCACCAATATGTTTGAGATAAATTCTGTATTTGCTCACACTTTCTACTATGACTACATTTGCATTCCCTACATTACGTATTTTACTGGCAGGATCAAGCATATCCCTGCTTGTAGAAACGTGCACCATCCATTTGTGATCCGGTTTAAAAACGGCATTTACAACTATCTGTGGTGTAAAATTATTTTTTACAAATACAAAATCTTCCTCACATGAAGTGTATGTAAGCAGCAATACGAATACCGTAAAATAATAAATAATCCGCATAAAAACCTCTAACAAAAATCAAAATTAATATTAATTTTGATATATCGTGTATTAAAATACAAATAAATTTTACCCATAAAATTACTATACCAAATATAAATTCTATATTTAAGTAAATACAATATTATATATTAAAACAAATACTGTATTGTCGGACAGTCAAAATCTTATTTCAAAAATTAATCTTTATGCTTAAAGAAGGTGTAACAGGCAAAATGCTTACTTTTCTCAAAACAGGTGCTTCAGGTACCAGACTGCTTTTGTAAATATAAATATAATATGCATTCAGCCGGTTGTATACATTGTATAGTTTAAATGCAACTTCGGTGTCCATCAGTTTCCCCTTACGACTGTACATCACATTCATGCTTAGTTGGTGAAAATCAGGTAGTCTGTAGTTATTTTTACCATCACTGTTCAAAAGTTTTATTCCAAGATAAGAATCATATTCTTCAGTCGACAGTGAAAATGCATTTCCAGTGTTGTAAACAAAGTTGGCTCCGGCATTCCAGTGACTGGAAAATCTGTAATTGAATCCGACATTCGTATTCCAGGGCTTATCATGGGCAGCCGGAAAGGATTTCCCTTTATTGATTTCTTTAAAATTGCGTGTTGTTACCGACCTTGTAGCCGAAAGCCATCCGGTCAGTCTTCCGGAAGTCTTATGTACAAGGAATTCGAGACCTTTTGACATTCCATTACCGGAATAAACATTCCTTTCCCAGTCTCTGGCTGAATTCACTATTGTGGATATATTCTGATCGTTGATCAAAAAATAAAACATATCAATGGGTGTCGTATATTCCAGTATATTGGATATAGTTCGGCTATATGCACCGAATTGAACATAGGCTGATTTGCCGATATTAAGTGTGTAGCCTGCGCTCCACTGATTGGCATTTAACGGACGAATCTTTTCCGTAGAAGGTACCCATAGATTGGATGGCAAGCCCAGGCCTGAGCTGGAAAGAAGATGTACAAACTGTGTCATGCGGCTGTACGAAACAGAAATCATCTGATTATCAGTTATTGACCAGATGAGTTTTAATCGGGGTTGCAGAGAAATATAAGATTTTCTTTCAAGCTTATAGGTGCTCAGGTGTAATCCTCCATAAATGAACAACTTATCATTCCACTTGAAGTTATCTTCAAGATAATATTGTATATTGTAAGTTGATATAGACGAATCTTTGTCAGTTATATTTTCAGCTTCATCCTTCAGTATAATTGTACTCTGCTTGACTGTCGGATTAAAAACCTGTCTGACAACATTTACTCCTGAGCGGAATATATGATTGTCATTGAAGTAATAATCAGCATCAGCTCTTGCATTAATATCCTGAATATGTGTTTGAGTCAGCACATCCAACTGATCAACCTTACTGGTATCAGACAGTATATTATTAAAAATATAGCTTGACCTCGCATTGTTTGAATATTTGATAAAGCCGGATTGTACTTTAATACTTAATTTATCACCTGCCAGATAATTCCATTTCAATGATCCAACACGGTTAGTCCAGCCTATGCCATTCCTGTCAAAAACTTTTAAAGTATAATTTTCCTGATTATTGATTAGTGTATTTGATTTTGTCAGAAAAAAGTGATCTCCACCATTATACAAAGATAAACTCAAACTGTTATTACCAGAGAAATGATATGTAAACTTTCCCATAATATCGTGATACTTTATATCAATATCATCGTATTTGGTATATTTTTTTATAATATTATTTACATAAAAATTCAACCAGGAACTCCGCATACTCACTGAATATGTTAGTTTATCTTTGATTACAGGCCCATTAAAATGTACATTCAATCCGGACAAACCCACTGTAACCGATGTATTGTTTTTAGTCTTATCACCTTCCTTCAACTGTATATCAAGTACACTCGATATTCTGCCACCATATCTTGCAGGAAATCCATTTTTTATAAAACTAGCTTCTTTTACTGATTCATCCATAAATATAGATGTAATACCCAACAGATGGCTTGTTTCATACATGGCTACACCGTCTATCATGGTAAGATTCTGATCAGGTGTACCGCCCCTGACGTACAGACCACTCAATCCCTCTCCACCCGATACGACACCTGGCACTACCCTGGCATTGGCTACGATATCTGTTTCACCTGATACAGTCAAATTACGCTGTATGCTGAATGCATCCATCAGATTCCCACCATCAGCATACTGGAGTCTTGAGGTAGGATTATGTACATGAATAGTATCCAGATAGTTGCTTCCTGTCATTTCTATTTGGATAAATTTTCGCTTATCAATTATTGCCGAATAGATCGATTTTTTGTATCCCAGATAATTGACCTCTATCCGGACATTCCTGAAAGGGAGATCAATTACAAAATATCCTTTCTCGTTGGTTATCGCTGATATTCTTGAATTGGCTTCAAAGACAAAAGCTCCATAAACAGCTTCTCCTGTTTCGACATCTTTTACAATACCTGAAAGCCTGTACACATCTCCTGGCTTTTTCTGCAGGTTTTGCAGGATAATTTTATCAGGCAATGATACAGTACATGAAATTAAATCGGGCTGAAAAATCTGCTCTAAAACAAATTGAAGCCTCGAAGATTTTATGTCTGAGTGCACTATTGCTTCAACATCAATAGTGTTGGCATTATAACTAAATACCCATCCATATGTATCCGATATATACTTAAGATAGTCCTTCCTGAATTTCAAATTGTGTGCCTCAGAAATATCGATATATGTATGTAGTATATCGTGCTGACCTTGAGCTAACAGACATGTACAGCAGACTATCCAAATGGTTACATATAGTCTGAAACTTCTCATCAAATCAACATTTGTAGGAATAGACTACAATTTTGTTAGCCGATAATTTGTATTGAAACTGGGTAAGTATCTGTAGTTCTTTCAAAACAGATTCAATATCGGATTTATAAAATTCGGTATTAATCCTGCAGTTATCTGATGGCTGCATATTTTCAGACCATTCCAACTTAATATTATAGTAGATAGCTATCGTCTCCATAACTGAGTGAAAAGACTGATTTTTGAAAGTGATTTTAGATTCTTTCCAGATATCAGGCTGAATTAAAGGGTTTTTATTCAGAAAAGCACCTTCTTTAGATACTGTAAGGTAATCCCCGGGCAATAGTACGTGTTCCTTATTATCATAAATGACCTTTACCTTGCCTTCTTTCACAAAGACATTTGTCGAATTAACAGATGTCAATACATTAAACGCCGTACCCAAAACTTCAACTGTTCCAAAGTGCGTCTCTACTGTAAAAGGATGTTCAATATCCCGTGCAACTGCAAAGTATGCCCTACCATCAAGTTTAAATTTACGGTAATTCAACTCCTTTAAATTTGAATTTTTATCGAGTTCAATATTTGATCCATCTTTGTATGTAATTTCCGGAGATGTGATGCCTTTGTACACCATCAGATTGTCTGAAGAAACACTTTGGGAATTCATCATATAATACAAACCTCCTAAAGCCATTACCACAACAACAAGAATGGCCGCGACATTGAGGAGTTTTCCGGAGAATACTGTCCATTGTGAGCTCGTCTGAGATTCAACAAAATGCCAGGCTTCTTTAGTATTTACTTCTTTATAGTCTCTAAGAATTTCGAATCCATCTTTTTCATCATGTAATGATTTCAATCCCTCTAAATTGGCACTGGCATCATTTTTCCAATTATGCAGGACAGTTCTTTCCTCATTGGATTCTTCACTTAATATAAAATTCAATAATTTATTTTTCAAATGTATAAATTTATAACAATTCAATAAATAAAACAATTACATTCCAAAAGGGAGACAAGTCCTTAAGCATTGACCTCAATAATCTGAATGCTTTACTCATCTGTCCCTCAACTGTTTTAACAGATATGCCTAATCTGTCTGCAATTTGGGTGTAAGTTAGACCTTTTATCTTGCTCAATGTAAATATTTCGCCACATTTTGGTGGTAATTGTCGTATAGACACATAAATATTATCAATAATTTGATATTTTTCTATCTCAGCTTCTTCCACATCAGGTAGCGAAATATGATTACTCAGTTGTTGCATTTCATTCATAAATCTTGATCCGGATACAGATTTTCTTAATACACCCAATGCCTGATTCCTTACCATAGTATAAATATAACTCTCGGTATTGGATGTAATATTGATTGCAGGGCTGTTATTCCATAGTTTCAAAAATACGTCCTGAACTACGTCTTCCGAAGCATCCATATCCCGAAGGATTCTGTTGGCATAATTACACAATGGGCGGTAATGCTTATTAAAAAGATTTTTAAATCTTACCTTATCCATACTCATTGTGACAATAATTCATACACAAATGTAATTGATATTTACTTTATAAGAAAATGAAAATACAAATAGATAATTATATCCATATACATTATAAAAAGATTCCTGTTAATTACATTTGCATTTCCAATAAATAATTAATAACAAATCAGATAATGGCTAAATTAAGAACGTATAAAGACACATTGGATTACCTTTACCAGAAGTTGCCCATGTATCAGAGGGAAGGTGCATCGGCATATAAGAAGGATCTGACCAACACGCTGAGATTATGCAAAATGGCTGGTAACCCACAAGAAGGGATTAAATGCATACATATCGCCGGTACCAACGGGAAAGGCACAACAAGTCATATAATAGCTGCCGGACTTCAGGCACAGGGATACAAAACAGGTGTATATACATCACCACATTACAAAGATTTCAGAGAAAGGATAAAAATTAACGGACAATATATCTCATTAAAGTACATAACCCAATTTATCAACACCCATCAGGAAGAAATAGAAAAGATACAACCCTCTTTTTTTGAGTTGACTGTAGTACTAGCTTTCAGTTGGTTTAAGGATCAGCAAGTGGACTATGCTGTTATTGAGACAGGGTTGGGTGGCAGACTGGATTCTACCAATGTAATCACACCTATATTGAGTATTATAACAAATATCAGCTTTGATCATCAGAATCTGCTCGGTGATACCCTCGAGCAGATAGCCGGAGAGAAAGCAGGTATCATAAAGCCTGAAACTCCTGTAATAATCGGAGAAACACAGGAAGATATCAAGCGGGTTTTTATGCATAAAGCAAAACTTGAAAATGCACCAGTTTTATTTGCAGATAAAGAAATACAAGCTGAAATCATTTCAGATTCAACCTTTCTTTCTTTTCAACTGTATGCACAACATCAACCATGGAGAGGTGTATTGTCAACTACATTATCGGGACCATTTCAGATAAAAAATATAGTAACCGGGATGTTTGCCTTGAAATACCTATGCGAACACATTCCTGTAGACTTTGACAAGGTATGGGCATTTATGAAGGATATGTCTACCCAAACCGTCTACCTGGGTCGTTGGCAACTGCTTGGAAGTCATCCAATGATTATTACAGATTCGGCTCATAATGAAGGTGGGATCCGCCTGGTTACTGCTCAGCTTGAGCAAATAAAATGTAATCACCGACATTTTGTCCTCGGCTTTGTCAATGATAAAACTTTGGATTCGATTTTAACATTATTCCCTAAAGAAGCAACCTATTACTGGGCTAAAGCCAATGTTCCAAGAGGATTGGATGCTGCATTACTTGCCACAATTGCAAAAAAATCAGGGCTAATCGGCAAATCTTATTACAGCGTCCGAAAAGCACTTGCCGCAGCTAAAGCCAAAGCCGGAAAGGATGATCTGATTTATGTCGGTGGAAGTATATTTGTCGTGGCAGAAGTAATATAGCTAACCTAAATTAAACTTAATCTGGTTATCACGTTAACTTTTGAATTTGATTGTAAGCATCCGACCAAGTGCAAATTGTAAACAAAGTTCTCATGTATCTACCTTCTCAAAAAATATCAGAGATATGAGATACGATAGAGAACAGATAGATCTTTGGATGAAAGAATGGGAAGTATCAGGCCAGAACATATATACCTTTTGAAGAGATAAGCCATTTGATAAGAGTATATTTAATACCTGGAGGAAGATGTCCTGAGTTGCTGACACACAACTTAGAGACAGTATATCATGTAAACTGAACCTAAGTAATCAATATCCCAATGGTATCAAGGCGTACATTTATCGCACTAAATACTACATTGGTATATTGCCGTGTTTGCGGTTTGGTTGCAGTACCTTTTTATTGACCAGCATTGAAAAAGACTTGATTAGTTTACGCCGTGTTTCCCGGGGTTCGATCACCTCATCTATAAAACCTCTGGCTGCAGCTCTGTAAGGATTAGCAAATTTTTCCTGATATTCTGCTTCTTTTTCCTTCAGTTTTTCCTGTGGGTTATCTGCTTTGGATATTTCTGATTTAAAGATAATCTCGCTTGCACCTCTGGCACCCATAACCGCAATTTCTGCAGTTGGCCATGCATAATTCATATCTGCACCTATGTGCTTGGAATTCATCACATCATAGGCACCACCGTAAGCTTTACGTGTGATAACTGTTATGCGCGGTACCGTAGCGTCACTGAATGCGTAGAGCAATTTGGCTCCATTGGTAATGATGGCATTCCATTCCTGATCTGTGCCGGGTAAAAAGCCAGGAACATCTACCAGTACTAATAAAGGTATATTGAAACAATCGCAGAACCGTACAAAACGCGCACCCTTTTTAGAACTTTCCACATCCAGAACACCTGCCATTGCATAAGGTTGATTGGCAACAATACCGATTGACTTTCCTCCTAACCGGGCAAAACCGACGACGATATTTTCAGCATAATGTTCATGAATCTCAAAGAAACTATCTTCATCCACTATGCCATGAATGACTTCTTTCATATCATATGGTTGCATCGGACTTTCCGGTACTATTCCCATCAGCGATTCCCTGTATTCGCTTTGAGGTTCAAATGGCAGATCATGTGGTTTCTCATTGCAATTCTGAGGTAAATACGACAATAGCATACGCATCTGACGGATACAGTCTAAATCGTTGGCTGCTACGCAATGTGTTACACCACTTTTGGTAGCGTGTGTCATAGCACCACCCAGGTCTTCTGATGTAACTTCTTCGTTCGTAACCGTTTTGACTACGTTGGGCCCGGTCACAAACATATAGGAAGAATTTTCTACCATGATAATAAAATCTGTAATCGCCGGCGAATACACGGCACCGCCAGCACAAGGTCCCATGATGGCTGATAACTGAGGTATAACACCGGATGCCTTTGTATTCCTGTAAAAAATATCGGCATATCCACCCAGGCTGTTGACACCTTCCTGAATCCGCGCACCTCCGGAATCATTTAGTCCGATTACAGGTGCGCCATTTTCAATAGCCAGATCCATTATGCGACAGATTTTCTCAGCGTGCGTCTCTGACAAAGCTCCACCAAATACGGTAAAATCCTGTGCAAATACATAAACGAGCCTGCCATCAATCGTACCGTAACCTGTAACAACTCCATCACCCGGAAATTGTTGTTTTTCCATTCCGAAGTCGAAGGATCTGTGTTCTTTCAGCATACCTATCTCTTCAAAAGAATTTCTGTCCAGCAACAATTCAATACGTTCACGCGCTGTCAGTTTGCCCTTGGCATGCTGTTTTTCGATTCTGTCTACACCGCCACCTAATAGGGCTGAAGCCTTCAGGTCGTTTAGTTTTTTTATTTTATCCTCCATGGTATCTGACTGTTTAAGGTGGCAAAAATACTTAAATAAACTTATTATTACCTACAAATCAGTCTAATTAGTAGATATCAGGTTTTTTAACTTATTATGAAATGTTCAAAACATTTCATAATACTTATTAAGTTTGAAGATTACTATATATGGGTTTTACAGGTCAAATAGGATTCTGATATTTCATAATAATACTTGAATTCATAGGCTGTACTTCTGATTTAGTTTCCTGAATCTATGTTTGACATTCGGTTTATAATGGATTATGTATTGACGGTATTATTATGGTATTAAGTTGTATATTTGCGTTTTTTATTAATTTAAATCTCTACATTAAGTGATGACATCCAGGGAAATCAGACAGACGTTTTTAGACTTTTTTGAATCCAAAAAACATAAGATTGTACCTTCTGCACCCATTGTTATAAAGAATGACCCTACATTGATGTTTACGAATGCAGGAATGAATCAGTTTAAAGACTACTTTCTGGGCAATAAAACACCGGACAATCCACGTATAGCGGATACGCAAAAGTGCCTTCGTGTCAGTGGCAAGCACAACGACCTTGAGGAAGTAGGTGTGGATACCTATCATCACACCATGTTTGAGATGCTCGGTAACTGGAGTATCGGCGACTACTTCAAGGCTGAAGCAATCGCATGGAGCTGGGAGCTTCTTACAGATGTCTATAAACTGGATAAGGACAGACTTTATGTTACAGTTTTTGAGGGGGATGTAAAAGAACAATTGCCCGCTTCCAAAGTAGCTTATGATGAATGGTCAAAGCATGTCATGGATACAGACCATATCGTTTACGGCAATAAAAAGGATAATTTCTGGGAAATGGGTGATGTAGGTCCTTGTGGTCCTTGCAGTGAGATACATATAGATCTTAGAACAGATGAAGAGAGAGCTTTGGTACCCGGTCATGAACTGGTCAATAAAGATCATCCGCAGGTCATTGAGATCTGGAATAACGTATTTATACAGTACAACAGAAAAGCAGACGGATCACTTGAGCTACTTCCTAAGCAACACGTAGATACGGGTATGGGCTTCGAACGGCTCGTACGTGCCATACAGAAAAAATCAAGCAATTACGACACCGATGTTTTTACAGGAATCATACATAAAATAGAACAGATTACAGGAAAATCCTATCATTTCAGCGATACCAAAAGTGATGTAGCATTCCGTGTACTTGCTGACCATATTCGTGCCATCTCTTTCACGATAGCCGACGGGCAGCTCCCTTCCAATACAGGAGCAGGATATGTCATTCGTCGTATATTGAGACGTGCTGTTCGGTATTATTATACCTATCTCGAATATAAACAACCACTACTTTTTCAGTTGGTTGATTTGCTTTCCAGACAATATGAGCATGTATTCCCGGAATTATTCCTTCAGAGAGGCTTCGTGGAAAGAGTCATACGGGAGGAAGAGAAAGCATTTCTTAAAACACTCGAAGGCGGTTTGCGCCGTATCGAAGACATACAGGTGACGAATAACCAACTGGATGGGAAGGATGTTTTTGAACTCTACGATACCTATGGATTCCCTGTTGATCTGACACGGCTTATAGCAGATGAGAAAGGCTGGAAGGTGGATGAAGCCGGATTTGAAAAAGCACTCAATGAGCAGAAAGAACGTTCGCGTGCAGATGCCAAACGTGAAACCGGAGACTGGGTATGGATAAACAAAGGTGAACATCCTGAATTTGTCGGTTATGACAATCTTGTAGTGGAAAACAGTATGGTGCTGAGATACCGTATCCTGAAACAAAAAGATCATGAATTATATCAGTTGGTACTTAATAAAACGCCATTCTATCCTGAAGGTGGCGGACAGGTAGGTGATACAGGCCTACTTATTTTTGATTGTGAGGTAATTCAGGTACTGGATACAATCAAGGAAAACGACCTGACTATTCACATCATAGACAGATTGCCTGAAAATCTGAATGTTCCCGTTTTTGGTGAAGTAGATGCCGAAAAAAGAACTTTGACAGAGAACAACCACAGTGCAACACACCTACTGCATGCGGCACTCCGTCAGGTACTGGGTAATCATGTACATCAAAAAGGCTCATTGGTCAAAGATGAGTATCTCCGATTTGATATTTCTCATTATCAAAAAGTCAGTGATCAGGAAATCGAACAGGTAGAAAACATTGTCAATGAAAAAATCAGAGAAAATATACACCTTGAAGAAGCCAGGTCAATACCTGTAGAAGAAGCCAAAAATGCCGGAGCTATGATGCTTTTCGGTGAAAAATACGGGGATGTCGTTCGTATGATTACCTTCGACCCTGCATATTCACGGGAATTGTGCGGAGGGTGCCATGTTAAAGCTACCGGACAAATAGGTTTTTTCAAAATAACTTCAGAGAGTGGAATCGCTGCAGGTGTTCGCAGAATAGAAGCAGTTACTGCTAAATTTGCAGATAAATATATCAGTAAACAGCTAACAGAATTACAGGCAATCAAGTCCTTTTTCAAAAATAATAACAATACGCCGAAGAACGTTTCAGATCTGATAGAAAGTAATAAGGAACTGATAAAAGATGTCGAAAAACTCAGAGTCAGCCAGGCTGTGGCAATGAAAGACAAATTCATCGCCAACGCCTATGCCCATAACGAAGCCAAAATCATCAAGCAGCACATTAAAGATACAGATGTAAAAGCAGCAAAAACTCTTTCAGCTAATATCATTACTGAGGCCGGAGATGCCGTTGTACTTTTGTGTCTGGAGAATGGGGATAAAGTAACCATCATGCTCAGTATTGCTGATAATCTGGTAAAACATAAAAACTGGCATGCCGGAAAAATTGTATCTGAACTTGCCAAAGAAGTTGGTGGTGGTGGAGGCGGTCAACCTTTTTATGCATCTGCCGGTGGATCGGACAAGCAGGGCATCCAAAAGGTTATTAATCAACTGGATAATTACTTGAATTGATAGAAAAATATTAAAATACTTATTTATAAAATATATTGATAATGAGCGAATTAAAGTGGAGTTACGATGAATTTCTGGCTTTTTTACTGATATATATCTCACACGTAGATATGGAATTTACAGATAATGAGAAGGAATATGTAAAAATCAAATCCGGTGAAAGCAATTTCGATAAGATGATGGCTGAATTTGATACAATGACAGACTATCAGGCATTTGAGACAATCCTTGCTTACAAGGGCGTATACTACCCTACTCCGGAACAAAAACAGGAATTGGTTGACAAAATGATAGCCATTTTCCATGCAGATCATGAATTCAATATTATGGAGAAAGGATTGTTGCAGTTTATGGAAAGGATGATGTAAATACAAATGCAGATCTTTTAATACAGTCACTATAATGTGACAAAATTGTTTAGATTTGGATTGATGCAACACAATTATGCCATAATAGATATTGAAACAACAGGTGGTATTCCTGGAAAGGACAAAATCACTGAAATTGCTATTGTTATCTTTGACGGAAATTCAATTGTCGATACATTTTCTTCACTGATTAATCCTGAAAGGTCAATCCCATATGAGATTACGCGTATTACAGGCATTACAGATGATATGGTTGCTGATGCTCCCAGGTTTTATGAGGTAGCCAAAAAAGTCGTTGAATTAACAGAAAACACCATTTTTGTAGCACATAATGTCAGATTTGATTATGGGTTTATCCAGGAAGAATTCCGCTCATTGGGATATACTTTCAGTCGTAGTCATATATGTACGGTAGTATTAAGCAGAAAGACATTTCCGGGATTACGTTCCTATGCATTGGGCAATCTAATCCGACATTTTGGGATATCTGTCAACAACAGGCACCGCGCACTGGATGATGCACTAGCAACCACGGACATTTTGGGTAGAATATTGATTCGTCAGGAGCACCAGGTAGAACAGTTTGTCAAAACAGAAACTAAGGATGGTACGCTGCCACAGAATATTTCCCTCCAACAGATTGAAAATCTACCCGAAGTTACCGGTGTTTATTATATGTACAATACTTACGGATATGTTATCTACGTTGGTAAAAGTGTCAATATCCGGAAAAGAGTAATGCAGCATTTCACCGCACATGATCTCAAAAGACACAAACTGGAATCAAGAGTGGCCGATATCAAATGTCATCCTACTGGATCAGAATTACTTGCCTTACTAAAGGAGAGTGTTGATATCAAGACACTTCAGCCCGATATCAATAAGGCTCAACGATCCAAAAACTTTCCTTATTTTATATATTATTACCTGGATGATAAAGGATATATTCAGTTTAAATGGGCAAAATCGGCTCAGAAGTCAGACAACATTAAAGGCATATTGAATCATTATATTTCCCGAAATGTTGCAAGAAATCAATTGTTGCGTGTTACTGAAAAATACACATTATGTCCCGGTATGGCTGGTATCCATGACTTGCAGGGTACTTGTTTTTACTATCAGACAGGGTCTTGTCTTGGTGCATGTCAACAGGAAGAATCCCCTGAATCCTATAATCAGCGTGCACAAATGGCCGTTGACACCCTGAAAAATTCATTTGACAGTTCGTTTTTTATAGTCACTCAAGGACGTACAAATGAAGAATCAGGGATTATCCTTATTGATGAAGGACACTATAAAGGCTTTGGATTTATATCGTCAGAAAATCACACTACTGGTACTGAACACTGGAGAGATGCCATTCAGTATGTACCTTTCAATCCTGAATGTGATCGGATAATTCACACATGGTTACATAAATATCCGGATACACGGGTGGTACCTATTGATTAGCATGGTTTTTAGTAGTTGGTTTTAGTGACTGGTATAAAATCAATTGCAAATTGCAAATTGCAAATTCCTAATTGCTAATTGTTTTATATACTTATGACAAAATGCTAAAGTCTGAATGCCAGTGTCAATAATGCTGATGAAGTATTCAAACCGTAACTATATCCTGATTTGTCTGTTTTTCTCTCCAAAACATTATAATTATTATAATCCTTTCGAACTGTCGAACCAGTCGAATAAGCAAATCCAGGTAACAATTCTACACCAAATATTAAATTATCACTTATAGTGTAATTCAAGCCCAAAACAACATTGATACCAGGTTTATATGTATTAGTTGATATACTTAAACCATTATATTCAAGCTTGTCATTGTATGAGTTGGATATAATATGATTATAGCTAAACGAAATATCAGCTCCATATCTTAATTGCAGCTTATCATACAATACACTTCTGTACTCCTTTCCGGCACTGATTGAAGCATTGAAAGCGCTTGTTTCGTCTACCAATTTACCGGATTCATCTTTAGAATGTGTTCCATTTGTAAACAAAGCATTAAATCTCCACAACGAATTATTTTTTCCAGTTTTATATGTCAATCCAAAATTATTCAGACTGCTGAAAGCTAATCCAATTTCTCTTAGTCTTGGACCATCCTGTGCTGTCATTATGAAAGACACAAAACTAAAGCATAAAACCAATATTACATTTTTCATAAGAATCAGTATTAATGATGTGATGAATTATTTATTAACAGTAAAACCGAAATTATGTTGTAAGCCAAATAAGTAATACACACAAAGCTGATGATACAGACTGACAATTGGATTTTCCAAAGTCATATTATTATAAAAAAGTCCCGCAATAAATGCAGTCAAAAAAAAGATATCCAGAAAGATAAATTCAATATGTTTTTTAAAAATCCTGAATTCATGACTTCAAGTGAGTTGGTAAAATGATTCAACATTCTTTAGCAAGATAAATAAGAAGTACATGAATGATGTTACGATTGAATATTTTCAGATGATTCAAAATAAAACAACTCGATCAGTGTATCTGTTGTCAATTAAGAATCAGAACACATTAATACTTCTGAGCATTTGAATTATGACCAGCTTAACAATTAAAAACATGGTATGCAACCGTTGTGTCCTGGCTGTAAAACAGACTCTGGAACAATTAAACATACCTTACAAACATATAAGCTTGGGTGAAGCTGAATTTCTTGCTGATATTACACCTGATCAGAAAGTGAAATTGGATGAAGCATTACACAGACTGGGATTTGAAATACTTGACGATAAGAAAGCAAAGCTTATAGAGCGTATCAAAGTCCTGATAATCGATTGCGTACACCATCAGAATGGAGAAATGAGATACAACCTTTCAGAAATGATTAGCAGTGAAATACTCCATGATTACAACTATCTTTCTAATCTGTTTTCTGAAGTGGAAGGTACTACCATAGAAAAGTATTATATAGCACAGAAAATCGAAAAAGTTAAAGAATTACTTGTATATGACGAACTGACGCTCAGTGAAATTGCCTTTAAACTCAATTATTCGAGTACTGCACATCTGAGCAATCAATTTAAAAAAATAACGGGTATGACACCCGGAAATTTTAGAAAATATAATCAAAACTTACGTAAAGCGCTCGATAAGATTTGATATCTGTACTATTTAAGATATGCGCTACTATAAAACTTACAACTTTAAACCAAAATTATGTAAAGGAAAATCCTGTACATGGTCGTAACTTTGCACCGAAAAATGTATGATGATGAAACAGGAAGATCAAATATATTTACCACTGGAAGATGTTAACAGCGAACATTGTGCAATTCTTGTAGATAAAGAATTGGCACGAACGGAAGGCGTTATTAACCATAAAGTTGAACTCAACAATAGAAGAGCTGTCATAACAGCCAAAGACCAGGATACAGTTAAAAAGGCCATTAAATCTGTAAAAGACATTGGATACAATGTCATTACTGTCAAAAAGACATTTCCTTTACTAGGCATGAGTTGTGCTTCCTGTGCTGCAAGTGCGGAAAGTATCGTAAAAATAGAACCAGGCGTCGTGGATGCATCCGTAAATTACGGAACTGGTAATCTTACCGTAGAATATCTGCCGAATATGACAGACGCTTCTAAGCTGAAGGCTGCCGTAGAATATGTAGGTTATGACCTGATAACAGATGAAGCAGGTAATCAACAGGAAACTCTGGATTCCATCGAAAAGCAACGTTTGCAAAAGCTAAAGACGAATACGGTCTGGGCATCAATTCTTGCATTTCCCGTCATGATTATCGGTATGTTTTTTATGGATATGCATTCTGGGTTTACTTTCAACAATGTCGTTATGTGGCTTCTGACAACACCTGTTGTATTCTGGTTTGGCAGAGACTTTTTTACGAATGCCTGGAAACAATTTAAACATCGGTCTGCCAATATGGATACACTCGTAGCCATGAGTACCGGCATAGCCTACATATTTAGTTTGTTTAATATGGTTTATCCTTCATTCTGGGAAAACAGAGGACTTGAAGCCCACGTTTATTTCGAAGCGGCAGCCGTGATTATTGCTTTCATCCTGCTCGGAAGATTACTCGAAGCACGTGCCAAAAGCAATACCTCTACAGCCATCAAGAAGCTCATGGGTCTGCAGCCCAAGACTGTTATTAAATTGCTTACAGATGGTTCACAAGTGATAATTCCTATAGAAGAAGTGATATCCGGCGACATAATTATAGTAAAACCTGGAGAAAAAATAGCTGTGGATGGAACTGTTGTATCCGGTAATTCATTTGTAGATGAAAGCATGCTGAATGGAGAACCTTTACCCATTGAAAAAACGACTGGTCAAACGGTATTTGCAGGAACCATCAATCAAAAAGGCAGTTTTCAGTTCAGGGCTGATAAAGTGGGTAAAGATACACTTCTGGCACAGATTATCAGGACTGTCCAGGATGCACAAGGAAGTAAGGCTCCCGTACAAAGACTGGTAGATAAGATTGCTGCTGTCTTTGTACCGGCTGTGATAGGTATTGCTGTACTAACTTTTGTATTATGGCTCATTATCGGAGGCACACAGTTGATTACATACGGCTTGCTTGCAGCAGTTACAGTATTAATAATAGCTTGTCCATGTGCATTAGGCCTTGCTACACCTACTGCCGTTATGGTGGGTGTAGGCAAAGGAGCTGAAAAAGGGATCCTCATCAAGGATGCTGAAAGTCTTGAACGGGCAAAAAATATCAATGCCATCATCCTGGACAAAACCGGTACCATCACGCAGGGTAAGCCTAAAGTTACACATGACTTATGGTTACAAACCGACAAACTATATAAATCCATATTAATTAGTCTGGAAAAACAATCAGAACATCCGTTAGCAGATGCAGTTGTCCGGCATTATACTGATACAGAACCAATGATATTATCTGCATTTACCAGTATAACAGGTAAAGGCGTCCAAGGGACTTATAATGAAATGATATATTACGCAGGTAACAAAAATCTGCTGTTGGAAAATAACATCACTATTGATTCGGATCTAATACATCAGGAAGCAATTTGGGACAGTATGGCAAAAACAACTATTTGGTTTGCTGATCAGCAAAAAGCCATAGCACTGATAGCCATCTCAGATGAATTGAAACCGACTTCTGTCGCCGCTATTGGTCAGTTAAAGGATATGGGACTTGAAGTATATATGCTTACAGGCGATAATGCAGCAACGGCAAAGGCTATTGCAGAGCAAACAGGTATAATGCATTATAAGGCTGGTGTGTTACCTCAGGACAAAGCCGATTTTGTACAGGAATTGCAAGCTCAGGGCAAAATTGTAGCGATGGTTGGTGACGGAATTAATGACAGTACGGCACTGGCAACAGCTGATATAAGCATAGCTATGGGTAAGGGCAGTGACATAGCCATGGACGTAGCCAAAATGACCATCATTTCGTCCGATCTCACCAAAATCCCGGATGCGATAAGGTTGTCCAAACAAACAGTAGCTACCATTCGTCAGAATCTGTTCTGGGCATTTATATACAATATCATTGGCATACCGATAGCAGCAGGAATACTCTACCCTACTTCAGGCTTTTTACTCAACCCGATGATTGCTGGTGCTGCCATGGCAATGAGTAGTGTCAGCGTAGTAACCAATAGTCTCAGACTCAAGTGGAAAAATTGATTTATTGAACAAAACAATCAATATTATTATTTAATGTATTCTCTTTATATAACAATTTAAATAAAAAAAGTATGAAATTTAAGACCAATATCAATTGTGGCGGCTGTATCAAATCAGTAACACCACATCTTAATAATGCCGCTGGTATCTCTGAATGGAATGTAGACACTGATAATGTGGATAAGATTCTAACCGTCGTATCAAATGGAATAACAGAAGAGGAAGTCATTGAAATTATTCAAAAAGCAGGATTTAAGATTGAAGCAGCACAAACCGAATAGGCTTGTATCCTGTTGTTTATCAATTAATCAAAAAGCTAATGACATATAACTAATGCTGATATGTGTGACTTTACCATAATCAGCAACTTTCGATTAATATCTATTGTTTAATTTTATATTATCTAAATTGAAATCCATCCATAATGAAACTCATCCGTTGGTTCCTCAGACTTTTTAAAAAAGATTGTTGTTCAAAGTAAATTTAATTAAACTTTTCTAACAATCGGTGTATCAACGCAATAGGTTAATGTGTTGAAAATTGGAAATAATCTGGTTCAAATCAGTAATTATTGTATTGAATATTTCATTACATTTGTGAGTAACAAATATTTATCAGATTTATGAAAAAATTCAAACTGGTTTTATGGGTGGGATTGTTGTGTATAATGACAAATACCATTACTGCTCAGGATGACAGCGTTATTAATCCACCTCTTACGATAGAGCCATTTTTTGGCAACCGTGCCTTGGCTTATCAGATGATTATCAATAAAAAACTGCAAAGTCACTCCAGATTAGGATTTCTGGGGATATCCAATTTTCAGGCTGAGTGGAAAAATCATGAAGTAGCAGACTTTTCACATCAGGGATATATCAATTACAGTTTAGGTCATGGTTTTGACATCAATGCCGGATTTATTTGGATTCCTTTTGACGGTATCAGGCCATCAGCAGGTTTTTTGTATACTTATGCAAATCCCGATTTGCTGATAATTGCTAATCCTCGTTCGGACTTAGCTAAAAATCCAAATGCAGATATGCTCCTTCTTGCCGAATACAGACCCAATCTGAATGACAAAACAAAATTGTACACGCGGGCACAAGGATTATATGGATATAATTTCAGCCTGAAAGGACACACACGGAGTTACCTTATGCTGAGAGCGGGTATAACCTTCAATGATGTAACTATAGGATTAGCAAATGACTTTGACTACTTCGGACCTGAAAAACTGAGGTTAAATAACTTTGGTGGATTTGTGATGGTAGATCTGTTTTAGTTGAGGATTTTTTCAGCATAGCACCAATTTTAATCGTATTTATAGAGATACTCAAAGAATTGTTTTTAAAATATCAAAAGACTGTAATGTATTGAAACCATGAATGTGGCAAGCGTAGTATTTTAGCCATACTTCAGTTAATAGATTCCGTTGAGCTCGTGACATATTTGATTTTTCTGATTCTGCATGGGATGATTTGCAAATTTGATAAAACAACCTGCTTGTTTCTTCATCCAAAAGGTGGATATTCTGTGTTGATTCACTCATATACACACCTTCTGCCAGATTAAAACATGGAGTATTCTGGGAATAATTGTCCATAGGAGCAAACCCTAAGTAGTGGCTTAATCCTGCCATAAAAATGATGTGTGCGTCAGGATTGAATTCGGATTGTTCGTCTGTATGTATAAACCAGGATTCGATATAGTCATACAATTCTTTATTGGATTCTTTTTCTCTGATCGCATTTCGGCATATCTCAAGTGCAAATATAGCCATTGAAGAAAGGACAATATTGTAATTTATGTTCTGATAGTGATAGGACGGTGATACTTCTCTGATTCTGCTGAGATTATCCTGATGACTTGCATATGCAACCAGGTTTATCAGGTTCATGGGTTTGAAAATGGCAGCTTTTCCTCCTGGTTTGGACGTTCTTACACCCGACATAATATACGAACCCAATCCATATGCCCTCGTGAAAATATCGCATATGACACTGGTTTCAGAATACTTGACTACCCTGAAGATTATTCCCTTGCTTTCAATAAAATTCAATATAAGTTCTATTTTTTATTTTAAAAAGTCATGAAGTATTCATTTCAGAATTCCCATCCATCTATCGGATCCACTTTATATCTATGTTTGGTTGCTACACGCTGAAGTTGCCGATCGAGAATAAGACGAGCTATAGATAAATCAGGACTTGTAGGATTCTGATTGGAAAGCGCCTGATTAATATCTTTTTCTAAAACATCCAGTCTATACAGATAACTCATCAACAGATCAACATTATGTTCAAGATACCAGGCTACCCTTTCAGTTACTGCTGCGAGCAATTCTTCTGAATTCTCCTGGAATTCATTCAGTCCCAAATTATTCGATATCAGATCGTATGTATCTTCCTTTGACATTTTTAATATTTATTATTCAGAAATGAAATCAAAAGTTCAGCATTCTCCCTGTTATTTATCAGCCTAGGTATTTTTGATTGTCCTCCGATTTTTCCCTTTTGTCTGAGCCAGTCTGTAAAAGCGCCTTTCCTTACAACATTTAGTTTTAGGGGAAGAAGTGCCAGGTCTCTATACCGCTTGGCATCATAATCCGAGTTGACTGACCGTAAATTGTCATCCAGTTCTCTTGCAAAATCTTCAGTTTTAGATAATTCACCATCAAACTCTATCCACCATTCATGACCACCTTTGGAATTTTCACCCATATAGATCGGAGCCACCATATAATCCGTAATCCTTGCTCCAAATGAAGCACAGGTTTTCATGAGTGCACTGTCTGTATTATGAACCATAACTTCCTCACCAAATACATTTATATAATGTCTTGTACGTCCGGACACCATTACCCTGAATGGTTTGACTGTAACAAACTTTACTATATCTCCCGGTATATAACGCCAAAGACCGGAAGACGTTGTGATTACCATACAATAATTTTTATCTACTTCCACATCTTCAAGAGTCAGTATATCCGGATTGGAATTATTTACCTGTTCAGCAGGTATGAATTCATAAAAAATTGCATTATCCAATAAAAGTAGCATACCTTTATCTCTGCTTCTATCCTGAACAGCAAAATATCCTTCAGAAGCATTGTATATTTCTCTAAATTCCAGGTCATCGTCAGGGAAAAAAGATTTAAATTGAGAGATATAGGGCTCAAAACTAACGCCACCATGAAAGTACGTTTTAGCTTCAGGCCATACTTCCCGCATATTTTTACATCCGGTGATTTCAAGTATCTTATTGAAGAGGACGATCGTCCACGTAGGTACTCCTGCGAACATTACTACATCTTCCTTACTTGAAATTTGTGCGATCTTATCTATCTTAGCTTCCCAATCACTCATTAAAGCCGTTTCGAAATCCGGTGTATAAAACGGTCTCCCTACCAAAGGCATCCTTTTAAGTAAAATGGCAGAGACATCACCTACAGTTACCTGCTTACTGAATTGTGATAGTGAACCACCCATAATCAGGTTCTTCCCTTCAAAATTTCGGGAATCGGGATAATTATTGTACTGCATAGACATGGCATCCCAACTTGCAGCAATATGATTTTCAAACAGGATATCATCCGTAATCGGAATGTATTTGCTTTTATCATTAGTGGTACCTGATGATTTGGCATACCAGTTAACCTGACCCGGATAAAGCTGATCAGGACTTCCCTGCATCATTTTATCAATATATGGATACAGGCTTTCATACTGAACCACGGGTATTGATTTTCTAAAATCCTTGATATTTGTAATAGCTTCAGCCCCAAAATCCTTTCCATATTGGGTTTGTTTTAACTTGGGTATAAGGTTTTTAAGAATGTCATTCTGTAATTCTAAAGGTGACGCAGACATTGCTTCGATACGTCCCATTCTGTATTTCAGATAACCTTTAATCAATGAATTGAAAAAAGTATAAATCATAAAGATTCAATTATGAATGTAAAGTTATATAAATTTTGAAAACTGTTATATGACTCAAATGATTTAAACATAAAAATTTAAACATCACTTCATCTAAAAATATAGACTAACACTATTAATATATTCAATAACAAGTGTTTATAGAATATATTGAATTTTTATAATACATATATATTAATTGAAAATTGTTTTCAATATTCAATATTATTTAGACTGATTATATATTACTGTCAAGCAACTTGTAATGACGATCAATATTTGGTTAGTTTGGGTAATAAATTGTAGTTTAGCATCGCTAAATCAAACATAATGTCTAAAAATTTAAGTTTTCTCTCCAGGAGACAAGGGTTAACCAATAATCTTTTTGATAAATTAGGTCAGGCAGCACAGGAAACAGGTACGCCGTCCAGATCAGATATGAAGCGCCTGAAAGAAGAGTTTTTGATGGGTGATGCCAATGTTTACGGTACTGTTTCATTTTATGATTTTCTGAAGGAAGACAACCAGGGGAAGAAAGTTTATGTCTGTAATGGTTCGGCCTGTCTGACAGCGGGGACACAGGATAATGTCAAAACAACGTTATCTGAACACTTTAAACCTGAAGAGATTGGTGAAATGTGTTGCCTTGGACGATGTCATGAGAACAGTTCTTTTCATTACAATGGCAGTAGCTATTCAGGGACATCTATTCAGCATCTTCCTGAAATCATAAACCAGAAAACAGTTTTTTCTGACCAATATACAACCGATTCGTCCGGTATTCAGGTAATAACACAGTCGATACCTGATTCCATAATCTACTACAATGAGATACTGGGTCACGCATTAAAATCAGATCCGGTTGCTTTGGCACAGAATATACAAACATCCGGATTAAGAGGTCGTGGCGGCGCTGGTTTTCCTACCTATATTAAGCTGAATGCATGTCGTGAAATGCCATGCCCAACCAAGTTTATTGTATGTAATGCAGATGAAGGCGATCCGGGTGCTTACTCTGACAGGTATATCATGGAAGAACGTCCTCAAACGCTTCTGGCAGGTATGATTATAGCAGGCTATATAGCCAAAGCTACCTGGGGAGTGGTTTATATCCGTGCAGAATATCCGGAATCTATTCACCGCATCCAACAGGAATTGGAGTTGCTCGAATCCGAAGGTTGGTTAGGTGAGAACATCAAAGGCAGTGGCTTTGATTTTAGATTCAAGGTTATCAAGGCGCAGGGAGCCTACATTTGTGGTGAAGAAACTGCTTTACTTGCTTCCATAGAGGGTCAACGCCCTGAAGTAAGAGTACGCCCACCATTTCCGGCTCAGGAAGGATTATTCCGTCAACCTACTGTTATAAGCAATGTGGAAACATTAGCAAGTATTCCATTTATTACAATACATGGAGGTTTTACATATGGTAAGACAGGTATTGGAAAATCTACAGGTACAAAGCTCATTTCCTTAGATGGTTTTTTCAATAATCCGGGTATTCGTGAAGTAGAAATGGGTACACCACTCAGTGATGTGATTTACAAACTAGGAGGAGGATTCAGAGTGCCTGTAAAAGCATTGCATATTGGAGGACCATTGGGAGGTATTGTTCCTGTTAGTAAAATTCAGGATTTAAATATCAGTTTTGAATCTTTCAGCAGCCATGGATTTCTGTTGGGACATGCTTCTGTAGTATGTATTCCGGAAAACTATCCTATGATAGATTATCTCCGTCATCTATTCAAGTTCACATCTCATGAAAGTTGTGGTAAATGTTTTCCATGCAGATTAGGAACTGTACGGGGTTATGAACTGCTTGACAAAGCCATGACTACGGATTATATCATTGACACGCAGTTGTTCATTGATTTGCTGGACACCCTGGAAGCAGGATCATTATGTGCCTTAGGCGGAGGATTACCGCTGCCTGTTAGAAATAGTCTGCAATATTTTCAGGAAGAACTAAAACATTATTTCAGCGGCACACTAAATCAATAAAATTATTAAGAAACAATACTGTTGTATTAATCTGACAATTTAGATTTTTCTCAGTAATTTATCGATAACATATAAGAAAATCTCGGATATGACCAATAATATATCTCCAAAAATTGCCTACATCAATGGAGATCCTTTTGCATTGCAGGAAGGAGAAACCATATTAAGTTTTGTAAGGCGTCATACAACGTATGACCGTGTTCCGACATTGTGCGACGCCCCTAATCTGGAGCCTTTCGGGTCTTGCAGGGTGTGCAGTGTTGAAGTAGGTTTGAAAGAGGATGGCCCCTACAAAACTCAGGCATCCTGTCATACACCTGCATTAGCCGGTAGTTATATTGTCACTGATTCCCAAAAGATTCAGCATCTGAGAAAGAATATAGTAGAATTGGTAGTAACAGACCATCCGCTCGATTGCGATCATTGTGATGCCAACAATAATTGTGAATTGCAGACGGTAGCAAAACGTTTGGGTGTGACAGACGCCCGGTATCCTGAAGGAAGAAACCACTTTGATGCGCTGCCGGATACCAGTCACCCGTATATGCGCTCGGATCTTTCGAAATGTATCAATTGCTACAGGTGTATACGTGCATGTGATGAAGTTCAGGGCGAACTGGTACTTAGTATGGCTGGTCGTGCTTTTGATGCCACAGTTATCAAAGGCAACAATGTAAGCTTTTTTGATTCCGACTGTGTCAGCTGTGGGGCATGTGCTCAGGCATGTCCAACTTCCGCTATAACAGATATTTTTGATTCCAAGTCCAATGATTTTGAAAAGAAGGTAAGAACTACATGTACGTATTGTGGTGTAGGATGTAATCTGGAAGTAGCTGTTAAAGATGGTAAGGTAAAATCCATTCAGGCGCCTTATGATGCAGAGGTCAACCAGGGACATACTTGTCTTAAAGGAAGATATGCATTTTCGTTTTATAATCATCAGGATAGAATTACATCACCCATGATACGAAGAAATGGAGAACTTGAGTCCGTATCCTGGGACGAAGCATATCAATACATTGCTGGTAAACTTACAGAAATTAAAAACAATTATGGCCCGAATGCCATAGCAGGCATATCATCAGCACGATGTACCAATGAGGAAAACTACCTGATGCAGAAATTTATCAGAGCTGTCATAGGTACCAATAACATAGATTGTTGTGCCAGAGTATGCCACTCTCCTACTGCATTGGGTATGCAAAAATCGTTCGGCACCGGTGCAGCAACAAATTCTATTGAAGAGCTTGTTGATGCAGATTGTGTAATGATAATCGGAGCCAATCCTACCGAGGCTCATCCTGTAACGGGTGCCAAGCTGAAACAACATGCCATGAAAGGCAAGCTAACCATAGTCATCGATCCGAGAAGAACGACACTTGCCCAATATGCTACCTATCATCTGGCACTCAGACCAGGTACCAATGTTGCCTTACTCAATATGATGTTGTATTATATCATCACAGAAGGACTTGAAGATAAAGCTTTCATAGAAAACAGAACTGCAGGATACCAGGAATTCAAAGAACAGATTCTGGCTTTGGATATGGATGAAATGGAAGCTATAACGCATGTTGAAAAATCATTAGTAAAAAAAGCAGCTGTAGCATATGCTTCGTCTAAAAACGCTATGAGTTTCCATGGTTTGGGCGTTACCGAACATTCGTACGGTACTTATGCAGTAATGTTGATTTCTGACCTTGCCATGATTACCGGTAATCTGGGAAGACGCGCAACAGGTGTTAATCCCTTAAGAGGTCAGAATAATGTGCAGGGAGCCGCTGATATGGGTTGTCAACCATATCAGGGAGCAGGGTATCTTAATGCCTACGATCCTGAAATCAATAAGAAATATGAATTAGCATACAAGACCCCGATTCCTATAGATGAAGGTTTGAAAATTTCTGAAATGTTTGAGGCGAGTATCGAAGGCAAACTTAAAGCATTGTGGCTCATGGGTGAAGATGTTGTTCAGTCAGACCCCAATACCAATAAGGTGATAAAAGCGATGGAAAGTCTGGATTTACTTATAGTTCAGGAAATTTTCATTACAGAAACTGCCAAATACGCAGATGTCATCTTGCCTGGTGCAACTTTCCTTGAGAAAAGCGGTACTTTTACAAACGGAGAAAGAAGAGTCCAGCGTGTTAATAAAGTTGTCGAACCACTACCAGGTACAAAACCGGATGGACAGATTATAAGTGAAATAATGAATGTAATGGGTTATTCCCAAAATGACTATGATCCGGCTGATATGTTGGATGAAATATCTAAAATAGTTCCTTTCTTTGCCGGAATCACCTGGGAAAATTTAGGTAAAAACGGTAAGCAATGGCCGGTGAAAACAGATGGTACGGATACCAAAATTCTTCATGGCGAAACCTTTCCTTTAGGAAAAGGGAGATTTAATTTTGTTGATTTTGCTGAATCCACTGAATTGCTTGATAACGAAAAAGATTATCCTTATATTTTAACGACCAACCGGAATCTCGAGCATTACAATGCCGGAACAATGACCAGAAGAACAAACAATGTTCATATCATTACAGAAGATGTATTACTTATAAACCCATTGGATGCGGCTAATCATCTGATTCATGATGGTGATTTAGTGTGTATAGAGTCAGCAAGAGGCAAAGTAGATATAAAGGCAAAAGTTACTGATGAAGTCAGACCGGGTATACTAAGTAGTACATTTCACTTTCCTGAGGTCATGCTCAATATCATCACTTCAGATGTGTCGGATGTGGAAGCTTCGTGTCCGGAATATAAAATAGTAGCATGTAATATCAGAAAAAGTAAAGGAAAGTACAAAACTTTAAATCATTAAATTTCCACAAGTACTTTATTTAAATAAAAAAAGCAGTCCGGTTAATGTTAACCGGGCTGCTTTTTTAGATTTATTTGTAATATTAGAATACCTACTTTGAAGTACTCAATACCATCTTCATATCGTGTTTGACACCGATAGCCAATACATCTACCAAATCCTGCATAGTCAGACTTTTTGCCAATCGAAGTATAACTGTTCTGTCAGTATTGTTTTCTACAGCACCACTCAATGCAGCTTCCAGATTGTCATGACTTATTTCTTCTGTATTTAAAAAATATTTTAGATCGTCAGTTATAGTCAGAGATACGGGTTGTTTGGCAATTGTGTTACTGTTTTCAGCTTTAGGCAGTAAAACCTTAATTACGTTAGGGTTTGCCATTGTAGATATAATTAGGAAAAACAACATCAGGAAGAACATGATATCGTTCATCGCTGACATCGCATCCTCATCATGGAAGACCCTTCTTTTTCTTGAAAAATTCATGTTATATATATTTTAAACGGGGCGATTGATGCCCTTAATAAATTCCAATACTTCTTTTTGCAGATAAAGACTAAAGTTGTCTACCATAGTAAGCAGATAATTATAACCTAAAAATGCAACCATACCTACAATCAAACCTGTACCTGAAGTAATCATCTTCTGGTACAATCCATTGGAAATGGTTGAAATCGAAATATCAGCAGTTTGTCCGATACTATAGAAGATAACAATAACACCGATAATCGTACCCACGAAACCCAAACGGGGAGCTATACCTGAAATTATTGAAATATATCCCATTCTGGATTCCATCGTTGACAATTCAATATTGGACTGTACCGTCAAAGCTTCTTTTACCTGTTCTATAGGCTTGCCCAATGTGTCAACACCAGCTTTCAATACATTTCCCAGACTCGTACTATTCTGTTCACATATTAAAGATGCTGAATCCATCTGACCGTTGTACACTTTGTCAAGGACTGATTTAACTAAATTTGAATCAATCTTTGATCTCTTTTTAATATACAGGTATCTCTCGACTATATAATAAATCGATATTACCGATAATATAAGGAGTGGCCACATAACGATTCCTCCTTTTGCAATAACATCTAAAACACTGAATCCACTATCAGAAGAACTTACCCCGGTTGTATCTACTGCAGCAGCAGCCTGAAGAATAAAACTCATACTAAGAAACTATTTTTTATTAAATGAAAGCACAAATATAATTTAATTTATAATGTATACAATAAATGTATTAAAAAAAATCAGATTATATAATTATAATTCTTTATATTCTTCAAACGTATGTTAGCCGGAATTATTATTGTTTCGTCTAAGATATTACTGTACATAGGGCATGTAGTAATAATAATTATGTAACATAACCTGTATCCATGATACTAATATTTTATAAAGAATTGATGTATTCTTTTACAAGTAGTTTAAACAAATGTATAGAAAATTCACTTAATATATTATTTTTGCACCCAAACAAATAATTTACAATTATATGTCAACGTATTTTAACAATTTGAACGACGACGAGAGAGCACACCTGAAAGAAGCATTACCTCTGATTGCTGTATTAATAGCTGGAGCAGATGGTAAATTTTCTGAAGATGAATTGGAGTGGGCAAAAAAAATAGCACATATCAGGAGCTATAATCTTAAAGGTGATCTGAAGGCTTTTTATAAAGAGGCAGACGAAGATATTATTGAAAAAATCCACCAATATATTGAAGAATTACCGGGTGGCGCACATCAAAGGAACGATATAATAGCTGAGAAATTATCAGCTTTAAATCCTATTCTTGACAAAATCGAACAACCGGTAAGGTATAAATTATACAAAGGCTTCCTGACATATGCAGAACATATCGCTAAAGCATCCGGCGGTGTTTTGGGATTTTTTGGCATTAATGCTGAGGAGGCGAAAGTTGTAAAGTTACCTATGATTCATCCAGTAGAATACGATGATAGTGAAGAAGAATAATAATATTGCCCTGATATGTTAATTGGTTTTTAAAACAGGTTTATAATTACTAATCATACCTTTTTTAACTTTATTATCCGATTCTGTAACTAATTTTCATATTTCATCGTATTATTTTCACAAGCATAATTAATAATGATTAAGTATCTTTAACTAATTTTCATATATTGAGTTAAATATTTCTTATTTTGCTATATTTAAATTAATTCTATTTATTTTTGTACTTTAAACCATTTATTTAAAATAATATGATTACTTCTTTTCTTAAAAATTATTTAAAATGGAGCCTTATTCTGGTGGTTGGGATTTACTCACAATGCACCATGGATGCTCAGAACAAACCTAATGCTGCAAAAGCTACAGAAAATACAACAACAGCAACAACAGAACCGGTTTATACTTCTTCCAATCCGGGTTGGCATGTTCGTTTGGATGATGCTTTTGCTGAATCGCAAAAAACTGGCAAACCCATCATGGCAAACTTTACAGGAAGTGACTGGTGTGGATGGTGTAAAAGATTAACTGCAAGTGTTTTTGGCAAACCTGAATTTAAAACATGGGCTGACAAGAATGTTGTCCTACTGGAATTGGATTTCCCAAGAAGAACTTCCATTCCTGAAGATATCAAACAACAAAACTATCAATTACAAAACTCATTTCAGGTAACCGGCTATCCGACTGTATGGGTTTTCAATTTAAGTAAAGATAGTAAAACAAATCAATTCTCAATCGAAGCTCTTGGAAAGACGGGTTACTCACCCAGCCTTGAGGAATTTACTCAGGGTGTTGAAAAAATGATAAAGAAATAAAAAAAACAGGCTTTAAGCCTGTTTTTTTTTGCTTGTAATACTCCTTTATTTTGAAAAAAAATCTTATATGAAAGTAAAATAACTTTTCAGTTATTTTCATAATGTTGTTTTGACATAAATTTTCTAAGAACCAACATCATCACACTAAATCCTATTAATTACTTCATAATTATTCCTGGATATAAGCTGATACTAACCTATTTTAATATCCATGGAAAGTTACTACCTGAATAGAAACATATATATTCAATTCAATTGAAGGGTATAATAACATATTTATAGTATTCGATTATAGAAAATTCAAAAAGTTATAATTTTTCTGTAAGTTTGTCCCATGAATCGAGAATTGTCACTGTTGGAAAAATTGGAAAAGGATGTTAATCTGAAGCAACTTCAGATTAAGGCATTACTTACAATTACGCAGGCTATCAATGACAATGTTTCTGCTGAAGGCTTATTCAATATGTACAATTCTTTTCTAAGCTGGGAGATGGGCATAGAAAAGATGGCTCTCATAGTTAAGAATCACGATAATTGGGAATGTGCTGCCTCAATAAATTTCAACAATATATTATCATCAGGATTTCTGGAGATTTTATTACAACACAAACGACTCCATACCATCAAAGTGGATGACCATTATACGGAATTGGAAGGATTTGATATAATCATTCCGGTATTTCATAAGGATTTACCTATTTCCTACGCCGTAATTGGTGGAATCAAAGATAAGGATGATATATATAATAAGATTCAATTTATTACTACAATAACAAATATCATAGCAGTTGCAATAGAAAATAAAAGATTGTTCAAAAGACAGATTGAACAGGAAAGGTACAAGCGTGAAATGGAACTTGCTTCAGAAGTTCAACAGATGCTGATACCCGAAACCCTTCCTGTCGAAGATGATTTTGCTTTGTCAATGATATACAAGCCACATTTTAATATTGGTGGTGATTATTTGGATTTTATTAGATTTGATGCGCATAGATTTGCATTTTGTATAGCAGACATTTCCGGTAAAGGCGTTTCGGCAGCATTGCTGATGGCTAATTTCCAGGCTATGATTCAATCACTCATCTTTCAGTACAGGGATTTGGAAACATTTGTCTTTGCATTGAATCAGGCTGTTTACCGTATTACCAAAAGCGATAAGTATATCACTTTTTTTGTTGCAGAAGTGGATATTAAGAGTAGAGTACTAAAATATGTCAATGCAGGTCACTTTCCACCCATTCTTAAAACGAAAAATCAACTAATCAGGCTTGATCAGGGTTGTTCTTTTATAGGCGCATTTGAAAAGTTGGAGCAAATTCAGGAAAAAGTAATTCATCTTGATAGTGAAGCCATGATAGTATGTTTTACCGACGGATTACCGGATCTGAAAAATTATTCTGACGAATATTTTGGTGATGCTACACTTGAATCATTTGTCAACAACAATTATTTGTTATCTCCGGCAGTTTTTAATACCAAACTTCTGGATGAAATGGATACATTCAGAGGTGATAATAGAATAGAAGACGATATAGCTGTATTAACCTGTAAAATTTATTGAAATTATGAGACCTAAAAGTAGAATAACAGCTGCATTATTAGCAATATTTTTTGGTACTTTGGGTATACACAAATTATATCTAGGGCGAATCGGTGGTTTTATATTTTTCATGTTTCTTTTTGTAATTTCCGTTAATATGGATTTTCCGATAACGGCATTTATGGGTATGGTACAGGGCTTGATGCTTTTCTTTATGTCCAATGCTGATTTTGACAAAAAATACAACAGAGGATTCATAACAGACGAACGCAATCCATTGAATATGAGGAGGGAAACTCAATTAAAAAGAAATCAGCAACTGCCTGGACAAAATAAGTATACCGGATCTGCCAATGGAGGTTATTCAGCTCAATCACTCGTAAAAGTCAATGCTCTAAAAAATAGCGGAATAAAAAAATACAAAGATTTTGATCTTGAAGAGGCAATTGCAGATTTTAAGTCAGGAATAGAACTTATCCCAAAAGATCCGGCGCTGCATTTCAATTTAGCTTGTGCTTATTCTTTAACAGAAAGCAAGGCATTGGCATTCAGACATATATCTCTGGCTGTAGAAAACGGAATGAAGGATACAGAACGCATTTTAACACATGAGGATCTTGCCTTTATCAGGATACAACCGGAATTTGAAGCTTTTAAACAGAGTGGATATAAGCGTGCTCCTGAATTAAAAAATGCAAATCCGGAAGAAACAGTCACTTCAAATTCAGATCAATTGGACGACACATTGTTGGATAAATTAAAAAAGCTGGCGGATCTCAGAGAACGTGGTGTATTGTCTGATATTGAATTTGAATTTGAAAGAAAAAAAGTTTTAAGGCAATAACCTTTTGATTTATAAATCGTTTTATAAATAAATCCTTTTTCAATTGATTGCAAAAGAATTAATTAGCACTAGTATACAACCTGTTCGAACTTCAGATACAGGAGAGGAAGTATTGCAGAAGATGCAAATATATCATGTTAGTCATTTGCCTATAGTCAATAAAAGCAGAATATTGGGTATCATATCTGAAGAAGATATTCTGATAAACGACCCCAAAGAACCCGTCGGTTTATACAGACTAACACATCATCAGGCTTTCTGTAAAGAACGCGACCATATATTTGATCTGATGACCAAATTGGGTACATTACAACTCAGTGTCATACCCATAGTAGATGAAGTTAAAGAAATCTATCTGGGTGTGGTTACGCTGGAAGATTTGTTGAAGTATTTCGCTGTTCATTTTTCATTTACTGATCCGGGCAGTATAATTGTACTTGAATGTTCCAACCACAATTATTTATTGTCTGAGATAATCCGGCTTGCAGAAGCAGATGATATATCTGTGTTGAGTAGCTTTATAACATCCATACCTGGTTCCAATAAAATCTATATAACACTTAAAACTAATGCTCAGGATCTGAATGCATACAAAGCAAGTCTGGAGAGATTCGGTTATATTATTCATGCATCCTTTTCAGATACAGAATACAGCGACTCTTTGCTGGACAGGTTCGATTCATTAATGACCTATCTCAATATATAGCATATGCTGACACGGGTGAAAAATATCATCCTTACAGAACTGTCAGAATATAAATGGGTATTAATACTTTTTCCATTTTTCTCTTCAATCTCAATAGTTGCACAAACAAATTTTGTAATTATTCATAAAATTGATATTGTAAATAATCATAATACCAAAGATTATATATTGTTTCATGAATTGGATTTTAAAGCCGGTGACACAATCAGCATCGAGAATCTGTCATCCAGAATGCAATCCAATGAACGCAGAATCAAAAGTATCGGACTTTTCAACCATGCTACAATAAATATAAAAAACTGGAATACAGACATAAATTCCTGTGACATAGAAATCAGTGTGATAGAAAACTGGTTTATTTATCCCTATATTATATTTGAACTTGCAGACCGAAATTTCAATGTTTGGAGAAGAGAATTCAATTACAGTCTGAAGCGTGTCAATTTCGGTATTGCAGGGAATCATATCAATCTTACCGGTAATAAGGATAAATTAAAATTAAAGGTACAAGGTGGTTATGTCAGGAAGCTGGAAGCCTACTACGATTATCCCTATATATGGGGCAACTGGGGTATTGCCGGAAATTTACTGTATGCTGAAAACAGAGAACTGGCATATATTACCCAACATAATAAGCCCTTATTCTTTAAGCAGGAAGATAATAATAAAGTACAATTCCTTTATAAATGCAGTGCTGCTGTATCACAACGTATCAGTCCATACATGAATCAGAGTTTCAGACTCGAATTCAATAAATACCAAACGGATGCTGAAGTTGCAAAGCTAAATCCGGATTATTTAGGTCATGGAAAAAGTAGCATCAATTTTTTCTATTTGGACTATTCATTAAAATATGACCATACAGAATATCCGCTGTATCCATTGAAAGGATATCGGTTTGAGTTAAATGCCCGTAAAGAAGGTCTTGGTATTTTCAAAGATGTCAATAATGCATGGATATCCCTGAATATTGAACAGCATTTCCGTTTGACACAAAATTTGATTCTTAGTGCAAGAATTAAATTTAAAACCAATTTTCAGCCTGATCCAGTCCCCTATATTCTTTCCAATGCGATAGGTTACAAAAATGACTTTTTAACAGGTTATCAGTTGTACGTCATGGATGGAAAGCACTTTATGCTTACAAAACATGCACTCAGATACAGGATATTTGATAAAAATTTAAATACACCTTCTTTTCTTCCCAGACAATTCAGCATGCTCAATGTTCAGTTATTTTCACGCATCAATCTGGATGCCGGTTATAGCTTCGGCGTACCGCATGACAGAGAAAATCTGTTGAACAATTCAATTCAACTGGGATATGGTATGGGTTTCGATCTGATTTTGTTCAACAATTTTATTGCATCTGCCGATTTGGGGATAACGCGTCAGGGTGAAGCCGGTTTGTTCTTCAGTGGTGGATTCAACTTTTAATCAGTCTGTACAACCAGTTAATGTGTGGAAGATATTGCCAGCCATGCAAGCATTCCCATACCTGTTTCAAGGGCATCTTCATCTATATCAAAAGTCGGTGTATGTACACCTGCATAAATACTTTTTGCTACATTTCCGGTGCCCAATCTGTAAAAACATGCCGGTATTTCATGGGAATAAAATGCAAAGTCTTCTGATGTCATCCGTAAATCAAGGTGCTCCACATTTTGTTTTCCAGAATATTGTTCCATCGCATTGCGTAACTGAATCGTCAGAGTTTCATTATTAACAAGGCAGGGATATCCTTTTATAATCTGAACATGTACACGTGCACCATATGATGCAGCTGTATCTCCTGCAATATTTTGTATTCGTTCATGAGCTTCAGAACGCCACTTTTCATCCATGGTACGAAAAGTACCTTCAATTTTTACAGCATCCGGGATAATATTGGTAGCTCCTCCAATCGTATTGAACTTGCCAAAGGATAATACAGAAGGTATGGCCGGAGGGCAATGTCTGGAAACAAGCTGCTGAAGAGAGACAATAAGTTGACTTGCTGCCAGTATAGTATCCACGCATTCATGAGGCATAGCGGCATGTCCTCCCTTTCCTTCCACAGTTATATAAATTTCATCTGCTGATGCCATATAAAGTCCTGGTCTTACTCCTACCTTGCCTGTTTCCATCGATGGATATACATGTTGACCTATGATACATTCAGGTACAGGATTCTGTAGAACTCCGGCTTCAATCATCATACTGGCACCACCAGGAAGTTTCTCCTCACCCGGCTGAAATATCAGACGAATAGTATAAGGTAATTGATCTTCGAGGCGTTTTAAAATCATAGAAGCACCTAATAAAGCCGACATATGCGCATCATGACCACAGGCATGCATGACACCAGATCGTTTGGATATATAGGATTTGTCACTTTGTTCCTGAATAGGCAATGCATCCATATCAGCACGCAGAGCAATTACTTTTTCCGATTTTCCACGTATAGTACCAACAATGCCATGACCTGCCCAACCTGTCGTGTATGAAATTCCGATACCATCCAGTATCTTGCAAATAAAGACAGCCGTCTCCACTTCATTGAACGACAATTCAGGATTTTGGTGCAGATAGCGGCGTATTTCAATGATCTCAGGCAAAAGTTGTCTGGATAATGTCTGAATTTCTGATTTAATATCCATAGCTAAAAATCCTGTTATATATTAAATATGAAATTTTACCGATTTAGACTTTGATTACTCACCATCATCTTCCTGAGCCAATTTGGACATATAAATTATAATAATACCACCGATTAAAAGTGTTATCTGAAACAGTAGTGTCCAGACTCCTTTCCCATAAACAGCACTTAAAATATCAATCTTTAGCCCTACCAGTGAAAATATTACAGATAGTATTCCAAGTAAAAACAAGATAAATCCAACGAGCATCCAATATGGGTTTTTCATATTATTATTTGTATTTACAGCAAATATATAAGATTTATAACATAGCATGAAACAAAACCGCTTCAATATATATTTATATAGCACAAAACTAATAGATAATTTATAACGTTGAATAAAAAAATTGATAACTTTGAAAGTTGTCATAAATAATCGTATATTTCTGTAAAATTTGTATTATGTCTTTAAAACTCATTGAATGTCCCCGGGATGCCATGCAGGGTTTACATAATTTCATACCAACAGATGTAAAAGCAGACTATATTAATCAATTACTTAAAGTAGGGTATGATACAATTGATTTTGGCAGTTTTGTATCACCCAAAGCCATTCCTCAGATGCGAGACACTACTGAGGTGTTATCCAAACTGGACATTGAAAATTCAGACACAAAATTGTTAGCTATTATAGCCAATACAAGAGGTGCGGAAGACGCTGCCCGTTTCAGTGAAATCGACTATCTGGGTTATCCATTCTCTATATCTGAAACATTTCAGTTGCGCAATACCAATGCTACCATGGCAGAGTCTATTGTTCGTGTTGAAGAAATTCAGGAAATTGCAGTCAGAAACAACAAACAAATGGTCATTTATATATCCATGGGTTTTGGCAATCCCTATGGTGATACCTGGAATGTTGAAATTGCACAGTATTGGGTTGATAAATTGGCAGACATGGGTATCAGGATTATTGCATTGTCCGATACAATTGGTATAGCAACTCCGGAGAGTATATCATACCTGTTCAAAAACCTGATTCCTCCCTATCCGGATGTAGAATTCGGAGCGCATCTGCATTCACAGCCTTTCAATTGGCTCCCAAGAATAGAAGCAGCTTATAACAGTGGATGCCGTCGTTTTGACGCAGCCATCCGGGGATACGGAGGATGTCCAATGGCTAAAGATGATCTTACCGGCAACATGGCAACAGAAAATCTATTACAGTATTTCGACCAAATTCAAATCGAAACCGGAGTCAAAAAAGTACATTTTAAAAAGGCAATTAAAATGGCAGACAGCGTTTTTAAGAATGGCTGATCAGCGGTTGCATTCGAGCAGAATATCAGTAGTCCTTACGGTATTGGATACATTTCCAGAGCGGTCAACAATATATACCTCCAATGGCAAAACATTGGTTGGAAATATATCTGTTGGTTCACAAGGAGGTATGCCTGAAGAAGGCGCATAAAAACAACAGGTAGTATAGATTTTAACCTTAATGGTTCCTGATATTCCCTTGGCTGCACCTCCTGTAGGAACAAATGGAGCCTTATATGTTCTGAATATCTCATTGGTACGAAGATCCTTAATAAAGATATTGGCCTCATTGCTATTGGATTGAGAACCGAAATCACCATCTCCATCTGTAAAAAACAAATTCATAATGGTAGAATCCTGCTGATTACTACCCTGTATCATAGTAGTTTTGGAAAAACCCTGAAACTCCAGATGCGGAATATCTGAATAATCATTGGATTGGATACATCCGGTTAAAGCAATTATCACCATTAAAGATATTAAACATTTCATCCTCCAAAATTATTTAGATTATCAGTATTTTTTATATTTTGTGACTTTATTATATGAACAGTAAATGCCCGAACAATTTAATAACGATAGAAATACTATAATTGCATTACTAAATTCCTATAGACTATCTGAAAATAGTGCTGACAGAGAAAAATATTTACTTGCATTATTTCGATTTCAGTACAAATATAATAAAATTTATCGTGATTATTGTGCAAACCTTAAGATTAATCCGGAAGATATTCGTACACCTATAGAAATCCCCTACCTTCCGATAAGTGCCTATAAACATCATATTGTAAAAACTGGTGATTTCACAGCCGAGGAAGTTTTTAAAAGTAGTGGTACTACTGGGTTATCCCGATCAAATCACTACATCCGAAGTGTCAGATTCTATCATCAGAACACTGCATATATCTGGAAAAAGTATTTCGATACTCCTGATACTTTTTGTTTTTTGGCCTTATTGCCCGGTTATCTGGAAAGAGATGGTTCATCACTCATCAGCATGGTACATCATTTTATTGGCAGGTCCGGGTATTCTCAAAGTGGTTTCTTTCTGCACAATCATCAAGATTTGTATGACAATATCATCAAGCTACAATCTGATGGTACGCCCGTTGTTTTATTCGGTGTGAGTTATGCGCTGCTGGACTTCGTTTCGACTTTCAAAATTGAATTTCCGGAGATAATTGTAATTGAAACAGGTGGCATGAAAGGACAGAGGAAGGAAATGACTAAAAGTGAACTTCATGACATATTGATGCAAGGATTTGGTACAAATAAAATATATTCTGAATATGGCATGACAGAGTTATTATCACAGGCATATACCAAAGGCGGAAATAAATTTCTCCCAAATCCGATGATGGTAGTACACACCAAACAGATTAATGACCCGCTATCAAGAGAAATAACTGGTAAATCCGGAATTATATGTATAGCGGATTTTGCCAATCTGGATAGTTGCGCTTTCATTCAGACCGAGGATCAGGGAATCTGCTATGCAGATGGTAGTTTTGAAATCACAGGAAGACTGCAGGATTCTGACATCAGGGGCTGCAATCTTTTACTCGAAGAAATGGGTTTGTAATCCGCGTAAGCGCTATTTCTTATCAGCACTATACCTAAAGAAATGAGGGAATTGTCCTCCATGACAAGACCCTCAATATTGTTATGAACATTATTCTCTATATTAATGATGGTCGTGACCGTCATGATGTACATGACCATGATCCAGTTCTGTAGCAGTTGCCTCTCTTACTTCTAAAATATCTCCTTCAAAATGCAGTACATGGCCAGCCATAGGATGGTTGAAGTCTACCAGAATTGATTCTATTTTGGGTTCAATGATTACACCCATAAATGTCCTGCCTTGCTCATCGTGCATATTGATTGGAGCCCCTGCAACAAGACCATCTCTGTCCACGTTGCCGGCCTCGTCCATAAAATTGGTAATGGGAATGTCGATTAATGCTTCATCTTCATAGACACCGTATGCATCTTCGGGTTGTAAAGTAAATGAAAATTTATCTCCTGAAGTTTTGTTTTCAAGGTTTTCTTCAAAGGAAGGCAACATCATTCCAACACCGAAAATAAACTGCAATGGCTCACTACCATAAGTTTCTTCTATTAACTCACCTTCATGATTGTCATCTTTTAATGTGTAGTGAATGGATACCACATGATTTTTTTGAATCTGCATATGCTATTTGTATTTATTATAAAAAAATTGATTTTTAAAATGTATATATTAAATTTTCTCCCTGATATCTAACAATAATCTGCGGTGTACCGGATGCTTCTACCCTACCAATGATGCCAGCCTCAATTCCAAAATTTGATGCCATATTAATCATATCTTCAGCAACTGATTTATCCGGTATATAGCATTCCAACCGGTGTCCCATATTGAATACCTGAAACATTTCTCTGTAATCCAGGCCGGATTCATCCTGTATCATTCGGAATAAAGGCGGTACAGGCAACAACTGATCTTTGATTACTGCAACATTATTGGTCAAAAATTTACCTGCTTTGGTTTGTCCGCCACCTGAACAGTGTATCAAACCATGAATTTGAGATCTGAAACTTTCTATCAATGGTTTTAGTAACGGCAGATAAGTACGGGTTGGAGATAATAATAATTTTCCTACATTTATATCCTTTCCGTCAATCTCAATTGTATCTGTCAGAAATTTTGATCCTGTATAAACTACATCTTTGGGAATGAGTGGATTGAAAGAATCAGGGTACTTGTCTGCATAAACCTTATTTAGCACATCATGTCTGGAAGAAGTGAGTCCGTTACTGCCCATGCCACCATTATAAGCAGATTCGTATATTGTCTGACCGTACGAAGCGAATCCGACTATATAGTCTCCTTGTTGAATATTGATGTCTATGATATCAGATCTTTTCATTCTTGCAAAAGCTGTAAACCCTACATCAACAGTACGGACTATATCACCGACATCAGCTGTTTCTCCTCCGGCCAGAGTTACATTAATGCCAAATTTCCTTAATTTATCGATATATTCCTGTGTATAATTGATAATTGTGGAAATAACTTCGCCATCGATGAGATGTTTGTTTCTACCTATTGTTGAGGATAAAACAATATTATCAAATATACCGACACAACCCATATCATCCAGATTCATCACTATGGCATCTTCTACAATACCTTTCCATACATTTATATCACCTGTTTCTTTCCAGTAAATATAAGCAAGGCTGGTCTTGGTTCCTGCTGTATCTGCATGCATTACATTGCAATACGATGAATCACCTGCAACCATGTCCGGAATGATTTTGCAGAATGCATTAGGAAAGAGGCCTTTATCCAAATCTTTTATAGCTTTATGAACATCATCTTTTGATGCTGATACACCTCTTAGGTCATACTTTAATTTGTCGTCTTGCATTACTAAATATTCGGTATAATATAACGCACAAAAATAACAAAAATAAATAAGCTTTGAAAGGTAAACTTAAAAATAAATAAGACTAATCCTGATTCGAATTGTTAAATAGTCTATTAGAATGAATAAAAATCATCTTACATACATCAGATATTTACTTCACCTTGTTGCAAGTATAAATATTTCATTGTTAATTAATTATATAATTTAATTACATCAAATTACGAACATGATTTATTATTTTATATAAAAATATTTTATTTTTTAAAACTTAATGCATATTTTTGATTGACAATTGCCTTTAAGTGTTATTACGGATTCATTTTTTTTTATTAATATCAGCATTTTTATTGTTTTCAACTAAATGCCTGTCACAGTATTCTAAAGAAATAAGGGAGAAAAATGCTTTTAGGTATGGTGTCAAATTATCCGGTGGAGCTATCCTGGCCAGAGAAGAAACCGTCTATATCGGAAATGGTAAAGATCAGATTGTACACGAGATTCAGCTGGCACAGACATTTCCACAATATAATGCGGGGTTTTGGGCGCAAAAGCGTTTCGGGTGGTTGTACTCAGAGGTCAATGTATTATACACGCGCTTCGGTATCGGCTTTGATGTGACAACATACAAGGAAGATGGAAGACCACGTACTCGAATGACTGAGCGTTTTGGATATTTGGATTTGCAGGCTATGGGCGGTTTGTTTTCAAACAATTTCAGGCTTGGAGTCGGACCTGTCATGCATATACTGACCAATCACAGGTCTGAATTATTGGGTCTCGAACATTACAATCAAAAGTTAAGACGCGTGAGTTACGGATTTGGTTTCAGTGTCGGTTATGATGCAGGAAGAATGTCTATAGATCTTAAATTCGATAAGACCTTCAGAACCATCGGAGACCACATATATTACCGATATTCAAAAAGTCAGTTTTTTGAAACCCCGGATGGTATCACAATAGCCGTTGCCTATTCTTTCGCAGATGAGCCGTAGGAAGGTTTTTTTAATAAGTTCTACTCAATAAAGGTAAACACTTATTTCGAAATCCATTTCAAGGAGTATCTGCCCCATCAACCACATATTATTCTATCTAATTCTACTTTGTTAAATTTAATATACAGACAACCAATATATTGTAAATAATTTGTATATTTGTACTGTCGTTTTTTAGCAGTCAAATATTCCTTACCTTTAGGAACGGCAGTAACAAAAACGACT
>JADZFD010000089.1 GCA_020850225.1 Saprospiraceae bacterium | reverse complement strand
CGCTGAATTTGTCTCAACAGACCAAGTGTAGTATTATCTATTCTTAAAACCATAAGACAAATATACACATATTATTATTTTATATGTATATTTTTTTCGCATTTTATTTTATACTTGGTATAAATCATACAGCCTAAATCAATAGCTCTTAACAATATTAAGAAAAAATGATTTGCTTGACTTTTAGTTACATGTTTAATCAGGAATATTATATTATCAAAATTTTGTGCAATTTGTTATACACACTATGTCTTTTTTCCTGATCAAGTCATTCATATTATCGGAATTCTGATAAATGACCGTAATCAGATAGTAAAAACATTGTATATTTGACTTACGGAATAGTTTTAAAATTTCTAGTTATTAAACCAGGTGAAAATGTGGAGATATTATCTTTTATTGTTGATTGCGACTATTTGTCAACATACTTTTGCTCAGACTGAGGTACCTGTTTTCATATCGGGTGAAGATGGATATAAATATTACCGTATTCCGGCAATAATACGCATGAACTCCGGAAAAATCATTGCATTCAGTGAAGGACGAGTAGAACATGCCGGTGATTTTGGCCATGTCAATATCGTATACAAGACCAGTGTTGATAATGGCAAGACATGGAGCAAAATTCAGATTGCAGCAAAAAATGATAGTTTGCAGGCAAGTAATTCTGCCCCGGTGGTGGACAATCTGGATCCTGCATATCCGAACGGGCGTATCTTCCTGTTCTACAATACTGGCAATAACCACGAGTATGAAATACGTAAGGGCAATGGATATCGTGAGGTCTGGTATATCACGTCCGAAGATGAAGGGCAAACCTGGTCAGTACCTGTCAATATCACCACTCAGGTGCATCGGCTCAATCAACCGGCTATCAATCCGGCATACAACAGTGAAGAAGACTGGCGTGCTTTTGCCAATACGCCCGGACATGCCCTGCAATTGGAGTATCCTCCGTACACAGGACGTATCTATATCGGTGCCAATCGATCTGAAGGTGTACCAAAACCCAACGGAAGGGATTATTTCGCTTTCGGATATTATAGCGATGATCATGGAAAAACTTTTAAGACAAGCCAAAAAGTACCACTTGAAGGATCCAATGAATCTATGGCGGCAATGATATCGGATACAGAACTTTACCTGAATTCGAGAAATCAACAGGGAAATGAACGCTGCAGGATTATTTCACGCTCAGTAGACGGCGGACATGCATGGCAAAGCAGCGTCTATGATAAAAACCTTCCTGATCCGGTCAATCAGGGATCTGTACTTTCCTGGAAAACAGGAGATCAATACATACTGGCAGTCGCCAACGCTTCCGATACGCTACGCAGAGACAACCTGACACTCAGACTCAGCAAGGACAAGGGCAAAAGCTGGTACCTCAATCACTTGATAGATAAGGCACCGGAAGGTTATTCGGGCGACTATACGGCATATTCTGATCTTGTATTGATAAATAGAGAAAAAATAGGGATAATCTATGAAAAGGACAACTACAGAAAAATAGTTTTTACAACAATTGACCTGCATTGACTATAAATATGAAACTTATAACTGTAAGGTAACATTCAAATAAAATAAAAAGGAAGCTGTCAGGTTGTGACAACTTCCTTTCCTTATGACTATACTTTTAATTTTCCGGTTATGCCACCATTTCAGCTTCAGTCATTAATTTACGCAGATTGATAAGTGCATAACGCATACGTCCAAGCGAAGTATTGATACTTACGTTAGTCATTTGTGCTATTTCCTTAAAACTCATATCTGCATAGTTTCTCAGGATTACAACCTCTCTTTGCTCGTCCGGAAGCTGATCTATTAGTTTTCTTAAACGTGTGTGGATTTCACTTTTGATGATACTTTGCTCCATATTTCCTTCATTGTCACCTATGATATCAAAAGGACTAAAACTTTCAGTTCCGGCAATAAATGACATTTTTTTAGACTTTCTGAAGTGGTCTACACAAAGATTGTAGGCAATTCTCATTGCCCATTGCTGAAATTTATCTTCGTTCTTATATTTTCCCTTTCTCAGGGTGTCAATAATTTTAATAAATACTTCCTGAAAAATATCTTCTGCCGTTTCGGTATCCTTGACAAACAGATAAATGGATGTATATACTTTATCCCTATGCCTTTTGAGCAACGTTTCGAAAGCAGTCGGATGATTGTTGAGATAAAGGGAAATGAGTTCCTGATCGGTTAATGACTTTAGCTGTTGCATACCTACACTATACTTTAATAAATTAATGAATAAAAAAGTTAATTTTAGTGTAGATATTTATTCTATAAGCGCTATATTATTTTAATGATTAATGAACTCAACTATGTGATGTAAGTACAAAGGTATACTTTGTTTGAATACTAACAAAATCTAATCATAAATATTTCAAAAATTATTCCATATTTTCTAAATAACATACTTTTTAAAACTTTTTTACTGTTTTCTTAATAGAATCCGTGATGAAAACCAAAAAAAGCCTCAATACAACTGCATTGAGGCTCCAACCCATTTCTTATAGTATGCATTAAAAAAAGTGTGAATTTAAATTCTTATTTCACTTCAATCGACTTAGGCAACTTATCTTTGGATGCCTCCTTTTTAGGTAAAATGAGTTTAAGAATTCCGTTCTCGTAGTTAGCTTCTATTGAATCAGTCCTGATATCTTCACCCAGGTGGAAAGATCTTTTAAATGAAGAGTAACTAAACTCTTTTCTGGTCCATTTACCTTCTTCTTTTTCTTCAGAATTTGCTTCTTTCTCTACCGATATGGTCAACTGATCTTTATCCAATGAGATATTAAAATCTTTTTTGTCCATACCCGGTGCTGCAACTTCCAGTGTTACATGATCATTGTTATCCGTAATATTGACGGATGGTACAGTTGTGGAAAGATTACTGGTATTGATATCTGACATACCTCTATTGAATATATCATCTATCATATCTGAAAATGATCTTCCCTGAAAAATTGGATTTACTCTTACGATGTTCATAGTATTTAAAATTTTTAATTGTTAACGATTATTTGACTTGTATTTGCAATGCTGGTTTCTCAGCCAGATTATGTATATATATGCGCAGAATACCGTCATTTACAGTAGCCTCTATCTTGTCGAGATCTACAGTCTTCGGTAAGTTATATGTACGCTCAAACTCATCTAACCTGAATTCTCTTTTAATAAACTTAGTTTCCAGAATTTCTTTGCTTCCATTAACTTTCAGAATATTGCCATCCACAGCTATATTGATATTATCTTTAGTAAATCCGGGTATAGCCATTTCAATTATATAATTGTTTTCGTTTCTTATAATATTCGACAAAACCCTATCGGTTGTTTTATTAAAAAAGTGCTGTTCTCTAAACTCCGGATTAAAAAAAGGGCTCATGAAAAAAGGTTCGGTTCTGTGGCTTCCTCTGATGTTACGAGTTCTTAATACTGCATTTGTCATGTTGATGTTTTTTTATTTTTTAATAATTATCAATTCCGGTACACTTAATACAATTTGTATTCCACTGTGATTTTCAGGACTTAACGACATGTTATGCGATATCCACCATGACATTATGTCATTTATTATATAAAACAAATGCCATTTTGTCGTGTTTTTGATTGTTTTTGTATGATGTCTACACATTCTGTTCAAAGATAAAAATCCTTAAAAACAGACCTCTGTTGCTGAAATATCTGTATCTTTGAGCGCAATTTTTAAATAAATGAAGATAAAAAGATGAAAAACACACCCTTAACACAGATTCATATAGCTTTAGGTGCTAAAATGGCTGATTTTGCAGGCTATAATATGCCTATTCAGTATTCTTCTATAACAGAAGAGCATCTTGCTGTAAGAAAGAAAGTAGGCGTATTTGATGTATCCCATATGGGTGAATTTATTGTCTCCGGAAAAGAAGCCCTGGAATTTGTACAAAAAGTAACCAGCAACGATGCTTCAAAACTCAATGTTGGTGATATCCAGTACACGTGTTTGCCCAATACAGATGGTGGCATTGTTGATGATCTGCTATTGTATCGTATGCAGGACGACAAGACAACAGGATTTCCTGTTTTTATGCTGGTAGTCAATGCTTCGAATATGGAAAAGGATTGGAACTGGATCGCATCGTACAATACATTTGATGCTGAGATGAAAAACATCTCTGACCAGACAGGTCTTCTTGCCGTACAGGGACCTGAAGCCACAGCTATTCTCCAAAAACTTACAGACATCAATCTTTCTGATTTTAAATATTATACCTTTCAAACCGGCAGCTTTGCAGGAATCGACAATGCATTGATATCTGCAACCGGATATACCGGTAGTGGTGGTTTTGAAATCTATATTCCGGCTGACAAGACAGTTCAACTTTGGAATGCCGTCATGGAAGCTGGTAAGGACACCGGTATTCAACCGTGCGGATTGGGTGCAAGAGATACACTCAGACTCGAAATGGGCTTTTGTCTGTATGGCAACGATATAGATGCAACCACTTCACCTTTGGAAGCCGGCTTGGGCTGGATAACCAAATTAAAAAAACCTGCTGATTTTGTGGGCAAAGATTGGATGACAGCGCAGAAGGAAGCAGGACTCAAAAGAAAACTCATAGGTTTCACAATGCAGGAAAGACGTGTTCCAAGACATGGATATCAGATTTTTGACCATCAGGAAAATGAAATCGGAGTTGTCACATCCGGAACACAATCGCCGTCACTGGACCAACCTATAGGCATGGGATATGTTCCTGTAGATATGGCTCAGGAAGGTAGCATTATCTTCATTCAATTGGGCAAAAAACTTATGGAAGCAAAAATTTGTAACTTGCCATTTGTAAAAATATAAACCGGAACACTTCATTGTACACAACATTAACAGATAATAACAGGAAAACCATTCAATCAATATGCACATTACTGTGACTTGGTGTCCTGATATATTTTGAATAATAATAAATTCTTAGATTAAAATGAAATTTGGCACCAAAGTAATACATGCTGGCATAGTACCTGATCCAAGTACGGGAGCTATTATGACACCTATTTATCAGACATCTACATATGTGCAGGCTGCACCGGGTGATCACAAAGGTTATGAATATGCCAGGACGCAGAATCCAACACGACACGCTTTAGAAGATAATATTGCTGCATTGGAGAATGGAACGGATGCTGTGTGTTTTGCAAGTGGTCTGGCAGCCATGGACAGTATTCTAAAATTACTGAATCCGGGTGACGAAGTGATAGCTACAGACGATCTGTATGGTGGTTCTTACCGGTTAATGACACGTGTATTTGGAAAATACGGTATAAAGTTCCAATACGTCGGTATGGGAGATGTGGAAGCATTGTCACAAAAAATAACTGATAAAACCCGGATGATTTGGGTAGAAACACCTACCAATCCTATGTTGAATATAATCGACATTCAGGCAGTGTGTGAAGCAGTAAAGGAGAAAAACATTATCGTCTGTGTTGATAATACCTTTGCATCTCCCTATCTGCAGAATCCATTAGATCTGGGTGCCGGCATCGTTGTGCATTCTGCCACAAAATATCTGGGTGGTCATTCCGATGTCATTCATGGTGTTGTCGTTACCAAAAACAAAGAAATAGCGGAGCAGATTCGTTTTCTGCAGAATGCAGTAGGTGCTGTTCCGGGACCTCAGGACTGCTTTCTGATACTGAGAGGTATCAAAACGCTCCATATACGTGTTGAACGTGCATGTCAGAATGCTGAAAAAATAGCTACTTTTCTGAAAAACCATACAAAGGTATCTAAAGTATACTATCCGGGGTTTGAAGACCATCCGGGACATGAAATAGCCAAAAAACAGATGAAAATGTTTGGTGGTATGGTTTCTTTTGATCTGGTTGCCAATGATGAATCCAGTGCAAGAAAGGTATTGAGTAACACTCATTATTTTTCATTGGCAGAGTCATTAGGCGGTGTGGAATCCCTGATAGGTCATCCTGCCAACATGACCCATGCTTCTATCCCGCGTGAAGAAAGACTTAAGGTAGGACTGACGGATTCCCTGATACGTTTGAGCGTAGGCATCGAAGATGTTGAAGATCTGATTCAGGATCTGGACTATGCACTGAGTCTGGTATAATTCAATAATTAGGGGTTTGTAAAATTTACATGATATATAACGTATCGGGTGTACTTATTTTTTTATATCTTTGAATGTATTATGGCAATGAACTAACCATAAAATACGAATAATATTTATAAAATATTTTCAGTACAGCAGATATAAAACACTTAGTAAAATGCCTCCACACAAATCCATTAAAGATTGGGCCGATGATGACAAGCCCCGTGAAAAAATGTTATCTAAAGGCAGGCAAAATCTTTCTGATTCGGAATTACTGGCCATACTAATTGGTTCGGGAACACCCGGAATATCAGCTGTTGACCTCAGCAAACTCATCCTGAATGATTACAACAACAATCTGAACGAACTAGGCAAAGCAGAAATCAACGACTTTGTTAAAAAATACAAGGGTATAGGTACAGCCAAAGCAATTACTATCGTTGCAGCTTTGGAATTGGGACGAAGAAGACAACATACCACTCCCCTGGAACGGATAGCCATAACTTCCAGTAAAGATGTTTTTAACTATCTGTACGGTACTATGGCTGATCTTCCACACGAAGAGTTCTGGATTCTGCTGTGCAACAGATCCAATAAGGTGATGGATAAAATACAAATCGGTCAGGGAGGACTAAGTAGTGTAGTCGTAGATACAAAAATCATCATCCGCCATGCTTTGGAGAGGCTGGCAAGTGCCATTATCCTTTGTCACAATCATCCTTCCGGCAACCTGAAACCGTCCAATGAGGATATCAACCTTACCAAACGTGTCAAGGAAGCGGCAGCACTGCTGGACATCAGAATACTGGATCACATTATCATCGGCGACATGAATTATTACAGTTTTGCAGATGAAGGAATGTTGTAGTATACCTGTATCGTTTATGACTCAACTGTATCAGCCAATGTATATATTACTTTACCATTGACAATACGTGCCGGCTGAGTGTACGGATGTTCTTCAACTTCTGTTTTGCTTAAGATATGCAAAACCTTCCAACCATTGCATTTCATCCAGTCCGAAACCATCGAACGATGACAACGCCACCATACTGCTTCGGAACACATATATGCAACCCGCTTCTGTAATGCCAGTTGCTCTAACTCATGAATCGCCGTATCAAATGCTGTTGTCTCCATATAATCTGCATAACCCCGGAATGCAGGATGATGCCATCCCAGATTGTTTGAGTCCGGATTTACTTTACGCCGACCGCCCAGTTGCACCAGATGGAAGTATTCAATATTATTTTCGGGTACTTTGACCATCAGGTTTTCTTTATTGTATTGTGGGTATTTTCGCGATCCCGGAAAACTTCGTATATCCACCAGCAATTCAATTTTATTCATTTTCAACAAAGTTAAAAAATCATCAAAATCGCGGGTAGAATGTCCGATAGTCCAGACTATATGGCCGGTATTCATCTTTAAAGAATAACTGATTACAACAAAATAATAACAGTTGAATACAGGGTATGTTTCATATATGGTTAGTTTAAGTTTTTGAGAAATTAAACTTTAAAAGTCGGGAGGTACCTCAATGACCATAATTTCTTTCGAAACCGGATGCATAAATTCAATACATTCAGCATGCAGATAAAGTCTGTCTTCACGTAAACCATACAAATCATCGCCTTTTATCGGGATTTGAAGGCCTGAAGGATGCGAACAATGCACACGCAACTGATGTGTACGGCCTGTATGCGGATATAACAGGAGCCTGTGTTCGTCACCTTCCGAACTTAACCATTCCCATCTTGTCAACGCTGGTTTTCCGTGTTCATAACATACCAACTGTCTGGGTCTGTCATCCAGATCTACCCTGAGAGGAAGGTCCACGGTACCTGATATACCGGACTGTGACCAAATTCCTTTCACGATAGCAACATAACGCTTTTTTACTTTGCGGCTGATAAACTGTTTCTGCAGGTGCTGGTGTACCTCCTTGGATTTGGCGATAAGCAATATACCCGATGTAGACATATCCAACCGGTGGACTATCAACGGACCAGTAGCGTGCGGATACATATCTCTGATACGTTTATACACAGAATCATCGATATTTTTACCCGGTACAGACAGAAATTCCGGAGGTTTGTTGACTATGAGCAGATCGTCATCTTCATATGCAACAGGCAGCGACTTGCCCATGCCAGGATTGATAAGCATTGGATTTTCTCCCAATGGTATTCCCTCCAGCATATGGTGCAGGATAGGTTTACACTTTCCGTTACATGCCGGATAATAATACCTGTGTTTTCTGATTTCGGAAGATGGACTTTTACCCCACCAGAATTCTGCCATTGCCACTGGTTTGTATCCTTTGGCAAATGCATACTGAAATAGTTTGGGTGCAGCACACTCACCGGCTCCGGATGGCGGCGTCTGATCTTCCTGTATTTGAAAGATATCCAGCAGATTTTTATATTTCCCTAACTGATTCAAAAAGGTATAACTTTCAAACAATCTTTTTTGAAGATATGCTGAATATTGACGTCTCTGTAGTTTTAGCGCTTCTATTTCATTTTCAAAAACATCAGCTTGAAGTTGATACTTTGCTATGATTTCACTCCAGTACTTCAGTTTCAGTTTGAGGCTGTAATGCCATTTAATACTTTCCTGATCAAGTTGATGCAGAATGTCATCCAGTTGCTTTCCGGAATACTTTTCCATAGCATCAGCCCGCTGTTTTTTACGTACAGACTTTTGCACTTTTATCATTGACTTAAGATCATCTGTATCCACTTTTGCATCTGACCGAGCCTCTTCAAGTGCTGCAATTGCAGATAACCTTCCGGCATTATTCAGTAATTGGTCAATTTTCTGATTTATGACATTTACTTCCTGTTCTCCTTTCTTATAGAATCCTTGCTGATCTAGTGTATCAAATACAGGTGGCACAAAACCAGGATAATAGTTGCATTCATTTAATTTGCCTGAAAAGGCAGCCAAATATCCCAACTTTCCACAATTATCTGTAACGACAAGCACTCCAAACATTTTGCCTATACCCTCATCTTCACGCATACCGAAAGCGTATATTGGTTCAAGATGAAGTCGAATGTGATCCTGAAGATGTTCAGCAGCCCGTATTGCAACTTCATCCGGATCATAACAAAAGGGATAGGCTAACTGATCAGGCAGCATCGCAGTGTCATACTCCAATGGAATAAAACATTCATCCGTCACAGATGAAAAAACTGATGGATAAACTGACATAAAAAAGTAAATTTACTCAGTATCTGGTTACTTTATAATTTCACGATTTTAGAGACCAAAATATTATTATCATTCAGGTAACGGATAAAATAAACTCCCTGTTTACATAGTGAAAAATCATAGGACAATTCATTTTCTCCCGTATAAATAACGGGGATTTGCACTATTTGTCCATTCATATCCAGTACGCTGATTGGTTTGATAACAGAAGATAATGTGTTCATCCTAAGTTGGGTCATGTCCGTAACCGGATTAGGTGACAATATGACTTTGTTGCCGGATAATTCTACAGTATTAACTGTTTCTATTTTCCATTTATCGTCTAAATAAGCCAATCTCTTTTCCAACCAATCTGACAGGAAAACGATTTCTTCATCATAGGTTTGTCCTACGAAATAATTTGGCCATACATATTCGCCCAGTACAGGCCATTTAATGAAATTGCGGTCTTTCGCCTGATAAACCAGCATAGCTAAAGAATCTACCGTACCAAATATTTTAAGATCAGATAGCTGATTATTTCTTAATTCTTTCCATCGTAGCTTCAGGTCTCGGTAAAAAGTAGAATCTTCTAATACCCTGTTCCACCAAAAAGGAATCACCCAGCCATCACCCGGACATACTTTATTGAATTCCTCGATGACAAGACCTTCCGGATCTCCCTGAGTACAGTAATCGACATTACCTAAAGCAAGGTTATAGTCCCAAACTGGACCAAATTTTATTTTTCCGCCTTCACTGTCGCGCTGTTTATAGAAAAAGGTACTTAATCTGTATGCATCCGGGTTTTTGGTTAGTTCATTGACTATGATATAATCCATCAGGCTACGGGTATCGATATACTTTCTGTATCCTGATTCGGGGTTTGCAAAATCTGTACCTGCCAATACATTTTCTATCATTGTAACATGGTTACTGATATAGTTTTTCTGTTCGGCAGTTATATTTTTATTTTTGGGGTATTCATATTGGAAAAAGGTTCTTTGCCATGCATCCGGAAACGGAGCATGATGCGAAGTCCAGCCTTCACCACTGTTGGACCCTGTTTCTTTATCAATTTTTATAATATACCCACCCGTAAGCGCATCACCACTATTATCTGTATTCTTCATTTTAGCGATATTGACCCTGTTTTTACCGCGTTTTATCTTTTCAATAAGCAGATATATACCCTGATACTGACCATTGATCATAAGCTCCGTGTACCGAACTCTGGGCGCATATTCCATAAATGACCCTGCTAAAATATAGGTAAGTCCGTCGCGCATCAGCGTTTTATCATTGTATGTTGCATTGAATGTCCAGTCACTTTCTTTGGGCATACCCAGTAAACTTACTTCCAGCTCTTCTCCTGCATTATCCTGTAATTCAAAACCATACGGTTTTTTAGGAAAACTTTGTGAAGTAGATCCTCTGAATTCGATGCCTATTTTCCCATCAAAATGATATACTGAGTCCGTAATATTGTTCATTTTATCCTGACCATTATATATTATTTTCATATCTGCATTGATCTTTGGATCGTCCACAATCTGTTCACCATGCGTGTCAATCAGGACAACAGGCAGGTTGGATTGTGTTAATGTTACCTGACCATTCAGATGTATTTGCAAAAAAATAAACAGTGCTGACACCCGGAGACTAAAATTAAATTTCATATTATATGATTTGATATTTTTTGCAAATATAACATTAGCATGTGACAAAGCTGTAATTTCAGACAAAGTCACCCTTTGAAGTGTATTGTTCCGGACTTTCGGCTTACTTAAATTAACATATTTCCCCAATTAAGCACTGACTATCAATCACAATAAGGTAAACATTTCTACAAAGGATTCTTATTCGCTGACGATCTGTAGTTTGGCAAATTTCAGCATAATCCTTTTTTCCTTGTCCTCTGTCAGGTCATTAAAAACAATGGTTGCCACCAGCCTTTCATCTACATCAACGACTTTACCATGTCCAAATTTGAGGTGAATAACTTCCATACCGGGTCGGATACCTGTAGGGTCGGATGCAACAAACTGACTGGGATCTATACCTAATTTGGGTGTTGGAGTACCTAATTTTTTAAAATTCCCCAAAATCTTAGGCTCGGTAAATACCGGTTTTTGAGTAATGGATATGATGGAGTCTATATTTTTATCGGATATTTCTTCGATAAATCGACTTGGATCATTGTACCGTACCTGCCCATACTGATACCTGCTATTGGCATAACTCAAGCACAGGTGTTCCTCAGCACGTGTAATTGCGACATAAAAGAGTCTTCTTTCCTCGTCTATTTCATTATTATCTGTCATAGCCAGGTAGCTTGGAAAAATATTTTCTTCCAGTCCAACAACAAAGACCGATTTGAATTCGAGACCCTTGGCAGCGTGTACTGACATAAGGGTTACATGATCCGGATTAGTTTCTTTTTCGTCTGCATCAGTCATCAATGATACAGTTTGAATGTATGTTGTCAGGCTTTTATCGGTAGGTAGTTCTTCGTCATGCTCCAGTTCATCGTCCTGGACGAACTCCTGAATACCATCCAATAGAGAAATAATATTTTCAATTCTTTCCTTTCCTTCTATCGTCTGATCTTCTTTAAGTAATTTTTCTATACCACTGTTTCTGTATATATATGCGGCTGTTTCATATGCATTGGAATGCGCAGCTTTAGATTTAAAAGCTTTTATCAATTCAACAAAATCAGCGATGTTTTTTCTGGCTCTCGAGTTAATATCAATCCTCGTAAGTACTTCCCATATACTCATATTGTTATCATCAGCCAATCTTGACAATTGCTGAACCGTCGTATCACCAATCGCTCTGCGCGGATAATTAATGATTCTTTTGAGGGCTTCATCATCCTTATCATTGATTGTAAGTCGCATATAAGCCATCATATCCTTAACTTCCTTACGGGAATAGAATGAGAAACCACCATATATCCTGTAATGAATATTATATCTGCGCAGTTGTTCTTCAAAAACCCTCGACTGGCCGTTAGTTCTGTAAAGGATTGCAATGTCTTTATTGGATAGATTGTATCTGTTCTTTTGTTCTATAATTGTATCTGCGACCCTTTTACCCTCTTCGGTTTCCGTCATGGACTTATTGATCTTTATTTTACTACCTTCTGGTCTATCCGTCCATATTTTTTTCTGTATCTGCCGTTTATTATGATTGATTACCTCATTGGCGGCTTCGACGATATGCTGTGTAGAACGATAATTTTGCTCCAATTTGAAGGTCTGTAATTCCGGAAAATCGTTTTCAAATTGCAGTATATTCTCTATCGTAGCACCCCGGAAAGAATAGATACTTTGCGCATCGTCTCCTACAACACAAATATTATTCGGACTATTCTGATACATGACCAGCAATTTGATTATTTCATACTGGAGTGTATTGGTATCCTGAAATTCATCTACTAACAGGTATCTGAACTGTCGTTGATATTTCTCACGTATATTATCCGGATTCTGATAAAGCAATCTGAACATCTGCAACAGTAAATCATCAAAATCCATTGCTCCGGACCGCATCAGCTTTGCCACATATTTCTGATAGATAACATGTATCATCGGTCGGCGGTTCATACGGTCATATGCCATCAATTCCTCATTAGCTACATATGCTTTGGGTGTGATAAGATTGCTTTTAGCACTCGAAATCCTGGAACGGACAATACCCGGTGCATACAATTTCTTATCTAAATTGAGTTGGGTTATGATTTCTGATATTACACTTTTGGTATCATCCGTATCATAGATGGTAAAGTCATTGGGATAACCAATCCTATGGGCTTCTACTCTTAAGATTCTTGCAAAAATAGAGTGAAAGGTGCCTGCCCAAACTCGTTGAGCCTGTGTACCCACTTTTGACTCAATTCTGTCTTTCATCTCACGTGCTGCCTTGTTGGTAAATGTGAGTGCCATAATCTGTCCGGGTTGAATACCGGAAAGGATCATATGTGCAATCCTATAGGTAAGTACACGTGTTTTACCGGATCCTGGACCGGCAATGACCATACATGGCCCTTCAATACAAGCAACAGCTTGTCTTTGGATAGGATTAAGTTCGTCTAAATATGGTGCTAATTTTTGCATAGGAGGTACAAAGATGCAGATAGTATTTCATATATCAAAAATAAATATACATTTTAATATTATTTATTAACCAAAGTTGCATTTGACACTTGAATTCAGGTATAATTAATATTGATCTATTAGCAAATTATACTTAGATTTACATTTTTAAAAGTTGTTTTTGCTATAGCTATTGAAACAATATGGCGAAATATGATTTTTAACTAAAGCTATTTTTAAAATTATCCCTTTGTATGGTTAAGTCAATTTTTTATTTTGTACATATTCTTAAATGGAATTTAAATAAAATTACTTTAGGATTGTATTTTTTTATATGCATTACACATGCTGATATGGCATATTCTAAAAGCATACAAAAAGACACCTCTGGTCCTTATAATCAAATACAAAATCAAAAAAATAAAATTGAATTGCTGATCGCCAAATGTGAAGAATTTAATAAAAATCAACAATTTGACTCTACATTTAACACAACAGTCCAAAATTTAATACATCTCGCTGAAAAGTATAATAATAAACAAGGGATGGCAGATGGCTACAGATACTTAGGTAACTCCTATGCAATCCGGAAAGACTCTATTCGTTCTTTAGTACTTTATGACAAGTCTTTGATGCTGTATAATGAAATTCAAAATAAGACCGGAGCCATTAAGACCTTAATGAACAAAGGATTATTTTATATTAAGATATTGAATTATCATGAAGGTCTTGAAAATTTTCAGCGTGCTTTAGACATAGCTTTATCCAACAAAAAATCAAATGTACTACCAGGAATATATGTAGAAATGGGACATATTTACTACAAATTGCTGGATTTTATCAAGGCATATGAATACTATAATAAAGCATTGGTGATCAGTAATCAACTACATAACGATACTGAAACAACCTATATAAATTATAAAATAGGTGAATTGTACTACCATCTTGGCGAATATGATAAAGCTTTAAATATAGCTGAAAAAAATTATAAATCAGGCCAAACAACTAATAATTTGGAAGTGGTTGCATCATCTCTTTCCTGGCAGGGGAACATCCTTATGGTTTTAGGAAAATTCAAGGAATCCTTAGAAAAATACCGGGAATCAGAAATTTTGTGGAAAGAAAGAAATAATGAGAAAAAATTAGCAAGCGATTATGCCAATGTCGCATATATATATCATTTATTAAATGACTATAATTCAGCACTGGTGTATCATAAAAAATGTTACAATCTTGCTAAGAAAGTTCAGGATAATTACTCGCAAATGTTATATTACAAAGATATGGGTCAATTGGTATTGAACGCACCGGATAGTATTTTACTTTCAACAGCTGTACCTGCTTCTATGAGATATCATTCTGCTATAAAATTTGAGAATGAGGCTCTCCAAATAGCTATGGAATTGGATGACACACCACAAAAGATTTATATACTCAAAGTTCTCATTAAAGCATATGAGAAATCCGGTGATTATAAAAACGCTTTAAAGTCATCTCAAAGCCTGTTTGATTTTAACCAACGTTTATCAGGTCAGGGAGCTTCAGCTGCTTTAGCACGAGTGGAAATCAAGCATTCATTTCAACAAAAGGAGTTGCTGTATAAAATTGATAGTGCTAAAACACGGTTCTATCTCATGCTTACTATTTTTATATTATTTTTGGTTATAATAATAGCATTTTTTCGATTTTATGTAATTACTAATAAAAGAAAACAGGAAAGATTATTACTTCACATAGAAAACGAAAAAATTGAGGCTGATTTGAATAATGCCAGGGATAGACTTCAGTACGCAATTAAAAATATCAATGAAAAGAACACTACTATTGAATCAATAACTAAAGAATTGAATCAATTAGAGAATATGCCACATCAAGTTACATTACAGATGAATGTGACATTATCTGAATTAAAAACAAAGAGGATACTTACCGAAGATGATTGGCTTGAATTTCTAAAAGCTTTTAACCGGATATATCCTGTTTTTACAACAACAATCCGAACGTATGAGCCTACTATCACCAATTCAGAATTGAGATATCTTATGCTGACCAAAATAGGAATGGGTCACAAAGAAATGGCCAACATCCTGGGTGTTTCCAATGATACTGTTCGGGTTACATGGAACAGGACGCGAATCAAACTGAATGGATGCAAAGAAGACACACCACATTCTCTATTGGAAAAAATAGGTGTCAACAATTAATCCAACTAATTAATTATCAATCATTTAAAATTGATAATACATATTGTATCGTTTTTGTTACACCAATAATTATTGTCAAAATCTGAATTTGCCTCACTTTTGTATTGTTCAATCGCAATTAAGTATTATTGTAGAATTTTATTTATGGAGTTAGATTACCTACTTGTTTAGATTTAATTCGAAAATAATATTTAATCAGAGCGTACATCAGGGAAGCCGAAAACTGAATTTTAAAGAGTAGGTATTTTTAAATTTAAAAGCGTTATGAAAACACGATTAATGTTAATCTTAGTAATGAGTTCATTGTCAGCATTTGTATGGGGACAAAACAATCATTCCCCTCAAATATCTTTAAACTATTTATCCCAACAAAAGGATATCAACCTCCGATCATTACCGGGCATATCACTACCTGCCAGTAAGGTAAAAGATCAGAAACCCACTTCATTAAAAGAACGGTGTATAGCCATAAGCAATACTGAAAATAATGTCAAAATTGATAGTTTTCTACTCTTTTATAGTTATGGCAGAGGGTCTGTGACTGAACCTAACAGTGATGGTACTTATGATATTTCTGCAAATACAGATACTATGGTGTATTATTCTTATGATAGAGGTAATTTTAAGATAGGTTGGCCTAACCGAGGCTCAGTTTATAATAAAAATAATCATAAAATAAGAGAAACATCCTACTATTATGAAAACATACCCTATCAAACAGATTTAAATACATGGGACACTACAGATACATATGTAAGTCACAGAAAGCAAATAATTAATTATGTCCTGAATTCAAATGATTCATCACATGATAACTACTATCAGGCTACAGATCTGAATAAGGATGGCTACGGATTACGGGATACAATAAAATACACTTATAACAAACATGACAAGTCAGGTAATAGTAACTATTTTTGGACAAGCAAGTTAGATATTGATAGTCAGGGGAGACCTGGATTCCAAATCAGGCACAACACCACTTTAAATGAGATAACGATTGATAGCATCTGGAGAGAATGGCTATCACCTGTAAGTAAAAAGATTACAAGAGAAATTATTAAAACGACTACTAAGAAAAAATCCGGTACCCCTGTAACTGTCATATGGGACTACCAGTATCATTATAATGGAAATGAATTGGTTGATACAGTGAAAATTTTATATAATAATAATCCTTATCAGTTAATAGTTTATTCTTATAATAATTTTGATCAGGAAACTGAAATCAGCTATTTTGATTTTTTAAATTCAGACTATTTGCTTACATATAAAATTATTAATGAGTATATTGATGACTACCAGATTTCATACACATCATATACAAGGAATATGACTAACGGAATATTAGAAGAAGAATTCAAAATAATTGTAACATATAATAATCAAGACTTATGGGATACAGTAAAAACATATTCCAACAGTGTGCTCACATCCACTGTTGTACAGACTTTTACGAAAGATGGCAATATCAGGACAAAAACTAAATATGAAAATTCTAAAACTACTTTAACAACCTATTATTATGAAGAATATAATCTTACCGGTATTGATATGATTGTTTCAAATTTGTTGGCGCGTATATACCCCAATCCGATAAGTAATGAATTTAGATTAAATATAGATGAAGCAGAAATAGATACCTATGAATTGGTTATTACCGATATGACAGGTCAAACAATTAATAAGTATACCGTTGACAATAATGAAGCAATAATCTCAACACAGAATTTAAAATCAGGTATTTATATGGCTCTACTTACAAATAAGAACAAGACCAGGCACTATGCTCAGAAAATCATAAAAATATAGTTGGTATTCCAGCTTTATATATCCTTGAATCTAAAACATATTTGCAGATTCTAACATATATATTCGTAATTATCTAATAAAATATACTGTATTATTTTACAGAGAGCACATTGAATGGTTTAAGGTGAATCGGAAGCAAAAATAGCATAAATGTAAAGCCTGGAACTTAATGAGTTTCAGGCTTTATATTTATGCTATTTCTTTATGAAATTATTTTTGCTGATGATCAGAATTATTATTAGCAGCTTTCTGAGGTTGAGTAGCGATTACTTTCGGAAGACGTTTCTTTGTTTTTTTGGCTTCATTATTTGACGTTTTAACATGTTCACCTTTTTGAACAGTAGCAGCGTTCGTCGCTTTCTTTTCCTGGCTTTTGACTTCCATTTTCTTTTCTTCCCTCACAGGTTTTTCAGCTACCGGTTTGTGTGTCTGTTTCAATGAAGCAGGCTCATCCGTTTTGGGTTTGTTTTGAGCAAAACTTGCATTATTAAATGCCAAAGTGAAAATTGCTACCAAAAACAAATAAAATGACTTTTTCATAAAACTAAATTTTAAATTGTTAAATAATGGATAAAACGTAATACTGATTTCGAATGTTGTAGACAAACAAATTTGCAATATTAATTTAACTCAACATTAACTCCGGTTAATTTATTTAGGAATTGTTATTTAGAATATCGATTATTGAATAGTATACCATTTGCTGCTATTATTTTAGTGACAATCCGACAGGACAATGGTCTGACCCCATATACTGATCTAAAATGAAGGCGTCTGCAATCTTATTTTTAATACGCTCATCTACCATAAAATAATCAATACGCCATCCTATATTTTTAGCTCTTGCACCGAATCTTGCACTCCAGAATGAATATTGAATTGTATCGGGATGTATGAGTCTGTAAGAATCGACAAATCCGATATTATGAAGATAATCCATACCGTCTATTTCTACCTGCGTATAGCCGGACACTTTATTATAGTTCTCTTTAGGTCGAGCGAGATCTGTTTCCTTATGTGCAACATTAAAATCACCGGTAACAATGACATTTTTGTGGGATTGCAAACCCTTTAAAAAGGCAGCAAAATCTTTATCCCATTCTGCCCGGTAATCGAGCCTTTTCAATCCGTCACCACTATTGGGTACATATACATTGACCATATAAAAATGCTCATATTCTGCTGTCAAAACTCTACCTTCCGTGTCGTGTTCCTGATTACCTATATCTTTAAGAACCCTTACAGGTTGTTCTTTGGAGATAATTGCAACACCTGAATACCCTTTTTTCTCAGCGGAATTACTGTATATATGATAGCCTTCCAATGCTGACAATGCCTCTGCTACCTGATCGTCCTGAGCTTTTGTTTCCTGGATACAAAATATATCTGCATCCAGTTCATAAAATTGCTCAATGAATGATTTTCCTACCACTGCTCTTATACCATTGACATTCCACGAGATAAATTTCATTATTCCTGATTCCTTTTTTAAGATAGAAATCGCAATATTAACAGAATTTACTTGAATATTGAAAATTATACCTAAAAAATATCTCAATTACTCACTATCATTCGTGTTGATTAAGTAAGGTGTTTGTTTTAATAACTTTACAAATTTACCAAATTTTTCCATCTGAACATATACCTTATTAATAAATTGCATATGTACTTATACATCCTTTGATATCAAAAAATCAATTGTATTATTGAACTTTATGACCAATAAAGTGTTACATTTGAGCGTTTCAAAACCCGTATATTCGATGAAAATATTTTCTAACAGCACAATTTATGCTTTAAGAGCATTGATATATATTGTCTCCAGAGAGAACAAATCAGAATATTCGAGCTTGAGCGATATTTCCAAAGAACTTAATATTTCTTTCCATTTTCTTACCAAATCTCTTCAGAAGTTAACCAAAGAAGGCCTTTTAACTTCTTCAAGAGGACCAGCCGGAGGAGTTGCACTGGTCAAACCTCCACATCAGACACCACTTATCGATGTAATTCTGGTATTGGAAGGACAGAATTTTTTTGACTCCTGTATTTTGGGATTACCAGGTTGCGGTACAGAAGCGCCATGTCCATTACATACATTTTGGTTTACATATAAATCCAAATTGATGAACGAACTTAACAGGGTATCTTTGGCTGACTTGGGCGAGAAAACGCTTCAGGAAAGATTAAGACTTACCGATTTGTAATAATATCTGCATATACTTCATGTTCTGTTTATCCCGTTACGGGTATAAAACTTTTTAGAAATGTTGCATCTGAACATCTGAATATCGGCCAGGTTGTTCAATATTCAACAGATATTTTTTGATATCCAAACCCAGGCTATAACCAGTAAGTCCACCATCACTTCCGATAACACGATGGCAGGGAATGATTATCGGTATAGGATTACGCCCATTAGCGGTTGCAGCAGCCCGGATACATTTTACATCACCTGTTCTATAAGCTAGCTCCTTGTATGAAATGGTCTTCCCATACGGAATAGTCAGTAAAATATTCCATATCTTTTGAGAAAATGTACTGTATCCTGAGATGTCCAGAGGAATATCAAAGTGTGCTCTATTTCCAATGAAGTATTCCTTCAACTGGCGAATTGTCAGATTCGTTATATCATTAGGCGTTTCATGTAAAGTTGAAGAATCAGCTTTATCGATGAGGTCTATCCGTTTTAGTGCATTTTCACTGGCTTGAACAAGCCAGATCATATCGTCTATTGCTATTTTTTCAAAATACACTTCTTTAACCATAACATTGGAATTGTATCCGTTTTCGATATGCTATTATTTGCATTATATTATATGATATGTATACTACAGTATATACATTTATGGTTATAAATACAGTCCAGTGAAAACATAATATAACTGTATAAAAAATAAAATACTACATTTGTTCTATTTCTCTTGGATGCCAGAATAGTTTATCAAATCCGACGACAATATTCTTCCTGACTTCAATACCTTCAGCCATCAATAATTCTTCCATCAACGTAGGCGTAGCAAAATGATTTCTACCCGACAATTCTCCGTTACGATTGATAACCCGGTGTGCCGGAATTCGGATGCCTGACTGATGACATTGATTCAATGCCCAACCCACCATCCGAGCTGACCCTAATCCCAGAAAATCAGCAATAGCTCCGTAAGTAGTAATCCGACCAACCGGTATCAGGCAGGTTACATCAAAAACACGTTGATAAAAGTGATTGTCTCCGGAATTATTCAAAGTCAATTTACATACAATTTAATATATATATAAAGTATTAACAGGCAGATTTGTTTCAAATTGCACTTGTAGCAGCGACATCAATTAAATGCTAATATTGTGGGCATTCGTAAAGAAATTTAGTTTTTATTGGTAAAATCCTTGCTCCATTTATTGATTTTATTACCTAAATCAGTCAACTCAGCTTCTACCAGGCTGGCTATGTTGGATACTGTGGTAGGTTCGCCCCGCATAGAAAGTTTGTCACTTGCCGTTTTGGCTTCAGGTACCAAAACCCACAATATTATATAAGTAAACGCACCTGCACCAACAGTAAAAATCAATAATACAAATACCAATCTAATCCATATTGGGTCTTCGATACCAAAATAAGCCGCTATTCCTGAACAAATACCGGCTACTTTTTTATCATCGGGATTTCTGAATAGTTTTTTTGCCGTTCCCAGTCCGGATGGACTTTTAGTATAGCCTGAAGTAAAAGAATAAGATTCTGCCATGGGTTCTGCACCAAAATCTTCGGGCTTACCCATGATAGCTATCACTTCATCCACCTCTTTCATACTTATTATCATCCTTCCTTTCAGGTGATCCTGGAACAATTCAGCCATACGTACTTCTATATCATTGACGATTTCTTCACAGCCTTTGGACAAGCTGAAATGACTACGGATGGAACCCAAATAAGCATGTACGTATTCAAATGCATCATCATTGATGGAAAAAGGATAACCTCCTAAGTTTATATTATATGTTTTGTTCATTTTTTGAATTGGTTTTAAGATTATATAACTGATTAACTGAATTATTAAGATCATTCCATGTTGCATACAGACCTTCTAAAAATGTACTACCCTGAGGTGTCACTTTATAATACTTACGTGGTGGTCCCTGTCTCGATTCCTTCCAGTAATAATCCAGCAAACCAGAATCTTTAAGCCTGTTGAGTAAAGGATATAAAGTTCCTTCTACAACAATGAGTTCAGATTCCTTGAGTTTGTTGATTATATCTGTGGGATAAGCCTCATCATCTGCGATGATGGAAAGGACACATAACTCAAGTATGCCTTTACGCATTTGTGCTTTTGTGTTTTCCAACTTGATTTCCATAAACTAATTTTTTTAATAATACAAAGGTACAATGAAAAACGATATATTGCAATACATAGTACTGTCTTTTATATAGTACTATATACAAACAGGTGTATTATATCGACCAAATACCTGATTTAATAGAAATATAATTAATCGTAATTCAAAAAATTTGATTAGAGTAGAAAGTACTTTCCTTCCATATCATTCTATGGTTATACTCTTCTTTATGCTGACAAGAAAGCCTTAATAGCATTTTTAGCAAAATCTGATAAAATAAGCTGACCGCTCATACCCGCTCGTTCTTCCAGAAGTTTATCCCAGTGCTCAGTTCCTTCCCAGAATACTTTCTTCAAAAGAGCCAATGCTTCGGGGTTTTTGGTAATAAGATCAGTTGTAAAATGCTCGATATAAGCGTCCAGTTGTTCCGTACTTTCAAACACCTCAGTGAATAGTCCTTTATGCTTTGCCCATTCGGCAGTTTGCCATTCGTTGGCATTGATGGCCATATGGCTGAATGCCGAAACACCGATTTTCCTTTCTACTGCCGGTCCAATTACAAAGGGCCCTATTCCTACCGCCAACTCAGACAAGCGAACAGATGCATATTTGGTTGCCATACTGTAATCACAGGCTGCTGCGAGTCCTACTCCACCTCCAACAGCTTTGCCATGGACTCTTCCGATGACTATTTTCGGACATTTTCGAATTGCGTTGATTACATTGGCAAAACCCATGAAGAATGATTTACCTGTATTATAATCATCTATTTGTGTCAACTCGGTAAAACTGGCTCCAGCACAGAAAGAACGGTCACCTGCACTTTTGAGTACAATCAATAACGATTGGTCATCTTTCCCAGCCTGCTCTATGTGCGATACCAATTCAGCCAGTAGATTTCCGGGTAGTGAATTGTGTGCAGGGTGGAAAAACTCTATTGTCGTTATACAATTGTTATATGTTGATGTAACGTGACCTATTGACATTTGATACTTTATTATAAATTATTAATTGTATTATATTCCACCATTTTCGTCGCTCAGAATGCCTCTGTTTATAAATTCCGTCAATGGTTGCAATACCCTGAAAACATCTATGGCTGAAGGTATGAGATTATCTGAAGTCAACATCTTATCACTAATGAAGCTGGAAGCAATCAGGCTTTTAAGTTTGAGATATTCAATTGCAGGGTCATTTTTATCATAACCTTTTGGTGGACGGGATAATTTCTGTCCAGGAATCACCTCCAATGTACCGAAAGTATTTTTAAAAACCGGATCCTCAACTATTTTAGTGAATTCATCATAAAAATAATGTAGTTCTTTTCTCGCCTTATTGAGCACTTCACTTTCCGGCATCCATAATCCACCACCGGCATGACTTTTACCCGGTTCTATATGCAGATAATAGGCACACAGCGGGCTCTTTTTACCACCGGCCTGCAAGACAATCCCTAATTGCGTCTTATAAGGTGTCTTGTTCTTTGAAAACCGTACATCCCTGTATATTCTGAAGGTGGTGTCTTTTGTAGTCAAACCTTCGAGTGTTGGATCATACTGCACCATTTCCTTTGCCAATGCATCGGCAAGTTGATGATAATCTTTTCGGAAAAGATCATACCTATCCTTTTGTGTATCAAACCATGCCTTATTATTGTTTTCTTTAAGTTGAATAAGAAACTGTAATGTATCAGGCTGTAACATCTCTTTCGGATATTTTAGAATCTGAAGCCTAATGAAAATTCAAAACCTACATTTCTGTCGAAGTGATTGGAACGTATGTCCAGATTATTTTCTTCATCATAAGTTTTGCGCAAAAAATCCATATTGTCATTAGTGACATCGCTCAATCCGTAATTATACCTGGCGCCAATATAGAAGCCTTTATTAACGAAATAATTAATACCTCCTGTCAGACCAAAGTCAAAAACACGGTATAAATCACCATCTTTTTCGTTTTCAAGATAATTGTAATATGCTCCGGCATCTCTGGCCAATGTAACAACTATACCATCTACCCATACAGATGGACCGACATTGGAAGTAGCCACGCCACCTGCAACATCTTTATAATAATTATGTATCAGGGATTGCCTGAAGAAAAGGCTGTCTTTGTTGTGAATAAATTCAATCGTTCCGTTTCCTTTTGGTCCTACCAGAAAAGATAAATAACCTCCTCCGTATAATTCAATTTTTTTGGTAGCCTGCCACTGGAAGGTAACCGGAATTGATATATAGGCATTGGATATCTTCATATCGACAGTACTTATTCCTTTCTTAAAAATAAAAGCATTTTTAATCGGTAGTTTATAGTATGATGCTCCATCATAATTGTAACCGCTACCAATCTGTGTGTATAGCAATTCGCCTTTTAAAGCCAGTGTATTGGTAAATTTATATGCATAGTTGACACCGAAATGAAAACCGTTGGATAAGGAGTATTTCTCATTTACACCGGATTCAAGCGGTCCTGAAAACTTAGTATAATTAAGACCGGCACGAATGCCAAAACTTTGTGCTATCGTAAAATTCAAACATACCAGATTTATACATAACACCATTAAGTACTTTTGCATATAATAAGATTCTTTTTTAAAATGGGGCAAAGATACATGGTTTCAGGCGGAAATAATACTATTACAAACAATTGAAACCAATATTAAGTCCAAATACCTGTAGTATAAAACGAAAATCTTAACAAACTATTACCTTAAAATGGTAGATTTGCGGCTAATCTTATTTAAAGCTTGTATGGGAAAGAAAAATAAATTAAAAAAGTTCGCTGAAATCCTGTCCTATCCCAATGTATATGAAAATTACGATCCTAAATTTCCCAGATTACTGGCAGACAAAGATACTGAAGTGGATTTAAAAGGTAAATGGGCGGCGGAACATTTTAGCAATTCCAATCCAATCGTACTTGAACTTGCCTGTGGGCGCGGCGAATATACCGTTGCCCTTGCGGAAGCATATCCGGAAAAAAATTTTATAGGAGTAGATGTCAAAGGTGCTCGTATATGGCAAGGCGCAGCGCAGGCATTGGAAAACAATCTTACCAATGCTGCCTTTCTTAGAACCCGAATCGAACAGATTGATCTGTTTTTTGATAAAGAAGAAGTAGATGAAATATGGATTACCTTTCCTGACCCTTTTCTGCGTGAAAGCAAAGACAAAAAACGGCTGACATCATCCCGTTTTCTGGACTTATACCAAAAAATAATAAAAAAGGGTGCCATCATACAATTAAAAACAGATAGTCCGGTACTTTACGATTTTACCCTGGAAACTTTATCTCAATATAATGGAGCTAAAGTCCTGTATCAAAACGATGATATTTATGCAACCTCAATAACATTCAAAGAACTGGAATTCAAAACACATTATGAAAGAGAACATCTGGAAGCCGGTAAAACCATAAAATACGTCCGTTTTACTATAAATTAGCATATTCACCATACGTTCAACTTTTTCAGCAAATCAGAATCTAATAAAAAAAAAGAGATTCCCTGTATTTCACAAAGAATCTCTTTTGATTATGAATAACGTTTGTATTCTGATTATATTAGTGAATACCCAACTTTTCCTTTAGAATTGGCATCAGGTTTTCAGAATCTGCAGCATGAAGAATCATTCCACCACTGGCATCGAATATCATCGTATAACCACCATCTTTACCTAACTTTTCAATCTCACCTTTTACCTTATCGATAACCGGCTTATACAGTTCTTCTCTTTTTTTAACAATTTGCTGCTGGATATCATTTTCGTAATTCTTGATTTCCTCCTGCTGCTTTACCAATACCTCCTCTTTTTGCTGCATTTGAATTTTGGATAAGGTACCACTATTGGCTTCAGTCATATATTTTTTATATTCTGCTTCAAATTTGATAACCATTTCTTCACCTTTAGCTACCAATTCGTTCTGTAATTTCTGCAACTCGTTATCTGCCAATTTCATTTCAGACATGGTTGAAAGCAGTTCCTGGGTATCAACGTATCCGAATTTCTGAGCATTAATACCAGAAATAGACAGAGCTACAAAAACTAAACTTAAAAAAGTGTACTTCATTATTTATTTGTTTTGATTTAAAAATTTACTTTATAACCTGTTATACCTGTAAAAAGTAACGTATTTCATTTTATTAACTATTATTTAATAATATCTATTCCGGTTCGAAGCCCAGAACGATATTGAATTTTCCGTATGTTTGAGTACCAGAGAGTGTTTTATCAAATCCCCACCCATAATCAAATCCCAGTAATCCGAACATAGGCAGGAACACCCTTGCGCCAAATCCGGCAGACCGCTTGAGATCAAAAGGATTGTACTTTTTGAATGATTCATATGCATTTCCTCCCTGAATCCAGCTCGTCACAAATATTGTTGAATTCGGATTCAATGAAAGCGGATAGCGGAGTTCAACAGTAAATTTATTGTATAATGGTGCTCCCGGTGAATTGCCCAACGAGTTTACTGTACCATTTCCGGTTATATCAGAAACATCATAACCCCGCATGGAAATTATTTCTCTACCCTGAAGTCCTACATTCTGATTATTGATTCCGTCACCTCCCAATTGAAAGCGTTCAAACGGCGAAATACCGATATCACTGTTATAACTTCCAAGGATACCCATCTTGACTGTGGATGCAACAACTAATTTATCAATCAAATTAAAATACCATTCTGAAGCGATCTTCCATTTGTGATACTCCAGCCATTTAAACCTGTTGGCTTCTTTGAGTTCGTTGATTTTAGTATCGATATCTGCTTCAGTTACAGGATTGGCAGGCCCTTTTTCATATTTCAAATCTCTTATAATATCTTCCCGCTGTGCTTCCGATGGTTCAAAAGTATTATCTTTTCTAAACAGAGAGTACGGAGGTGTTACCTGTAGTGAAAGTGACATTCTGGATCCGCTTCTTGGATATAACGGATCACTGACACTACTTCGTGTAATCGTCTGTGTCACACTGAAATTGTTGAATTTTCCAACTGATACCGGAAATCCTCCATATATAAATTTATCCAGATTGATTTGTTCAATATTGAGCGTAGTACTTGATGAAAAATAATCATCCGGCCACTTCAATTGAGACCCTAAGCCGACAAAACCTCGGGTAATTCCCAATTTTCCACTTCCTGACAAGGTATAATCAAATGCAGTATGAAACGCACCTATAGTAAAAGACCTTGGTTTTTTTCCTCCCAGCCATGGTTCCGTAAAAGAAAAATTATAGGATTTAAAAAAGCGGCTGTTGGACTGCAGACGAAGTGATAACTTCTGGCCATCACCCTGTGGCAAAGGACTCCATGTCGATCGGTCTTTGATATTTGCAATGGAAAAATTATTGAAAACAACTCCCAGTGTTCCTATCAACCCACTAAATCCACCGTAACCTGCAGATAATTCCAGCTGATCGGATGGTTTTTCTTCAAGATTGTACTCAACACCTACTGTACCTCTACCCTGATTGACAGGTGTTTCAATACCTAAAGTTTCAGGATTAAAATACCCTAAATTGATAATTTCTCTTTGAGAACGGATGATATCGGAACGACTGAATTTCTGACCGGGACGGGTTCTGATTTCTCTTCTGACTACATTTTCATTTGTTCGGTCATTACCTTTGATCACTATATTATCAATGGTGAATTGCGGTCCTTCAAAAATACGCATTTCAATATCTACAGAATCGTGTTCTACGGCTATTTCAACGGGATTAATCTCAAAAGCAAGATATCCATCATCCAAATACAGAGAAGATATGTCCCTGCCATCCATACTGAACTTTAGTCTGTTTTGCAATAGTTCCGGATTATAAACATCACCTTTTGAAATGCCCAACACTGTGTAGAGATAATCGTCTTTGTACAGGGTATTACCTTTCCACTTAATATCCCTGAAATAATGCCTCTTTCCTTCATCAATCTTGATTTCGATCATGACATTACCTTTGGTGTTGCGATATACCGTATCATGAACGATGGTCATATTCTTATACCCTTCGTTTTGATAAAACTTGGTCAGACTGGTGAGATCTTCCTGATATTCTTTTTGAATAAACTTGGACTTCCTTAGTAGTGTACCTTTTCTTTTGATTTTACTCATTTTTTTTCGTAGCTTCCTTGAAGAATAGGTATCGTTTCCTTCAAACACAATGTTTTCTACCTTAACCCGTTCATTAGGATATATTTCAAATACGAGTCTTACACTTTGAACTTTGGATTCTTCAGGAACTTCAAGTACATCGACTTTTGCATCCAATTTACCTTTACCTACATAATATTCCTTGATTTTTTCCTTAGCCAGATTCTTTTGATCATCAGTTACAATACCGCCTTTAGTCAGAATATTTTTTACGATATCATTCAAGTCCTCATGTTGAGAGGTTTTTACACCTTTATAGCTCCATCTTGTCAGGATAGGTCTTTCTACCAAAACCACTCTCAGAAAGACTATATTGTTTTCCACCTTATCCAATATAATCTGCACATCGTCAAACAACCTTAATTTAAGTAAAGACTTTATCGCAGTAGGAATATCCGTTCCAGGTATTTGTACTTTTCCTCCTTCTCTTAATCCTGTTATTGATTTAATAGCATTCCTGTCCCTAGTTTCAGCACCCTGAATCGTAATACCACCTATCTCATAGGTCTTTTTTTCTGAATAATCAAAGATACTGTCATCCTGTGCATGGACATTGCCTTTACTTATCCAGAAAATCAATAACAAAAATAAAATTCTATCTGTATGCTTCATATATGTTCTTACATTAATAAACTTTATAAACAATCAATAAAGTCTATGAAGTTTTCAAAATTTGTTCGCTTGTCATACCAAAACGTCTTTCTCTGTTCTGATAGTCTATTATAGCGGAATAAAAGTGTTCTTTTTTAAAATCCGGCCATAATACCGGCGTAAAATACAATTCAGAATATGCTATCTGCCACAACAAAAAATTGCTGATACGTTGTTCTCCACTGGTTCTTATGAGTAGTTCAGGATCAGGAATACCATTTGTCGTCAGATAGGATGAAAATTCTTCCGTGCCTATTTCATCCACACGCTTCCCGTCCTTATTTATTGTTTCAGCCATTTTTTTGGCTGCATTTAATATCTCGAACCTGGCAGAATAATTTAATGCCAGTACAAGTGTCATTCTTGTATTGTATTTTGTTTTTTCTATCCCTTCCAAAAGTGCCTTCCTCGTTTTATCCGGCAATTGGGACAAATCTCCAATAGCAAATAATCGAATATTGTTTTTTTTGAGTGTATCCAGTTCCTTTCGAACAGTTTCTACCAGCAAGCTCATCAGAGCATTCACCTCAATACTTGGCCTGGACCAGTTTTCAGTAGAGAAAGCATATAATGTCAGGTATTTAATACCGATTTCTGCGGCAGCCTCAGTAACTTCACGTACAGCTGTTACACCGCTTTTGTGACCAAAAACACGTGGTTTACCTTGTAATTTAGCCCAACGACCATTGCCATCCATAATGATTGCAATATGGTGGGGAAGCTTTTCAAGATTGATATTACTTAACGGCAATTCCAAAAAAAGTATTTATTAGATTATTATGCGCCGCAAATGTATAAAAAAAATATGATGCTAATACTGATTTATTATTTATAAATTATTGAATTAAAGCCTATTTTAATTACAATTTAACATTTTCAAAGCGTTTTCAATATTAGATTTATACTTTATTGTAAAAATGATGATACATAAAAAACATGAATAAACAGGTTGTCAAACACAGACGCAAATACCCAACAAAGAGACTGAAGGATAATTTTGAAAAATAAACCTAAAATTATTCTTTATGGATGAACACCTGATTGAATTGCTAAAACACATCCGATATTTGAGTCAGAACTTTAATATAAATAATTTTTAAGTTTTTTTAACATTAATAATCAATGAAATATACACATTGGAACAAAATAAGTTGTACCTTTGTGGCCATTTTTAAAAATTTCTTTATTAATTAACCTCTGCCGGTTAAAAAGTCCGGCATACAAATGCGTAAAAAAAATGATTGAAGACAAAAGTCTTGAGCACGAACACACAGAAGACGATAACTCTATCGAAGATATTTCTGATGTTCAGTTAGAGCAGGCTGTAGAAAAAGTTGAAACCGCCCACGATGATTTTGATTGGTCTACAGGTAAAAGAAATACCGTTAAATACTCTGGCGGTGATTACGAAAAATACTTCAGGGAATATGACAATTCATTAAACACAGTATCTGAGTTTGAAGTGGTTAAAGGAAGAGTTACTTCCATCCATAGTGGTGATGTTATTCTGGATATCAACTACAAATCGGACGGTATGGTATCTTTGTCAGAATTCAGAGATACACCGGATCTCAAAGTTGGAGATTACGTAGATGTATATGTTGAAAACAAAGAAGACCTGCGTGGGCAATTGGTACTTTCCCGAAGAAAAGCCAAATTATTGAAAGCTTGGGACACTTTGGTTGATTCCTACAAAAACGGAACCATCATCAAAGGTCAGGTAACAAGTAAAACCAAGGGTGGTCTTATCGTTGACTGTCTGGGTCTTGAAACCTTCCTGCCAGGTTCTCAAATCGACGTTAAACCTATTATTGACTATGATATATACGTAGGCAAAACAATGGAGTTTAAAGTTGTAAAAATCAATGAAGCTATTAAAAATGCTGTTGTATCTCATAAAGCATTGATCGAAAGTGATCTGGCAGAACAAAGAGAAACAATCATCGCAGGACTGGAAAAAGGACAGGTACTCGAAGGTGTCGTTAAAAACATCACAGACTTCGGTGCATTTATGGACTTGGGTGGAGTTGACGGATTATTATACATCACCGATATTTCATGGGGCAGAATTTCTCACCCGAATGAAATTCTTACATTAAACCAGAAGATTAACGTTGTTGTTCTTGATTTCGGTGAAGACAAAAAGCGTATTTCATTAGGTTTAAAACAATTGACACCACATCCATGGGAGGTTCTCGACCCTTCAGTTGATGAAGGTAGCGTAATCAAGGGTAAAATTGTTAATATCGAAGATTACGGAGCATTCCTTGAAATCATCCCTGGTGTTGAAGGATTGATACATATATCTGAAGTAAACTGGAGCAACCAACCAGTTAATTCAAGGGACTTTTTTGAATTAGGACAGGAAATGGAAGCCAAAGTTGTGACCATAGACCGTGAAGAAAGAAAAATGTCTCTCAGTATCAAGCAATTGACTGAAGATCCGTGGAATGTCGTTGCTGCCAAATATCAGGCAGGATCTACGCATTCAGGAGAGGTTAAGAATCTTACTCCTTACGGCGTGTTTGTAGAACTTGAAAATGGTATTGGTGGAATGGTACATATCTCTGACCTTTCATGGACGAAGAGATATTCACATCCATCCGAATTCACTAAGGTAGGTGACAAAATTGATGTTTCTATCCTTGAAGTAGATGAGGAAAACAGAAAACTTTCACTGGGACATAAACAACTCGAAGAAAACCCATGGGATACTTTCGAAAATGTATTCCCTGTAGGTTCTTACCACGAAGCTACTATCATTAAAAAAGATGACAGAGGAGCTATCGTTCAACTTCCTTACGGGCTTGAAGCATATGCACCGATTAAGCATATCAGAAAAGATGATAATTCCAATGCAAATACCGACGAGACGCTGACATTCAAAGTTATTGAATTCAACAGAGATGACAAGCGAATCATAGTTTCTCATACAAGGTATCTGGAAGATATCCGTAAAGAAGCGGATGAATTGCTGGAAACTGAAAAGTCAAAAGAAAGAGAAGAAATCAAAAAGTCTGTAAAAGCGACTCAATCCAAAGTTGAACATTCAACGCTTGCAGATATTGAAGGATTCTCAGAATTACAGGAACAAATGTCTGCAACGCCTGAAGTCAAGAAGCCTGCTGCCAAAAAAGCGACACCTGACACTAAAGGTGATGACCTTAAGCTAATCGAAGGCATAGGACCAAAGATAGCTGAGTTACTCGTTAATGCTGACATTGTTACTTTCAGCGATTTAGCTAAAGCAGAGGTTGATACAATTAAAGAAATTCTTCACAATGCAGGTTCCAGATACCAGATGCACGACCCGGCATCCTGGCCAATGCAGGCAGAAATGGCTGCCAACGGAGAATGGGATAAGCTAAAAGAATGGCAGGATAATGCCAAAGGAGGAAAGATAGAAGAATAATTGTTTTTATCTGTCAAACCAAATATTAAGAAGGCTGTCACTTTGTCAAGAGGCAGTCTTCTTTCATTTGTACACTTTTGTATAAACAGGAATCGTTACAGTGCAATCACATCTGTAGTTAGCTTTTCATAATTATTTTAGTTGACCATCCCGTTTATTTATAAATGAAATGTTACCTTTGTCAACAATAATTAAATAAAAATCAAAATGGACACAATAGTACATCAACTCATACAGGAAGAACTCTATCGCCAAAGACACGGAGTAGAATTGATAGCTTCTGAAAACTTCACTTCACAAGATGTACTGGATGCGTTGGGTAGTTGCCTGACTAACAAATATGCTGAAGGATATCCGGGAAAAAGATATTATGGAGGATGTGAAGTAGTGGACAAAGTTGAACAATTAGCCATAGACCGCTTATGTGAACTTTTTGGTGCAACTTATGCCAATGTTCAGCCGCATTCCGGTTCACAGGCAAATGCATCTGTTTATCTGGGTGTACTTCAACCCGGAGATAGTATTTTGGGGTTTGATCTTTCTCACGGAGGTCATCTTACTCATGGCTCACCGGTGAGTTATTCAGGTAAAACCTTCAAAGCTCATTTTTATGGAGTAGATGAAGAAACCGGAATCGTTAATATGGATAAGGTAGCCGTGATTGCCCGTGAAGTTAAACCTAAACTCATTATATGCGGTGCTTCTGCTTATTCCAGAGACTGGGATTATAAAAAATTCAGAGAAATCGCTGATGAGGTGGGTGCTCTGCTGATGGCAGATATTGCACATCCGGCTGGTCTTATAGCCGCTAAATTATTGAACAACCCATTGCCTCACTGCCATATTGTTACTTCAACAACACACAAGACACTCAGAGGTCCGCGAGGAGGAATTATAATGATGGGTAACGATTTTCCAAATCCTTGGAGACGTACCACTAAAAAAGGAGATCCGATCATGATGTCAACCATCATCAACAGTGCTGTATTCCCTGGAATGCAGGGTGGACCGTTGGAACATGCCATAGCAGGTAAGGCAATTGCATTTGGTGAGGCGCTACAACCAGCATTTAAAGATTACTCTAAACAGGTAGTAGCCAATGCTAAGGCTATGGCACATACATTTAATGAGTTGGGCTATTCCATTGTTTCAGGTGGCACAGACAATCACCTGATGCTCATCGATCTTCGTAGTAAATTCAGTGATACTACCGGAAAAGAAGCTGAAAATGCTTTGGTAGCTGCCGATATTACTATTAATAAAAATATGGTTCCGTTTGATAGCCGTAGTCCCTTGCATACGTCCGGAATACGCATTGGTACTGCTGCAGTTACAACACGCGGTTTTAAAGAGCAACATTGTGTACAGATAGTTGAGTGGATTGACAGAGTAATTACACATAAAGACAATCCTGATACAATACAGGATGTCAGAAAACAGGTCAATGCTATGATGGAAGCATTTAAATTGTATTAAATTTTCGGATGTAAATATACATCTACCACCTCAGGTTAAATTTTCAAAACAAATTTGAATAAACAGTAGTTTATTGATTAGATATCATTATAATTTTCAACATCATGGCTACACGCTGGTATAAAGGTGTTGTTTCACAAATACAACCACTAACAGAAATTACAAGTCAGTTTACTATATCTGTTGAAGATGATGAAATATTTGACTATTTACCCGGACAATTTGTGACTTTTGATTTACCTGTAGGCGAAAAAAGAATGCAACGATGGAGAAGTTACTCCATAGCAAATGCACCTGACAGAAATAATAAACTTGAATTTTGTATCGTACGTTCTGAAGGAGGTCTTGCAACTGAATATCTGTTTGAAAATATATCCGTAGGAAGCGAAATTAAATTTAAAGGGCCGGATGGCATTTTTGTCATCCCCAAAGATCTCGTAACAAACGAAATCGTAATGATTTGTACAGGTACTGGAATCGCTCCATTCAGAAGTATGTGGCAATATATAGATCAGCAACAACTCCCGTTTAAAAAAATACATTTAATATTTGGTACTCGTTTCGTAAATTCCATCCTTTATCGGGATGAACTGGAATCTATGAAAAATAAATATTCCAATTTTAGTTTTGATATAGTACTTTCCAGAGAAAACCATCATGATTACCATCATGGTTATATTCACCATCTTTATTTAAACCGATACGCTGATTTAAAAGAAGACAGAAGATTTTATATATGCGGCTGGAGTGGTATGATAGACGAGACTTTAGATAACCTTACCAATAAGCTCGGATATGATAAAGCACAGATCCGAAATGAATTATACGGATAAATAATGTAAAAAAAGTGTATTTATGAATTGAATCTATCCAATAAAAAATATTAGTATTACATTGCAAAAAGCCCTGATACATTGCTATATCAGGGCTTTTTGTGTTATGATTTCAATCTTTTGAAATTATGCCGGATTATCTCGGTACATCAGTAAAAATACTGTTGTTGTCCAACCACATATTCTTATCCTGTACGTTGACATCTCCATTTAGTTCAAAGTCATTGATATTGTACTGGCTGTTTTCACCATTGTGTATTAACCAAAGATCCTTGTCTTTTGCGTTGATGTCCTTGATACTGGTTGTAGTTTGAACCTGGTCTCCATTTCCAGCATACATTAGAAACTTACCAGACACATACTTCTGTCCATATCCTAATAATCCTCTGTATGACTGCTGCTTGGTAAAGTCATATGTAATAGTGCTACTAATTACCGGCAATTTGTCATTGGACATTACTATCAAATGGTTTCTATGCTCCACAACTACGTAATACTGCTTGTTAATATCTATTTCACAACAGTCAAAGCCATTAACCATCTCAACACTTCCATCACTGTGTAATAATGCTGCCTTTCTACAAACGGTGCTTGACGGAGCTGTGGTTTCCCTCAGACTCACTAATACCCAGTCAGTTATATCTGCTGCATAGCCTGCTTTTGGTCCTTGAAGACTCTTGTCGTAATTAGTACCTTCTGTACCTGCATAATTCCAAGGAGCAATGCCATATGGTTGTCCTACCGGAGTAAGAACACCAAAGAATGGTACAGGTTTCTGACCTGGTAAGTATCCTAAATTGTTTAATTTAGTTGTCATAGTAGATCCATCTCCTTTATCAGCAAATGGTCCTTCCAGCAATACCTTTAAGTTTGGAACCACACAGCCCGTAATAATACCGGTAACTACTACTGTTACTGTTGCATCATCACAATTCGATGGATTCGCAATTTCACAGATCGTATACGGATAGGTATACGTACCGGCTGGTGTACCTGGTGCAATTTCTATCGTTCCGTCCGGATTCATGCTTAATGCCGGATCGCTTGGTGTACCCGGTGTAAGTGTTACGTCCGATGGATTTACAGGACTGCCGTTCAGTTCGTCATTGTCCAATACGCTCGGTGTCGTGCCGCCGTCGGCTCCGTTGATGCCGCCAAAGTTATCGTCATTGGCTACTATTTCAGGAGCGCCTACTACTACTGTTACCGTTGCATCATCACAATTCGATGGATTCGCAATTTCACAAATAGTATACGGATAGGTATATGTTCCAGCTGGGGTACCCGGTGCTACGTCTACTGTTCCGTCCGGATTCATGCTTAATGCCGGATCGCTTGGTGTACCCGGTGTAAGCGTTACGTCCGATGGATTTACAGGACTACCGTTCAGTTCGTCATTGTCCAATACGCTCGGTGTCGTACCACCGT
>JADZFD010000088.1 GCA_020850225.1 Saprospiraceae bacterium | reverse complement strand
TAAATCATACAGCCTAAATCAATAGCTTTTAACATTATTAAGAAAGAATGACTTACTTGGCTTTTAGTTACATGTATAATCAGGAATATTATATTATCAAAATTTTGTGCAATTTGTTATACACACGAAAAATTTAAAATGAAACAGTCCTGCAATTTACTACCCTTCTGTAAGAAAATACAATTGATTGCTTTCGATAATGTTTTTAGCAACCACATCTTACTATACTATTGATTATCTTATACTTACCCTATTCTATCTTACCGAATTCCACCTGAAATACTTTGTAGTCAGTATTGACATCATTTAGTACATCAGTGATTCGCTGGCGATTGGTATCTGTGATAAATATCTGACCGAAATCTTTATCTACCAGAAGTCTGAGTAGTTGTTGTACCCTATTTGTATCCAGTTTGTCAAAAATATCGTCCAGTAACAGCACTGGCTTTGTACTTGTATTTTTTTCAATCATTGCATATTGTGCCATTTTCAGAGACAAAACAAAGGATTTTAGTTGCCCCTGAGATGCATAATTTTTAACCGGTTCTTCATTCATCATAAAAACCAAATCGTCTTTATGAATACCTTGAGTGGTACGTCCAAGTATTCGATCTCTTTCTGCATATCTATCCATCAGATATCCTATATCGTGAATGGCAAGTTGACTTTCATATCTGAATGTGCATCTCTCATAACTCTGTGCAATCTCGTTATATGTTTTTTCAAATAATACCGATAATTTTTCGGATTCCTCCTTTCTGCGGTCATATATCCTTTGTGCAGGAGCTAACATAGGCGCTGTTATAGATTCCAACAACAATGTATCAAAAGTATTCCTGATCTGAAATTCCTTTAACATTGCATTCCTGCGTTTGAGTAAGGCATTGTACAACAAAATATCTTCCAGATAACTTTTATTTGACTGGATTATGGTGTTATTCAGAAAATTACGACGAGGCTCACTACCTTCGAGCAGATGCTGTATATCGTCCGGTGCTATAATGACAACAGGATATTTACCAATATGATCACTGATGGATTCCGCCTTTACACCTGATGAGATAATTTCTTTTCTGCTACCTGCCACCACTTTAATGACAATATGCTCCGGGTAATTATTACACTCAACTTCTCCATCGAGTCTGAAAAAATCTTTATGTTGCATAATCACATTTCTGTCGCCGGATGTAAAATAACTCTTTCCCAGGCACAGATAATAAAGTGCATCCAGTACATTGGTCTTACCCATACCGTTAAGACCTGTCAGCGCATTGACTTTTGGATGAAAGTCAATAGCAGCATATTCATAATTTCTGAACTGTGTGAGTTTAAGATTTCTGACTATCAATCGATTTTTATTTAATGATACACTACCTGACACAAAGATAAAGATTTAAATCAGCATTCTGACACAATGAATTGGAAACATCTGTGCTTATTGCTGTCATAAATATGTTGAGCAGTGATAAAAAATCAAAACAGCGATCAGTCTAAACTAGATGTAAGACTGGTCGCTGTAAAGAATTATAGATATAAACCACCTTCTTGTCATATATGGATGACAAATGAGATAATATCTTTTACCTTAAAATGCAGGTAATCAGATTATTTCTTTTTACCTTTCATTGTTGAAGCGTATACGAGTGCATTGTAGAGGTTAACAACACCTCCGGAAACACTTAACTTACTGAAAGGCTGAATCTCTTTGGTTCCAGGTACCTTAACATTGTGGTTCAGAGGCGTTACACTCTTCATGATTGCTTCCTTTACCTGTTCAGCAGTTAGCTTGGGATATACAGATCGTATAACAGCGGCAACACCTGCTACAACAGGAGCTGCCATAGATGTACCCTGAAGTTCAGCATATTCATTGTCCGGCATAGTAGAATAAATCTTCATACCCGGTGCAAATAAATCAACTCTGGTCTGGCCATAATTAGAAAACGGAGCTGCTGCATCTTCACCATCTTTATAATTCAATGCACCTACTTCAATCCAGTTTTTAGCCATTCTTTTCTTCTTGAAAAACAAAAATCCTGTTTTCTTATCGTATTGAGCATTCGGAAAATTAGCTACAACATCATTATTCTGTGCAGAGTTTCCAGCAGCATGAACGAGTAAAACATCTTTGGATGCTGCATATTTAACTGCTTCATCTACTACATCCTTATGTGTTCCGAAGCCTTTTCCAAAACTCATATTTATAACGCTGGCTCCATTGTCTACTGCGTACCTGATAGCGTTGGCTACGTCTTTATCTCTTTCATCACCATCCGGAACTGTCCTTACCGACATCAATTTGACATTGGTAGCTACACCGTCCATCCCTATATTATTATTTCTGACTGCGCCGACAATACCTGCTACGTGTGTTCCATGTAGCGGATCCGGACCGGTAACATCATTATTACCATAATTCCTTTCTCTCGGATTATTGTAATCATCCATCACAATGGTCTTACGCGGGTCAAAATCCGGATTATAGGCATAATCCAACTGATCCTGAAAACGTTTTTTATCCGCATTAATATCTTCCTGAATGATATTTTTAACGTCATCTATGTTATTTACATCCGTGTTACCGGAAAGATACTGGGTTAAAAGTACTTTAGCCATTGGTATATCCTGTCCTTTGGAGTCATCAATAGCCGAAATATTTTCCATGTTCAATTCCTTGTCACCCAATTCGGCCTTTACTGCATTCAATGCAGCCATCACTTTCTCGCCTATTGCATCCATTCTTTTCAGATTGGAAGCTGCTTTTTCCGATTCTGCCTTTACTTTTTCAGCAGCTGATTTGTACTCTGCATATTCAGCTTTTTGTTCTTTATTTAATTTAGCTTCAACAGCATTTTCATATTTATATTTTAATGCTGCATATACACGAGTAGCTTCATAGGTATCCGGTCCTACATTTTTACCATTTGGTCCTCCGATATAATTCCAGCCATATACATCATCTATATAGCCATTATTATCATCGTCCTTCCCATTTCCTGGTATTTCTTTAGTGTTGACCCAGACATTATCTTTCAGGTCTTCGTGATTGATATCCACGCCTGAATCAATTATAGCAACTACAACTGTCTTAGTTGGCTTTCCTTTCAAAAATTCGGCATATGCTTTATACATCGATATTCCGTTAAAACCTTCCCCAGGATTGCCATAATACCAGTCATGAGGAGTAGGTGTTTGCCCATAAGCAAATGTAAAGCAAACAAAAAAAGCAATTAATAAATTAAAAAATTTTGTCATATGTTTGATGATTTTAATAAATGTTTATATTTTTGTGCCAAGATTCAGAACCTACATTCTTAAAACCGATAAATGTAGTACTATTTTAAATAAGTATTGTACTATTAATGTTTAATTTATTCATAAAAAACATGTATTTTTATAGGTAATTATATAAATCTAACATTAATCAATATCATAAACTAGTATTCCCTTTCAAAACCTGAGCCATTTTAGTACTGACTTTTATTGATTATTATTTAATGAATTAAAATAATGAAAAGGTATTTAATATTAATTTTATCAGGCATTTTAGTAATTTTCACATCTACAAAAAGTAATGCCCAATATGCTGATTTTGGAGTAAGTTTAGGTCTTACCACATATTGGGGAGATTTAAATGCTCCGTCTTTTACAACCAACTACATCCACAACAGTGGGCTGGCATTCGGCTTGCATGGACGGTTAATGCGAGGTGAGCGATTGGGCATCAGAGGTTCTTTTATGTACGGTACCATAAATGGCAATGACTCGCGGTCTGACGTTCAGTGGCAACTACAGAGGAATCTTGATTTTTCGTCTTACATCGCTGAATTGGCTGTAATGGGAGAGTTCTACATTTTACCTTTCAGTACTCAGCCTGGCAGATTCTTTTTTGCTCCATATGTGACTGCAGGTGTTGCAGCCTTTTGGTTTAATCCTGTCACTCAATATCAGGGACGAGAAGTACACCTCCAGCCGCTTGGTACTGAAGGTCAGGGAATGGCAGGCCGACCAGACAAATACAGATTGAATAATATTTCTATCCCTATGGGTGCAGGTGCCAAATTTATACTTACTGAAACCATCAACCTTGGATTTGAGGTAGTATTAAGAAGATCTTTTACGGATTATATTGATGATGTAAGCACTACGTATGTAAATTACGATGACCTAAGCAGGGCAAACGGTGTATTATCAGCCAGATTATCCAACAGATTCAATGAATATCTGGGACAAAATGAGCCCGTAGTTGTTCCTACAGGATCGCAAAGAGGAGGAGAAAAAGTACCTGATTATTATATTGCAACGATGGTATCACTCAATTTTGTAATTACCGATTCAAACGGAAGAAAAAAATTAGGTGGCAATAAAGTTTCCTGCCCTACGTTCAAATAGGAAACCCGTGCCTTGACTGACAGTAAATCCATATTAAAGCGATATTGGGGATATGATGCATTCCGGGATCCACAGGAACAGATAATCCGGTCTGTATTAGAGAAAAAAGATACGATAGCATTATTGCCGACGGGTGGTGGCAAATCCATTTGTTTTCAGATACCAGCACTAATGCTACCTGGTAAAACCATAGTTGTGTCACCACTCATTGCACTAATGCAGGATCAGGTAGATAATCTGTTCCGACGAAATATCATCGCCAGAACGCTGAATGCCAATCTACATTATAAAGAAATAGATGCTATTCTGGATAATTTTGTTTACGGCGAAATGAAAATCCTTTATATATCACCTGAAAGAATTGGTTCACAACTGTTTATGACAAGAATAGCCAATGCCAATATCAGTCTAATAGCAGTAGATGAATCGCATTGTATATCACAATGGGGTTATGACTTCAGACCTTCCTATTTCAATATTCCAAAGCTCAGGGAATTACATCCGGAGGCAACCATGATAGCATTGACTGCAACAGCGACGCCAGTAGTACTGGAAGATATAGCACAAAGGCTTGAACTCAAAACCCCGTCAATATTCAAAAAAAGTTTTATTCGTGACAATCTTGGACTAACTGTTATATACGGAGAAGATAAAAAAAACGAATTACTGAACACCATCAGAAAAATAAAGGGAAGTTCGATAATTTATGTGAGGAACAGGCGTGAAACCCTGGAAATAGCTACCTGGTTGCAACACCACAGCATCAGTTGTGTGTCGTATCATGGTGGTATGAGCAAGGACATAAGGGATAAAAATCAACAGGCGTGGATGAACAATGCTGTACGGATTATAGTGTGTACCAATGCATTCGGAATGGGTATTGACAAGCCGGACGTGAGATTGGTAGTACATATGGATGTACCGCCCAGTTTGGAAGAATACTACCAGGAGGTAGGTAGAGCAGGTAGAGACGGATTTCAGTCTCAGGCTATAGCTTTGATTGAAGATGCCGACACAGATGCAGCCAAAAGCAATCTCAATGATCAGTTTCCATCACTCGAACTGATAGCAGCAACCTATGACCGGCTATGCAGATATCTGAATGTAGCATACGGATCAGGTTATATGGAAACCTATGATTTTGAACTACCCGATTTTGCATTACATACAGGCATTCCTTCCAGAAAATTATTTCATATAATCAACATTCTGGAAAAGGAAGGATGGCTGACTACTTCGGAAGCATTTAAAGAACCCTCAAAATTAAAGATTATTGCCACTATAGAGGATCTTGAATACATCAACAGGAATCCCTCACTCCATAGCAAAATCATTGTACATTTACTAAGAAAATACGAAGGATTGTTTCTGGATTATGTAAAAATTGACGACACTAGAATAGCAACTGAACTGCACATGGAAGAATCTCAACTGGTATCCGGTCTTAGGCAGATGCAAAGTGAAGGAATGATTCAATATATACCCAGAAATACCAAACCACAAATAACACTGACAAAACCAAGACCTGAAATATCCCATTTTACGATTGATCGCCTTTCATACCTTCAAAGAAAGAAAATGGCTGAAAACAGATTGAAATCCATGATACAATATTTTGTACATGAAAATACCTGTCGACAAAAAACGATTATTACTTATTTTGGAGAAAACACACAAAATTGTGGCAAATGCGATTTTTGTCTCGGAGCATTTACAGTTCATGCATCGGATGATGAAACACAAAAAGTCACCAACCATCTGTTTAAAACGCTTACTGTAAGAAATATCAAGGCTAAAACTTACATTGCAATGTATCCCTTTCACTACAGAAAAAGAGTTTTCGGAATTCTTCAGAAACTGGAATCGGAACATAGGATTACCCTGGACACTTTCGGAACAATGACATTGGCAACATGAATAATCAACCGGTAATACATTGTTTTGTAACTAATGATATCAATCAGGACCAGCGTATGCACCGGATCTGTACGACTATGTCGTCTATGAATTGCAGCGTAATTCTAACCGGCAGATTAAGAAAGAACAGTATGCCTTTGCTTTCTTTACCTTTTGAACAAAAAAGGATAAAATGTTTTTTTAACAGTGGTATCCTGTTTTATCTGGAATACAATCTCAGGATACTGTTCCAACTTCTGTCTAATACTCCTGACGTGATATACAGTGTTGATACGGACACACTTCCTGCGTGTACTGCTGCCAAAATAATACTAAGAAAAAAAATGATTTTCGACAGCCATGAATTTTTTACAGAAGTACCTGAATTAAGTAACAAACCGGTAAAAAAGGCAATTTGGAAATTTGTTGAAAAAATATGCATTCCATATGCAGACAAGTCCATCACCGTCAATAAAAGCCTCAGTGAGATACTTTCCAAAGAATATAAAAAGGAATTTATTCCTGTATATAATGTTCCTTTTCTACAAAATCAGTCTACAGTAATACATCAAAATAAAAACATCATCCTCTATCAAGGTGTACTCAACCTGGGACGTGGGCTGGAAGTACTTATAGACGCAATGCAATGGTTACCTGATATTTGCCTTGTCATAGCAGGAGAAGGTGATCTGAGTGACAGCCTTAGGAAACAGGCTTCATCAAGCCCGGATAGTGCACGTATTACCTTTACGGGATGGCTTACTCCTGAAGAACTGAATACTTTGACAAGTCAGGCATTTCTGGGACTTAATCTACTTGAAAACAGCAGTCTGAATTACTATTATTCTCTTGCCAACAAATTCTTTGACTATATGCATGCCGGAGTTCCTTCTCTGAATATGGATTTTCCTGAATACAGACACTGGCTGGAAAAATATGAAACCGGCTATCTGGTTCAAGAACTAACTCCCCGCTCAATAGCAGATGCTGTCAATCAGATTGTATATGATAAGGCCACATATGATCGTAAAAGGTTGAATTGTATTCAAGCTGCAGAAAAATTCAACTGGGAAAATGAATCCATTAAAATAAGTACAATTATCTCTGACTTACTACCAAAAATACAATAAAACTATTCCGCCCTTCTGGTAAAAACATATATTTCTTAATTAAGCAAACTATACTAAACGCCGTGTTTTGTATTGATTGTACGCCAGAATGACCTGATCATCCGTACAGGCAACAGAATAATGGTAATCAATGAAGATGTACTGAAAAAGAGAAACTGAACCTTTATATACTTCGAAAACGCATAATTATCCATATCCAGCGGATCCTTAAAGAATCGGGTTAAACCATGTTCGTCCATATATCCGGTAAATTCCATCAGACTATCCAGCTGATAAATAAACAGAGGAATACACAAGAAAATCATAACAAACCTGAATACATTATTACGTGCAAAAGGTGAATACTTCAACATAAAAATCCATCTCATAAAGGTAATAAATACGATAATGGCAAAAATATTGGGTATATAAAACAGATAATTGGATCCTGTTCTGTAAAAAACAGGCAGTACAAAAAGCCCACACAAAACAATTGCAAACAAGACGGAAAGTAACTCAAACTGTATTTTTTTATTCATTAATATAAAATTAATTTTTATGTATATATCCTATATATAGCTCATTATCAACCTTGTATGTATAGTATATATTTATCTTCAAAATAAGGATCATCAAAATACTGAGTAATAGCTATTACCTCTCTATACTCATGTTTTTTTATCAGCTTCAACTCTTCCCTGAGATTTCCCTTGAGTGCAATCAATCCGTTCGGATATATATTTTGGTGTTTACTGGACAAAACTTTCCTAACCCAAGGCAATAAGACATCCACTTTGGCTACTGCCCTTGTAACTACAAAATCATATTTTTCCTTAAGTTCTTCAGCTCTGCCAACTTTTACCGATACATTGGTTAATCCCAGAGATTCGACAATTGACTGTGTTACAACCGTTTTTTTTCGGATACTGTCTATCAATGTAAATGTACAATTTGGAAAAAGTATCGCAAGCGGAATCCCCGGCAAACCTCCTCCGGTACCCAAATCCAAAATATGCGATCCATCCTTAAATGTAATAAAACGTTCAATAGCAAGAGAATGCAGTATGTGATGCAAATATAAATTATCAATGTCCTTACGTGAAATAACATTAATCTTATCGTTCCATTCACGGTACAGGCCATCTAATCTTGAAAATTGATCTGCTTGTTCAGGTGTTAGATTAGGAAAATATTTGTGTATGCGTTCCAAAATTGTATAAAATAATTATCCGGTTCAACCTGCAAAAATACAAAAAGAAAATGAATTCAAATTTAAAATATAACAGCAGTCCTACATTTATATAAATAGATTTATCTTTGCTATTATGAATACCATATCCAGAACTGTCTTACTCATCTTCATTACTTTAACAGGCATACTACCGCTAAAAGGTCAATACGACTCGCTCATTGTTTCCATACTTACTTGTAGTCCCGGGCAGGAACTATACTCTATATATGGTCATAATGCATTGCGGATACAGGATGCACGTACAAAGACTGATGTGGTATTCAATTATGGTACCTTCGATTTTGATACACCCGGATTTGCAATAAAATTCATGCGTGGAAAACTACCGTATCTGCTGAGTGCCAACTATTTTGAAGATTTCTTAAGGGAATACAATTATTACCAACGCTCTGTTACAGAACAGATTCTGAATATCGATACTACGTCCAAAAAACAGATAGCCACTTTTCTTGCATACAATATGCTTCCTGAAAACAGGGCTTATAAGTATGACTTTTTTAAAGACAATTGTGCTACACGTCTTCGGGATGTACTGGTAAAGAACATTAAGGATCTCCATTGGAATGATAGCAGTTCCTCACACAAAACCTACAGACAAATCATCAAGGAATACCAGCAATATATGCCCTGGACGGATTTTGGAATTGACCTTATTATAGGTGCTCCGGCAGACATACCTACAACTCATGCAGAGGAAATGTTTATACCAGATTATCTCGCCAGTTCAATAAATACGGCTGATATTGGCGATATTTCCGGCACAAAACTAATACTTCAACAGAAAGACATTATAACATTTAACGAAGTAAAACAAAAGCCACTTTGGATATGCACACCTGAGTTCTTTTTCGCTCTATTGTTTTTAATAGAATTACTGATATACAACTACTCTTCCAAAGGGCGGAAAATACCTTTCATCAGAATGTATGATCAGGTTTGGATGGTTTTAATATCCTTGTGTGGCCTGCTAATGCTCTTTATGTGGTTCGGTACAGATCATATACCTACCAAATACAATTGGAACATTCTATGGGCAAATATTCTGATTCCGGTATGGTATTATTTCGGAAAAAACAGAAAATGGATTAATATTTTGTTGATATGTATTGCATTTTGTCTTCTAATTTCAGCAATCAATACGTTTCCCTTTTTTAGAATTTTACCCCAATATTTTCATCCAGCCGCCGGAACAATCAGCTTGATACTGTTACTGAAAGTCTGGCGTATTTACAGAACAAAATACCGAAAATATGCGTAAGCTGGTACCGGAATTCAGAGATAATTATCACACAAATAAAAATCAGGTAAACAGGAATTAATCTTTTGATTGAACAAGTAATGCATACACCACATTTTTTTATTTACAACACTTCAAAAAATGGCACCGAGCCAAATGCCTGTTTGTATGGCGAAATGGTTATCGAAGGAAAAAACCTGATAAAACGGCAAAGTTGGCAGATCTACGGCGACTTTGCGGAAGAACTGAGGAAAACTGTTGAACAACAGACATCCCATAACAATGGTATCCTCATTTACATTCATGGATATCAGGCCGACAATGCATTTTTTATGCAGCGAAGCGGATATGTCATTCAAAGAAAAATTATTGACAAAATCTACCCACATTATGCCATAGCACTGTCCCTGCAATGGTCTTCAGTCATACCCTACGGCAAGGCTGTAGACTCGGCATTGAATAAAGGTAGAAATTTTGCCCCAGTAGTAATGGATATTGTCCAAATAATTCGTCAACGCAATCCGGATGCACCTATAAGTTTTATCTGCCATAGTATGGGAAACCGCGTATTCCAGGGTTTGTATGAAGCATGTATGCATATTAATCATAATCCCAGATTCAAGGATGTTTTTTTGATGGCGGCAGACCTCGAAAGCAATATTTTCGAATCGGCATTTAATAAAATTGAGGCACACACTGCATCACTCCAGGTATACCACAATAGACAGGATGTAACATTAAAAATTGCTGATGCAATGGTCAAAAATCCAAGATTGGGTATATCAGGAACATTGGATTATTACAAACCTCAAAATTGTACAGTACATGATATAACGGATGTGGATGACGACTACAGTTTCGGAGGAAAATACACCCATCACCGGTATTTCTACGGAAGTGCTACCATAAGAAATGCAATAATACAAAAACTAAGCTGTCAATAACGCTGTTAACCTAGTTATTATATATTATAATTTATATCTATTTGATTTTGGTCGTAAAACCGAAAGCATAATTCATCTGCACGAGTATGATAAAGCCGATACTTAAATAGGGACTGATAAAGCAGAGTAAGGCACCGAATGCGTACAGTGATTGAGCTACAATTATTCTTTTTCTGATCGGATCATTAACTGTATCTTTGGTTTCGTCATTTATAAAACCTTTATTATATGCATATGCCCAATTGATATACAGCATGACACCCATCATTAATATATTAATCCAATATATGAATACAGGAAATTTAAATTGGGTATAATCTCCCAAAAAAGCAGTGGTGAAAGGCAACGTCGTAACAAAGAGTAAAAATAGAAGATTAATCCAGTTCAGGTTTCTGTCACTTTTCTCGATATGTTTGTATTGAGCAGCATGTCCAACCCAAAATATACCTGTTGTCATAAAAGCAAGAAGATATACTAAAAATTTTTCTTTCAGCTCAACAAACTGTTCTATCAAAGCATTTTCGGAATGAATCGCATCTAAAACAGGCACCCTGATTTCGAGTACAAGCAATGTTAAAGCTACAGCAAATACACCATCGCTGATGGCGATTAATCGCATAGTGTCCTGACCTGCAATCTTATTATAATGGTTTTGCGACATGAATCCAATAATTTTGAATTGGCAAATATAAAAGGTATATCAAAATTATAAAATTAATATTGAATCTTTTGATTTGTATCCAGTTAATCAATGATGTCTCATGATATACGTTGACGTAAAGTTGAGTGGAAAACTTTCTACAAATTTATTAACTTTATGAATTTTAAATTAAGAAAAGTGACACATTTTAGCACAGCTTTCAAAAAAGAGAAGGTTT
>JADZFD010000087.1 GCA_020850225.1 Saprospiraceae bacterium | reverse complement strand
AGAAGATATCTTGACAGTCCCGAACAATTCAGGCAAAGGTGTATAGCCAACCATAATAACAAACCTATCATTGTAGATGAAATTCAAAAACTACCGGAGCTTTTAAATGAAATTCACTGGATGATCGAAAATGAAAATATAACATTTATCATGTCGGGATCGTCACCAAGGAAGATTTTAAGGAAAAATGTTAATTTATTGGGAGGCAGAGCTATCAGGTTGGAATTATATCCGCTGACATATGCAGAAATACCGGATTTTGACATACTAAGGGCATTTAATAATGGCTTATTGCCCAAAATGTATGATGCTAAACATGCATCTCTGCTTCAGGATGCATATATAGGAAGCTATCTGGAGGATGAGATTATAGCAGAAACCAAAATACGAAATGTAGAAATCTTTTCAAGATTTTTAACGAAAGCTGCTTATGCCAATGGCGAGTTTGTCAATTATACGAATATAGCTCAGGATTGTGGAGTAGCAAGCTCTACGATAAAAGAGTATTATCAGATACTGGAAGAAACTTTAATAGGAAGTTTTGTACATTCCTTTCAGAAAAAACCAAAAAGGAGAGTAGTTCTTGCACCAAAATTCTATTTTTTTGATGTAGGAGTAGCCAATTATTTACTAAAAAGGAAGAATATCGAATGGGGAACGGTGGATGCAGGTCATTGTTTTGAGCATTTTATTTATATGGAATTAAAGGCATATGCTCAATATTCAGGTAAAAGATTTCCTATCAAGTACTGGCATACTACTTCACAGTTGGAGGTCGATTTTATACTTGGAGATCATGAAGTAGCCATAGAAGTTAAATCAACAGATAATGTACAAAACAGACACTTCAAAGGTTTGAAATCTTTTTCGGAAGAATATGCTGCAGGAAAGCAAATTATAGTATCCAATGACCCTTTTATCAGGCGATCCAATGAAATTCTGATTTATCCATGGGCTGTCTTTTTGGATAAATTATGGGCTGGTGAGATAATTTAGAGAATTATTATTGATGGCTTTGTAATTTTAATTGCTGGCAGGACAAGAATATTTGTAATTTAGACTACAATACCCATATCAGTACAATAAATGTGTATTAAATAGTATCATTATCGTTCAGATAGCTGTAAATTCACTAATATTACTCCAAATCCATGTGTCAACCCTTAAAATAGCATGAAAATTCAAAGTTAAACCTGAGAAAAACATGATATTTTTAAGTCAATATCAAGACTTTTTATAAATATATTGATAGAATGAATAAATACATAGCCATCATGGCGGGTGGTATCGGCAGCCGTTTCTGGCCTTCGAGCACCAACCAAAGACCGAAACAGTTTCTGGACATCCTTGGCGTAGGAAAGTCGCTCATCAGAATGACATTTGAGCGCGTGCTGCCCGTTTGTCCGCCTGAACGGATTATGATTCTGACCAATAAAAGATACAAAGGTCTGGTCATGGAACATCTGCCGGAAATACCGGAACAGAATATCCTTTGTGAACCGAGTATGAACAATACAGCTCCGAGTATTGCGTATATGGCATTGAAAATTGCTCAAAAAGACCCGGATGCAGGATTTGCAGTGCTGCCATCCGACCACATTATTCTAAAAGAAGAGGTGTATCGCCAGAAACTGGATCTGGCCTTTACATTTGCTCAATATAATGACGCTTTGGTAACAATGGGTATTGCGCCTTCCAGACCGGATACCGGATACGGATATATTAAGTATAATACGCATTCCGGAGATAGAGGCATTTTTAAGGTAGAATCTTTCAGGGAAAAACCGGATGCCCCGACAGCGCAGCAGTATCTTGATTCCGGACAGTATCTTTGGAATGCAGGTATGTTTGTATGGAGTGTAAGCTCCATTTTGTCATCTTTTCAAAAAAATGCACCGGACATAACCGCAGTTTTATCGCAGGATTTGTCAGCATACAATACTGCACAAGAGCAAACATATATTGACCAAGTGTATCCACAAACTGAGAATATCTCTATCGATTATGCTATTTTGGAGCGTGCCGATAATGTATATACTATACCTTCAGATATCGGATGGAGTGACTTGGGCACCTGGAATAGCTTGCATGCCTATCTTGCATTGCAGCAGGACCAGGTGACGATAGGAGAGTACATCCAACTGTATGATTGCAGTGATATCATCGTTATGTCCAATAATGAAAAAAAGATTGTAATCAAAGGGCTAAAGGATTTTATCGTAGTGGATGAAGACAATGCATTGCTGATCTGGCCCAAATCTGATGAGCAGGAAATTAAGGAAGTGGTTAAAAAATTGATATAAAGTTGAGTGTGACATAAGTCGTATAATGGCTGCAATTATGCACCTGTCAATGTTAATTACAATGGTAAGAAGTAAAGCTGATTCTGATATACACGGTGGAATTATTTTACTAAGTTACACTCAGCTATGCTAAGCAGCATATCATTAGAATGGATATATAAATATCAATAGGCACAGGATTTATCCGGTGCCAACAATCAATAGGGAAATGGGTTTTGGCTGTATTTTTGCTGGTATATGCAAAAATAGTGACAAAACAATACATCTAAAGGAAATAACCAGTGTT
>JADZFD010000086.1 GCA_020850225.1 Saprospiraceae bacterium | reverse complement strand
AGAAATAACACAGATGCTCCATAGGCACATACAGCGAGAAAAGGATATTCAACGGCACTTAAAAAACAATCAAAATGATATCCTTTATGAAGATTTTTCCGATAATTCTTAAGTTGACAAAGTAGAATTAATAGATGCCTTTGCAGATAAGTTGGATTTAAAACAACTCGGTGTCCAGAGCCTCGTTCAAACCCAAAAGAAAAAAGCAGGCAGAGCTTCTTTTGCTATAGAATAGGGTCGGGTTTTTTCAGAAAAAGACTTTTTTCACAGCCAGACGTTTTCGGGCTTTGCGTTCGGGCGAATTGCGGAGCACAAAGCTGTCAATACACCACAAAAGTTGATGCGAGGTAGAATGTTCAATTAACCACATCACCCGCCATTGATCCAAACGCCTGTTGGTGGCTGGCGTTCTCATCTTGTCGTGAATGAAATGTCTTTGCCTTCTGCCCGTGCTTGTCTTACTGCTTGTTGATATTGTTCGGGTAATGTGTCTAGTGGAACAATAAGTCCGTCAACCATTACAAGACTTGCGAACGGATTACTGTCTTGCATTTTCTTGGTTGAAAATTCATTATCCCATCGGTCAAGTTTTAGCAATTCCCGAATTTGTTTTGATTTGTTTCCAGTCGTTGATTTACTTGTCCCGAAATAATTGTTAATGTCGTCTATTGAAATATAAGGCTCAAAGGATTTATCAAACAAAAAGTTAATTGTTCCAAGTGCGTGAATAATTCCAGCCGCCCAAATTTCTGATTTTCCAGTTATGAAAGGAACATTTCGTTTGCGTCCGAGTTTTTGTGTCAACCGTTCAGCAAGTTCAAAATATTCTTCATCAAGTTTTTTTGCACAAAACTCTCTCACAAGGTCAAGAATTATTTGTTTTTTTTCTTCTATTTTTTGTTTGTCCATAAGATAACGTCATTTGATTTAGCGATGTCTTTTACGCTTACCACCAACGGCAGTCTGTGAAAAAAATCCAAATATGAATACAAAAATAAGAATTTATTTGTAATTTTAAGTAGATTAATTTTTTACCTAAAATGCCCACTATTACAGGTATCGACCGCGAACAAATCACCTTTTCAAGCTTAGAAACACAAATAGCAAACGACAACGAAATCCTTTTTGTCGATACTTTTGTTGATAAATTGGATTTGGGACAATTGGGCATCCAAAGCCTCGTTCAAACCCAAATGAAAAAAGAAGGAAGAGATTCTTAAACCGAAGCAGTGGAACGCAACAAGCACAATTACGAAACCAATCCACAACCTACCGCAGACGACAAGAGATCAACGAACATATTTTTGGAACGATAAAACGTCAATGGAACCTCTACTATACCAACCTTCGAGGATTGGAAAAAGTGAATGGGGAATTGGCACTCATAATGACGGTTTATAATATGAAAAGGTCTAAAAACATTTTAGGCTTCGACAAACTGATGGAAATCCTGAAGAATTGGACACCAAACTATCCAAAGGGTAGTTTTTCTACAAAAAACAGGCTTCATATCAGCCATTTTAAGCCCCTCCAATTTTTACAACAAAATATTGCAGCCTAAAGTCAGACATCCGAAAAAGGCAAATGGTGACTTTTACGCTAGGGTATAGGGTTGGATTTTTTCAGAAAAAGACTTTTTTCACAGCCTGTCGTTTTGGGGCTTGCCGAAGGCGGGGCATTGCAGCACTACCGTTCATTTGAAAAACTAAAGTTTGATTAAGCACAAAACTGTCATAGAGCTCGTCACCCCCGCTTTTGGCAAGCTCTTGTTATGGGCAGTGCTGCTTTTCATTCAGTAGTATGGTGCTAAATTTATTTTGGTTGTTGAAATGCTGGCACTAATGGTTTAATCAATTTTGCAAAGTGCAATAATTCATTTTCAGAAAAATTCTTTCCCACTATTTGCACACCTATCGGTAACCCTTTACTGTTTAATCCAAGCGGAATAGAAACAGTCGGATGTCCTGTTGAGTTGATGATATAGGCATAAGGAATATACTTTGTGTAAGGAATTATATTTCCATCATCAGTAGCAATCGGTTTCCAGGATTCTTGTTTCTTAAATGCTGCATCGAAAGTAACAGAACAAATGAAAAAATCGTAATCATTAAAAAAGTTTTCCCATTTTTCAATCAACACTTTTCTGTCGGCTTCTGTTTTTTCCCACCCCTCATCACTTGCATCCCTGATTGCATCTTGAAATGATTGATAATTTTCGCTTTCTCCTTTAATTTTCCCTGCAAAATCCATTTCAATAAACTTTCGTAATAGCCATGGTTGATTTTCGCCAAACTGATAACCCCATGTTCGTAAAAACATTTTGTCAAGTTCATTGTAAATGTCGGGTGCTTTTTTTTCCGTTACAACCTGATGTTGTTTCAAGGAATCAATAAGCACAGATAATTTTTGTTTTGTATCACTGCTGATTTTTGCACTTCCGTTTGAAGTATTCCATTCATCCATCCATGCAATTTTATATTCGTTTATATTTTTTGCTGATGCAGGTTTCCATTCAATGGGTTTCTGAAATCTTTTATCAATGGGTGTATTTATTAACACATTCCACATCAGATCCAAATCTTCCGGTGTTCTTGCTAAGGGTCCCGGAGATACTAACGCCATCCGGTTATACACAAAAGCAGAATCAGGACTTGTGCCATCAGTAATATTTACCGCTGAGTAGGTAGGTTTCAATGACCATAAACCACAGAATACAGCAGGCACTCTGATGCTTCCACCTAAATCGCTGCCTAATTCTAATGGGGAAAAACCTGCTGCCACTGCTGCTGCACCACCCCCTGTGCTGCCACCGGGAGTTCGTGTTGTATCAAACGGATTGCTTGCGGTTGGATAAATTTCTCCAATAGTTTGATAATCGCCAAGCATGTATGGAACATTGGTTGTGCCAAGAATAATCGCACCGGCATTTCGAAGTTGATTTACAATTATTGCATTTCTCGGAGCAATAAAGCCATACATTATTGAATTCAAAGTAGAAGGCGAACCTTTTACCCAAAACATTTCTTTGATAGTTACCGGCACACCTAATAACGGCTTGTTCAAAGTATCTCCTTTGGCAATAGCTTCGTCAGCCAGTTGTGCATCGTGCAATGCTTCCTGTTCACGAAGGTAGATGAGGGCATTGCATTTGTAATTGTCGTTCTTGATGTGGTTGATAAACTCGGTAACAATTTCAACCGATGTTACCTGATGGTTTCTAATCATCATTGATAATTCAGTTGCACTCTTGTAAATAAATTTTCCTTCCATTGGAAATGGCTGTATCGGTTTTTCAAACAACTCTTTTTGTAGCACCACCGGCACACTGTTAAACTTTGGAATAATAGAGTTTACATATAATCCTAATGCGACTATAATCAGAATTAAGGAACCTAAAACGATTCCTGTCCATTTCAGAATTTTTTTTGTTTTTGGGTTCATTTTGTAATTAAAAATTTAATGGGTTAAAGGTAAAGAAATTTCAAGTTTGCAAAGGCGGTAAATCGGAGCGGTTAGCATTGCCCATAAAGGCAGTCTGTGAAAAAAATCCAAATATGAATACAAAAATAAGATATTATTTGTAATTTTAAGTAGATTAATTTTTTACCTAAAATGCCCACTATTACAGGTATCGACATCCATGCTTGTCCCGTCTGTCGACGAGGTCGGATGATTCATCAGCATACTTTAATCATGCACAAAGGTGAGCTTCGTGACATCACCACATTGCGCAATCGTAGATCACTATATCAATATATCAAAATGAGCATCCTACACAAAACTAAATATCATAAAAATTATACATTTTTCCGGGTAAAGTTATCCAAACCTTGCCTTGGCTACGCCATGAAAAATATAAAAATTACCTGCCTTAAAGCCACTCAAAAAGATACTACACCACCTAAATACATTTGACCGTTGCCTCTGGTATCGCTGAACACCCCATATTCAAAAGCCCTTTTGGCTTTGGTATGGGCTACACCTTGGTTAGGTGCATGGGCTTTTGTTTATAGGGCTTAATATTAGCGGTAGTTTTTAATTTTCTCTCCAATATAATTCATTGCTTTCTCATAGGTTTCTATTCCGTGTCCAACGTTATCAAAAACCTTTATGTCTTTTAATGTTTTGATATATTTTCTTGCGTTGTCAATTGATTTTTGATATGGGAATAACAAATCTTTATTGCCTTCAAGAAGATATGTGTCAACCTTAACGTCGGCCAACTGTTTGTCCATATAATATGGTTTTTGTGTATTGTCTTTATAACGTTTTAGAGCAAATACTTCATATTCTGTAATTAACGCTTCTGATTCTTGTGATAATTGATGGTTGGGTTTTGAAAAAACTGTCTTGTCTAAAAATGTAAGAACATTTTTTTCTGTGGGTTGTATTATTGGTAATAGATTGAAGTAAAGATTACTCCATTTCATTGAAAACGGCTGCAAACATCCGGGGTTTAAAAGAAAAGCTGCCTTTAGTTTGTCGGGATTTGTAATTCCCAATTTCATACAAATCAAACCACCAAATGATGCCCCTGCAACAAAGGTTCTTTCGATTTTCAATTTCTCTAAAACTTCATTTGCCCAATGTCCGTAATCTAATGATTTAATGTCAGGCGTTGCTCCGTGACTGAAGTTAGGAAGTCCGTTTGTTTCAATTAGATAAATTCTGAGTTTGAGATTTAGGTTATCAAGTCCTTTGTCAAAATCCCAGAACAAAGAAGTCGTTCTTGCTCCGGGGAATATTACTAATGTGTCTAAATGCTCTTTGGTGTTTATTCCCCAAACGTGGGTTTTGCCTATAGCGGTGTCAATTTCAATTCGTTCATATTCTCTGCCGTTACTTTTCTCTAATTTTTTTACCCAATTGTCAAAAAACAAAAAGTCCTTTTTTTCATCTTTAAAAGAAGATTGTCGTTTTATCTGCATATTTTCTTTGTTGTATGGTTTGTCAAAATTATAGCTAACGGTTTTCGTATTGGCGATGGGCGGATTTTTTAGTACACCGAAGGCTTTCGGGGTTCAATAGTAGCATCCCGATAGTTATCGGGACTGAAACTTGCATCCCGATAGCTATCGGGATTTCATAGAAGCACTTCTGCCGCCATTTTGCCAAATTGATTGTTTAGCGGTTCGGGCTTATAGTTTTTGAAGAACAAACTCTACTCTTCTGTTATTTGCTTTACCTTCAGCCGTGTTATTATTGTCCACAGGTTTTGCCTCACCTTCGCCATCTGTTAATAATCTCGCCCCTTCAATGTCAAAGTTTTTTACCAAAAACAATTTGACCGCATCGGCACGTTTCTTTGATAATGTGAGGTTGTCTGAATCACTACCATCACTATCTGTATGTCCAATAATTTTTATTGTTCCTTGTACTGATTTTATGGCATTTGCTGCTAGTTTTAATGCAGGCCAGGATTCTGGTTTGATCACCGCTGAATTTACATTGAAGTAAATAGCATTGGTAACAAATTTACTTTCGGCATCTATTTTTATTGCTTTTGTTTCAATTTCGGCTACTTTAAAATTTGTAAAATACAACCCATCTCCCCACATATTTGTTGCCAACATCAAAGTGTAAGATGTTTTTATTGGTAAGCCGTTAGGGAGGTCAAGAAACTTCTTATCACCAACGTAAACTTTAATGTACGTTCCAATTCTCGAAATGGAAATTCTATGAATCTTTCCTGTTTTCCATCCATTTTTTATGTCTTTCCTATCTAAGAGTCTTTCTCCGTCATAATTTTCTTTGGTAGCTAAACAATAGAGAAGCTCTTGAGAGGGGTGTATATCTACTTGTATTTGGGGATTTTCATCAAAAGCCGTACTGTATTCGTCTCTAATCACTTTGTTTCCAACTATGGATAGTATCAAGCCACTTTCCATTTCACTCATTCTCTCGGAGTCAGCCCACATATCAAATTCAATAGTAAATTGTTGAGGTAACGTTTTTAAATTTATAGGATAGAAAATTCCCCGTCTTGGTGTTTTCAACCAATTATAGTTTTCGTTTGAAATTTTCTTTATGCCAGGTTTTTCTACTTCGTCTGACTGGTCATATTCAAAAACCTTCCACTTATTTAATCCAGAAGAGAAGTCGTCATAGAAAATAGTTTTAGAGCCAGCAATAAAGTCAAAATTGCTGTAGGCTTTGTTTTCAGCACTATTTATATCATCTTCTTGGCCATAAGCCAACTGGCCTATTGAAACCATACTAATTATTAGTAATGTTAACTTTATTTTTTTCATTCTTGTTTTCTGTTTATGTTTATTAATGATATCCTTATATACTTCGGCATAGCCTGACCGCTAGCGGTGAGGCTATGTGATGGATGAAGCGATAGCTAATCTATCATCATAGCCAATGTTCTATCACGTTTTTTAATTCACCGTTTCTATTTGTTCAAGTTCTTGCCTAATGTTTTGTTGTTCTTCTTCAATGTCAAAGTCGTTTTGAAGACCAAGCCAAAACTTAGAAGATGTTCCAAAGAATTTTGATAGTCTCAACGCGGTATCAGCTGTGATTCTTCTTCGACCTTTTAGGATTTGGCTTGTTCTTGTTTGTGGTACTCCTATAGCTTGTGAAAGTTTATAAGCTGTTATGCCCATTGGTTTAAGGAATTCTTCTTCAAGAATTTCACCTGGGTGTATGTTATTTAATTTACTCATGATAGTCAGTTATTTGAACGTTTTCAGCGTTGTTACTTTGCCAATTAAATATGATTCTCCATTGATCATTGATTCGAATGCTATAAAAATCTGATAGTTCACCTTTAAGTTTTTTTAAGCGGTTTGCTGGCGGAATTCTTAGATCATTAATGTTTTCAGCGTTATTGATCATCCTAAGCTTTCTACGAGCCACTTGTTGAATTTCAGTTGGCATAACTTTTGATTTTTCGCCTTCCCAAATACTTTCTGTTTCCTTATCTGCAAAACTGTAGATCAAATTTTTTATTATTAACGTTCTAAGTTAGTAATTTGTTTCGATATTGTCAAGTTTTTGGGTGGAATTTTGTTCAATAATGTGATAGAACGTCTGTATATATCTGCAATCTTGCGCATATATTCCATATGTATACTGTGTTATATTACGTGTAAAAATAAGATGTCATTTTGTTAAATCCAAATTATCCAGAGGAGAAATTATATATTTTTTATAGGGTCGGTTATATGTGTGTAGATTGCGGTAGTTTTGCAAGATTAATGATCTATTATATCAAAAAAGAAAATGATTTGCAAATCTAAAACATCGCAATAGCTTGATAATTAAAAACCTGTGATTTGATTTTTTCTAATAATACTTTCTGTTTAGTATAACTAAAAGCCAAGCCCGCGTTAGCAATCCAAAGGAATAGGTGAGAGCAAGAAATGGTGACAAAATATAGTAAAGCTATAAGATTTATAATAAAAGTGCAATTTGTTATACATCCATTCAAAATTGAGATAGTTCTTCATTTTTCATATCTTTGCATATAATTATAATAAAATCATTAATGACATTAAACTATGGTTGATTTTTGCCACTTACACTCCCACACCCAGTATTCATTACTGGACGGCGCTTCTGAAATCAAGGCACTCATGAAAAAAGCACAAAGGGATAATCAGTCTGCTGTCGCTATTACTGACCATGGCAACATGTTTGGTGTATTTAAATTTGTACAGGAAGCTCATGCGCACAATATCAAACCCATAATAGGGTGCGAATTTTATCTCGTTGAAGACAGACATATCCGTTCCTTTGAAAAATCACAGGGGCAAAGAGATATACGTTACCACCAGCTCCTGCTGGCTAAAAATGAGATCGGATATAGAAATCTCATGAAACTGTGTTCCATTGGATTTACAGAGGGATTATACGGCAAATATCCCCGTATTGATAAGGAGCTCATACTAAAACATCATGAAGGATTAATAGCTACATCCTGCTGTATAGGGGCAGAAATTCCACAAACCATACTTACCGGAAATCATGAGTTGGCTGAAAAAAGATTGCAATGGTGGTACGATATCTTCGGGGATGATTTTTACATAGAACTTCAGCGCCAAAGCAATATGGATAATATTGACCATACGGGTATCAGTCAGGAAGATGTCAATCAGGTTTTACTTGGTTTTGCCAGAAAATACAATATCAAAGCCGTAGTAACCAATGATGCACACTATCTTGAACAGGAAGATTACAAGCCGCATGATATATTACTCTGTGTCAATACAGGCAGGAAATTAGAAGAAGAAGACCGGTTTAAGTTTCCGAGTTCAGATTTTTATTTCAAAACAAAAGAGGAAATGAACAGTCTCTTTGGAGACGTAAAGGATGCCATTGAAAATACTATGGAAGTGGCTTCCAAGGTAGAAAGCCTGAATCTGGCACGGGAAGTGTTGTTGCCGGCATTTCCGATTCCTCCTGAATTTAAGGATGAAATGTCTTATCTGAGGCATCTTGCTTATGAAGGCGCCAAAAAGAAGTATGTATTGATAACTGCAGAAGTAGAAGAGCGACTCAATTTTGAGCTGGAGACAATTGAGAAGTCCGGTTATGCAGGATATTTTCTGATAGTACAGGACTTTACTACAGAGGCGAGACGTATGGGTGTTTCAGTAGGCCCTGGCAGGGGATCGGCGGCTGGTTCGTGTGTGGCGTACAGCCTGGGCATTACCAATATAGATCCGATCAAATACGATTTGCTCTTTGAGCGTTTTCTTAATCCTGAGCGGGTTTCCATGCCCGATATAGATATTGACTTTGATGACGAAGGTCGTGGTAAGGTCCTGGATTATGTAGTGGAAAAATACGGCAAAAACCAGGTAGCACAAATCGTCACCTATGGTACCATGGGTGCCAAATCGGCCATCAGGGACGTTGGTCGCGTTATGGATGTACCACTTAGTGAAGTCGATCGTATTACCAAAATATTTCCTGCACATCTGCAGGCATCTCTTCACAATGTACTTGCCGATGGTGATATTGATCCGGAACTCAAAGACAATCTATCCTCTGAGGAAATCGAAAAAGCATACAGGTTCAGACAGCTTAAAGAGGAGAATAGTCCTATAGGACAAATGATACAGACTGCTCAGAAGCTAGAAGGTTCTGTTAGAAATACGGGTATTCACGCATGTGGTGTCGTCATAACACCGGCAGATATCACACAATTTGTACCTGTATCCACAGCAAAAGATTCAGAGCTGCTTGTGTCACAATACGACAACTCAGTAGCAGAGTCGGCAGGATTGCTGAAAATGGACTTCCTTGGACTCAAGACACTGACCATAATCAAGGATACAGTGGAGATTATAAAAGAGAGATATGGTGTAACACTGGATATTGACAATATTTCATTGGAGGATGAAGAGACATTCAAAGTGTTTCAGAACGGACATACAATCGGCTTATTCCAGTATGAATCTCCGGGAATGCAAAAATATCTCAAAGAGCTTTCGCCTACAACATTTGAAGATCTGATAGCAATGAATGCATTGTACAGACCCGGACCCATTCAATATATACCGGATTTCATAGCCCGAAAAAATGGTAAACAGGAAATCAAATTTGACCTGCCTGAAATGGAAGGATTTCTGTCTGAGACTTATGGGATAACGGTATACCAGGAGCAGGTGATGTTGTTATCCCAGAAGTTAGCCGGATTCTCCAAAGGCGATGCCGATGTATTGCGTAAAGCAATGGGGAAAAAACAAAAAGCAACACTGGACAAGATGTTTGCAAAATTTCTGGAAGGCTGTATTCAAAATGGACACCCGGAAGATGTTGTTAAGAAAATATGGTCTGACTGGGAGTTCTTTGCATCCTATGCTTTTAATAAGTCGCATTCTACCTGTTATGCTTATCTTGCCTTTCAGACAGGTTACCTGAAAGCGCATTATCCGGCAGCTTTCATGGCATCAGTACTGAATCACAACAAAAACGATATCTCTAAAATCAACTTCTTTTTGCAGGAAGCCAAAAGAATGCGTATCGATGTATTAGGACCGGATATCAATGAGAGTAATATGAAATTCACTGTCAACTCCAAAGGTCAGATCCGGTTTGGCTTGTCAGGATTAAAAGGAGTCGGTGAAGGTCCCACCCTGGAGATTGTAGAGGAGCGAAGGAAAAACGGGCATTATACAGATGTGTATGATATCGTCCAAAGACTGAGTCTTCGGTCTGTCAATAAAAAATGTATGGAAAGTCTTGTTCTGGGAGGTGCTTTTGACTCTCTCAATCAATTCAAAAGATCACAGTTTATCGTCCCTGCTAAGGAAACCGGAGATGTTTTTATTGAAAACCTCTTGAAATATGGGGCAAATTATCAGGCTCAGAAATCGAGCAATCAGATATCTTTATTCGGAGATTCGCTGGTACATCTGATTGACAAACCCAGACCACCGGTCATAGAAGAATGGGGGCAAATGGAAAAACTGGAAAAAGAGAAAGAAGTAACCGGTATTTATCTGAGTGGACATCCACTGGATGACTATATGATGGAATTCAGGCATTTTATCAATTGTCCTTTGAGTATGATAGATGATAGAACGGGTGTTTTGTTAAAATTGGGTGGTATTGTTACGGATGTTTTCATTGGTACATCTATCAAAGGAACGGGATATGCCAAATTTACACTTCAGGATATGGAAGGAAGCCATCAGTTTTTTCTAAGGAATGAAAATTTTGAAGCATATAAACACCTGCTGTCAGTAGGTTTGGTATTATATGTCGAAGGTTCCAATGAAAAGTCATACAAGGGCGATCATACATATTTCAAACTCAGAAGGATACATCTCCTAGATACTATAGGTGAAAATCTTACACAGTCTATTACCATGAAGGTGCCTCTTGAAGATATAACAAGTAATCTGATTGATCAGTTGGTAGATCTGTGTATTCAACACGAAGGTCAGCATACTTTTAAACTTAAAATAATAAGCGGTGATGATGAAAATGGTGTCGATTTAATTTCCTCCGACCATACCGTACATGCAGACTATAAGTTTATCGGAGCAATAGAAAATCTGGGATTTGCATATAAAATCAATTAAATCCAACCGTAGATGACAGATAAAAGATGGATTAGGACAACTGCATTAATCATAATATTGGCTTTAGTAGGTTATGGAATCAATTATTGGTACAGATTGCCCAAATATCACGATGGAGAGATGGCGCAGCCTTTTACGGCTACACTGGCTGACGGAAAGTCTTTTAAATTGCATGATTTGAAAGGTCAGTATATTTTGTTGGATTTCTGGGGATCATGGTGTGGTCCCTGTCGTAGCGAAAGCCCGGCACTTGTACGCTTATACGCTGAATTTCAAGGACAGACTTTTAAGGATGCCACCGGTTTTGAAATTGTTAGTATCGCAGTAGAAACCAAAAAAGACAGATGGATGCAGGCCATTCAGGACGATCAATTGTCCTGGCCATACCACATCAGTGAATTGAAAAGGTTTTCCGGGGATATTGTTACCCTCTATGGTGTACGTGAAATACCTACCAAATATCTGATTGATGCAGAAGGAAAAATTGTGATGGTCAATCCTTCTTTTGAAGAATTGTATACTTATCTGGATAAAAACCGTATTGCAGAATAAGCAATTATCATATTCATAGATATGGAAATTGAGTTTTCTCTACTAACCATAGCTTCTCAGGTTCTCAATAAGTTATGGTGAGTAGTATTGAAACCGAGTATTGAATTGATGCATCCTGACAATTACATACCAAAACAAAACCTATGCAGTTAGGCTCAGTATAAGATTTGCTTTAGTCACTACTATACATTATTCAATTCAATAAGGAAGGTACCCAGGTAAATCTCTTTGCCATCCACTATATCAAAAGTTGACTTTTGATCAAAATCAACATCGTATATTGTAGCACTCCGGTACACTTGCTTTCCATCTTTTTTTATGATAAAAAAGATGTCGGGGTTTGTCTCAGGCATGATAGAATCTTCTTCGCCTGCATGAATAGCTGCAGGATTAAAGCGGACATCTGCAATGCCATTTTCATTTAAAGGACCAGACACTAAAAAATCTTCATCATGACTATCCTCGTCATAAAATTCGATAATATAACCTTCACCACCAATAGGTTTTTGGGTATGTTTATCCAAAATACGAACCTCAATATCCCAAAGTTCCTGTAAATCTTCGGAGGTAATACGCGCTATTAATTTATTCAATATGTTTTTTATCGATGACATTGTAATAATTTTGACTGTAAAGATAGTTAATTTTTACAAATTCAGTATCTAAATCCATGTACATCTCCAAATGATACGCTACGTATTCACCAATATTCTGGTTAACAGTGAATAAGAAAGCTTTCTGTCGCTGATTGGACTGTATTTTAAATGCGACTTCCTGAAATCTGGTCGAATTTGAATAAAAAAAACGGTGTTCAATCATTTGTTTACTCTACCAATCTGTATGCTGCCCAGTTGACAGGTGGATATTTTTCAGAAAAATATTTCTTTGTTTGGTTGAATGCATCTGGTACAGTCTTTCCAATGGCCAATGTTTCATAGAATTTGTCTGAAAACTTACTTGCAAATGCATCTGGTATGTCCCAAAGGCTTAATATTACTTTATTTACTCCCGCTGCATAAAATGCTTCGCCTATACTAAACATACCGTGACCTAAAGTAGCAGGGCCGATTCCCGAAGAACACGCAGAAAGATAAATCATATCAACCGATTGAAGATCCATGTTTGTAATTTCATAAGCTGACAGGTATCCTTCCGTACTATTGGCAAGCGCCAGAAAAGCGGTGTTTCCAGACTTGAGGTACAGAAATTCGGGGTCCGTAATATCCAATGTTCCGTACACAATGCCATGTGTTGATATATGTATCGTGGAGTAGTGCCCATTTTTAAGCATGGACACAAATCGATCCTTGGTAGCGGCACAGCCCGTCAGTAAGTCCACATTATTTGTATACAGTGATTGGATATTTTTGACTTCATGGAGCGTATAAGGCAGATAGGTCAGTGTATCCGTCACACCTCTGAGAGCTATTAAATCCGAGCCGGTTTCCTGGTTCTTGCTGCAATCATAATTGATACCACCCAAGGCAAGGATTTTCATATCATTGTCTTTAGTATTCTGTCTTTCTACAAATGACTTGGAACTGTTGAAATACCTGAATTCAATTCGGTTAATCAGGCTGTTTTTCCTTGTACCGTCAGGCGATAATATTTCTATGGGCAGCGTATTGACTATACCGTCAGAAACGACTATAATCTCTTTGATGTCTTTGAGATACCCTTCCACAGGTTTAAATATGCTTTCATACCCATACATGTTTTGCCTGGCATCGTTGGTAAAATTTCTATCTCTGTTTGTTGATATCCTTTCGTAATTAATTTTTTTTATTTCAAATTTATTATCGGATATGACAGCTACAAACAGTGCACTATCCTTCTCATTATTTGTACCATGAGAGAAGAATTCCATATATAACTGATGGTTGTCAAGATGTTCCTTAATAGTTTCTATCCTTATATTTAGAATCATGTACTTAAGATTTCCAACAATCGAAGATTGAATGGCTTCTTCTGTAAGCAATATAGAATCCATCAGATGTTGTTTGACAGCAATATCTGATCCGGGTGTCTTAAGTTCTGCAGCATATTTTTTTGAAAGATTCTCCAACTTCTCCTTACAGGCATTTACAATGTCATTGCCGGACATATCTTCCATTAAATGGTTGCGTTTTTTAAGGAACTGAGGTGTCAGTTTGCGTATATTTGTATTTAAGGTATAAATAGATTTGAGTATCTCCGGATCTTCTGAGGTGTACAATTCTTTAAGAAGTTTCCATGCGAGATTTTTCATAGGTTTTATTATCGCATACTGGTTATGAGGCGACTCATTAAAGACATTGTATACGTTTGCCAGATAAGCATTCTCTACATTCTTTAATATTTGGGTGTTTACAAGCGTTCCCTTGTTTTTGAGTATGTCCAGATCCAGCTCCAGCTTCAGGACACTCAATCGATATGTATGGATTTCAGGTACTTTGTAGGTATCAAATGTTTCTTTAAGTTGCCTTACAAGTTCCTGTGCTTCATCCAACCGGTTGAGTGCCATATATGTTTTGATCATATTCATTCTGATATCATAGCTTTGAGGAGATACCTTTTTCAGAAAGCCTGCTTGGAGTATAGAATCTGCCTGCAGGAAATTGCCGGTCTTAACGGCCAGGCCAAAATAAAACTCCTCCAAAATACAGTTTTCATCATCCTTTAGTTCCGGCTCTGTCTGACAATGACCCTTCAGTCTTTCCAATACAGATTTAAGCGCATCTGTTTTATCCAGAGCCATATATCCATCTGCGATAAAACAAAGATTGAGGATATATCGGTGCTTACTTTGAAGACCATATTGCTGAGCCAGGCGGTCATTTTCAAGGCCTACTTCCAGACCTTCTTCATAAAGCTTCATCATCTGAAGATAAATAATGTAGTTGGTGCGCAGTAAAAATACAATATCAATATGTTTTTCTATACGGCTGTCTCCGTAATGTATGGCTTTTTCAAGAATGGTTTTCATCTCTGTAAATTCATTTACCCTTAGATGTAGAATCGATTTGAGATTAGACAAAAACAAGAACGAACTGTCCTGATGATTTTGGTAACATCTGTCCAGCATAATACGCAATTCTTCAAACTGATTCTTTCTTTCATCAGCATGAAAATAAAATGTAAAAACAGCATAATAATAGTAAAAATCTTCCAGATACCTGATGTCGGTTGTAAGGCATGAGTGACTGAAATGCTCTTTGAAATCCAGGTACATCCCATCCACTATCCGCTTAATGCTATCGGATTCAACTATTTTATTTTCTTTGGAAAATGCTCTGTATTGTTTTATAAGAGGTTGAATCTGACCTTTGTATACATTAACAAAACTATCCAGCAGTGCTGTACAATCTGTTACAGGGTTTTTATTGCTATCTGCAATCCGCGCATGTTCATCATAAACAGCAGCATGTATACTACTAGTAACCAACAACACAATCAACTGAAAGAATATCTTTATAGATGCATTTTTACTCATATTACTGATTTTTATACAAATATAACTTATTTTATCTCTTAATGCCAAATACTATTTGTTTTATAAGGTAGTAAAATTATTTTTATTAAAAAGCTATGATTAGACTTAAACCTCAAAAATTTTGTAAATCACTATATATAAATTATCACTACATTAAAATAAAATAAAAAAGGTCAGTATTCCTACCGACCTAAACAATAATAATTATTCATAATCCAGTAATTGTCTTCATCAGAGGGTATCGGGCTGAATCTAACATCAGTAAAATGTTTTTTATAACTTTAACCTTGAAGCAGTTATAAGGCAGAATTATAAATTTTTAAAATTGTAGTTTTTTCCATCATTAAAATCAAATTTACTTTTCATTAAATGTACCGAAGTACATATATTAATATAGCTACCTTTGATTTGTAACCTTATTTTTTATATTTTTTTTAAAAATAAATTAATTATGTTATTTTTGTT
>JADZFD010000085.1 GCA_020850225.1 Saprospiraceae bacterium | reverse complement strand
TTACAAATTTTAATTGATTCATAATTAATTATATTCTTGGCTGACCGGCAGTTCCCACCGTTTGACCGAAATGGTCGGTGCATCTATTAAATTGTACTTCATCGTTTTACTCATCTTCATTCTTTAATTCTGAACGTCTGTCTTTAATTTTCTCCGTTTCTTTTCGAGTTTCTGTTTGGAACCTTAGATTTTCGAAGGACTTTTCCTTTTTCAATCGATGCTAACGGTTGTATATCCGCAATCTTGCGCATATATTCCATATGTATACTGTGTTATAATCCTCGTAAAGATAAGATGTCATTTTGTTAAATCCAAATTATCCAGAGGAGAAATTATATTTTTTTTCATAGGGTCGGTTATATGTGTGTAGATTGCGGTAGTTTTGATAGAATTATGACCCAATAATTCCTGTACACGCCTGATATCCATACCATCCAGTATCAGATGCGTGGCATAGGTATGCCGTAAGGTATGTACTGTTGCATTTTCATCAACACCTGATTTTTGTACTGCCTGATGCATGATGTTTTGTACACTGCGATCGATGTATTTACCACCCGTTTGCCCTTCGAAAACGCTGCATTTGAGCATGACCGGACTATATTACGAGGCAGTTATTGCTTAAGGTACAGATCAAAGTAATCACTAATTTTCTGCATTAGATGTATTCTGTCCTTACCTCTTACATTGTGCTCATATCCGGGATATATAAAGTAATCAACCTGCACGCCATTACTGACAGCATTTCTCAAAAAATTGACTGAGTGCTGCCATACTACTACATTGTCCTGAGCTCCGTGTATCAGCAGGAGCTTGCCTTTCAGATGCTGTGTTTTGTCCATGAGCAGGTTTTCGGCGTAGCCATCAGGATTGGATTGAGGTGTGTCCATATACCGCTCTCCGTACATAATCTCATACATGGACCAGTCAAGTACAGGGCCGCCGGCTATTCCCGCTTTAAACACATCTGGCTTACGCAGCATGAAGGAAGTAGTCATGAATCCTCCGTAACTCCATCCATGAATACCCATTTTTGTATCATCCACGTAGGGCAAAGATCTAAGATAATCAACGCCTTTCATCTGATCTTCCATTTCGTACTTACCTAATTGCCTGAAGATAGCTTGTTCAAACTTCAATCCACGGTTGCTGCTGCCACGACCATCCATTACCCATACAAAATATCCACGCTGTGCCATATAATCGTACCATAAGTTGCCACTGGCAGGAAAACGGTTGAGGTTCATCTGTGCGTGCGGACCGTTATACAGATATACTATAACGGGATACCTTTTAGTAGAGTCAAAGTCGGTAGGGAAAATAAGCTTACCATATAATTCAGTTCCGTCATCTGCATTCAGGGTGACATTTTTGACTAAAGGCATCTTATATTGCTCCAATGGATTGGCGGCAGTAAGCAGATTTTTCTTCAATTTTCTATCCGTGGATATTATATCAATCTTTCGGGGTGTCGAGGCATTGCTCCAGGTATCGATCGCATAATTGCCTGAAGTACTGACACTGAAAGTATGATAACCAGGATCTGTGTCAATTCTCCGTATAGCACCATTCGTCCAGTTGACAGCATAGAGATGTTTCTCCATTGCACCGTCCTGAGTTGATGTTATCAACAATTCTTTCTTCTTCAGGTTTTTACCGACGATTTCATTAACTATCCAATTACCTTTGGTTATCTGATTGATTAATTTCCCTTCGGTATTGTAACGGTAGAGATGCATCCAACTGTCACGCTGACTCCAGTATACGAATTCTTTCCCATCGGGAAGAAAATACAGTTCGTTTTGTGGCTCTACATACTTATCGTTTTTCTCTTCAAAAAGTGTTTTGATAAACTGGCCGGTAATGGCATCGTACTGGTTGAGCCACATATGGTTCTGATCACGGTTGAGCACCTGAATATAGAGTGATTTTTCATCCGGAGACCATGTTACATTGGTCAGGAACTGATCTTTGGGTGTTCCTGTATCAAGGAAAATGGTTTTGTCGGATGTAGGATTGTACACTCCTACAGTTACTTCATGGGAGGTTCTTCCCGCAAACGGATATTTGATGTTTTCATTGATGGCCGGTACCTGCGACCAGTTGACGATAGGATAATCTTCCACCATGGACTGATCCATTCTGTAGAATGCGAGCAAATTGCCTTTAGGAGAAAAGAAAATGCCGTGACTGATACCGAATTCGTCTCTGTGTACAGATTTGCCATTGACGATTTCATAGCTGCCGTCATACGTAATACGACGTATTTTACCGGTATTATTGTACATATACAGATCGTTATCTACTACATATGCGACCGATTTTGTATTGTAATCCGTGAAGATTTCTTCTGCATTTGATGGCAGATTAACCCAGAACTCACTTTTCTTAGTCTGTGTATTCCATAAAAACAGGGTTGAATCCTTGCGATAATATGCCGTATTATCTCCAATCCAGGTCATTCTTGGCACCATGTTTTTATTATCAAAATCGGTCGACCGAACCAGTGTATCACTATTAAAGCCGGGAAGATGACGAACAACCAGTGCATTGCCGTAGGATGTTTTGACTGATTCCATATAGCTGTCCTGACCAGGCAGCCATTCCAGCGAAGACAGACTTTCAATCCTGAGATTTGACCCCAGACCTAAAACAGCATCTTTCATGGTTAATTGCTGACCCTTTACTGCAAAAGCAAATCCTGAAAACAACAAAGCTGCCCATATTCTGTACTTCATAATATTTATTTTTATTGAATGGGTAAATGTAAATAAAATCTTTAAATTCTGACATTAAATTCTATGTCTAAGTTAAAACAGCTACATTTGTACATACAAACATCACTAAAATCTACGTTTGTAGTTAAGGTTTATGTTGAGAATGTATATTTTTGTCATCTAAAATGCATTTATCGTGAAAATAATCAATTTTGTAATCGCTGCTGCAAGTCTGTTTCTGATCACTTCATGTGAAAAAAAACCGGTAGATGAACCATCCGTTTTGAAGGAAAAAGATATCACAGAGGTATCCTATGGTAGTCATTCGCAGCAAAAATTCGATATATACCTTCCTGCCGGAAGGAGTATGACAACAACTAAAGTGTTTATTTTTATTCATGGTGGTGGCTGGACAAGTGGCGATAAAGCTGATTTTTTTAGTTCTATTCCCTATCTGAAATCCACTTATTTTCCCAAATATGCAGTTGTAAATATGAACTATGTTCTGGCAAATGCTTTTACTGGTCAATATGCATTACCCAATCAGATTGAAGATATACAGAAAGTTATCGACCTGATTGTTTCTAAGTCAGCAGAGTGGCAGATTAAGCCGGAATTCGTATTGTGCGGACATTCTGCAGGTGCACATTTGTCGATGTTTTACGCGTATACACAAAATAATCCAAGGGTGAAGGCAGTTGTCAGTCTTGCCGGTCCGGCTGATTTTGAAGATCCCGTTTATGCAAATAATATTATACTGGGCATACTCTTTGGTGGATTAGTCAATCCTGCTGTTATTCCTTCAGGAATGTCCGTACATAAATACGCAAGCCCCGTGACCTGGATGCAAAAAAACAGCACACCAACGATAGCCTTCTTTGGAACAACCGATACTGCAGTTCCCGTGAATGAACAGAAGCAAAGGCTGGACAACAGGGCTGCACAATCAAAAGTACCTTATGAAAGCTATATCTGGAATGGGGATCACAATGCATTTGGTACGGAACCCAACCTGTCGGAAATATCACTGAAAGTCAAGGCTTTTCTCGCCAAATACAATCCATAGTACTCCGTATCGCTTTAAGAAAATTAGAGCTGGTGGAAATTCGGAAGATAGACCCAAATCATTTCAAAAAGTGAACGATTCGATTAAGCCTCGTAAGAAACAAAGCAGAGTCAACAAAGGATAGTTACATATGTATTATGAGAAAGTGTAGCGGATGACCTGATTATCAGCGTTACACGGCACTTAGGGTCAAGGTGTCAGGATTGTCATTGTCTATTTTAAAGAACAAAGAAACCCGTTATCGTTCGGTCAAATCGTAAGTGGATGCATTCTCCCAAAGGATGAGGGTGAAATATTGGGGTCAGTCTTATTCGTAGTAGTGTTGTTCCCGATAGTTAATGTGTCTGTAATAGCAATGGAGCAAAGGGCGAAGCATACAGTATTCGACAACCAACAAATAGGGATGATTCTGCTGCAGTACATGGTCTGAAACGAAAGAACCCAAGAGAAATAGCAATTAATACCTGACTTATTCAAGTACTGTTTTAGATTTTTAAGGCTACATAGTTATAATTTTATTCATTGACAGACAGCACTTTACCCAGACATCTTTTGATCATTGCTACTGCTTCATCAATAGTTTCTTTTTTGGTTCTGAAAGCAAGGATTGCTATACGGATTACAAACCGGTCGTCTATGATACTTGAACTTAAAAATACAGAGCCGTCCTGATGTATTTCTTCCATGAGTTGCCGGTTTTTCCTATTAGCATCGGAATCAAAAGGATACCAAAAATAACTCACGGAGAGATCGGGTTCAGGACCAAGACTAAATCCGGACTCAGACAATTGTAATCTAAAATACCGGGTTAGCAGTAATTTTTCCTCAAGACACGCAATAAAAGGAGCGATTCCATGAATCTGTAAAGGCAACCATACACGGAGACCCCGGAAGTGTTTGGTAAGTTCAGGTGATAGGTTGGCAGGACTTTTAAGCATTTCTTCATTGACGCCATCCTGCATATAATTGGCTGTATAATAATTGGAGTATAATACAGATTGGCTGTCCTTGATAAGTACTGCTCCAACACCATAGGGAAGAAACAGGCCTTTATGCGGATCAACAATCAGTGAATCTGCCTTTTCAATACCCTTGAAACGGGATTTTGCAGATGTCATTATAAAAAATCCGCCATATGCAGCATCGACATGAAACCATAAGTTATGCTTATGTGTAATAGAAGCGATATCGTCTAAAGGATCAATAGCACCTGTATCGGTTGTTCCTGCGGAAGCAATCACCAGAAAAGGAATTAACCCATCATTTATATCTGTTTCAATAAGATTATCTAAAGTATCAGCTATAATTCTGTGGTGCTGATCTATAGGAATATACCGGATGATGGCATCTTCAAGACCTATAATCCGAAGTGCTTTTTGTGTCGAATGATGTACCTGTTCACTGAGATATACTACACTTTTTCTGATATTTTCGTTTTTAACCTGATGTTTGTCCCGGGCAGCTGTAAAAGCAATCAGATTGGATATGGAACCTCCTGAATTCAGGCTTCCAACAGCACTGTCAGGAAAGGAAAATACAGATTTTAACCAGTTGACTACTTCATTTTCAATCCTGGCAGCCCCGGGAGATGCATAATAAACACCTGCATAGGGGTTCGTGACGGCTGCTAAGAAATCAGCCAGAGCAGCCGTAAAAACGCCGCCTCCCGGAATATATCCAAGATGTTTTCCCGATGCTGCATTGATACCTGTTTCTGCGACTTCTTTTTGATATAAATTCAGTAACTGATCCAATGATCTGGTTTGTGATTTGATCTCCAAACCCTTTTCCTGTGCATTGTTATATCCTTTAATATAAGGTAATTCGTTGATAAAATGGTTGGCATAGTAGCTCATTGTCTGTAACATCGATGTCCGTTCAGATTCAGGTATGTCAAGAGCAGAACTTAAAGCATTTAATTCAACAAGTTTAGATATAATTGATGCAGAATCCATTATTTATTTTTAAATGATATATATTTAATAGGATAGCAAAAGTATGAAATTAAAAAAAATATCAGTCATTTTTTTTAATGAACCTTTTGATTGGCATTTTAAGTAATATCATCTGTTGAGATGTTGTATAATATTTGAATATATGTACTGAGTCTTATATTCAAATATTGATAGTTTTGAATAATATCAAAAATTTTTGAAAAATTCATGATAAAATAATTTGCATGCATTAAACCTTTGACAATTTATAGAGTCTATTACTCAAATTAAGGACTTAATAGCTGAATGAATGTTAATACCAAAATATTTTATCCCTGTATAAAAATTAAAATATATTTTTGTTGAAGCATAGAATGGTATATAGCATGAATGATCAGTACCTTTGATGTTATATGAGACAGTATTGTTGTAGTAGTCAAATGAGAGTGCAGATATATTTATCAGATAAATTTGTTTTTAATAATAAATTTATACTGGACATTAATGATTATTCAATACTACTGTAATTTTAAAATTAATAACTCTTTTTTATATGGATCGAAGAAAATTTTTTACAGGATTTTTAACTGATAACAATGCTCAATTACAATCTGTCGCATTGTTGGGAAGTACAACAGGAGTGTCGCCATATAATGGTCCGTGGACAAAAAAAGAAGTTGGACATTTATTGCGCAGAACAATGTTTGGTGCTGCTTATAAGGATATAGATTTTTTCAGTAATAAATCTTTGACAGATACGGTAGATGAACTCCTGACAGTCAATACTCCGCCATTGCCTCCTTTAAATTATTATGGAGCTGATACTGGTGCTGCTATTGGAGAAACCTGGGTTAATGCACTCAACGATACTAATGCAAATAGTAATCGCAGAAATTCTCTACTGTCCTGGTCAATAGGTAATATGATAAACCAGCAAAGAACACTTGAGGAAAAGATGGTGCTGTTTTGGTTGAACCATTTTGGTACAAGTATTCAGGAATATGGTGATGCCAGATATGGATATGCTCATATATCTACGATACGTAAACACTGTCTTGGTAACTTTAAAGACTTAATACGTGCAATAACTGTAGATCCTGCTATGTTGCATTTTCTGAATGGCTATAAAAACACGAAAGCCAAACCGGATGAAAATTATGGAAGAGAATTGATGGAACTGTTTACAGTAGGTAAAGATGGTGGACAAAAATACAGTGAAACAGATGTAAAGGAAGCAGCCAAAGTACTGACCGGATACCGTATAATATCGGATAAAATTACCTATACATTCGATCCGGCAAAGCATGATACAGGGAACAAAACCTTTTCTGATTTTTACAATAATACAATAATTACCGGAAAATCCGGTGCTGACGGGGAGAAAGAATTGGATGATTTACTCAATATGATTTTTGCTAAGGATGAGGTGGCACTGTTCATATGCCGCAAACTGTATCGATTTTTTGTTTATTACGAAATAGATGATGCAGTTGAGACAAATGTTATTAAGCCTATGGCCAGTATATTCAAAGCTTCAGGTTATAAAATTGCAGAACCATTAAGATTGTTATTCAAAAGTGAACATTTTTTTGATCCTTACAATCTTGGTGCCATGATAAAACCTCCTGTTGACTTAATCATTGGAATTACCAGAGAAACGGTTATGAAATTTCCTGACAATTCAGATTTAGCTACACAATATTATATGTGGAGGCAGTATTATGTATTGAGTACTTACCTTCAGCAGCAATTATTTGCTACGCCAAATGTTGCCGGATGGCAGGCATACTATCAGGAGCCTAATTATCATGAACTATGGATCAGTAGTGTTACACTTCCTTTCAGGAATCTGGTTACTGATGGTATGATATATGTCGGATTTAAGAAAAATAAGAATGTTGTCATTATAGATACTATAGATTGGTTGAGTCAGTATCCCGATGCAAATGATGTCGATAAGGTGATTTTACAAATAAATGAGCACTTACTGACGCATCCATTATCAGCTAATAACATTGCTCTCATAAAAAATATCATAATGACTGGGCAAACCAATCCATATTACTGGACACAAATCTGGAACGATTACAAGAATAATCCAACCGATGTCAATAAAAAGAAACTTGTAACCGATAAGTTACAGTCAGTTATAAAATATATTACCAGTTTAGAAGAATATCAATTGAGCTAAATTTTTTTATACCAATTACCGTTTTTCAACCCAATTTTTAGATAATAATTATCTCTGTTATACATTAAAAATAATCAATTGTATGAAAAGAAGAGTATTCATAAAAAGAGCAGTTCCTGCAGTGGGAGTACCATTAATACTGAATGGACTTAATATTAATGCATTTGGTGAAGGTATGCAATTTGCATCTCTTGCCGGTATGTATGGCAGTAATGATCATGTACTGGTACTTATAGAACTCAGTGGAGGCAACGATGGGCTCAATATGGTCATTCCTCTGGATCAGTACGACGGAATATCTGCAGTTCGCTCCAATATAATGATTAAGGAAAAAAGTGTACTTCCTTTGGATGGTACTTCAACCCTGGGATTACATCCTTCCATGGGCGGTATCCAGCAAATGTATAATGAAGGAAATGTCAAAATTGTACAATCCGTAGGTTATCCTAAGCCCAATTTCTCACATTTTCGTGCTACAGACATTTGGTCATCAGCATCCGATTCTGATACATATCTTAATACAGGTTGGGTCGGACGTTATCTTAATTTTGAATATCCCAATTTCCCGGCAGATTATCCCAATACAACTATGCCGGATCCTCTTGCTATTCAAATAGGAGGTGTGTCTGATCCGGTATTCATGGGACCATCCATTAATATGGCATATTCGCTACTTTTGGATCAGAATAATGAAGTACAGAACTATACTTTTCTGGGGAATATCCAGGACCAGTATGGTATTGAAGGTCCCTACAAAAAAGAACTTGAATTCTTAAGAGTAGTCAAAAAGAATACCAACAGTTACGGCACATCTGTTAAAAATGCTTATGATGCACCATCAACACAGCTAACATATCCCGATACGAGTTTGGCAAAACAACTCAAAATCGTTGCCAAATTAATAGCAGGTGGATTGAAAACTAAAGTGTACTGGGTGAGTATGAGTGGTTTTGATACACACTCATTACAGGTAGAAGCGGATACATCCAAAGGTAAACATGCCACCTTATTGGGAACACTTTCAGATGCAGTCAAGGTTTTTCACGATGACTTGCAACAACTTGGAGTAGGGGACAGGGTAATGAGTATGACCTATTCAGAATTTGGAAGAAGAATTATAGCCAATGCAAGTTCAGGTACGGACCATGGAGCGGCTGCACCATTACTACTGATGGGGAATAAAGTGATTTCAGGAATTCTGGGTGACAATCCGATAGTGTCTCCAACAGCAACGGTTAATGACAATCTTCCTATGCAGTATGATTTTAGATCGGTATATGCATCTGTTCTGCAGGATTGGCTTTGTGTACCCCAGCATGATGTTGACAATATCATTCTTTTGAAAAATTTTCAGACATTACCCTTGATACAGAATGATGATTGTATTCCATCAAGTATACATGATCAGAATCAATTAGCTGGTATCAATCTGATTCAAGCATATCCAAATCCATTTACTACAAGGACAACAATAGAATTTACAACCGCCGGATTTCATACTTTGGTTGAAGTATTCAATCCTTTTGGCCAGCAAATCAAAACCTTGGTTGATGCTAATTTTGAAGCAGGAACCTATCGGGTAGATTTTGAAAATGAAGGATTGCCATCCGGTATGTATTATCTGAGGTTCCAGAATGGTGTAGTACAGCAGGTAAAGCCTTTGGTAATAGCAAAATAATTTGAGAAGCGTTAAACAATAAAGCCTGCTATTTCCAGATTTTGAAATTTAATTCTAATTTGTTCTTTTGTATCAGCATTCGCCAGTTAATTGAAAAAAGAGCAAATATCAATATAACGCCCAATAATATAGTGGTTAACGACTTCCATGACAGGATGTTACCAATGATATCGTCTGTATTTTCAGCTGCAAATTTACCCAGATGTACAGCGAGTGTATCATTGATTAGTTTACCGATAATAAACCAGGGAATAACATATCGGATCTGAATTTTTGAAATCCCTGCACCGATAAAAAGCGGAGTGGAAGGAACAGGGAGCAATGAATATGCCAGTATGAACAGTTGCCCTTTCCATATATTTTCCTTCATTTTACTGCCTAAAAATTCAATATCTTCGTTTTTGGATGATTTTAAATATTTTTTGGAAAGAACAGGAGCATACAGATACAGGATATATCTTCCCAGCAGTGATCCCAGAACCCCTGTAACGATAACCCACCATACATCCAGATTGTATACAATCTGCAATAAAGCCATTATGGTATATGCCGGAAGAAAAGGGAAAGGCACCAGGTCAAATAACATTGCTCCAAAGAAAACCAACAAGTATTTCCAAATCATATTTTTAATTATTTATCAGAGCGAATGAATGTATTTCATACAGCATTAACGCATTCTAAATGAAATATGTTGAATGTTATTAAATGTGTAAACCATTTGGAATTAACCGCAATTGCCATTTATATCACAGGATTGACCATCGGAGTTGGGTGATATATTCACTGGCATATCTGTTTTCCATTCTGCAAACGATGTGTTCAGCACTTCAGTAAATACTTCACTTGTTTGAGCTCCCGATAATGCATACTTTCTGTTAAATACAAAAAAGGGAACACCTCTTATACCGAGTTGTTGCGCTTGCATCAAATCCGAATTTAAGGCTGCAGCATACTGACTGTCATTGAGCACAGTTTCAATGCTGACATCCGTCAATCCGATATTTTGTATGATTTCAAGCAAAATTTCCTTTTTTGTCAGGTCTTTTTCATCGGTGAAATATGCTTTGAAAAAGGCCTCTTCGACCTGATCGCCCAATCCTTTCGATTTGGCGTATTGTATGACTTTATGTGTATCCGTCGTGTTGAATGGTTTTGCGTTTCCCAGGCGAAATTCCAATCCGGACATTTCGGCCATCGCAGTTACAGAAGCTATACTTTCCTTTGCTTTTTCTATTGACCAACCATATTTGGCAGCAAGATGTTCCGGATAACTCCTTAATTCTGAAGAATTGGAAGCATTCGGGTCTAACTGGTAACTTTTCCATTCAATATCGATTTCGGATAGATTGTTACAGTTGTAAAGAGCGGCTTCAAAATTCCTTTTTCCTATGTAACAAAACGGACATACTACGTCACTCCATATTTCAATTTTCATTTTTGTTGCCATATCTGATTGATTTTAATATGTCACCCTGCAATTTAGAAGATAGTGAAAATGCATTGTGCAAAATAGTAGTCATACAACTATCATAGATGAACAATTGTTTACAATAAGTATAATAATTATGTATAAATCCTATTACTGAAGCAAAGTCTGAAGAATAGTCAGTTAAAATAATTTTTTTAATTATATCAGAATGATGGATATGGATAATGTTTTAGGTTGGGATATTACAAATGGAAAACTATACAGGAAGTTTACATTCAATGATTTTTCGGAAGCTTTTGGTTTTATGACCAGAGTTGCATTCCTGGCAGAGATGTGCGACCATCATCCATCATGGCATAATCAATATAATGTGGTAGAGATTTGGCTTACAACCCATGATGCAGGTAATACAATTACTGAAAAAGACAAAAAACTGGCTCTGTCTATCAATGCTATTCTGAAATAACGGACTAAAAACTATTATTTATATCATTTATTCCGGTGTAAAAATGTCAATGTATGGTTCCTAACCATATACTGATACTTATGATAATGATTACGATACCTGTTATTAGAACATAAAGGTTATTACCTTGCTTTTTATAGGTGTAAAGAGCAAAAATAACACGCAATAATGGTGTAATAAGCATTATCAATACACCGAGCATCGCAATTTGCACAGCATCAGATTTTAAAATGCCTGTCCATAAATCTGATAAATTGAATTTGGGTGGTATATCCTGGAAATGATAGATATCTACGGGTTTATCTCTGTAATTTAAAAAGAGCAGCACGGTACCTGTCAGACAAATCCAGAAAGAACACCAGACACCTAATCTTAAAGTTGTACTTATGATGTATTCTAAAGATTCTTTTTCTCCTTTACCGTTCATTGTTCTTATTCATGTCTTGTGTCAAAATTGCCCGAATAACCGTTGTATATCATATATAATGCTATAATGGATACAAGAATAGCAAAAATATTTTTCAATAATGCTACATTGATGTGTTTTAAAATCCTGGCTCCTATGTAGGAACCCAGGATGATTCCTATCAGAACAGGTGCCGTAATATATGGAATAACATAGCCTCCTGCAAAATAAATGATAGCACTGGATACGGCTGTTACGCCAATCATAAAATTGCTGGTGGTAGTAGACACCTTAAAAGGTAGCCGCATTATATTATCCATCGCCAAAACCTTGAAAACACCACCACCTACACCAAGTAAACCTGATAGAAATCCGGCTATACACATTACTAATGAACCGGTAATCGGATTGGCTGAACCGTATGTTACTTTATTGCCATCCAATGGATATGTACCATGCAATTGTAATTTGTATGACAGCGAATCTTTGTCGATAGTAAAAAGATGATCCGATTTTTTTTGTGCAGTTAATACGGCAGTAATCAGTAGAACAAGACCAAAAACAATTCCAAGTATATCGACAGAGAGTTCAAACCAGATAATGACAACAGCTCCCAGGATAGCTCCCAATGTAGTCATTATCTGCAAAAACATACCGATTTCCATATTGGTATATCCTTCTTTTACATAGGCTGCTGCTGCGCCGCTTGATGTACCTATCACGGATATCAGCGATGTGGCCACTGCATATCTCATCGGTATATGCAATATCAACGTTAATGCAGGGACAATAACAATACCACCACCTAATCCTGTAAGTGATCCGATTAAGCCTGCAAAAAAAGCAATTGCAATCAGTATAAATGCTAAAGAATAATAATCCATCAGTTTGTTAATCAATGTATTACTTCATAGGTTAAATACATGTCTTTTTTGTTTTTAAATTTTTTTTCACCTATGAAATTACATTTAAAAGACTGTTTTACTTTATGATAACATTCTTCTATAATAAGAATCTGATTTGGCTCTGCTATACTTTGGAGTCTTTGAGCAATATTCACAACATCTCCAATAATTGTATAATCCAACCTTTTTAATGTAACGGAACCTATGTTACCACTTACGACTTCTCCACTATTAATACCTATAGAGACCTGTGGTTTAAAATTATTTTCTTCTTCCAGTGATTTTATCTTATCCCTGATAGAGATACAGGCTTCTATGGCTCTGTCTAAATGATAATCTCCTTTAAAAACAGCCATGATACAGTCACCCATAAACTTATCAATTATTCCATTCTGAATAATTATTTCATTTACCATCATGTCAAAATATTTATTAAGCATGGTGACTACAGTATTTGCAGGTTCTTTTTCACTAATTATTGTAAAACCACAAATGTCAATAAATGCAACAGAAGATTCAATCGAGATGTTTTTATTTAATGATTCCTCAAACTCTTTGGTTCTCATGAAAGAAAGAACATTCTTATCGACATACATTTTTAGGATATTATTTTCTCTTATAGTTTCAAATGATTCTCTGATATAATTAACATAAGTAAATGTTTTTTGCATAGTCATTTCCAGGTCTTCAAAGTTAATAGGTTTTGTTACAAAGTCAAAAGCACCTCTGTTCATTGCAGTACGAATATTGTCCATATCTCCGTAAGCAGAGACCATTATAACTTTTGTGAGCGGATATGATTCAGAAATCTTTCCCAACAAGGTTAATCCATCCATCTCTGGCATATTTATATCGCTTAATACGATATCAATATCATTGAATTCCTGTAATTTAGACAATGCATCTATTCCGTTTAATGTAAAAATGAATTCATAAATTTGCTCTCTGATTTGCCTTCTGAACTTTTGTCGGATCAAAACTTCCAGATCTTCCTCATCATCTACTACCAATATCCTTTTCATTTATAAATAAGTTTGATTTTGATTTTAATTGTAACGAATCTTAAGCTTGATAAAATATATTCATTTTATTAAATTTCACGCAGTAAAGATTTTTTTATTTTTAGAGTTTCTGTATTTTAAAGTATTTGATCAAAAATTAAAAACATATTTCTATATCATTTTAACTATTTGAAATAGAATTTTTTAATCATGAGAATTGAATAAAATGTATTAAACAACGTTATTTGGTATTTTAACAACCAGGTTTGATTTATTCGGTAAAAATATATTAAATTCCGTAAACTCTCTTTCTTTACTTTCAAAACTTATTCGACCACCATGTGAGTTTATAATATCATAACAAATCGAAAGTCCTAAACCAGTTCCTTGTCCTGAAATTTTTGTAGTAAAAAAGGGTTGAAAAATTTTATCTTTTATTTCTTGTGGAATACCACAACCATTATCCCTGATGTAGACATTTACTCCACTGCTATCATATAGTGTTTTTATGGTAACATTTGGTTTGTAATCAGAAGAGATTTTTTTGGATTTTTGTATTGTAGCGTAAAACGCATTTGATAATATATTCAGGATTACTCTTCCAATATCCTGAGGAATAATATATATTTTTGGGATATTTTGGGCAAAAATAGTTGTAATTTCTACATTGAAATCCATAAATTTTGACTTCATACCATGATAGGCAAGTCGGATGGATTCATCACATAATAAATTAATATCTGCTTTTTCCAACAAACCTTTAGCAGCCCGACTGTGCTGCAACATACCCTTAACGATTGATTCAGCTTTTTTGCCATGAAAATAAATTTTATCTAAATTGTTAACAACATCACTTGCTAATTCCAATGCATCTTCAATATTATTTTTTTTTATATCTTCTCTCATCTCAGTCAATAATTCTTTACTTACATCACTGAAATTATTGACAAAATTTAAAGGGTTTTGGATTTCATGAGCTATACCAGCAGTCAATTGACCTAGGGAAGCCATTTTTTCTGAATGAATTAATTGAGATTGTGTGGCTCTCAATTCTGATAGTGTATTTTCGAGTAATTTTTTTTGGTCGTCTAACTCCTTTTTTTGTATTTCAAGAAGATTATAGTCTCTTTTCTTGCTTTTATAGGAAATAAGAAAATATAGAATAAACCCGAACATTAACAAAATTACCAGAATGCCTGCAACTATAAAAACAATAACATCAATTGATTCAATTTGCCTGTTTGTCATCTATTTAGTTTTTTAATTTTCGAACCTGTATAAAGTTCAAATAAATAGAAAATAAAAAAGTAAGATACATCAAACCACACAAAAATGCATTAATATCGTACATTATTAGAGGAGGATTAATGAAATCCCAATTATGAAATCCCCAAACCAAAATATTAAAAGCATAATAAAAAAGTATACTACTATTAAACCAAAATACACCTTCCAAAAGTAAGTTCTTATAGTAAGTTGATTCTTTTATTCTTATATAGAGTATTAAGGAGAGTAAGACTAAAAAAACACTTTCTATAATCATTGTATTTGTATTAGTCACGTATATAGGTTGAAGAAATAATGTATTTAAAATTTCAATAATTACAAGTAAAAAAACTAATAAAATTAAAATTTTATTCCAACGCTTTAAGTTAATAAACGTAGCAAATATAATTGTATAAATAGAAAACTCAATAGGCACAAAAAAATGATAAACACCATTACTTTGAATACTCAGACTCTTTACTAAAAATCTTGTATTGAGCTCGTTCAAGAAAGTAACTATCAATAAAATACCAATCCATTTGAATGCAATTTCTATTTTTGAAAACATTATGCAGCTTCCTATAAATGATATAAAAAGCGAGAAAAAGTAAAAAAGAAAAGCAATATCAGATAGCATTAGTAAAATATTATTGGGGTTCCGGGCAAAACGGAGGACATGTCATAACTTTATCAACTATAGTTGATTGAGTTTTATCATTCCTGTCTGCACCGGTTTTAGGTATCAATAACATTCCATTTGCATCCACTCCGATTGCTATTAACGTATAATTGGGTTTGATTTTGGCGTCGGTTGTTGAATGATTAATTCCAAGATAAAATACTACTTCTTCGGGTTTTCCAAATTCAGGTTCAAGTTTATTTTTCATAATCAAGTCAAGTAAATTATTTGATTTAATTTTAAATCCAAATAAAATTGAATCTTTACTGTTTTCAATGTTAGTGATATGTATTGGATTACTTTCAGAATATACCTTCATCATACTAGCAGCTTCATTATATGAAATCAAATTACCTTCATCTGGTGGTCCAAAATCTTCAATAGTCCAATTTTGACGACAACTATTTAAAATAACAATTGAAGTAATAATGATACAACTTGTTTTAATTATCCATACAATTCTTCTTTTCGTTTTCATTTGTTAAATTTTATAAGGTTAAAAAATGGTATATTGTAAATCTAAAATTTCGACTGCAAGGTAAATAAAAAAATATATTGATTGTATATTATATCGAACATAATATACATTATGGTTAAATTTTATTTATCTAATTTATAATTTATCACTTCCAAACATGTAAAATCTAAAATTACAGGGAATATATATTAGATTGTGTAAACATTTAGGACAAAGAGTCAGGCATACTGACATCCATTTTTATAAAATCTCTACCCATTCTTTATGTCCACTATATCGGGGAAGTCTGGTTTGATGCTTTTCTCGAAACGCTTAATTTATATTCTCCCTGATTAAGGTTAGTATGGACTAAAATATATTCAGCATTTTCAAGGTTACCAAAAGTTGTTAAGACTTTTACATCACTTTCGGTTTCAATTGCTTTATAAAATTTTTTTACATCACACTTCGTTTGACCATAGGAAGCAGCTATGAGAATAAAAAAGGTTATAGTTGTCAATATTGATTTATATATTGTTTAATCGTTGATTTGGTAATTTTTCAGCCAACTATTCACTATCATTCTTAATATACTTTACCTGTTTTTGCTGAAATATCTCAATCAAAAACGACATAGCCAAAATCAAGTCTTGCCTTTACATCTCTCGGTGGAAATTGCCTCAGTCTGAATCCTATTTCGATATCTATAAATTCGTCTTTCAATACTTTTTTCAGACCATCAAAGGTTTGGCTGAGCATCCTGATTTCACCACCGGTATTATAATGAACAAAATCAATCCTGTAAATCTCCAATTTAGGGCCTTTTTTAGGAACAATGCTGACAATAACATCTTCTATGAATGACAAATCATTATCACCAAAAAGTGCTTTGATGGATCCGTAAGACGGATAAGCGACCTGAATATGTGCAGTATCTACATTTTTCTGAGCAGCATACTGATTGTAAAATACAGGAACATTTCTGATTGTAGCGTAATGCCTGATTACATTACTTACAGGCAATGACGAAGAAATGTAAAAATCTGCATCTAATCTTACTTCGTATAATGGCTTAGCATCCTTACTACAGCCTGATAGGATCAGGATTAAAAACAAAATGAATACATAAAGATTTTTCGTCATGATACTTAGATAAATCTGCATTAAAAATAATAAAACTGAGTAATATATTACACTTTCAACCTATTTATTCTTAAAATATTTTAGATAATAGGTGTTTTAAAATCAAACTTAAAAGGAGGAATATTTATTTTCCTGTACACATTAAAAATCGAGTTCAATCGTGTCTCCCGGCTTATAACCTGAATTATTTTCAGGATTTTCAGACGGTAATTTTAATTCGGAAGAGATTTTATGAACCATTTCTTCATCATTGGATGCACTATCTGATGTTGACACACTATCCGGATCTTCTTCCTCTGTGTTTATTATTAACTCATGCTGAATGAGTTTGCTATCAACCAACCTGTTTCCCAATGCTTTCCATCCCTTGATCTCTATAAATTCAGATAAGTGTACTTCTTTTTCTTCCTTTTCTTTACCGTTTTTATAGGCATATTTGAAAACTGGATTGGTTGACAGAGTGGCTAAATAAAGTTTAGAACCATTTGTGTCAGGCAAGAAGTTAAATTTCTGATCCAACGTACTGGTTTCGATTTTGAACCGCTTCACCATCGTCCAGCCTTTTTCCCCTTCATAGTATACAACAGAAACTACGCTCTGATCACTGTATTTCCCAATTTCAACAATGTTGTTGACATCATATTTTTTATTAATATCCAGTTCATTCAACTCATAGGATCCATCCTTATAAATACTGATGATTTTGCTTCCCGTGTCAAAAGCACCCAAATATTTTCCGCGTTGATCCTGATTGATTTTACCGCTTACTTCATCCATATATATCCGCATGGCACCCAAGGAAGACTTACCCAGAGCGAGTTGCGTTATCTTGCGAACAGGATACTTTGTTACGATATTTCCCTGAGAACTACGGCCCTTGATAGCAAGTTCTGCAAAGTCAAATTCAAATTGTTTTTTCTTAGCGGTTGAACTAAGGGTGAGCTGAATTTGTACTGTTTCGGATTCTCCGTTGGGATTAGAAGTAAAATAAAGTACTTTCGAACCTTTTGTACCTTGCGTCAGATCATATTCCTTATCTCTTGTGATGGCTGTGACATTGAATCTCTTGGCATAGGTACGTCCGCTTTTACCATCGAGATAAATCATATTATAGGTTGTCCGGTCGTCGGATTTGAGCCATACCGCTGTATGAATGATATCCTTGCCTATAAATACCTTGTCCTCAATCTTTACAACCTTAAATTTTCCATCTTTGGTAAATGCAATAATATCAGCTATATCGGCACAATCACAGATAAATTCATCTTTTTTCATACCCATGCCGATGAAACCTTCCGCTCTGTTTACATATAGTTTTGCATTATTGGCAACTACCACTTTGATTTCAATATTATCAAATGAAGTGATTATAGTCCTTCGTTCCCGACCTTTACCATACTTGGCCAGGAGGGATTCAAAAAATGCAATTGTAAATTCAGTCAGATGTTCGAGGTCATATTTAACTTGTTCCAATTCGGCTAAAAGCTGATTCATATATTCATCAGCCTTAAATTTATTGTATTTGGAGATGCGTTTGATTTTGATTTCCGTCAGCCGGATGACATCATCGGCTGTGATATCCCGCATCATCAATATCCTTTCATCGCCTGGTTGAAGTGGATCAGAAGGTGTTGCCACATATTTTTTAAGTCCGGCACCTATGACATCTACTGCTTCTTCAAAACTCTCGCATTCTTCTATGTCACGATAGATTCTGTTTTCAATAAACACCTTCTCGAGACTGGCGTTATGCCATTTCTCTTCGAGTTCAGCTTTTTTGATTTCAAGTTCTCTTCGCAGTAAATCCTGTGTCTGAAATGTAGAAATACGCAATATTTCAGATACGGACAGAAACAATGGTTTGTTGTCTACAATCACGCATGCATTGGGTGAATAAGACACTTCGCAATCTGTAAATGCATATAAAGCATCTATGGTGACATCCGGTGAAACTCCGGACATGAGCTCCAGTTGTATTTCAACATCCTTAGCTGTGTTATCTGTTATTTTTTTAATTTTTATCTGACCTTTGTCGTTAGCTTTGAGGATGCTTTCTATCATCGTATTGGTAGTAACTCCGTATGGCAACTCTACGATATTGAGTGTACTTTTGTCAAATTGTTCGATTTTCGCCCGTATTTTGACGCGTCCTCCCCGATGTCCATCCTGATATTCTGCTACGTCAACCATACCGCCCGTTTCAAAATCAGGGTAGAGTGTGAATTTTTTATTTTGTAATATTTTGATGGATGCCTGTAGTATCTCAATAAAATTGTGGGGAAGTATCTTGGTAGAAAGCCCTACAGCAATACCTTCGACACCCTGTGCCAATACGAGTGGGAATTTTACCGGTAGTGAAACCGGTTCTTTCTTCCGTCCGTCATAGGAATGCTGCCACTCAGTTGTTTGTGGGTTGAACAAAACTTCCAGAGCAAACTTCGTAAGTCTGGCTTCTATATATCTCGGAGCTGCAGCAGTATCACCTGTACGCACATCTCCCCAGTTACCCTGGCAATCTATCAACAGGTTTTTCTGACCCAAATTGACAAGTGCATCACCGATAGCAGCATCACCATGTGGATGAAACTGCATCGTTTGACCAATTATATTGGCAACTTTATGATATCTTCCGTCGTCCATTTCCTTCATAGAGTGGAGGATACGGCGTTGTACTGGCTTCAAACCATCTCTGATGTCAGGAACAGCTCTTTCCAGGATGACATACGATGCATAATCCAGAAAATACTCTTTGTACATGCCTGTAAGTGTAACAGGTTCATGATTTTCGTTATCAGCTTGTACGATATTATCGCTCATAAAACGGGTAGTAATAAGAGTGCAAATATATACAAAATATTTTATATGTGAACCAGGATGTTAATTCTGCCTGATCATTCCGTCTTCAATGGTGATTATTCTGTCACTGAGTGCCGCCAATCCCGGATTGTGAGTGACTATAGCAAAAGTATAATTAAAGTCCTTCCGTAACTGAAGAAAGAGTTGATGTAGTAATTCCGAACTCGACTTGTCCAGATTGCCTGTCGGTTCATCGGCAAAGACAATTGAAGGTTCGTTGATCAGTGCTCTGGCAACAGCCACTCTTTGCGCTTCTCCACCTGACAATTGATTGGGTTTATGGTGTATCCTTTCACTCAGGCCCAGATAAGAAAGGAGCTCCTTAGCTCTGGTCTCGGCCTGAGATGGTTGAACGCCATTGATATAGGCAGGAATACATACATTTTCAAGTGCGGTAAATTCCTGAAGCAGGTGATGAAACTGAAATACAAACCCAATATGCCGGTTGCGAAATTTGGCAAGTTCCTTTTCATTCAGTGTATCAATAGTCTGATTGTTTAATACAAGACTACCGCTATCTGCACGATCAAGTGTACCCAATATATGTAATAAGGTACTTTTACCCGCTCCTGATTTTCCCACTATACTTACGATTTCTCCGGCACTGATAGCAAGGTCAATGCCTTTCAGTACCTGCAGGTCTCCGTAAGATTTGATGATACCAGATGCAACAATCATATCATGTTAAGATTTATGGGTTTCAAAGGTCAAAAGTAGTTGATTTAAAATGATTTTAATCAATATCTGACGATAAATAAACAGGAATAGCTACCAAAACTCAGTGGATGGTAATATCCTGAAATTTATAAAGATACTCGGTTTGTGTTAAAACACTATACTTATTATCCGTTCTTGAAAATTAGAATTTTAAGATAGATTCTCATATATGCATATTAAAAGTAGAAAAAAACAAACTTTTTTTTATAAAATTAAACAATATCATATTATAAAATAATACAAATTATATATAACTGAAAATTAGCCAATATTGGTAATCATGCATCATATTTTTAATGAGTTTTTACTGAATAACAAGAGCAAACAGAATGGTCATACCTGTGATTTGGCACACTAATTGATTTTTACAAAGTGGATTATTAAGCAAAAACGAATTTAGATTTTATTTAACCTTATAAATTTACACAAATGGCGACGAGAGCTGTAATCGCTGATTTTCAGAAAATGTTTACGGAGGGTATCCAAGCCATACTTAAAGATATGAACCCACATCCTGTAAAGATAGTAGGTGTGGCCAATAATCTTGAAGAGTTGTACAAACTGACAGAATTTCCAATTGACTTATTGATATTAGAATTAGCTATATCGGATAATCTTGATACGTCTCTAATCACAGAATTAAAGATGAGCAATCCGGAAACTAAGATTATCATACTAAGCAATTACGGTGAATCCGGCCTGGTAAGAGATGCCTTTAAAAAAGGTGTGGATGGTTACGTAATGAAAACGAATCATTCAATAGAATTGATACAGTGTATCGATTTTGTTATGGCTGGCAGAACCTATATAGCAGAAGGACTGAGGTTGGCACCCGAGTATGACGCACAGAAGAAAAAACCTCAGGTTGACAGAAAAAAAATATGTGAAGACAGAATACTTTTAAAACAAAAGTTGACAAAACGCGAATCAGAAATACTAAGCTTAATAGTACAATACAAAAACAACAAAACCATAGCTCAGGAATTGTACATCAGTGATCAGACAGTGTCAGCACACCGTAAAAGGATTATGAAAAAGTTCGGAATCAACAATACGGTAAAACTGATAAAATTTTCATTGGATCACCAATTGGTATAATTTTTGAATTATAAGATAAATAATCCATTTTTTTTAGTAACAGGCATCCCCTTGCCAAACAATTGCAATAGTTTTTCCTGCAAAGATCTGAGGCTAATTTGGAATCATTTTTTGTTTATATCAAAATCAAATTATCTCATGAAATCGGAGAAATTTACATTAACAAATCACAGAAGTTTTGATAGGTTTATCAAAGCGGGTATCCTGACAGTTCTGTTACTGCTTGGGTACGCTGGAGAACATGCGCAGGCACAATGTCCTTTGTCATGTAACAATTTAGTACAGGTATCGATGGACGATGACTGTATTGTTCAGATTACACCAGAAATGGTACTTGAGGGAGAAGGTTCTACACCACCCTGTACTTATCAGGTAGAAGTGTTGGGGCTTAATGGACAACCATTACCTCCACCTGCTGGTTATCAGGGAAATGTTTGGATTACATCTGCCAATATTGGCCAGACACTGACTGTCCGTGTATGGTTGGGTAACAACAAATGCTGGGGCTCTATCAAGATTGAAGATAAGTTGCCGCCAGTTATTGATTGTCCCGGCGATATTACTGTGGGTTGTTATGATCCTTTATATCAGCCTGGTAAAGTACTGCCATTACCAACGGCTACAGACAACTGTGGAGGAAACCCTAAAGTAACGCTTTTATCAGACGTTACTACTGATTTAGGTTGTGATCCTTCTTTCAGAGCAAAACGAGTAATAAGATATCAGGCTGCTGATGCAACTGGTAACTTATCACAAATCTGTGAACATACTATTTGGTTTAATAAAAGTAGTATTTCCAACATCAGAATTCCTAAAAATTATGATGGTCTGGCAAAAAACAGACCACCACTTGAGTGCGATGGGACCTGGGCATGGAGTACATCTCAATCCAACCAAAATATTCCATTTGGATTAAATTGGGATAAAAATGGCAATTACTATCCTGATCCGGAAGAAACAGGTGCACCTTATGTGTTTGCAAATGAGAATATTTCGGGATATATAAACGGACATATTGTTACGAATCCTGCTTCTGCCGATTGTGTTCCGGGTACTCTTGTTTACCCCGGACAACAACAATCTTTTCTGGCTAATGGATGTTCGTTGAATCAATACAGAGTCGATACTTTATATAATCCTATCATAGGTACCAACAACTTGTGTAAAATCAATTCTACATATAGTGATACCAGAATAGAGCTTTGTGCTAAAAGTTTCAAAGTACTTAGAGAATGGAAGGTATTGGATTGGTGCACCGGTCAACTACTTGTAGGTAATCAGGTCATAGCTGTAATGGATACAAAGGCACCAATAGTAACTTGTCCGGCAGATTTGACTTCTTCATTAGCTCCAGGAGTGTTGGTAGCTGGTATAATATCAGCTGACCCATATTCCTGTACCGGAAGGTGGGCAGTAAGACCTCCTGTAACTATCTATGATTGTAATGAGACAACCTGGACAGTTAAATTTAAAAAAGCAGATCATTTAGGTCAGGATCCGGGCCCTGGAGTTCCTTTCGTATCACAGGATGGTGCAACTAAAGTAACAGGCACATATCCTAACTTTGTTATTGAAGGTTTACCATTGGGTAGAACATGGATTCAATATATAGGGAAAGACGCTTGTGGTAATGTTGCAGATTGTGCTACTGAGGTTGATGTATTTGATACGACACCTCCGGTTGCCGTATGTGACGAACATACTGTAGTAACATTATCCAATAATGGATGGGCGCATGTCTTTGCATATACTTTTGATGACGGTTCTCACGACAATTGTTCTGATGTTACTTTCTCAGTTAGAAGACTTACTGCAGGATGTAATTCAAATGGCTCAACCAATGAAGCAACCAACCCATTTACTGAATTTATTCAGGTATGCTGTGATGATGTAGGAAAAGATATAATGGTTGAATTAAGAGTTACCGATGCTTATGGCAATAAGAACAGCTGTATGGTTTTAGTAAATGTCGCTGACAAGGTTCCACCAATAATAACATGCCCACCTCATGTTACTATCAATTGTAATGCGGATACATCCGTTGTAGCTTTAGGAAAGCCTGTATTCAGTGATGTACCATTAAGCACACCTTATTATACAGATAATTGTCCGAATGCTAAATTAAGTTGGAAAAACTCGGGTGTTATCGATAACTGCGGACAGGGTGTCATCACAAGAACATTCACGGTAACAGATAATGGCGGAAGAACAGCATCATGTACGCAAACTATTACAATAAGAAATTCAAAACCATATACAGGACCGGCGGCATGGCCAAACTCTCCTGTAGAAGTTAAAGGTTGTCTGACAGCTGATACAGATCCGTCCAAGACAGGAAAACCTACACTTGGAAATGGTTCATGTTCTCAGGTTGCCTATACCTATGAAGACCAGTTATTTTCTTTCGTTGATAATGTTTGTTACAAGATATTAAGAAAGTGGACAGTGATTGACTGGTGTAAATTTGCTCCTAATAAAGATATAAATGGAAATACATATCCTGCTGCTCCAACTGACGGTATTAATAGCTGGACGTTTACTCAGGTTATTAAAGTAACTGACAATGACAAACCAGTTATTATAACTAATTCAAAAGGTGCTACGGATGCATTTGGTGAAAATTGCAACGGATTTGTAGAACTTAAAAATTCAGCAACAGATTGTACACCTGCTGATCAATTAAAATGGACATATAGTATTGATTTAGGCAATGATGGATTACCTCCATTTACTACCGGTTCAACTAATGATGCGTCAGCTACTTACCCGGTAGGTACACATAAGATTACATGGACTGTTGAGGACCATTGTGGCAATTTGTCTACTACTTCATATACATTCAGTGTATTGGATAAAAAGAAACCAACGCCTTACTGTATCTCTCAGTTGACAACAGTTGTCATGCCTTCAAGTGGAACGATTGATATATGGGCAAAAGATTTTGACAAGGGATCCGTTGATAATTGTCCTACTACAGGATGTGGTCTTAAATTTACACTTAACGGATTTAAACCACCTGTGACAACTAAAGAGGTATTGTTTGATAAAAATGGTGTGATTGTAGGTAATTGGCCAACATCTAATCCTGGGTTGCTTGCAGGTTATGAAAATGGTACATACCAGAGATGGTTGCCTTCCATGTGTTCGTCCGCCAAATTATACAATTGCTCCAAAGTTGGTCCAAATACCGAAAATATGAGTGTTTGGGACGAATCGGGAAATACTGACTTCTGTACAGTAACGCTGAATGTTCAGGCTAATTCAGGCTGCGGAGGATCAAGAATTGCTGGTAACATAGGTAATGAAGCTAATGAGATGTTGGAAAATGCAATTGTATTAATAGAGAACATGAGTGATCACGAATCTAAATCTGGTCAGACAGATTTGAACGGACATTTCGAATTCGTCAATATAAAGAAAGATAATCCATATCGTATTACACCTGAGAAGAATGACGATGCGATAAATGGCGTTTCAACACTAGACCTGGTTATCATCCAGAGACATATACTGGATTTGGAAAAACTGAATTCACCTTATAAGTATTTGGCTGCTGACGTTAACAATGATAAGAGAATCACAGCTTCAGATTTAAGCGATTTACGTAAATTGATTTTAGGTATTTATGTAGAGTTTCCGAATAATTATTCATGGAGATTCCTGGATAAATCAACTAAGATAACAGATCCTTTAACTGTATGGAATGTGAATGAATACAAATATCTGAGTAACTTTACGAATGATGTTATGGATAACGACTTTGTAGCGGTAAAAGTAGGTGATGTCAATAACTCTGCAGTTGTGAATGTCATAAGTAATTCAACTGAAGTACGTTCTAATCAGACATTATCAATGGTAGTTGCTGATCAAAGTTTCGAAAAAGGAGACCTGGTTAAAGTTCACTTTACTGCCGATAACTTTACACACATAGCAGGTGCACAGTGGACACTTAATTTTGATGCTGATGCAATGCAGTTTATAAATATGGAATCCGGAGCCTTAGATGTTGACACAGACAATTACAATACTCAACTTGTCGCTCAGGGTAAAGTGCCATTCAGCTGGAATGATGTATCTGGTTTGACTGTAAATAAAGACAAAGTACTGTTTACTGTCGAGTTCAGAGCAATTACGAATAATACAATAGCTAACACAATTCAATTATCATCTGATATTACTAAAGCCGAAGCTTACACACAAGACTTAAGTAAAATCAATGTATCATTGGCACACAGAAGTATTACGCAAACAGATGTGTTTGAATTAGGTCAGAACAACCCTAACCCATTCACTTCCAATACCGTTATTCAGTTTAACTTACCACAGGCAGGTCAGGCAACAATGACTGTTTATGATATGACCGGTAAGAAACTGAAGACAATCACCGGACAATATGCTAAGGGTAAAAATGAGATTTTACTATCTGCATCTGATTTCAATGCCCAGGGAGTTATGTTCTATGAACTTGAAAGCAATGGTCAGAAATCTACCAAGAAGATGATTTATCTGAGTAAATAATACCCGGATATAAACCAAAAATATTCAGAAAGCCCTGGCTGCAATTTGCGCCAGGGCTTTTTTGAGTATAATCCATCTGGTGTTTATCCAAAAAAATCAATAAAACTGACCATTAGGTTCAGTTGTAAAATTTACAGATTTAAAGCATAAATAGAGGAAAGCAATGATAAACAATATTATATAGTAGTAATTTTAATTTATTAGCGTAAAAATCAGAATACCCTATATACTGAACGTGTACTTAAAGGAAAATTTGTTTTTATAAACCCAAAATAAAGATTATCGCCCGGATACCTGGGAAAATACATTTTTTTATCTCGATATACATTGCTTTACGTTTAATGTTTGGTAAAAAAAGGGTAATAATTCGGTATATTGAAATATTTAATTAATTTTGAAAGTAATTTTGTAAACCTAAGAACAAAGTATAAAATATGAAGTGGATATCTGTCATATTAGTATTGATAAGTACTGTTATTCATGCTCAGACTTTTGATAAAATTTCGGATTATCAAAAAGTATTTAATGTGTATTCAGGTAGTTTTGCAGGAGATGTAAATCAGGATGGGTATGACGATCTGATATTTGCAGATAAAAGATACATAACATTATTTCTCAATAATGGAAAAGACAGCATCGGATTTACAAAAATTGATTTGGGTCAGGAACTCAGTGAAAACAAAAATTTTAAACTGTGGGATGTTGATAATGATGGTGATCTGGATATATTAATGGGTGCAACAGGCAGAATCATCCTCTTTGAAAACCAAAGTACCACTAACGAACCAAAGTTTGTAATGAGTAGCAAAGATTTTTTGTTTTTTGGCAATTTTACAAAGAATCTGATTCAATTTGACCTTGGAGATGTGAATAATGACGGACTATACGATGTGGTTGTCGGTTATGACAGAACAGAAATATATTTCCAAAAGGAAAACAAATCTTTCTTTAAATTTGAACCGACCAAAAGTGCTTTTAAAAATGTAAGTAAAGTCCGCATTGTTGATTTTAATAATGACAATAAAATGGATATACTTATCAGTGGTAATGATACGACGAATCGTCAGGGACTTGTATTCATGCATAACACATTCAATAATTTTTCATCAAGAGTAGTTCTGAACGAAGCACCTGTCAGTGATTTTTTTATTGGAAAAAATATAGAAAATGGTAATGTGGAAGTATCCGCAATTACTGGTAACAATGATAGCTTTGCATTAATAACATATAATCACATTGTTACAGGTGACAGTTTAACATTCAAAGAAAACAGAAGATTAGATTTGGGAAAGCTCCAACCGCTAATAAAATTTGGCAATCTTACTTCTAAAGAAGGAGATGATATGGTGATGGCATATGAAAATCCTGCTCCGGTATTTATCCGGAATAATTACGAAAACGACTCTTTGTTTTTATTGAATTCTTTGGAAGTGCTGGATTCTGTCGGACCTGTAAAAGCCATTTTTGTTAGTGATCTGGATCAGGACGGCAATGACGATATTATTGTATTTAAGGATAGAAACGGATTTTTTATATACAGACAAATAGTTGAAACAGTAAAAAATACTGAAACATCCATTCGTGCCAATCTGTCTCCTAACCCGGCATATGACTTGCTTTACCTGAGTACTGAACGACCCGTTGACAGGGTATGTATTTATGACACTGGCGGGCGGATGATCTGTGTTTATGAAGGAAACAAACAAACATCTTTACAACTGAATATCCAACAACTTAAAACAGGAGTTTATTTGGCAGTACCGGTTGTTAATCATTATGTTGTTAAACCTGCGCTATTTGTCAAGTATTAACGCACATCTGTAATTACATGACCTAAACATCAGAAGCCCGTATAAATGTAACACCTGCTTCATCCATTTCTTTCCATGCAGCTGCTAAAGACCCGTTCAAATCAATAGCTTTGACTGCATCTTCAACTACATATATCGAAAACCCTTCTCTTATACCATCCAATGCTGACCATTTGACACAGAAATCGGTTGCCAGGCCAGTAAGATAAAGTGTATCTATATCATTATCTCTAAGATATCCGGACAGTCCTGTTCGCCTGATATGATCGTTTTCATAAAATGCAGAATAAGAATCCAGCTCTTTTCTGAACCCTTTACGAATTACCATCTGAGCCTTGACAGTAATCAGTTCATTATGAAATACAGCACCGTACGTACCCTGAACACAGTGGTCAGGCCATAATACCTGGTTGCCATAACTCATCTGAACAACATCATAGGCCGTCTTACCGGGATGTACGGAAGCAAAAGAACTATGTCCAGCAGGATGCCAATCCTGCGTAAAGATAATATGGTCAAATTTTTCAGATAATTGATTTATTACGGGTATAATTGTATCGCCATCCTGCACTGCAAGTGCTCCTCCAGGACAAAAATCATTCTGAACATCAATAATAACAAGCGCTCTCATAAATTTTACAATTATACATTTTTAATTACTGAATCCCTTAACTCCATAAGAGCCTGGCTGATACCTACTTTATATATATGCGGATTTTCAAAACGTTTGTGTTCAGGGTATAATTTTCTCAACTGCTCCCGGGCATATTTAGCACTTGTTTCGGTTGAAGGCAATGCAGACACTATTTTTCCATCCTGCATCATCAGCTGCAACAATGGATAGTAATCCAAACCTTCCAGAGAACTGTTTTTTTCAGGATACAAAGGATGATAGATACGATCGACTTTCTTTTCATTCTCAAGCAAAATGGCATCACAATACATCATCCCCTTCTTATCGAAATACCTGTGTACTTTTTTGATACCCGGCAAGGTTGATTTGGATTTATTTTCAGACACTTTCATCTTGGGTACACCATGTACAGAGGATAGTTTATACACACCATCCAAAGCCGGAGAATCCTGCGCTGTTACCAGTCTGGTACCCACTCCATAGATGTCTATAGGTGCTTTTTGGTTTTGCAGACTTTGTATTACCCATTCGTCAAGCTGATTGGAAACGGCTATCTGAATGTATTCCAGACCAGCTTCATCCAGCATTTCACGGGACTTGCGGGATAAATACGCAAGGTCACCACTATCCAGACGTATTCCTTTAAGCCTGTGTCCCTGAGCTTCAAGCTCTTTGGCTACAGTTATTGTATTGGGAATGCCACTTTTCAGGGTGTTGTACGTATCTACCAGCAAAACAGCCGTATCGGGATAATATTCAGTAAATTTTCTGAAAGCCGCCAGCTCACTGTCAAATGACTGTATCCATGAATGTGCCATCGTCCCGCTAACCGGTGTTCCATGTACAAACGAAGCATAGACATTGGAAGTGCCATGTATTCCGCCAATTGCAGCTCCTTTACTGGCTTGAATTCCTCCTAATCCCTGTGCACGCCTTAGTCCGAAATCAAGAATTTTCCGGTGTTCTGCGACATGTACCATCCTTGCTGCTTTGGTGGCTATCAGTGATTCGAAGTTGACTATGTTAAGCAGTATTGTTTCTACGATTTGTGCTTCAATAATGGATCCTTCTATACGTATCGTTAGTGTATTCGGAAATACGACTTCTCCTTCATGAGCTGCATAAACATCAAGATGTAGCCTGAAATCAGCTAAATAATCCAGAAAATCCGGATGAAATCCCAGATTTTTTAGAAAAATCAATTCATCTTTATTAAATTTATAATCCTGCAATATTTCAAGCAAGTCGGTAATCCCGGCAAAGATGACATAGCCGCCTTTAAAAGGGAGATTGCGGAAATAATAGTCAAAAGATGCATCCTCATCTTTGCGCCCTGCCAGAAAATAACCCTGGGCCATGATTAATTCATAATAGTCGGTATATATCGCAGGATGGGAAAATACGGGGATCTTATTATTGTAAGCTATAGGATTCATGTCTTATTAAAAGTGAGTAGGAAGTTGGGACCATAGTAACTCCTAATCTTTCCATATTCATTCGTTATTAAAAAAATAGTAACTGATCACTGAGAATAATAATGTTAACAATATATACATCATACTTTACGAATAGGTTTATTTGTTGTTTTTATTTTTCAACATATTATCAGAAATAGTAAACGTCATAAGATTGAAAATTACAGTATTCCGAAATACAATTAGTTGTTCAGGATAGGTTGGATTTTAAATAAAAATACTTCTAGCATATCAGATCAAAAAGTCAATACAATCTTGTTTCGACGAATGATACTGTACAAATCGCTCATGGATGAATAGGTAAATCTGTGGATTATTCATATTTCTGCTTGACAGACAGGTTCCACACCCCAGAATCGTACCTCCAGCGCCTATAAACAAGTCCGCCTGTTCCTTCAGATCCTGATTCTGTTTCAGCATATTTTCAAGTTCAACTCCTTTAGCCAACAAAAAAACGGTTACTGTGTCCTGTTCAGATTTTGAAAAATTGGCAAGACGCAAAGCATTCCATACTGTCTCAGTATCATTAGAATACAACACTATGCCGACCGATGTAGGTTTTGTATATCCATCACCCTGAGCAAAGCTACTTGCATGTATGACACCTGAAATAAAAACGAGGCCAAAAAATAATCTCAAAATTATATGTTTCATATGAATATATTATTATTTATTCAACTCAAAAATAGGTTTATACCACAAATATAGTCCTTTCATAAAATCTAATCATTATTAAATCTGTTCGTTGTTGGAGATACATGATAAAAGTAAAATTATGTAATCCGATACAATTGAAAACTATAGTGCAAATACTGTCTATGTCTCTGATATTATTTGGTAAGATAACTAAAAACATACAACCCATCATATAATTATACGCCTCAGAATTTTTTCTTTCAAAAAGCATGATTTTAATACAAACCGTCTGCATTTGATCAACAGATATCAAGCAATTGCCAGCAATAGTTAAGGCAGAATCCTGTATTCTCCTAAATCTTTATTAGCTTTGCATATCAATTCAAAAAAAACAATAAGTATATGCGACGTATTATTCAGTTTTTATTTATTACAATTTTTACATTTAATACATATGCTTTGCGAGCCGGTGAAGGTATGTGGCTGCCTCAACTGCTCAAACTTCTGAATGAAAGTGAGATGAAAAGTATGGGTATGAAAATATCTGCTGAAGACATCTACAGTGTCAATAAAGGATCCCTGAAAGATGCTATTGTGCATTTTGGTGGAGGTTGTACTTCTGAGGTGATATCCGGCAATGGATTATTACTTACCAATCATCACTGTGGATATGGACAGATACAGGCACATTCGACAGTTGAGAACAACCTGCTGAAAGATGGATTCTGGGCTACTTCCTATAAAGATGAATTGCCCAATCCCGGTTTGACAGCGACTTTTATAGATTATATCGACGATGTCACTGCTGATGCTTTACAAGGTGTAACGGAAAATATGTCCGCAACGGAAAGACAATCCAGAATCGATAAAAACCTTGCCATGGTACGCAGTAAATATAAGATCGAATCTTACCAGAATCTTATGATACGTCCTTTTTTTGACGGAAATCAGTATTTTGCATTTGTTACTACTACTTTTACTGATGTAAGGTTAGTGGGCACACCGCCTGAATCTATCGGTAAATACGGTTCTGATACGGACAATTGGGTATGGCCAAGGCATACAGGCGACTTCTCTTTATTCAGAATATATGCGGACAAAAACAACAAACCGGCTGATTATAATCCGAATAATGTACCTTATACACCCAAACATTTTTTACCCATATCCCTGGATGGCGTGGAAGAAGGAGATTTTACTATGGTTTTCGGCTTTCCTGGAAGAACAAACCAATACTTACCTGCTGCAGCCATCAGCCAGATAACGGATGTCCTGAATCCTGCCAAAATAGCAATCAGAGAAACAGCACTTAACATCACGGATAAGTATATGAGAAAGGATGAAGCAACCAAAATCAAGTATGCATCCAAATACGCATCCATTGCCAATTATTGGAAAAAATGGGTGGGAGAATCTCTGGGTCTGAAAAAATCCAATGCCGTACAGAAAAAACTGGATTACGAAAAAGAATTCCAGCACAGACTTCCCATCAACAGTCCGTACAAAACATTGCTTAACGATATGGGACAGCTCTATGCCCAGATTACTCCGTTGGCACTTGCCAATGATTATTACAGTGAAGTGGTGTTGAGAAATGTTGATCTTACCAATTATATGGCTTCACTTAAAAGATTGGTTGCTGCTTATAAAAACAACGGTGTAAGTGGTTACAATGATTTGTTACCGCGCATAAAGAGCATGACCTTGAATTTTTTTAAAAATTACGACCATAATATTGACGAAGAAAAACTGGAAGCACTGATAGAAATGTACGTCAGTAATCTGGATACGAAGTTTGTTCCTCCGTTTTTACAAAAAGAACACTTTGGACTTCAGACACACGAATCCATGAGTTACGTTGTCAAAAACTGGTACAGTAAGACACAATTCAACAATGTAGCCAGCGCCATGACCATCCTCGAAAAAGACCCTGACTCAGCTGTTGCATCCATTCAAAATGACGACTTGTTTAAAGTTATTGCGGATTGGTCAGATTTTAATGCTTCAAATGTATCAGCACACTATAATGCTATACAGAAAGATATCGACCTCTTACAGGCAAAGTACACCAAAGCCCAGATGGAGGTATTCAAAGAAAAACGATTCTATCCGGATGCCAATAGCACCATGCGCGTTACTTACGGGCAGGTAAAAGGATATATTCCCAGAGATGCGGTATATTATGAACCGGTCACCTATCTTGACGGAGTTATTGAAAAATATGTTCCGGGTGATTACGAATTTGACCTGTCTCCAAGAATGCTGGAATTGTACAAAGCCAAAGACTATGGTCAATACACCGACAAAACAGGTAAATTGCCCGTATGTTTTCTTGGATCCAATCATACAACCGGAGGAAACTCGGGTAGTCCGGCTATCGATGCACATGGCAATCTCATAGGACTTAACTTCGACAGGGTTTGGGAAGGTACGATGAGTGATATCAATTACGATGCGGATATCTGCCGGAATATCATGGTCGATGCCCGGTTTATATTATGGACTATCGACAAGTATGCTCAGGCAGGACATCTGATTAAAGAGATGAAACTGGTTCATCCAAAAAAGAGATTTAAAGATACTCCCGGAAAAGTTAAAAAATAACATTAAAGGCATCGGATATCCATATATCCGATGCCATAACATAGTTGAACTGACTTCAATGCTTACTACTATCCACAATGCTTCTGAGCTAACAGAAATCATTCTTGATTACAGAAAAAAAGGGTTAAAAATCGGCTTTGTACCCACTATGGGAGCGCTGCACAAAGGGCATCTGCACCTTGTAAAAATGAGTAAAAACGAAAACGATATTACTATAGTTTCCATTTTTGTCAATCCAACACAGTTCAATGATCCCAGAGATCTCGAAAAGTATCCACGAACGTTATCCAAAGATCAGGAGCTACTGCAATCAACTGCATCTGCGGACATACTCTATGCACCTGACGTTGACGATATTTATCCGGACGGAATACAATCCGGTTCTGATATAGGCTTGGGAGGATTAGATGTCATGATGGAAGGTTCGCATCGTCCGGGACATTTCAATGGCGTTGCACAGGTTGTAAACAGACTGCTTGAAATAGTAAAGCCAGATAATCTTTATATGGGACAGAAGGATTTTCAGCAATTTACCATCATCAACTATATGTTGAAATCGCTCTCAATCCCTACAAAATTAAGAGTGTGCCCTATCGTCAGGGAAGACAATGGTCTCGCCATGAGTTCCCGTAACGTCCGGCTTAGCCCTGAGGTACGTACCAACGCATCCATCATTTTCAAAACACTGAAAGCCGTCAAACAAAAATCAAGAATACTGGATATTGAAAGTCTGAAGCAATATGCCATAAAAAGATTGGACAAACCACCTTTTAAACCCGAATATTTTGACATAGTGGATGGCAACACGCTGCTTCCTGTTGACAATTTGGATAATCACGGGTATATTGTCGCATGTACAGCAGTCTGGGTCGAGGGTGTACGACTCATAGACAATATGGTACTAAAATCAGATCTTTAATGGTTTATGTATATTTGAATACTGACAATTCAGATCATATGGATTTATTGATAAAATTATCTTTCAGATAAATTATTGCTTCCCTGTAACCCCCAAGTCCTTTACCGATGATCGCATGTTCGACGGCATCTTTGATATAGTTATTGTGGCGATACTGCTCTCTTTCGTAAATATTGGTCAGGTGTACTTCTATCACTGGAGAAGTAATAGCCCGTATAGCATCTGCTATGGCTACTGATGTATGTGTATATCCACCCGCATTCAGGATGATACCATCGTATCTGAATCCAACAGCATGCAGTTTGTCAAGAATGTCGCCTTCGTGGTTGGACTGATAGTAATGTAGATTTATATCCTTAAATTCTTTTTCAAGCTCTACAAAATACTCTTCAAAAGAAACATTCCCATATAATTCGGGTTGTCTTCTACCTAAAAGATTGAGATTAGGTCCATTTATAATAATTATTTGTATCATTGCTTTTATTTAATTAATTGGCTATATCTGAGATAAATTTTATCCTGGTAAGCAATATTTCCTCCTCACCTATTCCATCATCTTTAAGTGTACGTATTGCGGTTTCAATCAAATCCGTATCAGAATCCTTGAAATAGTCGAATATTTCTTCAATAACTTCTTCATCAACCTTATCTTTAATATAATAATTGATGTTAAGCTTAGTCCCGGCTTCAACTATATGATTCAGTTCATATAATAACTCGTCATGTGTCATTTCGACGTTGCGGGCTATATCATCAAATGGCATCTTCCTGTCAATAGACTGAATGATGGTTACTTTGTTTCTGGATTTGTTGGCTACCTGTTTTACGACAACTTCTGTAGGCCTTTCTATTTCATTCTCATCTACATACTTTTTGATAAGTTCTATAAATGGTTTTGCAAATTTTGTTGCTTTTCCCTGGCTCACTCCTGCTATTTGCAACATATCTTCCATACTGATAGGATAGTAGGTAGCCATATCCTGTAGTGATGGTTCTGAAAAAATAACCCAGGGTTGTACTTTAAGTCTTCTACCTTCTGATTTTCTCAAATCTTTCAGTAAATCAACCAATACAGTATCGAGTGCTGCACCCTGATTACTGCCAAAATCATCGTCATCCTCTTCTTTGACAGAATAATCCCTGTCGATAGGTACGAGGATTGAAGCCGGGCTTTTTATATAGGCTCTGCCATTGTCAGTCAGTTTCAGTATTCCATACTGTTCGATTTCCTTAAACAACAAGTCATTTAAAACTGCCTGACGGAATATAGTGTGCCAGAATAAATCATCCTTGGCAGCACCCGAGCCAAATAACGGCAACTTGTCAAATTTAAAGTCCTTCATATCCTTTGACATCTTGCCTGTAATAAACTCTACCAATGCCTTGGCTGTATAGTTTTCGTTCAACTGATTTACAACCTGCAGGGCAAGTTTCATTTCGTCTTTTACTTCTACCTTTTCCTTAGGATGTTTGCAGTTGTCACACATATTATGACATTCCTCTACGGCAAATTCCTCCCCGAAATAGTGTAATAGAAACTTTCTGCGGCAAGTATTGGATTCTGTATAGGAAATGACTTCTTCCATCAACTGCGCACTGAGCTCTCTTTCAGCTACAGGCTTATCCCTTAAAAATTTTTCAAGTTTTAGGATGTCTTTATAAGAATAAAATGCTAGACAATGGCCTTTTATGCCATCTCTGCCTCCTCGTCCTGTTTCCTGGTAATAGTTTTCAATACTTTTAGGTATGTCATAGTGAATTACAAAACGTACATCGGGTTTATCGATACCCATACCAAATGCTATTGTTGCAACAATGACTTCTACCTCTTCCATCAGGAATGCATCCTGTACATATGTACGGGTCTTAGGATCTAATCCGGCATGATAGGCAGCAGCTTTGATACCATTTACATTGAGTATTTTGGCTATTTCCTCTGTAGACTTTCGTGCCTGGACATATATAATACCCGATTTTCCCTTGGATGTTTTGATAAACTGGATGATTCCTTTGATGGTTTTATCCTTGTTGATTTTGGGTTTTATTTCGTAGTAAAGATTGTCTCTGTTGAATGAAGATATGTAGATGTCTGTATCATCCATTTCAAGACTTTTCACTATATCAGACTGTACTTTAGGGGTAGCTGTTGCTGTCAAAGCTATTATGGGTATATCTTCACCAATTGCTGAAATCATTGTGCGTATTCTTCTGTATTCAGGCCTGAAATCGTGCCCCCATTCTGAAATACAATGCGCCTCATCTACCGCTACAAAAGAAATATTGGATTTTTGAAAAAATTCAATATTTTCATCTTTTGTCAGTGTTTCAGGTGCAATAAACAACATCTTTGTCTTACCGGACATAATTTCATTCTTCACCTCATTCATTTGTGTTTTATTGAGTGAAGAATTCAGAAAACTGGCAATATTATCTTCCTGACTGTATCCCCGAATAGAATCGACCTGATTTTTCATCAGCGCTATCAATGGCGAAATAATAATGGCTGTGCCATCCATCATCATGGCTGGTAATTGATAGCATAGTGATTTACCTCCACCAGTAGGCATAATTACAAAGGTGTTTCTGCCTTTGAGAACACTCTTAACAATTTCTCTCTGTTCTCCTTTAAAAGTCTCAAATCCAAAATATTTTTTCAGAGATTTATTGATGTCCTGGTCAGTAAAATTCATATAATTTAAATCTGTATTTATTATAATTTAGCCGAATGCGTTTGTATATGCAATAAAAGTCATTTCCGGACTTTTATAAATTAAAATTTTAAATGTTAGATTCTGTAAATAAAGCTATATACGCACTAAAGGTAATACATATATATTGAACTACCAAAATTAAATAAAAAAATCTTTATAATGTAAATTCTTGTAAATGGTTAGTCCATTTTGTAAGTTTGACCTCGGATTTACAGACTGTTTTTAATTCAGATATCAAAAATACAAAGCAGGTTTTGGATAAACAAATACTTATCAAAAAAAATATTCAAAAAACGATTGAATTGGAAGCAAATGCACTTTTTGAATTAAAAGAGTGTGTTAACGATGATATGTGTAATGCCGTAATGGCTATCTTCCACTCTAAAGGAAGGCTGATTGTGACTGGTATTGGAAAAAGTGCCATAGTAGCTCAAAAATTGGTAGCGACATTTAATTCTACCGGTACTACAGCTATGTTTATGCATGCTGCTGATGCCATTCATGGCGATTTGGGTATGATACAAAAGGATGATTTGGTGTTGTGCATATCCAAAAGCGGCGATACTCCTGAAATTAAAGTACTTGTTCCTCTGATTAAGAATTTTGGCAATATACTCATCGGAATGGTTAGTAATAATGGCTCTTATCTGGCTCAAAAGTCGGATTATGTATTGTATCTCCCAATGGATGCTGAAGCAGACCCCAACAATCTGGCACCTACTACGAGCACAACACTTCAAATGGCTATAGGTGATGCTATGGCAGTTGCATTGTTATCACTGAGACAATTTTCTCCTGAACATTTTGCAAGGTATCATCCTGGTGGCAGCTTAGGAAAACAATTATATCTGAAAGTAGCCGATGTAACCAACGATAAGGTCAAACCCAAAGTATATTCGGGTGACAACCTTAAAATAGTAATCGTTGAGATTTCTACCAAGCGGCTGGGTGCCACAGCAGTTATGGACGACAATGAAAATCTGATTGGTATTATTACTGACGGAGATTTACGGCGGATGCTTGAGGAAAATACCGACATATCGGACATAACCGCCGGACAGATAATGTCCCGTTCACCGAAGTACATCCAGTCAGATATGATGGCAACCGAAGCTCTGGCATTAATGCGCATGTATTCAATCACACAATTACTCGTGATGGATGGAAACAGATATAAAGGAATCATTCACATCCATGAATTAATCAAAGAAGGTATTATCTGATTATAAGTGCATATCTATGTTTACGATACTTATCCCTACCTGGAACAATCTCGAATATTTACAACTGTGTATTGATAGTATTGTCAAAAATTCAAAATGGAAGCATCAGATTCTTATACACATTAATGACGGTATGGACGGTACCCTGGATTGGGTTCAAAGTCAGGGATATCAATATACACATTCCGAACAAAACATCGGTATTTGCAAGGCAGTAAACGGGCTGGCTATTTGGGCTGACAAGGATTACATCGTATATATGAATGACGACATGTATACATGCCCGGATTGGGATACGCATTTGGCAGAAGCTATTCAATCTGTGCGTACCAATTGCTTTATGCTATCAGCTACCATGATTGAGCCGAATGATACCGGTAATCCATGTGTTGTAGTCAAAGATTTTGGGAGAGATATTGAAAACTTTCAGGAAACAATGCTGTTGAAATCGTATAATCAGGACGATCATCAGGACTGGAGCGGATCGGCATGGCCGCCAACAGTAGTACATAGAAATTACTGGCATCTGGTCGGTGGATACAGTATTGAATTCAGTCCGGGGATGAGCAGTGATGATGATTTTGCCAAAAAAATGTGGGAAGCCGGATGCCGTATATTCAGAGGAATAGCAAAAAGTAAGGTATATCACTTTCAAACTAAATCAACAGGCAGAATTGTTAAAAATGACGGCAGACGCCAGTTTCTTATGAAATGGGGAATGAATCAGTCTACATTCAATCGCCTGTATTTAAGAAGAGGTGAGAAATACAAAGGACCTTTGGAGGAGCCGGATAAGCGTACAGTCGATAGAGAACTACTCAGAGCCAGATGGAAAATAAGACTGATGTGATATCAAACAGTGGCCCATGTATTCAGGTATAAAAACAAAAGGAGATACTTTTGTGCATCTCCTTTTATTGTATATGGGTCAATATACTTTTTTAATTAAGTACATATCTTGCTGCAAGTGCACCATATCCACCAGCAAAGCCGCTACCATAACCGTTTATAAAATATGTAGGAATCCAGTCTACACTCACATTCAAAGGTATGTTTGCAAATTTGTAATCAAGACCCAAAACACCTGAGATACCTATTGAAGTACTACCATCACCGGCGAATCCTGTATCATATGACCAGAAATAAACATTTGCTCCTGCACCATAATACCATTTCAATCCATTAACGGAACCAATGTCATTATGTACCTGGTAGTAAGCTCCAATATTGAACCATGAATATCCTGAAAAACTTCTGAAACCAGCAACACCTTCAAATGCTCCTTTTTCAGACAGAAATGTCTTGTAAGATGCAGATAGAGGATAACCAAATCTCAATCCAATAGCTGATTTGTAATCCTGAGCATAACTGCTTACTGAAAATAAGAATACAAATGCCAAAACTGTAAATAACTTTGTTTTCATGTTTGATGTATTAAATGTTAAAAAATAAAACTTACTATACTTATTAAATCCATTTGAAACAGATCTTTTAATAATTTTATACCAAATTAAAAATTACTAAATAAATACCCTATAGCCAATGTAAATTTTGGAACAGCAAAATTGTAATTGGCTATCAGATTATCATCCTTACCCAATTCTATATTATATCCGTATCCAACACCTATATCTCCTATAAAATTGTTTTTTATTTCAAACTGATATCCCACTGTTGCTCCGATACCCAAATAAGAAAAATTACCTTTGACAGTGCTGTTTTTCTCAACAAGGGTGCGATTAAATGCCAAACCAACTACAGGAGCCACATAGGTTCCATTAAGTGCTTGTCTGAAATAATATCTGTATGCGCCATCAATTCCGAAACCACTGGTGCTAATACCAAACAATTTGAAATCATAGTAGTTGGCACCAACCTGGAAGCTGCTATTGGCATCGATACTTCTCTCATACCGCAAATTATAATTACCTATCAAAAATCCTAAAGGACCTGCTTTCAGTGCCTGTAGATTTTGTCCATATATGTTAAGGCAAAACAGAATAAACAATCCACTTATAATTACTTTTTTAAACATTCAGTAATTTTGGTAAACTAATAAATAATAACAAATATATGACATATTTTAAATATATAAAAATATTTACCAATTTATAATAAATGTTATTCTATTACGAAGAATTATTTTCTTTCAATTCGGCAGTATCATTCATTAATATTACCAAGCATACCCTATACTTAATCCTATCCAGTAAGGAATAAAAACGCCTTCAGCAATAATGGGTGCAAAACCAGCTTTCCACATCACTCCACCATCAGCGGGTTGATATCTGTACATCAGGCTTAAAGTTCCGGCAGATGAAACAGATTCATCACCAAAAAAATCTCCTGTCCCATTAACAAAAACTAATCCGGCACCTATTTCAAAAAATTTATTATTTTTGCCTAAAATTATATTAGCCATAATAGGAAACGTAACAATTCCTCCCTCACCTTTTGTACTACCAACATATCCAACTCCTACACGGCCACCGATATTGTTAATGATTCTTCTGTCATAATTAGCTGAAAAAATCAATCCGTTTCCCAGTAATTCAGCATAGACTGCATTCTTACTTCCTGTATACTGTGCATTGGACGTCTGAGGTTTAATCAATAAACCTATAAATAATACACATAAATAAAATAATCCTTTTTTCATATTTCCGGGGTTTAGATTTTATAAATATAAAAATAATATTTTGAATAACGATACAAATATAATTCGATTTTATAACATGATAATATTTTTTATAAAAAATATTATCATGTTATGCCAAAAAATTAAATTATATTAAAACAAAACAGCCGAATTTCCAGTAATGGAAATTCGGCTGTTTATTACTTATATTTGAATTGTTTACTGTTATTCTTCTACACCCTGTACCAATAGAGAAACTTCGTTTTTAAGCACCTCTACAAATCCCTTTTTTATGGTAAAGGATTTATTAGCTCCCAATATATCCACGATACGGATGCGGCCGCTTCCAAGTGCTGCCACAATGGGTGCGTGATTATTAAGAATTTCAAATCCTCCATTCGTACCGGGTACTTGAATGGATTTGACTTCTCCCTTGTAGATTTCCTTTTCAGGTGTTAATACGATTAGTCTCATGTGTATGTTTTACTCTTGATAAAAAAAATTAAGCGTTCGCTTCAGCTTCTTTTAACATTTTTTCACCCGCAGTGATTACATCTTCTATTTTTCCTTTCAGGTTAAAGGCAGCTTCCGGATATCTGTCCAGATCACCAGCCATAATCATGTTGAATCCACGGATAGTTTCTTCTATCGGAACCAACACACCCGGAATACCTGTAAATTGCTCGGCCACATGGAATGGTTGAGAAAGGAATCTCTGTACTTTTCTGGCTCGGAAAACGACGAGTTTATCTTCTTCAGAAAGTTCTTCCATACCTAAGATTGCGATGATATCCTGTAATTCATTGTATCTCTGAAGCAACATTTTTACATTCTGGGCACAGGAATAGTGCTCTTCGCCGATGATAGCCGGGTCAAGAATCCTGGATGTCGAATCCAATGGGTCCACTGCCGGATAAATACCTAAGGAAGCAATCTTTCTGCTCAATACGGTAGTGGCATCCAGGTGGGCAAATGTTGTTGCAGGAGCAGGGTCAGTCAAGTCATCCGCAGGTACATAAACAGCCTGTACAGATGTAATAGAACCTCTCTTTGTAGATGTAATACGTTCCTGCATCAATCCCATCTCTGTAGCAAGTGTAGGCTGATAACCTACGGCTGAAGGCATACGTCCCAACAAGGCTGACACCTCAGAACCAGCCTGAGTAAATCGGAATATATTGTCTATAAAGAAAAGAATATCTTTTCCTCCGTTCGGATCCGTTGTGTCACCATCTCTGTAGTATTCTGCCAGTGTCAAACCTGAAAGTGCAACTCGCGCTCTCGCTCCCGGTGGTTCATTCATCTGTCCGAACACGAATGTAGCTTTGGAATCCTTAAGGTTGTTTTTGCCAACTTTGGAAAGGTCCCAACCTCCTTCTTCCATAGAATGAAGGAAGTCTGCACCATAATTTATAATATTGGACTCCAGCATTTCCCGCATCAGGTCATTACCTTCACGTGTACGTTCACCCACACCGGCAAATACAGATATACCATCATATCCCTTGGCGATGTTATTAATTAATTCCTGAATCAAAACTGTCTTACCAACACCGGCACCACCAAAGAGACCGATTTTACCACCTTTGGAATAAGGCTCAATAAGGTCAATTACTTTGATACCTGTATATAAAACTTCTGTTTCAGTTGATAAGTCTTCAAAACGTGGTGGCTTTCCGTGAATACTTCTTGTTACTGTTCTGTCCAATGCACCTAAACCATCTATTGGCTCACCTACCACATTAAATACTCTTCCTTTAATCTGGTCTCCGACAGGCATGGAAATTGCAGCTCCCAAATCTACAACCTGCATACCCCTGGTCAAACCGTCAGTAGAGTCCATGGATACCGCTCTCACGCTATCTTCACCAAGGTGTTGCTGAACTTCAAGGATGAGCTCTTCACCGTTGTCTCTTTTTATGGATAATGCGTTGAGAATTTCAGGGAGTTTACTATTTTCTCCGGCAAAACTAACGTCGATTACAGGTCCGATAATTTGTTTTATATGTCCAATATTTGCCATGATGATGAAAGCGTTTTATTATGAATTTTAACTATTTTATCAAATTTGCCGCAAAGATACATTTAAATATCTTATTATTAATGTATGAATGAGAAATAACTTGCTTTTTTTAATAAATTAATGTTCGGATGTTACTGATAAGAACTAAAGAATTTTAAAATCAATTGAACTTTATACAAAAACGACTTTACTTCTTTACCATCTTGCCGGTAACAATCTTATCCGGATTGTTCTTGATAAAGGATACCCATCCTTTGTGTTTAGAAAGTCCTGCTAAAGCACTGTTGCTTTGATTATAATGACATACGGCGACTCCCAGTGCATCTGTTGCATCTAAGTGTTTGGAAGTGATTTTGATTTTTAGTATAGACTCCAGCATTGCGGCTACCTGCTCTTTGGACGCATTGCCATTTCCGGTGACGGATTGTTTCACCTTCTTGGGTGCGTATTCCTGGATTTCCAGACCCATCGTCATAGCTGCCGCCATAGCTACTCCTTGTGCACGTCCCAATTTGAGCATGGACTGGACATTATTGCCGTAAAATGGTGCTTCTATTGCAAGTACCGAAGGTAGATATGTCTCAATAATCTCCTGCAACTGCAAAAAAATCTCCTTGAGTTTTTCATGATGATTTTCATATTTCTCCAAATGAAATACACCAAAATTAAGTATTTTTAGTGTACTTCCCTGTACTTCCAGTACAGCAAACCCCAGTATATTAGTACCAGGATCTACTCCCAATATTTTATACGATGACTTTTTAGACGCCGGGGTTGATGACATGAATAGTGTGTATTATTAAGCTGTAAAGATACGAAATAAATAAAATTACAAATTAATATTGTTCATAATCAGATAAATATTTATCGTAGTGTTTATCCGGATTGTGTTATCTTTACCTATAGCTTCTGATATATCTTTTTACAGAGTGTGCATAACAAATTGCATAAAATTTTGATAATATAATATTCCTGGTTATGCAAGTAAGTAACTAAAAGCGAAGTAAGTTATTTTTCCTTAGTATTGATAAAAGCTATTGATTTACGCTGTATGAATTAAATAAACCCGGTCAAAAACAAGCGATAGTGATCGTAATGTCAAAAGTGCGTCTATCGCAAAAATAGCAGTAGACATAGGAAAACACCACTGCATGCGATAGAAAAAGCATTTTGACCATGAAGAGAACGGTGCTATGCAATCGCCTTTTTTGATCTAGACTTTTTGTTTACTTTTTTGGCAATGAAAAAAGTAAAAGCCTAGCCGGCTCGAGGCGACAAAATATAGTTAACCAATAAGATTCATAATAAAAGTGCAATTTGTTATACACACTTTTACAGATATCCTTGTTTTTTCATTACATTTATTGTGTACCTTCGTGTTTGTGTAAAGTGACCTATATTGACAACTTTGGACGGGAGACAATATAGTAACTTTACCATTCAGAGGAAAGGAGTTCGCTCCTTTCTTTTGATAAAAATTGTTACTACCTTTTATATCTCCCGTAAAGTTGCATTTATGACTTAAATCTAAGGTATAAAACACCCATAGAAATTTTAGATGAAAAATTATAGAATTCAGATACTGTTGTATTTATGACTTGAATCCACCAATATAAATAAATACGGTGCTTTACATTTATACTATCCGAAAGTAAAAAAAACGCCCGATTATTGGACAGCGTATAGTGATATCCTGAGAACAAAGGTTGTATTGTCTTGTTTTTTACATTAGTATGAAGTAAGTATGCTTAAAAAAGCATCGGAATTCACTAAATTTGCAACTTTATTTTTTGTAATAAACAATCAAAATAATATGAGTCAGTTCAGAAAGGAAAAAGACAGTATGGGGTATATTGATGTACCTGCGGATAAATACTGGGGTGCACAGACACAACGTTCTTCCGAAAACTTTAAAATAGGTGGTCAAAGAATGCCAAAGGAAATCGTGAGTGCATTTGCCACACTTAAAATGGCAGCAGCCAGGGCAAATAGCGACTTAGGTGTACTGGCAGAAGAAAAGAAAGTACTGATAGAAAAAGTGTGTCATGAAATTCTGGATGGAAAATTGGACGATCAGTTTCCATTGGTAGTATGGCAAACGGGATCCGGTACACAATCCAACATGAATTTTAACGAAGTTATTGCCAATAGGGGCCACGTCATCAATGGTGGTAAGCTGGACGATACTGTCAAGGCATTACATCCAAATGACGATGTCAATAAATCGCAGTCATCCAACGATACATTTCCAACAGCAATGCACATTGCCGCCTATAAGACGCTGACAGATGTTACGCTTCCTGGATTGGAAGTTTTGAGAGATACACTAAAAGCCAAGTCCGAAAAATTTATGCATGTTGTAAAAATTGGCCGCACACACTTCATGGACGCAACACCGCTTACTTTGGGACAAGAATTGTCCGGATATGTGGCACAAATCGAATTTGGAATCAGGGCTGTAAAAAATACACTCGCACACCTGTCAGAACTGGCATTGGGCGGCACTGCCGTAGGTACCGGCCTCAACACTCCCAAGGGATATGCCGAACTTGTAGCTACTAAGATTGCTGAAATCACCGGGTTGCCTTTTGTAACAGGTAGCAATAAATTTGAAGGTTTGGCGGCACACGATGCTATTGTTGAGGCACACGGTGCACTTAAAACGGTAGCCGTTTCCCTGATGAAAATAGGGAATGATATCCGGATGCTGGCTTCCGGTCCACGATGTGGAATCGGAGAAATTACAATTCCGGAAAATGAACCAGGTTCGTCAATCATGCCCGGCAAGGTCAATCCGACTCAGTCTGAAGCGCTGACGATGGCTATGGCACAGGTATTGGGCAATGATGTAACCATCAACATAGGGGGAATGAACGGTCATTTTGAACTCAATGTATTCAAACCGGTCATGATATACAACTTTCTGATATCTGCCAACCTGATCGGGGATGCATGTGTTAGTTTCAACGACCATTGTGCTGCAGGTATCGAAGCCAACGAGCCTCGAATTAAATACAATCTGGACAATTCTCTGATGCTGGTTACTGCCCTGAATACCAAAATAGGTTATGACAAGGCCGCTGAAATTGCTAAAAAAGCACATAAAGAACATACAACGCTCAAAGAAGCAGCAGTAGCATTGGGTTATCTGACTGCAGATGAATTTGATGCATGGGTAAGACCAGAAAAGATGATCTGATAAAAATCATGAAGATTCAATAAATTAAAGGAGACATACGGATTAGTATGTCTCCTTTAATTTATTTAAAAAAAAGTTTTCAGGAAGATATCTCAATATTATTTATTCAAACGGTCTAAAATATTTACCTGAAGACCAGACTATTTTGTAAAAAAGAAGCAGGCTTTAGACATCCTTTCCTTTCATCATCTTATTCCAGTACAGGTAAGGAAGGCCATATTTTTTTAGCATCCATAATCGCCAGTGCTCTTTATAACTGTCAAAAACAAGCATGTATTTCAGCATTGGATCCGGCGTAAATTCATTTTTGTAATTAAATTCTGCCAGCACCATCTTGCCATATCCTGTTACCAAAGGACAGGAAGAATAACCTTGATAACTCATATTGCCCAGTGCATTGTTTTTTATCAGGTTCAATATATTGTCAATGACTACAGGCATTTGTTTGCGGATAGCAGCTCCTGTTTTGGCTGTTGGAACGGCGGCTACATCACCCAGTCCGAATATATTTTTGTATTTTGTATGTTGCAGTGAGTTAATGTCCACATCTAACCAGCCCGTTTCATTTGCCAGTACGGATTCCTTTACAAATTTGGGTGCTGTCTGTGGTGGCGCAAGATGCAGCAGGTCGAAGTCCATAGTCCATTCATCCGGCCGGTTATCTTCTGAGCCACCATCTTTGGGCTTGATATTTTTGAAAGTAATCTTTCTGTTCGGACCATCAATTTTTACCGGTGCATAATAAGTTTTGAAGTCCATTTTATATCTATCGAGGACCTTATGTAAGGTTTCCGCTACCTGTGGAACACCAAAAATAACCGTTCCAGGCGTTATAAATGACAGATTGGTCTTATCTGCAAGCCCTTTTTTTCTGATATAGTCAGCAGCAAGGTAAGCAATTTTTTGAGGAGCTCCACCACACTTTATTGGCGTTGTTGGCTGTGTAAAGATAGCATTGCCTCCTTTGAAATTACGGAGGACTTCCCAGGTATGTTCAGGATCTGTATAATTGGAACAAACGACACCATGACCCAACGCCTCTGTCAGTCCTTCAATAAGTGAAGTGTCCATAACAAGACCTGGCGATACTACCAGATAGTCATATTCCAGATCACCACTGGTCTTCATAGTGATTTTGTTTTCATCCGGTTTAAATCCTGTCACTTCATCTTTTACCCATTTAACGCCTTTAGGTATCAGGTCAGCTATTGGTTTTGATGTTTTTTTCATATCATAGGTTCCTGCACCTACTAATGTCCACGCCGGTTGATACCAATGCGTATCTGCAGGGTCAACAATGGTTATATCTACGTTTGCACGTATCGTTTTAAGGCGTGAAGCTACCATAATGCCCCCCGTACCGGCGCCAATAATGAGTATTCTGGGTAATTTGTCAGACATTTTGTTATTGTTTTGAATTTACTTAAATTACAAACCTAATAAAAAAAACGACATATTAATGTAACTTATGTAACATATAAGTGTATTTTATTTCAATCGGTTTGAATTTTCCGTGAATAGGTATGAATATTTTAAGATTTTTAAAAAAATAAATATTTATCTGTCGGTAGTTCCATGAATTACAGATTGTATCTATCTTTGTTTGATAATAATAGGAATATATCGGCTCCTGGAAAGGTTTCGCAGAGATGCAGGAATTGCAGTATGGGTAGTAATCCGGTGTAAAAGACGGAAGATGATTGTTTTTTTGAAGTGTATTTTAAATTGTTAATCTCATTAATACATTCAAAAGAATCCAGCGTTTGTTCAACAGTAGTTAGATATATCTGATTTTATATGTTTTTAATAAATTAATATATTCAATAATATCCAACATTACATTACATTTGATAATTAATAATAACCAATACTGAAAATGAATAAATCCACGCAGATACAACTTTCAGCCATGATGTTTCTCCAATTTTTTGTATGGGGAGCCTGGTTTGTTACATTGGGTACCTTTTTAGGAAACAATATGGCTGCTTCAGGTGGGCAGATAGCGGCAGCATTCGGAACCCAATCCTGGGGTGCAATCATTGCTCCGTTTATCATAGGTATGATTGCAGACCGTTATTTCAATGCAGAAAAAATATTGGGAGTACTGCATATTTTGGGTGCTTTATTGATGTATCTGATGGCACAATCGACGGATTTCGGTGCGTTTTATCCATATGTACTTGGCTATATGATAGCGTATATGCCAACGTTGGCATTGGTCAACAGTGTATCGTTCAATCAGATGAAGGATCCGGCTAAAGAGTTTTCCGCCATCCGCGTATGGGGGACTATAGGCTGGATTGCTGCCGGATTGATGATTAGCTATGTATTTAGATGGGATGAAGCCGGTAATATAGCAGGAGGAGCGTTGAAAAACACCTTTCTGATGGCTGCGGTAGCATCGGTATTATTAGGAGTTTTTAGTTTTTCACTGCCTGCTACTCCTCCAAAAGGAAAAGATAATACTTCAGCAAGTATCAGCTCCATGCTGGGTCTGGATGCGATCAAACTACTTGCCAACCGCAATTATCTGATATTTTTTATTTCTGCTATTTTGATATGTATTCCACTGGCATTTTATTACAGTTATGCCAATCCGTTTTTAGTAGATATAGGTATGGAAAATCCAACTGCCAAAATGACGATCGGGCAAATGTCTGAAGTCTTGTTTATGTTGTTACTTCCGTTTTTTTTTAAAAAATATGGCTTTAAAAATACGATCCTGGTAGGTATGATGGCATGGGTATTGAGGTATGTTCTTTTCGCATACGGCGATGCTGACAACCGCACATATATGTTACTGATGGGCATTGCTTTGCATGGAATATGTTATGACTTTTTCTTTGTCAGCGGTCAGATTTATACAGATGCCAAGGCAAGTGAAGGTATCAAAAGTGCAGCACAGGGACTCATTACACTGGCGACCTATGGTGTAGGAATGCTGGTCGGATTCTGGATTGCTGGAATAATCGCTGATGCTAACAGTGGCAATTGGCAGACAATCTGGATGTATCCTGCAGGGTTTGCAGCAGCAGTTCTTATACTGTTTGCCTTGATGTTCAAGAATGAATCCATCGAATACAAATAAACCTTTTCTGATGAAAGGATATGGTGTTTCAGTAGCTTTTACCGGGTTTTATATCGCTTTTTGGCATAGTATGTATCCTCTGTTAACATTCATTAATACTGATTTTGATTACAAAGCTGAAGGCCTGAGCCTGGGATTATTGTGCTTGATTGCGGGGTTGTTAGTGTTGTTAAGATTCAAAACCAGTAAAACAACGATGAATGTAGCACTGGTTTGCAATATGCTGGTAATAGGAGCCTTTGCATTCAGCCCTGTACTTTGGTTATATTTGTTGGTTATGGTATGTCAGGGCATCTTATTGGGTCAGGTTGTGATGAGATATAATTCAACTTCCGGACAGAGGTTGTATATTTTCAATATGGTGGTATTTGCTGCGTTTGCTTTTACTGCAATCGTAAGGTTGGTGGATTATTCAAATGAGAAATTACTGTTCGGTTCAGTTGGGATATTGATTTTATTTCTGATCATGCAGTTACTGATATCTCTGAAACTGCCGTCGGGAATCAGGTTCAGTTCTGACATCGTCAATGATAATGACCTGGCAGTAGCACCGTCTTTTACAGGAGTAATGATATGGATGTTACTTACCGTCACAGAAGTATCTCTGTTTGTATGGGCTTTGTTATTACCGGACTATAGCCAATCGATTTTTAGCAGACTTGTTTTGCCCTTATCAGTTGCAATCATACTGATTCTCAGGTATGCAGTTGATATTAGAACTTCAAAGTGGGTCAATCAGGGATGGCTGTTTTTTATGATATTGCTGCTGACATTCAGTATGGGCTATTATTATACGATGGACACGCCGATTATGTTCTTACTTTTTTTTCCTGTATCATTAGTAGCTGGTCAATACTTGGCAAGTCGGTTATATCCTATTGGAAATGAATACAGGTATTCAGGACTCTTTTTTATATTGCTGGCTATAGTAATGGTAATAGCCGGATTTTTTGTTGATAATCATATCGCCTATATTGTTTCTATAAAAATGCCTGAAAACCTCCTGAATCTGTCTGCATTGCAGGCATGGGTAAAGGAACTGACAAGCCTCGTAGCTATAACGTTGGTTTTGACTGGTGTGCTTTATCTCAGGAGGAAACCAGTGGTTTGACATTGCCGGTATTCAAAATATTCCATAAAAAACTGTAACTTTGCGACCTTTTTTAAAATAAAGCAGACGATATGGTTTTTTTGGACGAATTACAAAAAAGAAAGACTTTCGCTATCATAGCGCACCCGGATGCCGGTAAAACGACACTGACAGAAAAATTATTGCTTTTTGGTGGTGCTATTCAGGAGGCTGGTGCTGTAAAGTCCAATAAAATCAAAAAACATGCTACGTCTGACTTTATGGAAATAGAGAAACAAAGAGGTATCTCTGTAGCAACGTCAGTGATGGCATTTGAATACCGGGATAAGCAAATCAATATTTTGGATACACCCGGACACAAGGACTTTGCGGAAGATACATACAGAACACTGACAGCTGTCGATAGTGTCATTGTAGTGATTGACGTAGCCAAAGGGGTAGAAGAACAAACTGAAAGACTCGTCGAAGTATGCCGTATGCGCAAGACACCCATCATCGTTTTTATCAATAAACTCGACAGAGAAGGGAAAGATGGATTTGATTTGCTGGATGAAATAGAACAAAAATTAAAATTAAAAGTAATACCGCTGAGTTGGCCGGCAGGTATGGGGCAGCGCTTCAAGGGAGTCTATAGTCTGTATGAAAAAAATCTTATCCTGTTCAGGGCGCATGCGAAACAGGATGATGATAATATCTTTAAAATATCTGATTTGAGTGACCCTTTACTGGATGACCAGATAGGTAAGCCTTTGGCAGACGAACTACGTGATGAAGTGCATACGATTGAGTCCATATATCCTGAATTCTCCCGGGAAGACTATCTGAAAGGTGACGTTTCACCGGTTTTTTTTGGAAGTGCGGTCAATAATTTTGGTGTAAGAGAGCTTCTTGACTGCTTTGTAGATATTGCACCTCAACCAATGGGAAGAGATACAGAAGAACGCCATATCCAGCCGGAGGAAGAAAAATTTACCGGGTTTATATTCAAGATTCATGCGAATATGGATCCCAAGCACAGGGATAGAATCGCTTTCCTGCGTGTATGTTCCGGTACTTTTGAACGCAATACTAATTATTACCACGTACGTCAGGAAAAAAATCTCAAATTTTCAAATCCCACTGCTTTCATGGCTTCCAAAAAATCGGTCATAGACGAAGCGTATCCCGGGGATATTGTTGGTCTCTATGATTCTGGCAATTTCAAAATAGGAGATTCACTTACTGAAGGAGAGAAATTGCATTTTAAAGGTATTCCGAGTTTTTCACCTGAGCAGTTCCGGTTTGTCAACAATACAGATCCGATGAAAACCAAGCAACTCAACAAGGGACTTGATCAGCTCATGGATGAAGGTGTAGCTCAGTTATTTACAAAAGAAGACAATGGCCGGAAAATCATCGGAACAGTAGGAGCACTTCAGTTTGATATCATTCAGTACCGGCTCAAGCATGAATACGGAGCTTCCTGCGACTATGAACCTGTAAATCTTTATAAGGCATTTTGGATAGACTCCAAAAACCCGGGTGCTGTGAAAGAATTGGTTGCACGACGCAAAAAAGACATCGCCAGAGATACTGACGGCAAGCTGGTCTTCCTTGCGGAATCTGCCTGGTCACTCAAAATGGCACAAGAAAATCACCCGGAAGTGGATTTTCATTTTACCAGTGAATATTAAAATTGCCTTTATCCTAGATTGCCGCATTTATCTTTAAACCACAATCTGACATTTTTATCCTGAATATACGGTGAAACATGCTCAAAAACGTGGTTGTGATAAGTATTAATCCACACTTTTTCTTCGGGAGACAGGAGACGGATGTCTGTAAGATTGAGGTCAAACGGATATAAAGTAACTGTTTCAAACTCTAAAAACCCCTCATGGCCGGACGGGACACTCAGAATAAGGTTTTCAATGCGCATGCCGTAGCTACCTTCCTTATAAAATCCAGGTTCGTTACTGGTGAGCATACCGGCAACATGGATGGTTTTTCCCCGTTCTGAGAAATTATTGACAAAGCCCTGTGGTGGTTCATGTACATTCATAAAAAAACCTACTCCATGTCCGGTGCCATGTCCGTAATTGAGTCCTTTCTGCCACAAAAACTGTCGGGCAAGTATGTCGAGTTGTACACCGGCAGTACCTTCCGGAAAGCGCGCCTGTGAAAGGGCAATCATTCCCTTGAGCACGAGCGTATAATTGGTTTTTTCCTCATCCGAAGGATTGCTCAATGTAAATGTTCGTGTAATGTCAGTAGTGCCATCGCGGTATTGACCACCACTGTCCACGAGCAATATCCCTTCCGGCAATATCTGCTTACACGTATCCGGCATCGGATGATAGTGGATTATTGCTCCATTGGAACGATAGCCGATAATCGCCCCAAAACTCTCATTCTGATAATGTTGCTGCTGAGATCTGCATTCAGACAGTTTATGTGCCAGATCAACCTCTGTAAATGAATTGCCGGCAGAGAGCATTTGTTCCATCCAGTAAAAAGCATTAGCCAGCGCAGCGCCGTCTTTCATCATGACAGTACGGATATGCTTGATTTCAGTCGGGTTTTTAATAGCCTTCATGGATTTGGGCAACGATGCACCATGCACTATCCTGGCATTGATGGCTTCATACAAGGCCTGACTGCAGGAATCCGGATCCAATAGCATATACTTGTTTGAGTCCAACTGATTCAGGAAGCTGATTATGGAATCGTATGGTAACACTTTAATATTATTTGATTTGAGCTGTTGGGTAGCTGCATCGTTGAGTTTGCCAGGATGAATAAACAAATAAGCATCATCCATCCCTATGATGGCGTATGAAATGGCAACCGGATTGTAATCTACATCCGTACCCCTGATATTCAGAGACCATCCTATATCATCCAGTGTAGTCAGCAGATAATAGTCTGCTCCGGCATTTTTCATGCCACTACGTATATCTGCTAACTTTTCAGCAACGGATTTGCCGCAAAACTCGACTTCGTGTGCGGATACTTCCCTTTCAGAAATAGCTGGTCTGTCCTGCCATACAGATGTTATTAAGTCACAACGGTGATTGACGGATATATTATTAGCCGCCAGTACATTCTGAATGTTTCCGACCATGTTTTTTGAGAACATAAACCCATTCAAACCCACTACAGATCCCGGTGTTAAATGGGAAGCCAGAAACTCAGTGAAGGGATTACCGAACTGATTAAGCATTTTATGCAATTCAAATCCTGAACCTTTGAGCTCCATCTCTCCCTGAAGAAAATATCTGGAATCCGTCCACAGTCCTGCATGATCCCGGGTGACAACAACAGTACCTGCTGACCCGGTAAAACCTGATATCCATGCCCGTTCCTGCCAGTGATCACTTACATATTCGCTCTGATGCGGGTCGCTGGTTGGAATGATAACTGCATCTATATTGTTTTTGGCCATTTCTGCCCTTAATAATC
>JADZFD010000084.1 GCA_020850225.1 Saprospiraceae bacterium | reverse complement strand
TGCGGTGGCAGAAAAACAAAAAAATGTGTGTTGGGCAAAAATTAAATCTTTGTCTTGTGTCATTGTCTGCTCGTTTTTTCTGTCCGTTTGGTCTTGGTAGTGTCGTCCGTTACCATTGCTGCCAACGTCTGTATATGCGCAATCTTGCGCATATATTTCATATGTATGCTGTGTTTTCAGTGTAAATATAAGATGTCATTATGTTAAATCCAAATTCTACATGAGGAGAAATTATATTTTTTTTCATAGGGTCGGTTATGTAGATATGTATAGCATTTTACGTTCTATGTGTTTTATTGGAATACCTTTAAAGTCGCAGCCTGCTTATTAATATTCCTGAATTCAATTAGTATTACGACTATATTTTTTGTTAATTAACAGATAAGACAATATAGATTTAAATACAAATAAGTTACTTTCCTCATAAGATGAAATTTTGGTTTAGCAATTAAAAAACTTTAGTAATTGTAACGTTTAAATTTTGCATTTCATTTTCTATTGGGTATAAATCAAAATCGTATTATTTATGTCAAAATGCCGTTCAAAACCAATAAAAAATGGCTCCTGAGAGAATTTAGTCTCAGAAGCCATTAAATAAATTTCAAATATGAGCAATATTCTGTATGTTTGATTTCCTGTAAACTGTCAGGATTAAAATATGGAAATTAGGTTGCATTAATTTCAACCAAACAAAATTATCACATATTAAATGTTGTTATCAAACTACTTACTGATAACGATTTTACCATATTTACTACCAGCATTTGTATTGACTTTCATCAGATAAATGCCGGAGGTCAATGTCTGAACAGGCATCTTAAGGGAAACAAAACCATTCTGTTTTTCAAAAACTTTAGTAATGGCTACACTACCATCCAATCCATAGATCTCGATGTTTACATCAGAAGTTTGTGGTAAATTGAATTCAACAACTGCATAATCATCAGTAGGGTTCGGATAGATTGTCACGTTAGTATTCAGTTCGACTTCCTTGGTACCTGTGATATACCCGTAGTTAACAGCTTCATCGATAGTTGATGAGTTGACGTTTTGAACTGCTCCGTTTCTGAGTAATACCGGGATGATGTGCATTTTTTTAGCATTCCATGTTTCGTTGAGCTTGACAGAAAAGTAAACGACAGCTTTATCGCCCGGATTGGCTGTACTTGTTACTGTATTGGCAGTTGATTTTTGCAGTCCACTAACGGCTCTGGCAACGTGGTTATATACCATTCTGGATGCTGGTACCGGATTTGGCAGTAGTTCATAACCTCCCATTACGCCTGATCCACCTCCTGCATATGCATTTGCCTGATTATATCCGCTTGTAGTACCCCGAACACCATCTTCTGTCAGAATGAGTGATACATAATAAGAGCCTGTGCCTTTTTCAAGATATTCTACTTCAACTGAAACGTCAAGTGTTCGTGTAGCCTCGTCGTATTTGGCGCCGGATTCCAGTTTGGCTACAGGATTTTTAACGATATTTGTTAGGAAAGGATCTTCAGTAGCACTTGGATCTAAGTCTGCGCCTCTGTCAACTTTACAGTTAGGGAAGGATGAAAATCCAATAAATTGCTCGTATTCTGCAAGCCGCATGGGTTCTGTTGCACTACCACCATGGATGGCAACAGGAATAAATAAATCATTGTAGATATCGTTGTATCTGTCCATAAAGACAGCTCCTCTTGGGCACCACACACACCAGGTACCGGTACCTTCTTCTACCAATACCCGTTTGTGAGCAGCCGGTACAATTGCGTCAATCAGGAATGAACTGATGTTGTTGCAAGCTTCATCATCACTGTCATTACCATTGACCTTGGTTATCCTGACTGTGATCAGGTTAGCTCCTTCTGATAGCGTTACTTCCGGAAGATAGATCAATGATTTTTGATTTGTCTTTAGTGCAAGATCTGTCAGTTCGTATTCTATGTCATCCTGTCCGGTTTGTGAGAAAACTACAGTGGCACTATTAATCAATTCTGAACCATTGTTCTGAATAAAGCAAGTAGGTTCTTCCGTACTGCCAACAAGTCTTGTAGAATTCCAGGTAAACCCACCAATACTTGCATCCAATACAAGTTCTTTAGCAGTAGGAGTATGTTCGTAATATACATCATCAATATAGAAAGTACAGTTTTTGTTGGTAGGGAAGATATCCATATACGCGATACTGTTCAGTATGTTGGCAAATGAACCTTTACAATCTCCGTTGATGGATAGTTTCCAGAGATTGGTAGAGAGATTGATATCAAATTCAATTTCAAACCATTCATCGATTGGGAATGACGTACTCATCAGAGCAGTACTTTCGTTAGTCAGGGCAAGTATGCCATTGGTACCAAAATTGGCATTCAATGCCCAGGCATCTCCAATTTTTTCATTAGCCTGAAAGTTAAAATAGGCAGTCTTTTTTGCAGGAACGAACATATTCATACGGTAAATGAAAGTTCCTTTTGTGAATTTTTGACCAAATGGCAATACTAAATCCATAGGGCCACCTGCATTATCTTTGGCAAAAATGTAAACTGAATTGTTAGGTGATTTCGATTTGTCGGATGTCACCTTGGCGTCTTCATCCGTTCCCGGCTTTCCTGACCAGGTTGTCCACTTACTGTTGTTAATACCCAGATAACTATCTGCAGGGTAACTGTCAAAGTTGTCACTGAAAGTTACCTGTGCCTGTAGCCCAAGTGAAACTGCAAGACATAGAAAAAGGAGTGTATATAATTTATGCATAAAAGAAAAAATTTTGAAAATAAAATTAATAAATATTATGGCAAACTTAATATAAATTTTTCATATCGAACTAATGATATTATAAAAACTTTTTAATAAAAAAGTAGAGATTAATAAAATAATTCAAATCCCGACTAACTGAATCCTTGCTGATCTTTTCTGGTTCAAGATTTAAAAAAAAACAGATAAAAACACAAAGGATGTTTTTGTGACACCAAATACTGTAAATTCCTATATTTGCAAATCATATGAGGAAATAATAAATTATTTGATATTTTATTTTACACTATAATTTTATAAATTTAAAATGCTTTTCTGATTCGTTTTTATATATGCTTAGAATATATAAGCCAGGTGGATAATTGCTGATATCAATATGATTTTCAGACCCATTATATATCTCTGTCAGTTGTGATGAAGTGTTTTTTACTTCGATATAATCCAATGGTTCTGTGTGATTGATATACAATATATCTGTTGCAGGATTGGGCCAAATCCGGATAGAAAATTCATTAGAATTTGAAGTTGTACTTGAGTTGCTGACTTGTACAGTGACTGTCTTAAAATCGCCTTCACAATACAATAAATCGGAATAGACAACCCAATCGTAAAAATATAAAAATGCTGTAGGCCCGAATGTTGATGATGTGATACTCAAAACATCATTGATAGTGTATGGATAGGATGTTTTGCCCGATGTCATGGTTAATCTGGGTGATTTAAAGCCCAAACCGGATTGATTGACCTTTTCATTGGTTGCTATTGAGTAATTCCCGGGTAGTAAATCGACATCCAGAATTATGGTCGAAACACCAACATTCAATGTGTACAAACGGGAGAAAACGGTGTCTTTACCTTCTTTCAGGATGAATATATTTCTGATTCCGGCCATGTCTGTATTTACAGTCAACGAATGTACTATACATTTAGATTCCACCTTGAATGTCATTGTACCGGAAGCTGAATTGACATGATACGTTTTATTGGCAGGTATCATGTGCTCACCTGTTTCATTAGTATTATAATCTAAAAGTGCTGAAGATCTGGCACCATATACAGTGGATGTATCCAATGGTGGTGTTATGTATGTAGCTCCAGTATATACAGCATTGTCAAAGTCTGGACTTTTATACCATTTAGTTAATGGTGATGATGAATGCAATACAGCCTGCTGACCTTTATATATGGAATCAGCTGATATTTGATAGTCGAAACTGACTTTACTTATGAATATGCTGTCGCTAATTGTTTGGTTACAGTAGTCTTTTGCATCTACTTTAATCCAACCAGCCTTATCTGTTATAAAGGAGAAACCATCAATACTGTCCTGCCATATAAATGAAGAGGCTGATATCGAGGGAATGATTTCTACAGATTTTCCTGAACAGAATGCAAGTGAATCTTCCTTTATTACGACGTCATTAGGGCCAAAACATCCTGATATAACCCGGACGGGTTTGCTGATGGTCAGACAGCCATTAACATCAGTCATAGAAACATGATATAGCCCGGGACCTGCTGATAGGGTAGAGGTCTTCGTTCCGGTATTCCATTGATACGAAGCGAATCCTGAAGGTGAGGTGAGTTCTAAAAGGGTATTTTTATAAATCAGTGGTTCGTCATATAAAGTGATTTGCTGTGTAATACATTTGTTCTCCTGAATCAGATATGTCTTATCCGGAGATAGAGATTCGAATACTTCCTTAATTCCGGATGGCCACCTGACGACCAGACTATCAATAATAGTGTCTTTCCCAAGTCCGAAAATCTGCTGAAATGAATTGCATATCCCGTAACTTTCTCCTCCTTTTATCATCCTGACTTGTTTGCCTGATGGTGTATACAGCGTCAGATGTGCACCTATGGCAGATCTGTTGGAAGTACTTCCTCTGAGGCTGAATTTAATGTAATGATTGTCATTGCCTGTATTGAGCCAAAGCTGGTCATCAGATACACCAATTTCATTTACCGGAATGGCTAAATGCGCATGAATATCCGGAAATCCGTCATCATTATAGTCTCCCATACTCATAGAGTGGACTACAGATTTGTCAAATATATCTTTAATGATATCAAATTGCATATCGGATTTATTGTGCAGCAATATACCGCCCCCAGCTCCTGATAGCAGAATATCCGTCAGACCATCGTTGTCAATATCCAATGTTATAGCCTGAAAACTAAAGGAAGACAATATCTCTGAAAGAGGTCTTTCTACAAAATGCGTATTATCAATATTTTCCATAAGCTGATGTGGAGAATAATGATTGACAACCAAAGCATCCATATCACCATCATTATCAAAATCAGCAACTGCTGTCACCCAGGTCTGAGCTCCTGAATTCAGATTGAAATCTTTTCCACTTTCGGTATATGTACCGTCGCCATTATTGATATACAACCGATTGATTCTTCGTTTATCTGTTGGATCAGTAACACCTGCCTTACATTTGGACAGGACAAGATCGGATTTGTAATCTCCATTGATATCTACCCATACAGCACCATAGTTGCCCGAACCATCTGTATTGTCATTTTCCATAAACCGGATGACCTCTTTCTCGCGGATGGTACCGGCTTTGTCGTTGATATATATTTTGGGAGGGCCATCTTCATTGCACAAAAAGTAGTCAAGCCATCCGTCATTATTGATATCTGCTATTGCCGATCCCTGTGCATATACATTGGTTGTAAATGTTTTTTTAGGTAGTGGTGATATGTTGTTCAAAGTTATGATTGTGCCCTGCGAGTATTCTCCGGTTGTAATAATTTCATTAAATCCATCATTATTCAGGTCGCCAGCTGCCAGCGACCATTCCCGCAATACAGATGTTTTTATACTGTTGTTATAGTTGAGTCCGAAAGACTTACCTGAGCTGAATATTGTTTTCAGGATATTACCTCTGTCGATAACAACGATATCATCTACCAAATCTCCATTGATATCCAGAGATGCACCCGGCATGACACTTCTGGTTGGTATGTCCGCTTTATACTGTCGTGTTTTATCCTTAAAAAACTGTTGGGAGAAACCTGAGTTTGTTAAAAAGATAGTTATAAACAGGATTGGATATTTAATACTTGAATGCATCATCTTTTAGTTTTACTTGGAAAGGTAAAGTTACAGATTCTTTTTACTTTTAATACATTGAAAGTTGAACTCACTTATTTTTATAAATTAATTTTATAACAGAGTAGAGTCGGATTATAGATGTAGTATTTATTGACTATTGTCATAGTAAAATGTCATAAATTATAGTATGTATCACTGGTATATGCATTCTGCTATGGTATGACCGGTACAGAATGGGATATTCCTATGATATTTCGGTGTATAAATGTGCAAAAGCTGATTATGAGGCAATTTTTTTGCAACAGCAATGATGTTACAAGCATGCAACATTACACTTTTCAGCAAAAGGAAGACGAATGTCTCCTGTTCACTACAGGCACTTCTATTATTTATAATATGCTATGGTCAAATATTCAAAAATCCTATTGGTGTCTTTCCGGACATGGGGTTGTAAAAATAACCGATATTCGGGAACAATAATGCCAGATCAGATTTAGGAACCCCGTACCACAAAGCGAGTTCTGCAAAATATTCATCTGTTGATGTAGTTGGTAAAAACACACCGCCTCCTACATCCAATGGATTCGTATCAGAATTGAGATTATCATTGCTCAATGCTAAGGACGGGTATTTACCGTAAATTTGCTGTCCCTGAACAGCTCCACCCATGACAAAAACATTAGCACCCCATGCATGATCAGTACCATTGCCGTTAGATGTTAATGTTCGGGAAAATTCGGACAATGAGAAGGTTGTCACCTGATCCTGTACACCCAATTCTACCAATGCATTATAAAACTTAACCAATGTTTCGTCTACAATAGCCAGCAAATTTCTTTGATTATCCAATAGTTCGTCATGCATATCCCAACCTCCTATTTCAACAAAAAATATCTGTCTTTTAACATCCAGTTGATTGCGTCCTGCAATGGTTTTGGCTACCATTTCCAAACTACGTGAAAAATAGTGATCATTCGTAAAAGGATCGCTAAAAACAGGGGCATTATCGAGTACATTGGAAAGCATCTCATTGCCTTCTACTGATGTTTTTATAGTTTTAGCATAGGTGTTTTTAAATATATCCTGGTATACCGGCTGTAACAATGCATCAATAGCTTTCCGTCTCAATTTAAGCAGGAAGTTACTGTCATCATGGTATGCATCGATACCGGTACTACCATTATAAGGATCTATAGAATATTCAACTGAATTTTCGCCATTCTGAAAAATATTACTACCTCCCAGGGAAATATTCATTGAAATGGTTTGATTATTATTGGCAGACCTCATCAGATCTGCGATTTTTCCTCCCCATCCTATTGCAGCGCGTGCATTTGGAATACCTGTCTGCCATTGTTGCTGTTGGTCTGAATGGGAATATAATCCCAAAGGTGGCTGCACAATACCATTGTAGTATTCCAATTTATTCATAGGCTGGACCAAGGTTCCAACATTGGAAACAAAAGCAATTTTCCCTTTGTTAAATAGCGCCTGCATATTGGGCATGGATGGATGAAATCCGAATTCCCTGCCTTCAGTATCTGCTTTTTGGAGCGTAACAGGTCGTAATTCATTCTGGTCTAATGCTAAGTTTGATCGCGTTTTAGCATATTCGGCATAAGCAGCATTGCTTCTGGGTACTACCATGTTGAAAGAATCTATACCGCCGGAAAACATAATACATACCAATGCTTTGTAATCTTCCGGGCCTCCGAGTAGAGAAGAATTAAAAGCAGCAGCAGCATTGAGTGATTCCAGGTTTAATAAAGTCGAAAACAACGTTGTTGAACCGATTGCAGCGCAACTTGCCTGACCTAAAAATGTTCTTCTGTTTATTTTATGAGTTGACATAATATTTAATTTTTTAAATGGTAATTTCCTACCTTACACAAGTATAATCAGGTGATATCATGATTAAGAAAATAGCCAATCTTACTCTGTAGTACTTATACTGACTATCAGTATTCCAATATACAGCATCCAAAGTTTCCCGTAGGATATGGCGCGTTTCATCCGTGAGTTGTCCGTGTGTCAGTAAGATATCCAATTCGTTTATCAGAGATTCGGCATCGTTACATATGTTTTCAAGAGCATCCAAATCCAAATATACTCCGTCCGGATCAGGCGATGTATCTTCCCAGCTATGAAGAAGGTTATTGAAGAGGCCTTGATGTATAAGATTAATATAAGCTATAGATGTGGCAGTATTGTGCAGTTTAAATTCAGGTGCAACCAACCCGGCTGATGTAATATCGCCTGCCGGCTGATAAGTAGGAAGATAAAAATTAAATACTGAAGGTGCAGCAAGTACATGTTGTTTGACGGTTTCTCTCAAATAGTATCCATTGTACCAATATCTGTTTTGATCCGTTTTATTAGGAAAGGTGCGACTCATTTGAACATATCTCAAAAATGGTTCTCTGAGTTTTCCGGGTGCATGATCAAAATAATCATCTTTTTCCCATGCTTCCTTATCCAGCAAAATAGCAGTAATTACGGCTTGCATATCGCCTCGCACTCCTTGTCCATTGTCATTGAAAGCCATAGCTACTCTGGCTACATATCCTGGTGTAGGATTAGATTTGACGATTCTTTGTATCAAGCGGTAAGCTATAAAAGGACCTGTATTGGGGTGATTAAACAGGTATTCTATAGCTTGTTCTACCTCAGCCATACCGTTGCCCGGTACTTCAATTATTGTACCATCCGGCATCCTTTTAGGGCCTGGTTCGTGATCATTTTCGGACATTTTCATCGGTTGTGTACCGTCAAGTACGTAGGTGCCATAACCGAAACCCGATTCTTTAGGCCACCAGCAACATGTCATGGAAAGACTGTCGCAATAAGCAGGATTATCACTTCCATAACAGGTACATTCCGCGGGTAACTCTTCATCAGGGCAAGGTCTGACAATGCCATACATACCTGTGAATATCTTAGCCATCTCCTTTATATCTTTATTGTTGTATGTAGGAATAGCCTGGCCATTTGCATCTTTTCTACGGCTGCCATCCATATTCAGTTCAAAAAGACCTATAGAAAATAATTGCATGACTTCCCGGGCAAAATTTTCATCAGGACGTATATTTAAGATGGTGTCTGTTTTGGGATTATTAATATGACTCAAATAATATCCCATAGCCGGATGCCTGGTCACATCGAGTAGTATGTCGCGGTAATTATCAAATGCTCTATTGATAAAGATATCATAATAGGATGCCATCCAATCACCACCGCCATCTAAGTCCGAATTAGAAGAAACTACTAATATTTGACTCAGAGCATACGCTACTTTCTGCCTCAAAAGATCATTATTGGTCATATTTGTCTGCCACCAGGCATAGTTAAAATGCACTGAGCCAGGCCCGTAAGCATCCGGATTCTTGCTTCTGATTTCAGCCATGATAGCGTTGAGTTGTGGCAATAATAGCGAAGCCGGAGTTTCAAACTGTTGGTCTATCCATGCTTTAGAGCCGATATACAATACTTTTTTGATTTCAGCTCTATTTGCTCCCATGGTAGCTTGTCCTAAAAAACGGGATGCCGCCATATACTCCGAATTCATTCCCAAACCATTAAATGTATTGTCAGGAGATGTGCCGGAAACACTGCTGCTTGATGTGATAACCACACCATTATTATGTCCTCCACCCAAATAGTCGTTGTACGTCTGCCCATATGTGTAAACAGATGCAGCTATAAAAACACCAAGGGTAATGCTTCTTTGGATATACTTTTTCATACGATTGACTAATTAGTATTATTTGATAATTTCCATTTTGATACTTCGTGTACGGGTACTTTGTATCACTTTGATTATATATAAGCCGGAAGGCATATTGGTGCCATTAATTTCTATGGATTCAATATTATTTCGGATGGATTTTGTCTGACTATGTACGATATTGCCCACAATATCTACCACTTGTATAAGGGCATCGTCCTGTGCAAAATCATACAGATACAGATTCGTACGATCTCTGAAAGGGTTCGGATATATTTTCATTCCTTTATCCACGATTGTCTCACTTGTTTGCGTGACTAATGGCTCTGCATTTACTATAACTTCGCTCAGCCCATAGCATTTTCCGCCATAATTACGGATAGCGGTAATCAAAATATACCGGGCTGTAGCTTCCTTAAAATCCGGTCCTGTGTCACCTTCATAAAAGGATGATCCCGGCGCTTGTTTCAAAGTGAAATACCCGAATTCAGTCCATGTCTTACCATCAACCGACATGTCTATGACAATATCTTGCAGCCCATCGGATAGCTCACCCGGCAAGGGTGTTTTACTATATGGTCTGTTATCAAAGCTATTGATACGCTCAGGTGTGTTGAAATTCCAAAATGTAGAATTGTATAACTTATATACATGTCCGAAGTCGTACATTATCCAATGCGATATCCCCCTGGTGCTATTCGGGTTTGCAGCTGGTTCACAAGATAACCATCCATCGCTAAGGTTGGTAGAATGTCTGTCCGGATAAGGAAGGCTTTGGGCAGACAATACATTGAATGACCACGTCAAAATAAAGAAAAAGGTTGATACATGAAATATTTTAGTCATATCCTGTAAATTTATCAATTGAAATAAAATATATCGGTTAAAAGGACTATCTATCAGGATTTTATGACCGGTGCACGTTGGCTATTTCAAGAAGAATAAGCGTGTTTTCAATTCTCCTTAATACTTTCGTACTATTGCTAAAGCAAATATACAATATGAACAAACACGTGTTACATATTTATCAAATATTTTTTTTAAATTATTGATAATTACCCTAAATATAAGACTTCGTAGTATTAATGATCAGTTTCTGAAAAACTGAATATTCTATTTGTACAGAGGAGATTTATAAACACCCATCTTGTTTATAAGGTGTAAAAATGAAACCCGTAATACACCGGTACCATAAGTTACGCTTCTTCTGAAATTGATGGATGATGCTTCTTCAAAGTATTTGGTAGGACAGGTCACTTCGCCGATATCATAGCCTTTATAAATGATTTGAGACAACATTTCATTATCGAAAATAAAGTCGTCACTGTTATCATTGAAGTTGATTGACTGAAGAATCTCCCGGTCAAACGCTCTGTAGCCTGTGTGGTATTCTGAAAGTTTGTAATTGACGAGCAGGTTTTGTACCATTGTAAGAAATCGGTTTGCTATGTATTTGTATAGGGGCATACCTCCTTTCAGCGCTCCTTTGCCTAATATACGTGAGGCAAGGACTACAGGATACAGGCCATCACCGATAATATTTACCATAGAAGGTATGAGCAGCGGTGTATACTGGTAATCAGGGTGAAGCATTATAATGATGTCTGCACCAAGATCCAATGCTTTATTATATAGTGATTTTTGATTTGCCCCATACCCTTTGTTTTCGGGATGGATGATGATATGGTGAATACCCAGTTTTCCGGCTAAACCGGCTGTATCATCTTTTGAAGCATCATCACACAAGATTACCTCATCCACTATGTCGAAAGGTATTTCACCGTAGGTCTTCTGCAGCGTGCGTTCAGCATTGTAAGCAGGTAATACTACGACAACCTTTTTGCCTTTATACATAAGGGTACAAGTTCAGTAAATACCAGAAGGTTAAGTAAAAAAGTGATTAACCTGCAGGATTATTTAATGGGTAAGAAATGACCATTCATCTTGTAAATCCAGATAAGCATAACAATAAAAAGCAGAATTGTTAATACTAATTTGCCAAAGATGGTGCCTTTTCTTCCGTAATTATTATTTGTCGACATGGAATATAAATTTATAACTCAGCTACAAAGATAAATCTATTCATGAAATATCATTCTTTTTTACCAAAAGAATAATTTTAAAAATGCCTATCAGAAAATTAATTGGATAATAGTAAATGTGACAGCCTATGCATTTTTGAGTGTGACAAACTGAATATTGTGTTTTAGCAATGTTTCCTTTATGTTTTCAGTTTGTTCGAAATATACCTGCCAGTAATTGGGATTTTGACACCAGCAACTTACTAAAATTTTCATTGATTGTTCATGCATGGTATCCAGCCATACTTGGATGGGTTTATTTTTCAGGACTTTTGGGTGTTGCTTTATGGTGTCAACAAGGATTTGCCTTAGTTCTTCTATGTTTTGTGAAAAAGGAAGATGCAGCGTTATCTTCACCTGTCTGTCTGAAAATGTAGAAAAATTCTCAACACTCGTATTGGAAACTTTTCCATTGGGAATCGTTATCATCCTACCATCAACAGTACGGATTCGGGTGTACAGAATGTCTATTTTATCCACAACGCCTGTCGCATTTTCTATCGAAACATCATCACCTATCTTAAATGGTTTGAAAAGCAATATCAAAATACCACCTGCAAAATTGGATAAGCTGCCCTGTAATGATAACCCAACAGCCAGACCAATTGCTCCAAGTAATGTCAGAAATGCACTTGCCTGAATACCGAGTACAATACCTACTACAAATATCAAAAGGGAGTAAGAAGCAAACTTGACTAAGCTGTATGCGAAACTAAAAAGAGAAGGATCTGCATTGGATCTGCTTCCAACCCTTCGTACAAAAGCCTTGATAATCCGGATAATAAAGAGCCCGATGATGATGGTACCTGCAGCATAAATCAACCGAATACCGGCAACAGTAATAAAATTGGAAAAATTAGTTTTTAAGCTCAACCAAAAGTCAGTATCCATATGAAGTTAGTATGTATGATTGGAATTGCAAAGATATGCTCTTTTGCCGGATATCGAAATTATTCTATAATGCCAGGGTCGTAAAAAAGGGCTTGTATTGTTTGATTCTGTAATCAATGGTATTCCAGTCGGGATTAGATAATTTCATTTTCTTATACTCAGGCATACTACCGATAGCCCGGTTTGCGGAGCCTGAAGGTGCAGTGAGCGATACTGTTTGAATAATTTGGTTTTTAATCTGAATCTGATGGATTCTGGGTACTATGTCATTGATGACTTGCAGATGCAAATCCGGAAAATCTTTTAAATATTTTCTAAAAAAATATTCGGGACCATTTTTAGAATTTCCACCCATAAATATGATCTTTGATATCTGAGGATGTTGCTCCAGGATGGATATGATTGGTCTCAGTCTTGCTTCACGGATTCCTGTGTCGGAAGCATCCACCTTTTCTCTCATGGCACATTCGACAATGTCGCAAATGCCGATTCTGTTTGCTGATAAAAGATTTTTTCTTTGTTCTATGGCATTTTGAGAATCATCATATTCCAACGTTGTGTCAAATATCGAACTTAAAATCTGCCATAAATAGCCATCTCTGCTACCATAACAAAAGTTGACATCACCCGGCAGGAGTTCACCTGTAGTAAATCTGGGAGGAGGTAATGTACCTATGATCAATTTGTTAGCGCCTTCAGGTATGAAAGGAGGATATGGATGCTGATGTTTGAACAAAGCTGAGTTATTGCAATATTATTATAATCAGGAGCGGAATAAATCGACTTGAATACATAATATGTACATCAAAAGTCAGCATATTGTTGTATTTAATAGGCTGTTATCTGATTTATCTTATAAAAAGAAAACTCCCATAACGTATTTTTAATATGCATTATGGGAGTTGTATAAAACATCTTATTTGATTATCAACCATTTAAGTGTGCTTATCTGGTCGTCAGAGCTCACTTTGATATGATACATGCCTTTGGGTAGGTTGCCTTTATCCAATGGAATTTTTATAATATCAGCGTCTAAAACAGAGTCGAATACAAAAGGATAACACAATCGCCCAACAGCATCAAATACTTCTACCTTTATTTTGATACCTTTATAAGAATGGATTTCCAGTGTAGATCTGTCAACTGTAGGATTGGGGTACAAAGTTGTAGTGAAACCGTTGATTACCCTGAAAACGGCTATTTTGACTATTTCTGTATAAGTTATCTGACCATCAAAATCCACTTGTTTTAATCTGTATGAATAAATACCATTGCGTTGAATGTCCGGATCATCGTATTTGTATTCATGTGTTTGGGTTGAATTTCCCTGACCTTTGATCTGAGCAATTTGTACAAATGGCTCCATTTCAAAACTTCGTTCCAGTATAAAATGGTCATTATTAATCTCCGAATTTGTTTTCCATTGCAACACATTGACATCCCTGTCTACATTCCAGTGTCCTCTGAAATTGACTATTGCTACTGGCAGTGGACTGTACACCAAACCAAAATCCATTTTTGCTATAAGATTGGCATAACCTATATAGAATGAATCGGTTGTGCCATTGATGGAATCGCTGATTTTACTGTCATTTATCCCGTGTCCGGCGAATGGAGTTACAAATTTATAGTCATTTGCTTTTATTACTTTTATAAAGTAATTCCCCGGTTTACATACTTCAAATTCATATTGACCATCCTTGTTATTAATTTTTTGTGACAGAGTAGTTTGAACAGGTACTTCGGGTTTACTTGTTTCATAAAGCTGAATTTCTATATTGTTAAGTGGTTTGTCATTGTCGTCCTGAATACCCGTTTGATCACCTGTATCATTCCATACATATCCGCTCACTTTGGCACATCTGTAAAACCCTGCGCCTATACTCAGATCTGAAAAGCCGGAATGAATGATTACATTTTTTAATTGCCTGTCACTGTCTATGTCGTTATCTTTTTGATTATCTGATCCTTTATGTAATGGGCTAACTTTGTATTCAGCCGGTAGTATGAAAGACATTATGTAATTGCCTGGGTAAATACCTTTGAAAGAATATATTCCGCCGGCATCAGATATTTCGGTTACTGATACACTTCTGCCGGCACCATCTGTACCTTCAAGGAGGATTTCAACACCGCTGATACCGGATTCGTCGTCATCCTGTATACCATTGGAGTTGATGTCTTCCCAGATATACTGACCGACAATGCCTGGCTTTATGAATCCTGCGAATATATTTAATTTCTTTTCCTGATCTTCCAATCTGAATGACCTTGTAAGGCCGGTAAGAGGATCATAATCACTATCCGTGTTTTCATTTCCTGTTAAAGGAACTGTAGGTATGAATCCTGTAGGTGCTATAAATTTAAGTTTGTACGTCGATGGTGCCAATCCTTCAAAAAGATAATTACCTGCAATGTCTGTCTGTGTTGACGCTATTTCTGTTTCACCATCGTATAAAATCACATCTATTCCTGGTATTCCCGGTTCATTATTTTCTTTAATTCCGTTTCCATTCAAATCATCCCATACAAGATTGCCTATACGACCGCATTTGTCTGTATATACTGTAGTGGACACAATAGCCGTACACCCGGCATTGCTGGTTACTGTAACAATATATGATGTATTTTCCAAGGGTGCTACAGTTATCGAATCGGATGTGTCACCTGTATTCCATACAAACTGGCTGCCGCCCTTTACTTTTAATACTGTACTTTCGCCCTTACATATATAATTATTTCCCTCAATAGTTGCTACAGGTGATGGGTTTACGTTGACGACGATTTCGTCATAAGCAGAACATATTCCTTTATCAACCTGTATTGTATAAGAAGAAGTAACTGATGGACTAACTATTATAGATCGTGTAGTGTCACCGGTACTCCACAGGTATGATCCTCCTGGTATTGAATCAATAGAAAGTATTGTATTTTCACCCTGACAAATTGTTTTATCAGTACCAGCATTTACTACTGGCTTTTGATGGATAGTTACATGAATCGAATCAACAGCAGTACAACCGTAGATGCTTTTGAAATTTACTATATAGGTAGTTGATTGTTTAGGTGTTACAACTATGCTTGAACCTGTCTGACCAGTATTCCATGTAAATGTTCCGTTGGTTTCAGAACTGGATGAAATGACGACTGTCTGACTTCCACAAAGTTCGATGTCTTCACCCAGTGTAACGCTGCATGGCAGACAACTACTCAACATCAATGGATTGCCAATATCATAACAATTTCCCGTTAATTCATCTATTGAATTTCCATGAACTAAACCATTTAATTCTACATAGTTAACCGGAAAGATTAAAAAATCACCAACCGGAATATTATTGAATTCCGGAGTAGTATTCGTCATAATAATTTCCTTATCCAGATTTGTAAGTATAAATACTGTAAATAATGCAGGATTGGCACCTGTACTATTAAAGGAAAAATTTCCGTCAAAGATGTCACAAATGTTTTCGGTACTGTTACAGGCTAAGACTTCCAACGGTTCACCAATTTCTATGCAACCTCCTTTGATATTTTTGTAACTCTGACCAATATTGATATCATATATTCCATCTGCTTTCCTGTAATTTATACCGTAGATTTTATAGAGTCCCTTTTCAGGAATTACAAATTCTGTTTTGTCTGTAGATTGAAGGATAGTACCCGTATAATCCGTAAGAACGTACTGATTGCTATAATCATTCGCAGTATTATAGTCAGAAGCAGAAAACTGAAAAGTCGTACCGGCTATTGCGTTGCATTGAGCAGATAATTGCTGGTGTACTACTATTAATAATAATACGACTAGCATGGATAATTTTGCGATCGGTTTGCTCATTTTTATTAAAAATTATTGAGTATTTTAATTTTTTGATCTAAAACACAATTACTTCAATCAGGTGATTAAAAGCCCTGTTATATTAAAGCTTACTTAGTTTAGGTGCTTTTGCATTGCAGGTTACATCATCATCCAGGATCGTAATTACAGATGTTGCCTTATTGACCAAAACATTATTGCTAATATTTTTTAGAGTAAGTTCAAAAGTTTTTGTTGGCTCAAAAAACAAATCATCAATAATGGAAACCGGAATATTAATACTGATTTGACCTGCGGGAATCGTATAGGATTGTTCGTATATTTGCTCATAATCAATTGCTGCTAATGCTGTAATATCAGCAGTGCTGACCGTGAATGAAGTTGCTTTACTTGATTTGCCGGAAAGATTAGCAGCTATATGAATAATACCTGCATTTTCATGAACTACGATATCCTGAACCGATATGGTTGGTATAACTTCATCATCCAATATGGTAACAATTCCTGTACCTTTTTTCAAAACAACATTGCTGCTCACATCTGACAGGACTATACTCATAGTTTCTGTTGGTTCTGATACATCATCATTTAAGATATTGAGACTGATATTTACGATAGTATCTAATGCCGGTATGGTGTAAATCTGATTGATGATTGAAGTATAATCCTCTCCTGCTTTAGCAGTTCCGTCCAACGAATTAACCTTGAAACTCACTGCTGAATTAATTTTACCGGATAGTATAACAGAAAGGTTGACGGTGTTGTCATTTTCATTAACTGTCAGATCTCGTATGCTTAGTTCAGGTACCTGCTCATCGTCAGCAATGGTTATAATGGCAGTATCTTTGGCAATTACTGCATTATCAGATGGATTGCTAAGTATCAAATGAAATGTTTCATCACCTTCGTAAACATTATCGTTCAGGAGTGAAATAGTCACAGGTGTACAGGTTTGACCGGCAGGAATAACAACTGTTGTTGCTGGAAGGGCTACATAATCCTCACCTGCTTTTGCTGTATTGTCCGATGTCATCACAGTAACACTTACATCACTTGAAGTAGCATCATCGATACAAACCTGCAGCGTCACAGTACTGTTGTTTTCAAGAGAAAACACATCTCCCACGGAAATATTTGATTTGACCTGAGAACATGTCTGGGTAAAACAAGCTTCATCACCACTTGCACTATTCAGGTCAGTATAGTTTATGATATTGACAGAAGTAGTTTTGTTTTTGGAAACCCATCTCGAAATCTCATTGAATGCCGTAGCATAATTATCAGTCAGACCTTCTCTGCCCCATACAGCTTCAAGACATGTATTCGGATCGCTGAGTACTTCCGGTTCGACCTCAAAGCAAACCCTTGTCGTAGAATACCATTCTCCTAAAGGTATTTCAACTCCGCCATTTTGTAAGTCTCCCAAATCTAAGTAATAATTCAAAAATCCCAATGCTGGCTCGAAACTTAAAGGGCCGTCTACGATGCTCGCATCAACAATCGTGTCTGTAACTACTTTAAAGCTATATCCTGAAGGCATAAGTGAAGTTACGGATGTTGTTTTAGCCAAAGCACCGTTATAAAAAATCCTAAAATTATGACCTGCAAAATTAATTGGAATAGTTCCATTAGGCTTTATCTGGGTACTATAGCACACACTTCGCAATGCACAGTTTACACTATCTCTTTTAAATCTGATATCAACATTCTGTGCATAGGATGTAACAATTGATAAAAACAATGTAAACACAAGAACCCATCTCAGATTTGAATACTTATTGATAACCATACCTTTCATTTAAACAATATTTTCAATGGTGAAAGAATTTTCTATATATTATGTATTTCTATAATATATAATATACATCAAATTTCATGCCTAAAGATGCAATCGGGCATATATTGATAAAAAAAATTAAGGTATAAAAAAAACGTCTGCTCTTCAGCAAGAGCAGACGAATCAAAACAAAACGAAAAACCAACTTTCTTTAACCAATTAAACTAAAATAAAAAACACAAAATAAGTATAGTACATATACTTATATATTCTTTCTCAGTTGTAATGGGATATCCATTTCTTTTCCTTTGCGATTAATTTTTATATTTAATTTATCACCGACTTTATTGAATTTAATTATATTATTTATATCCTCATAGTCTCTGACAGTCGTACCGTTTATCGCCATAATGACATCTCCCGGCAATAATCCACTGAATTGAGCAGAACTTTTTTTAGTGATGTCATCTATATAAAAGCCCTGATTATTTTTAAGTTTTAATCCAAACTCCTGAGCAAGGTCATCTGTGACATCGTATCCGGCAACTCCTATATCGACTCTCTCAATATTTCCACCTGTTTCAATGATGTTTTTTATTACCTTATTGACAATATTGGAAGGTATTGCAAACGAATAACCTGCAAATACACCTGTTGGAGTTGCTATTGCGGTATTGATGCCGATTAGCTCGCCCTGCAGATTGACCAAAGCACCACCACTATTGCCTGGATTGATTGCAGCGTCGGTTTGGATGAATGCTTCGATTCTTTTTTTATTTGGAATAATATCCAGAGAACGTCCTTTGGCACTAACTATACCTGCAGTAACAGTAGAAGTCAGGTATCCGAATGGATTTCCTACTGCCAATACCCATTCACCTACCTGTACTTTGTCTGAATCACCCACCTTTACAGGTGAAAACCCTTTAGCGCCGTCAATCTTGATAACTGCCAGGTCTGTAAGTTCATCCACACCTACTTTACGGGCATTATATTTTTTTCCCTCGTAGTCTGTAACTGTGATTTTATCAGCAAATCCAACTACGTGATTATTGGTTACTATATATCCGTCAGCAGAGATAATTACACCGGATCCACTTCCGTTTCTGGGTGCATAAAAATTACCTTCGCCAAACATATCATTGAAACCAAAAAAGTCAAAGAACGGATCATTGTATCTGCTTTTCTTTCTTCTCTGGACTACCTGTTCATCGCTTTCTTCTGCATAAATATATACAACAGATCCAGTGGATTTTTTGGCACTTTCCACAAAATCAGACGATTGGGTATTGAAAGGAGTGTTTTTATCTGTAATTGAAACCTGATGTATGGAATCCTTGGAAACTTTCGCTATCTGATTAGAATCAGTTAAATATACCCCGGCAAGAACGAACAATCCACCGATTATACCGGAAACCAACATTTGAAAATTTTGATTCATTTGAACAGGCAATTTGCTATGTACAACGATATGAATCTCATATAGATTATTTGTCAGATTACTTTTAACACAAACTTAACAGCGATCAAATTTTATAGTTTTATTGGATAAAAAGGAATAATTATCAATAAAATTATACCTTTTTATCCGGAATTGATAAAAATAATCCATATTTTTGTGTTACTTATGTTTAAACTATTAGTCTAAATTGGAGCATTCCCTATAAAACCTGTTAAATCAACTGAATATTGATTGTCAACTTACTTAATCCTATAGTAACACACTCATCCAAAAAGATGATGGGTGATGAAGAAGTTGTTGAACAATATTTATTGACCATGAATATCCATTATTTTAATCTGTTATATGAGCGATATACGGATAAAATATATGCAAAATGTGTAACAATGCTCAAAAGTGAAGTCAAAGCAGAAGACGCTACTCAGGAAATTTTTATTAAAGTATTGCTGAATTTATCCAGGTTTTCCGGAAAGTCGAAATTTTCAACATGGCTTTATTCGATTACCTATAATTACTGTATAGATGAAATAAGAAAAGAGGCAAAAGATCCGGTTGTGTTGCTGGACGAAAAATCGGATGCTGATATAACGGATGAAGGAAGTACCGATCATGAGATTCTGGAGATGAATATTTTCAGGCTTCGTGAAGTACTGGATCTTTTAAATGCTGAAGACAGAAGGATTCTATTGATGAAATATCAGGATGAACTTTCAATTAAAGAGATTTGCGAGATTTTCAGTAAGTCAGAAAGCGCAATTAAAATGAAAATACTGAGAGCCAAGGAAAGGTTTCTTAAATTTTATAGTCAAAATTACGGTGTTGTAGCATAGACTAACTCAGGAGTAATTAATAAAAACAGCATTTCCCATACATGAAAAAAAATAGTTTTAAAGAACTGGAAAGTTATCTGATCAACCAAAGAACAGAAAGCAGTAAAATAACAACACAACAAAATGTTCGGTCCAATCTCAATTTATTCGAGTTGGTTGGCAATATTATAGAATTATATGTCCCTGTTGTTCCTGAAATCCTGACTTCCTTTGATAAAAAATATGACTCTAAAAATACACCTGATGATCTGTCATCGGATAAAATTCATGAATTATGATACCATTGATATTTAGTCAGGATATACAACAGGCACTTTCAGATATGCTGATGGGCTTTTTTTCTGCAGTACCTAAATTGATTCTTGCTTTTATTATTCTTATTACAGGAATTGTAATATCCGGTCTAAGCAGTAAATTGGTTGAGAAAACATTAAACAGGTTCAATCTGGAAAGATATACGGATAAACTCAATCAGATTGACTTCATATATAAGAATAACATCCGTATTCGTATTGAAAAAATAGCCGGTAAAACGGTTAAGTACCTGATTTTGCTGGTATTTATAATGACTGCAGTAGGAGTGCTGGATATGCCGGTACTTGCCGAACTCATTCAGGATATCATCAAGTGGATACCCAATCTGATAGCAGCTTTTATAATGTTGACAGGTGGATTACTTCTCGCTGTTTCATTACAAAATGTGGTCACTTCAGCATGTAAATCACTGGGGATGCCTTCTGCCAATATTATTGGTTCCCTTCTTTTCTATTTTATACTGATTAATGTAATAATAGTAGCACTTGCTCAGGCACAGATAAATACGACATTCTTTGCTCAGAATATATCTATAATCATTGCAGGTGTCGTATTGGCTTTTTCTATCGGCTATGGTTTTGCTTCCAAGGATTTAGTAGCCAGTTTTTTAGCATCCTATTATACGAAAGATAAGTTGAAGGTAGGTGATAAGGTAAGGTTGAACGGAGTGGAAGGAATAATTAAGGAAGTAGATAAATCTTCGGTGACATTAAGAACGGATGAAAAAGAAATTATCATTCCTTTGAACAAAGTACTGTTAGATAATATTGAAATATATCGCAAATAATTTTTTAACATTTTTAAACAAACGTTTATGAAGAATTTAGTTACGCTCATTATTTTTTTATTTATTGGAAGTTATAGTGTAGTCGCACAGGAAAATCTGGAGGATCTGAAGGCGAAAAAAGCCGCTTTAGAGGCGAAGGCAGCACCAATATCGAAGGAAGCAAATGCTTTGAAAGCTGAAATTGACGGGTTGAATAAGAAAATTGCTGAATTTCCGGGGTGGTATAAAGGCGCCAGCGGAATATTGGGAGCAAATTTTCTGGGAAGAGGCGACTGGTTTGCTGCAGGTGATCTGCGTAACTCCAAAGCCAGTTCTGTTTCAGGCACATTTACCGGATTTATCAACAGACTGGATAATAAATATTTTTGGAGAAATGCGGCTGGTCTCAATCTGGGTTGGCAGAAGCTTCGTTTGGGAACAGAAAACGAAGATCCGAAATTTGAACCAGTGGCTGACGTCCTGAATATTAATTCATTGTTTGGATATAAAATTTCCTCCAAACTGGCAGCATCGGCATTGGGAGAATACAGAACATCAGTTATCAAGAATTTTAACAATCCGGGATATCTCGATATGGGGCTTGGTTTTACTTATACACCTATTAATAATATGGTCTTTGTATTCCATCCTTTAAACTACAACTTTATCTTTGCTAAAGAAAGTAATGAATTCAAATCTTCTTTAGGATGTAAAATAGTAGGTGATTATACAACTCATATTGTGAATGGCCTCAACTGGCGTACCAACCTTACAGGATTTTTATCCTACAAAAACAATGATCCTTCCTTGCACAATGGTACATGGACCAACTGGTTTGGTTTCAATATCTGGAATGGTATAGGAGTTGGTGTGGAAGTTGGATTAAGATACAGTGAGCAGGAGATCAAAAAGATGCAGAATTATTATACTATAGGCTTGAGTTACAAAATATAATTATTTGCTCGGAATCAATACAAGGCAAATGGCAGATTGACATTATGAATGATTGTTAATCTGCCATTATCCTGTGATGTGCTGCATCAGCAAAGCGCATAAAATCGCTCCGTATGTTCCGATAATATAACCCAGAATCGCCAATAAAACCCCGATGCTCGCCAATGAAGTATGAAATGCTGAAGCAACTATAGGCGCAGAAGCTGCCCCACCGATATTGGCCATACTTCCTACAGCTATAAAAAAATAAGGTGCTCTTATTATATATGCTACTAATAACATGACACCTATATGAACCGTCATCCAGATAATACCCACAGCTATCAGCCCCGGATATTTTAACACCGAAGAGATATCCATTTTCATACCTATGGCAGCAACCAGGATGTAAATAAACAAAGTTCCAATTTTGCTGGCACCTATACCTTCATATTTTTTGAAACCGGTAAATGAAAGCAGGATGCCAAATACCGTGGCGAAAGTAATCATCCAGAAAAAGGGATCACCAAAAGTACTTAGAAAACCGGATTCTTTAAAAGCATCTCCACTGTAAATGGATATTATATCAGGAATAATATTCCCCAGCCAATGTGAAAAACCAACTGCGCCAAATATAACTCCAAGTAAGATAATATAATCATTCAATGTTGCTACTCTTGTGATGGATTGTGTAAATCGGGATATTTTTTCTTTTACATCTTCTACTGAGGAATTGTCAGCATTGAGAAACTTATCGATTTTTTTCTGTTTGTTTACACCATACAATAAAATAGCCATCCAAATATTGGCTATTATAATGTCAATTAATATAATTCCGCCGTATTTTTCCTGATTGAATTTGAAAATTTCAAGCATAGCTGTTTGGTTCACACCTCCGCCAATCCAGCTACCTGCAAGAGTTGACAGACCGCGCCACATTGCATCGTAACCTTCTCCACCTACTGTTTCAGGTGAAAATAAGGATACTATAAAAACAGCTATCGGGCCTCCTAATATAACACCAACGGTACCTGCCAGGAACATGATGATCGCCTTCCTGCCGATTTTGAACAAGGCACTCAAATCAATGCTTATGGTAAGGAGGATTAGTGCCGCAGGCAGCAATACCTGTGATGCCATCCTGTAAATACCCAGTTTTTCAACAATAGGATTGCCATCCGGATCCATGATGAATTTGCCGGATTCATCTGTCAGATGCCATTCCGGGCTGATGATATTCAATGATGTCAGTATGGAAGGCAGTAAATAACACATTAGTAAGGCTGGTAGCCAGGTGTAGAATTTTTGCCAAAACTTACTGGTTAGCGAAGATGTATAAAATATTAAAGAGAGCAATACCATTATGATACCAAAAACTATAAAATCATCCGTAAATACTGGTGGTGATTTAAATGCTGTCATATACTCTTGTGTTTTAAAAAAGTCAAAGCTAAAATAATAATTTGATTATCTGTCTTACCACATCTTTTGTGATGACTGAAAATTATAATTTCGATTTAAAATTATAATTCATATACGGTATGTATTTTTTTGAGTATCAACAGGTTTTAATAATTAGGTGTTAATATTTTGAATTTATAATAAAATTTGTATTATCTTTGCACCCATTTTAAAGCGAATCTGCTTTTGAAATTTTATATTGAAAATAATGAGTAAAAAGAAAGTTCTTTTCGTTACACAGGAATTAGACCCATACACAGATATATCAGTTATTTCTGAATTGACAAGAAGAATCACACACTATGCAAATAATGATGAATTCGAATTCAGAATCCTGATGCCCAAGTTTGGAATTATAAATGAGAGAAGACACAGGCTGCATGAGGTGGTGAGACTATCCGGTATGAATATAATTGTGGATGATGAAGATTATCCGCTAATTATCAAGGTCGCTTCTTTGCCTGGAGCAAGGCTGCAGGTGTATTTTCTGGATAATGACGAATTTTTCAAACGTAAGGCGGTATTCAGGGATGAAGAAGAGACTCCTTTTGAGGACAATCAGGAGCGATTGGTATTTTTCTGTAAGGGCGTACTTGAAACAGTTAAAAAATTTGGATGGTCGCCGGATATAGTTCACCTACACGGACAAATGACAAGTCTGATACCGTTTTATATGAAAAAGGCATATAAAAATGATCCGGTATTCAATGATGCTAAAATCATTTATTCCATTTACGCCAATGAATTGGGTGGAACATTTGATAATAAATTTACAGAAATAGCTGCCATTAATGACCTTGAGTCAGAAGAATTGGAATTTTTCAAACAGGATGATGGTATCGATCTGGATTTTGGATGTGTCCATTACTCAGATGGTATCATATCAGGAAATGAATCGATGGATGAGCTTGTTAAAAACTATGGCGATAGATTCTCTGTGCCAACGCTGTTGAGTGGCGTAGGGACTGATGAAGCCGCACAGGCATCCATTGAGTTTTACCGATCGTTACTTCAGGAAAATATAAATCATTAACATAATGAGATTGAGTGTAATACCTTTTATTAAAGTCTGTACTATTCTGATTTTAAGTAGTATTGTTATTAGTGGATGTCAGGACCCTATATTGGTTGGTGGCGACTTACTTGAAGATGAAAAAATCAATCTTGAAGTTATCAGGGATTTCAGTATATCATCCCAAACCATACCGGGTACAAAAGTCCTTACCCGAACCTCCGGCAGCAAAACCTATAGGTTGGGTGAAGCCAATGATAACGTGTACGGTAAGACTTTTGCTGATATCTATATGAAATTTGGTTTTAATACCGCATCTATTCCTTCATTTGCACTGGATTCAAATGCCAGATTTGACTCGCTGGTTCTTGTGCTCAGATATGATACATTAGCTACTTATGGGAAAAGTTCGGATATACAATCTGTAAAAGTTTATCAGTTGGACGAGGTATATAGCAGTAAGGATAGTTTTTATTCAGATACTAAACTGAATTATATACCGGTACCCATTTATGATAAGACCATGAATATCAGCCCCAAAGATTCTATATCAATAATTGAGCATGCTACTGGAAAATCAGTAAAACAAGCTTCCCAGTTCAGGCTAAAACTGGATGATGCATTTGGTAAATCAATTTTCACTAACAAGGACCTCGTTGTTGATTCAATATTCAGAAACTTTGTTAAAGGAATTTATATAACTTCCCGATCTGTGACCGGCAATCCATTTCTGTATGGATTTGACTTGTCATCAGCATCATTAGGGCCGACGATCCCGTATAATAAACTTATCATGTATTATACCATATCGGATACGATAAAGAAGTCATATGACTTTCAAATCGACAATGCTGTCATAAACAGGTATGATCTGGACTATGCAGGGAGTACGGTCAGTAATTTTATCAATCAGCCCCTTATCGGAGATTCGCTTGCATTTACACAGGGATTGGGAGGTGTAAAGACTGAGATTAAATTTAATGATTTGGATAAAATCAAGAATCTGCTTATCAATAAGGCAGAACTTGAAATTAATATAGCCGATATCCCCAATGTAGGAGATATGTTCAAAAATCCTCCTCAAATAGTATTAAGTACCAAAAACAATAAAGGGGTATATGAAGTTATAGATGATATTGCCATTCCATTATCAGCAGGTGTCAGTTTTGTACCACCTTTTGGAGGTGTTCTGGTTAAGAATGGTGCCGGATACAAATATACTATGAATATAACCAATCACTTGAAAAAAGTATTCAGAAACCCTGATTTTTCATCAACGCTGTACGTTTCTGTACTGTTTGAAGCAGAGAATCCTGGCAGGGTTGCTTTTTATGGTGCCAAACATAGTCAGAATCCAATCAGGCTAAATGTCTATTATACTAAAAATTAACTTAAAACGTAGAATGTTATGTGTGGAATTGTAGCATATATTGGAAAACAACAATCATATCCTATCATTTTGGAAGGTCTCAAAAGGCTCGAATACAGAGGCTACGACAGTGCTGGAGTTTCAATACTCAATCATGAAATTAAAACTGTAAAGAAAAAGGGAAAAGTTTCTGAACTGGAGGCAGCCGCTATATCTACTAATCTGGAGGGAACTGTCGGTATCGGACATACGCGATGGGCAACACACGGCAAACCCGACGATATCAATGCGCATCCGCATGTATCCGGTAACGGTCGTCTATCACTGATACATAATGGTATAATAGAAAACTATTCGACATTAAAGAAAGCACTTGAAAAAATTGGTCATACATTTACAAGTGAAACAGATACGGAAGTATTAGTCCATCTGATAGAAGAATATCAAAATAAAGAAAATTTGAGGTTGGACCAGGCTGTACGCAGAGCACTGGAAAAGGCTGTAGGTGCCTATGCTATCGTAGTAATAGACAGGGAAAATCCGGATATTCTTGTAGGAGCCAGAAAATCAAGTCCGCTTGTATTGGGGATAGGAGATGATGAATTTTTCTTAGCTTCAGATGCATCTCCCATCATTAAATACACTAACAAAGCTATTTATCTCAAGGACGAAGAAATCGTAACCGTTTCCAAAAACGGAGAATATGAGATTATAAATTTGTACAACGAAGTACAACATCCGGCTGTTCAGGAACTGGATCTAAAACTCGAAGAACTCGAAAAGGAAGGTTATGAACATTTTATGCTGAAAGAGATCTACCAGCAGCCTGTTACTATACACGAAAGTATGCGTGGACGTATCAATGCTGAAGATGGATGGGTTATTGTCGGCGGTATGCAACAGTACATGAACCGCATCATGAATGCCAAAAGAATCATCATGGCAGCCTGCGGTACTTCCTGGCATTCTGCCCTGGTGGCTGAATATCTGTTTGAAGAACTGGCTGGAATTCCGGTAGAAGTCGAATATGCATCAGAGTTCAGGTACAGGAATCCTATTATCAATCAGGATGATGTAGTCATAGTTATTTCCCAGTCCGGAGAGACAGCGGATACACTTGCAGCTCTCGAACTGGCAAAAGAAAAAGGAGCACTCGTGTACGGTATAGTTAATGTGGTAGGATCTTCAATAGCACGTAATACACACTGCGGCTCTTATACACATGCCGGACCGGAGATAGGAGTTGCATCCACTAAGGCATTCACAAGTCAATTGACAGTGTTGACACTAATGGCTTTGAATCTGGGATATAAACGTGGTCAAATTCCTGAAAATACGTACAGACAACTGCTCTATGCTATGGAAGACATACCTGCTCGTGTACAGAAAGTACTCGAACAGGACCAGAAAGTCAAATATATAGCAGGAGAGATTAAGGATTATAACAATGCCCTTTATCTTGGAAGAGGTTACAATTTCCCTGTAGCTCTGGAAGGTGCACTCAAGCTCAAGGAGATTTCCTATATTCATGCAGAAGGATACCCGGCTGCAGAAATGAAACACGGGCCGATAGCACTTATAGACGATAAAATGCCGGTTATTGTTATAGCTACAAATAAGTCAGCCTATGACAAGGTAGCCAGCAATATCCAGGAAGTTAAGGCACGTAAAGGTACAGTAATCTCTATCGTAACAGAAGGAGATACCAAAATCAGGGAAATGTCGGATTACAGCATCGAAATTCCCGAAACCGAGGAACCTTTGACACCTCTTTTATCCGTTATACCGCTACAGCTTTTAGCTTATCATATTGCAGTCATGCGAGGATGTAATGTAGATCAGCCAAGGAATTTGGCCAAATCGGTAACAGTAGAATAATTAATTTAGAATATTTTTTCAATATTATATGAAGCCATTAAGTTTAGAATATAACTCTACACGTAATAAAATAGTATTTTTGGAATACGGACGATCTATCCAGAATCTCATACGTTACGCAAAAACCATCGAATCCAGGGATGAAAGACAAAATGTTGTCGAAGAAATCATCGCTTTGATCAATCAACTGAATCCTCAGACAAGAAATCTGCAGGAATACAGACAAAAGGTGTGGAGACATGTTTTAAGAATGGCAGATTATGACCTGGATGTCGATATACCTGAAGATGTAGATATTTCACAGGATAGTATTAACAGTAAGCCTGCAAGGGTGCCTTATCCACAACATCAGTTTAACTGGAGGCATTATGGTCACAATATACGCGTAATGATAGATAAGGCACTAAAAATGGAGGATGGTCCTATCAAACAGGGTTATGTCGAAACGATACTTTCCTACATGAAGTTATCTTACAGAACGTGGAATAAAGAACATTTTGTAAGTGATGATATCATCATATCCGATCTTTCTGTATTGTCCAAAAACCAGCTATCCGTACAAGATGATCATACGATTACCGTTATTACCAAAAGTAATCTGCCCAATAATAACATCAATACATTTAAAATGGGTAAAAACAGGAAGAATAACAACAGCGGTATGAATAAGAATCTGAACCGTAACAAAATGCAAAACAAACAATTACAGAATAAACCGAAGAAGAAGGTTTAATATGTAATTGTGATATTGGTTGTTATACCTGATATCAGATTTTAACAGCTTAGATTTCTTGCAGGTTTTATAAATGGCATTGTGGTTTATAATGCAGGATGAGAAAAATTACATATCCCTTCCTTCGAAATCACCGCCTTCATTCCGGCCGGACCGCTTTTTATCCTTGGACATATTCAGTCTGTAGTTGATTGTTGCCATAATTGGAGCTCTGCGCCACTGCATGCTCACTAGTTGATAATAATCATCGGCAATCAGTTCTACATTTCTTCTTCGTGTATTAAGTAAGTCGCGTGCAGACAAGGTGAAGGTAGCGTTATTTTGCAGGAAATCCTTACTGAAAGCAACGTCTACAAGATACATTTCTTTTTGTCTTCCCTGAGGTATATCTATAGGTGCCCGGTAATTTAGTCTGAGTTGGAATTCGGCATTTTTCCAGAATGAGAATTTACTTCCTAATCTTCCAAACCAGCTGTAATTATCTGTACTTAAATCCTGTTCCATAAATGTACCGACAAGTCTTGCTCTGAATACATTGGCATTACCGTCCAATCTCAACCACTTCAGTGGATTATAGGAGAACAGAAATTCCAGCCCGGTATTATCTCCTGTAGCGATATTAATGGGCATATTCAGGGATGTGCCATCAGAGTTGAACTGTGTTAGTCGCTGTATTACATCGGTTGTGTGTTTCCAGTATATATTAGTTCCGATACTACCGTTAGTCCAGTATTTTATGTGCCCCAACTCATAACTGTCAGTATATTCAGGATTAAGATTCGGATTTCCTGTTGAAATATTACGGTTGTCAGAAAACGTATAGAAAGGTATCAGCGTCCAGAAATAGGGTCGCTGAATACGTCTGGAATAACTGAATTGTACTTGATTTTGACCTTCAAATTCATAATTTATATGACCACTTGGGAATAGTTGCAGATATTCACGCGGTGTTTTAAGATTACTCTCAATGAGTTCTGTTTCAAAATCGGTATACTCTGCTCTCAAACCAGCCTGATAGGAGAAATTACCGATTTTCGATCCGTAGATTGCGTAAGCAGCAAACACATTCTCATTGTATCTGAACTTATTGGAAAAATCAGGGAGTTTTTCCCATGCATCATTAATAAAATCTTCAACAAGATAATCATTGATGATGTTTCTCAACTGTGTACGCAATCCGGTTTCAAATTTACTGTTTTTGCTGAAAGGATGAATATAATCCAGTGTCAAAATAGTTTCTTTCTCCTTTTCTTCATTTTCAGCTCTTTGCAGTTGATTGTTACCAACAAAATTACCTTCGAAGTAATCACCCTGATGATAATCCGAATTTTCAACTTCCTGATAACTGCTGTATTGTACAGATGCATTCAGTTCATGTCCTTCATCCTTGTATTTTTTAGTATAATTCAGAGAGTACTCCAATGAGGGGCTTTTTTCTATTTCCTTTTCAAGTCTTTGTATATAGGAATCTCTTGGTATATTGCTTATCCCGGTATTTTGGCCGGGTAAAAATATATGGTCATAATAATCCACTGTAGTCGTATTGTTGCTCCTGGAAGTTCGGTACGAAAATGCCCCGGTAATTGTTTGGTTTTCAGTTATAGAGTAGTCCATACCTGCCCGAAAATTATTGGATAGTTGATCTCTCAAGACATTTCTCAACGTATAAGTAGCGATTGTAGTATCATTTCTGTATAATTCCAAATAATTGAAACCATCAGCAGGACTGTTACCAAAGTTGATTCCATAGTTCAGAAAAAAGTTGGTATGTCCTTTCCGGTAATTGACATTGGCGCCGGCACCATAATTTTCAGGCCATCCGGCGGATACTTCAAAGTTGCCATTGATACCTGCTTTTGTATTTTTCTTTAGGATGATATTAATAATTCCTGACATACTTTCGGCTTCGTATCTGGCAGATGGGTTGGTAATAACTTCTATTCTTTCTATCATACTCGCTTGTAGTGATTTCAGGATATTATTGCCGTTAGCAGTATTCATCCCGCTGGGTTTACCATCAATCAGGATTTTAACGTTGCCATTTCCTCGAAGACTTACATTTCCGTCGACATCTACGGTAACAGAAGGAACATTATCCAGTACATCGACTGCTGTACCACCACGATTGGACAAATCCTGTCCTACATTAAATACCCGTTTGTCAAGCACAAAACTGGATTCACTCTTTTTACCCGATATTTCGACAGCTTGTAATGCAGTTGAACTGGTCGTCAGTTCAATGATGCCCGTGTCATGATTGGGATGCGATGTTGTAATTAGGATATTGCTTAATTTTTTGGGTTGAAATGAAATAAACTCAATAATCAGATACAGGCTTCCAGGTTGAACTTCTATTTTGAAATATCCTTTTTCATCGGTAATATTTCCACCGATTAAAGTACTGTCAACAGCATTATAGGCTGATACAGCCACGAATTCAAGCGGTTCTTTGGTAGTTCCGTCAGTAACAATTCCGGAAATATTGTAGGTTCGGATACTGGTCTGGCTAAAGCCATTTATACCTGATGCCAGTATCAACAGAAGCAAGGAAATATATCTCATGTAATAAATGTATAGTAATATTGGATATGAAAATAGGGTAGAATGGTGTATTGTTGTTAAAGTACTTTATTTTAAGTGTATTTTAACAAAATGAAAGTATGTTAGCCTGTTACTTTTGAAAGAATTTGTACTACCTACGCTTTTCGATTGCCAAAGCTTGCGAAGCACACTCACATGAAATGGAAAAAAAGACATTCCAGTCATTAGTAATTTTAGAAAAGCTATTATGATAAAAGGCTGTCTGGTGTTTAAGTAGCCTTTTTTC
>JADZFD010000083.1 GCA_020850225.1 Saprospiraceae bacterium | reverse complement strand
TCAGTGGATATCCGTATTTTCGATGTGCAGGGTGGTGTAGTCGGGACATTTCATAATGCATCCGGTCAGCTTGACATCAGCCATTTGCCTTCGGGTTTGTATATAATAGAACTGAGTGCAGGCAAGCAAAAGTCGTATCAAAGGATTGTGAAGATGGATTGATTTTTACATACATAGATCCAATCAAAGTATACGCCTTTACTAATCAAGATGGAGCATGTTGTATAAATCTGATTTTTGGTGATGGGTTTAATGGAGATCCATACCATCTTTTAGCTATTAGCAACAACGTAATATTAGCCAATCAGCAGAATGGGTATTTTAGTAATATGCTTGGGTTAAATGGAGAAACCGGTGATTTGTGTTTAAATAGCAATGCAACCCACTTTGTGATTACTATCGTTAGGGATAATGTGTATTTTTGTGCGGAAGGAGTGATTCCTTGTTAGTTTATTCATTTTAATTATATAGTGTAGCAGTAGCCTAAAAACCATAACACGTAAAAAAACCTTATTACCTTAGTAGTTTCATAATCATCATACGAATAAAAACCTTATTACCTTAGTAGTTTCATAATCATCATACGGATAAAAAACCTTATTACCTTAGTAGTTTCATAATCATCATACGAATAAAAACCTTATTACCTTAGTAGTTTCATAATCATCATACGGATAAAAAACCTTATTACCTAAGTAATTTCGTAATCATCACACGAATAAAAACCTTATTACCTTAGTAGCTGAATATCCATAACAAGTAAAAAACCTTATTACCTTATTTTCAATGCGATGTTAACTGGGGAGTACATGTTGAAACACCCCTTGAATATATTAATCTTAAAACATGATTTCCAAAACTTTAACTTGAAAGACGACGGCAGAACCATGACAATTACTATTTAATATTATATTTTGATATATTATAGAATAATATTCGTATTAGTTCAATATCAATATTTAAATTATGTCTAAATCATGACAGAACCCAATATGTTAATGCTGAGAAATTGTTTGACAGTTTGATTTTAATGCACTATATTTGTTTGTGAATCATACTTGCATATACATTGTGTATAGAATTATAGCACACTATTATGTAGTATATTCATAAAGATTACCGTATTTTTTTTAATGTCTTTAAAATAAATTATTATGAGCAACCAAATTTTGTGTTTTAAAAAAATGGGGGGGGGTAAATTTAATTCTGTCTATTTTTATCTTACTTTATGCTGTGAATTCAATTCAAGCACAACAAAATATCTCTGAAATGATATCTCAGGAAGAAGATGTAATACAACCTGTTTTTCCTTTACCTGATTACCCAACCTCTGCAACCAACCATTGTTTTGACATTGATTACGTTCAGGAAAATTGCATTACTGTATTTATAAATGTAAATGTTCATTTTTTTCTGGATGATAATTGTGAGGGTAATATTGCAACGGCACCAGGCGAAACAGCTGATTTAAATCCATCCAATGCTTTTGAAATAGCAGAACAAATGATTGATAACGCAAACATCTTTTTTCAAACAATGAGTGATAATCCTCTTGGTATGAATCACCAGTGGAATACTGTGGAACATGGTGCTACATCAACCTCTGCGCAATGCATACCTTTCAGATATGTATTGAAAGGAACAAGAATACATTGCAACAGCGCAAGTCAAACTATCAGTAATATCGGTAAGGTGATGAATTTGTTCGAAAATTCAGGAAGTGAAATTAATATTTTTGTAGGTAATGTACCTGGTACTGCTAATGGATATAGCTGGTATAATTCAAATTATTTTGTAACAGAATTTGTGTCAGGTGACTTTGCAGCAGCTGTTTTTAATCACGAGATTGGGCACGCACTAAATCTTTTTCACTCTTTCGAAGATGATAAATGTGATGATACCTGGAAATACAAGTGGACATGGGATAATGATTGTGATGGGGTTGTAGACGCAACAGATGTAAACTGCTGGGATGCCAACGCCATATATAACGATATGGATGCATGTGATTTAGCTAATTTTTGTACTACTCATCCATGCTGTAATGCATCTTTGCAGAACAACAATCTGATGGCATACTGTACATGGGCTGCAAACCCTAATTTTGCTGCCCTGACGCCATGTCAAATAACAAGAATGTTGACAAATTTAGCTGAGTTTAAATGTAATTTTATCCAGGTTGGAGGATGTCCTCCACCAAGCGCATATATAGGGCTGATACCGCAACCAGCTAATAATTCAATATGTAACAGTTGTTTTTATTTAAATGCCAGCTATAATGATAGTGGATATGAAATGGATATCCTTGACTCAAATGGGAGTAAACTGATAGCGACAGGTGAAATAAACAATGAAGCAGGTAAGTTTTGTATTACTCCCCGATATGACAAGTGGGGTCAGCCATACTGGCCATATGGGTTTCAGTCAGGTGTTGAATATACTTTGAAGCTAAAAGTATTTAATGAATGTGGAAATGAAGACACAAGTGAGATGAAATTTATTTTACCAACGTTATGTACAAAAATAATTTATGAACCGGTTCCGGATACGATCAAAACATTGGTAATAGAAAGTATTAGCCCAAATCCTACATCAAACAATACGACAGTAAGATATACCACCAAAACGAATGGTCAGTTAAAAGTGTATGGTATGAGTATGAATAACAGCACGGGTTATGGACTTTTAAGCACTACCAATGAAACCATAAGCAGTAATAATGAACTCATACTGGATATCACTCTGTGGCAAACAGGGATTAATGCCTTAATTTTCGAATTCGACGGTGAATTGATTATAGAAAACGTTTTAAAAAATTAGATATGAGAATTATTATGATATTATTTCTGTTTCCTCTGATTATTAATGCACAAAAGACAGCATTGTGGGAAACAAAATTTTACCTGGAAGATGCTGTTGGCAATAAAGACAGTGTAATACTTGGTTTTGATGAATATGCCAGTAGTGTGTATAATCCTGAATTTGGGGAAGTCAATATCAAAAACCAGCCATGGGATTCGGTATTTGAAGTCCGTGCAAGCCACAATGAACCTGCACACTATCTGGCTTCTCCTAAAGTGCTGTCAAAGAAAATCATTGGACATACCGAGGGAGGTCTGAATCCTTTATTTCATTGTTTAGATGTCAGAGAGAACTTAAAAATGTTTGTAAAAATCAAACATTATCCGTTGAAAATAAGCTGGGACAGTCTACGACATCAGGATTTTTGCAATAAAGGTAACTATATAACACCACATTTCTTGCCATCTATGTTTATATACTGGTATAGAGATCCTGAGTTTGTACAAGATCCACCTTATGTTTGTCTTGCGGAACATTCAAGTTTTACAATTAACAACTTCCATACCAACAATAATGGATTTGTTGATTATATAATTGATATAGAATCCGATGGTAAGATAGATTCTATATTTGCACTTGTCTTTTATCCCCATCTCCAAGATTTATTTTTATCGCCATGCAGGGGGACTGTCGACACAAAAGATGTACCGGATAAGGATACAATGATATCTGTCTATCCCAATCCGGGTAATCACACACTCACCGTATCCGTCAGTGATGGAGTTGTCTATCCGTTGCGATACCAGCTGC
>JADZFD010000082.1 GCA_020850225.1 Saprospiraceae bacterium | reverse complement strand
CTTGAAAGTAGGAGCAATCAACTTAGAAGTAAGAACAGCACCTGTAGCAAGTATCGAATTGTACCAGAACGAACCTAACCCATTCAAGGGACAGACAACGGTAAGCTTCATGATGCCGGAGGCAGGAGCAGCTACGTTGAGTGTATATGACATGACAGGTAAGTTGGTAGTAACCAGAAGCATCAGTGCAGTTAAAGGATTGAACAGTGAAGTATTCACAAAAGATCAGTTAGGTGTAAGTGGTGTGATGTACTACACGTTAGAGAGCGGTGATTTCACAGCTACCAAGAAGATGATTATCGTTGAGTAATCGGAGATAATTCTCTGAGCGTTCAACGAACGCATAAAGCTAAGGCACACGTTGATAATTCAGCGTGTGCCTTTTTTAATATTTATGCAAAATTAAAATAACACGAGATTAAATAATATGAGTTATATTTATAAAATTGACCATAATATTCAGTAATTAAAATTTAAGAAATTAAGGCAAAAAACACAGGTTTAGCTATCGCTATATTAAGCTTCCCGATAGATATCGGGATTAATGAAAAAATTAGGAAATTTTATCTGAATATTGGCGTGGTTTGTGTGTAAAAAGTGTATAAATTGCAATCAGATAAGTAGAATTGAATATAAAGCAGGACAAAGGGAAAGTACTTTACTTGTATTTGATATTTGAAGGATTAGATTGAGGTAGATTTATTCCACTTCATTTCTCAGATCAACAACTTTTTTACGGAGCATCTGTAAACGAATGAGTATTTGGTTGGTGTCTTTTTGCATAGTTTTGATACGATCAAGTTCCTTTCTGGCACCTTCTATTTTAAACCCTTTCTCCTTAATAAGATGGAAGACTTCTTCAATTTTTTGAATGTCTTTCACTGTATATTTTCGGTCACCCTTACTGTTTTTTGCAGGGCGTAGATGACTGAATTCGCTCTCCCAGTAGCGAAGGACAGTCGGTGCGATTCCAAACATATCAGCCACTTCACCGATAGAATAGTATAATTTTGTTAGTTCCGGAAGCTGCATTTTAATTGAATTTCACTAACATTTAAACGTGAATTATGGAATATATGTTTTATTATAGATAGATTTTAAAAGGGTAAACTATCGGGTATAAGCACATAATTCTTATAAAAAGGATTTTTATCTTGAAAGATCATGTACTAAACTTTAGGAAGATCCATTATAATACGATATTCAGATGGAAGATAGTTGTTGATACGGTGTCCAATGTTTTTAAGCCATCCGATTCCTATACCATTATATGTACTTAAAATCCATCCTGTTTCAGACGTGTTGATTTGCGTTAATTCCTTTTTAAGATAAAGCAAAGCATCATTTTTACTGAGCTCGAATTTTGTTATAGATGGAGATGCAAATAAGGATAGAGCCAGACTGTGGTCAGGAATAAAAATGTTTCTATTGAAAGTTCCCGCATGTGTACCACAATAAATAATTTTCAGATAATAACTGATGGTATACATCCATTCTTCGTATGCAGACGAGAAAACATGAATCATATTATTCCTATCTGAAAAAAGTGACTCATTTTCCATTTTTATCCATGGTTTAAGTGAATCGGATACATTTCTGGATGTTAAAGATAATTTTGTTTTGTCAGATTTAAGTTTTGGTTGTTTTTCCAATAAACGCTTCTTTTGTAGAACAGAGCTAAAAAAACCTTCCCCTCTAACCCTATGAGGATAAAACTGATATCCTATTGCATTCTTATATTCTTCAGTTATGATACCCCAATTTGAATTAACAGGTATGTTTACTGAAGTAAGTGGAAATGTATCGGTCAACCAACCAACATTATTCATATTCTCGGTTGCGTTAAAAGTACATGTTGAATAAATAAGGTATCCACCTTCTTTAAGTGCCGGTAAAACATCAGTAAGTATCCTTCTTTGCCGTAAAGAGCAATGCTGAACATGGTCTGGTGACCATTCGCCTATAGCATCCGGATCTTTACGAAACATACCTTCGCCTGAACATGGAGCGTCGACTAGTATGATATCATAACAACCTTTTAGTTCTCCGTAATCTTTTGGGTCATTGTTGGTTACGATAATGTTAGTAAAGCCTTCCTTTAATAGATTGTATTTTAAAGTATAAGCTCTGTTTTTGATAGGATCGTTAGCACACAATACACCATTGTTATTTAACCAGGTGGCTATTAAAGTACTTTTACCACCTGGAGCAGCACTTAAGTCAAGAATTTTCAAGTCTCTGGAATCAGGAGATATATTGTCCAGAATATGCCATAAAAACATGGATGAAGCTTCCTGAACATAATAAGCACCACTATGAAAAGAAGGGTCCAGGGTAAAAACAGGTCTTTCATTCAGGTAATAACCTAATCTGCACCATGGTACAGATGAAAGGCCTTCAGGCTTCGTCATCTTATGCGGATTGAACCGCACCGACACAACAGGATCTGTATTAAAACTATCCATATAAGCATCAAAATCTTCATTTCCGATTTTGTTTTTCAATTCAGATATAAATGATAATGGAAGATTCATATTTTTTGCAGTGATGATCTGTTATTGAAAAACTGGAACATCCAACTCAGGATAATGGTATTCAGACATCCTATGGCATTCAGCCACAGATAACCTACAGAGTCGGAATGAAATATACATATTACAATGATTTCTGACAAGATAGCTGCTTTAAATACTGCATTTCCACCAATTTTTTTAAAATAAAAAGCAACTAAGAAAATTCCTAGTATAGTTCCGTAGAAAATCGAACCTATGATATTTACGAATTGTATCAGATTTTCAAATAAGGTACCAAACGATGCAAAAGCGATAGCAAAAAGACCCCAGACTACAGTAAATACCTTTGTCATGAATACATAGCGCGATTCTGATTCATCTTTTTGGATGCTGCGTTTATAGATATCAATTGTAGTTGTTGTAGCCAATGCACTTAATTCTGATGAAGTAGATGACATTGCAGCGCTGAAAATTACTGCTAAAAGCAAGCCTATTAGTCCTTTAGGTAAGTGGTTGAGTATAAATGAAATAAAAACATAATCCTTGTCATTGGTTTCTTCGCCTGGTAAAGCATTAGATATCAATTCTTTGATTTTACTCTTCAGGTTATTTTCTTCAGCAAGAATATGCTGATAAGAAGAAATGGTTTGTTCTGTATGATTATAGACAATTTGACTGGCAAGAGATGATTTGACAGTAAATATAGAATCATATTTAGTTTGTAATAAATTTAGCTGATTACGACTAGCTGAATTTTCTACTTTCTCCAGGGTAGACTGATTAAAAAATACCGGGGCTTTATTAAACTGATAAAATACAAAAACCATTACACCAACCAATAATATAAAAAATTGCATGGGCACTTTTAATAAACCATTCATAATCAGCCCCATTTGACTTTCTTTAACCGACTTGCCACTCAGATATCTTCCTACCTGCGACTGGTCAGTACCAAAATAGGATAATGCCAGAAATAATCCGCCTGTTATGCCTGACCAGAAAGTGTATCGGCTTTCAGGATTGAATGAGAAATCCAAAATATTCAGTTTTTCTCCTGCTCCGGCTATTTGTAATGCCTTACTGAAAGTTACTGATTCAGGTAGGGATTGAAGTATGATAAAGAATGCAAAAAACATACCTCCCATGATGATGTACATTTGTTGCTTCTGTGTTGCACTTACAGCCTTAACACCACCGCTTACTGTATATATTATTACCAGAAAGCCTATAATGAAATTAAGCAGATTTAGATTCCATCCCAGGATAGTGGCTAATATTATGGAAGGAGCATAAATCGTTATACCAGCAGCAAGACCACGTTGAATAAGGAATAGAAGAGCAGTAAGGCTTCTGGTTTTAAGGTCAAATCTGTTTTCTAAGAACTCATAGGCAGTATATACTTTCAATTTATGATACAGAGGAACGAATGTCACCGATATAATTATCATCGCTAAAGGTAACCCAAAGTAAAACTGTACGAAGCCCATTCCATCATGGTACGCCTGACCCGGAGTAGACATAAATGTAATCGCACTTGCTTGTGTGGCCATGACACCAAGGCCGATAGCCCACCAGTTGGATTCGTTATCGCCACGCATATAAGACTGAATATTGGAACCGCCTTTGATTTTCCAGGTTCCATAGCCAACTATGAATAACAATGACCCCGTCAGGATAATCCAGTCTATTGCACTCATGATTTTAAGCCCGGATTTGCATTAACAACCAAAAAATAAGTATATAGATAGTATTGAGAACCAACACCCAGGTATAACCTTTATGCCAAATAATAGTTTTATTATGGTTTTTCATGACGTTCCATAGATATAAGGTTAGCAAATAATCGGTATGCTCCCGGAACTCCGGCAACCAATTGTCTAAAAAATGATAATCCAGTGTATATATAATTGCCTGCGCCGTAACGAGCTATAAGCAAACTGCCTTCTAAGGGTTTTTCACCCGGGTCATTACATGATAATATTGGTGTAAAAGCCGTATCCCATTCTGAAGGAAAATAAAGTCCTCTTTCCTGTACCCATCCTTCAAAGTCTTTTTCTGAAATTTTATTTGGGTGATTGACAACATTGGCATCAGGATTTAATATTTGAACAGGCGCTGCTTCAACAGTAACTCTTTCTCTGGATAAAGTAATGGGGTAGGGAGCAATTTCTTTAGTGACTAAGCCATTGGAAACATTGTATTGTACGACCACATTACCACCGTTTTTTACGAAATCAAAGATTTCATTTTGTTTGAATTTAAGTTCGTCAATTGTATTATATGCTCTTACACCCATTATAAGTGCATCATAATTTTTAAGTTTGTCAGCAGAGATTTCAGCTGGTTGAATTATTTCAACACTGCATCCGATTTGTGAAAGGCATTTAGGGATTTCATCACCTGCACCCATAATATAGGCAATTTTTTGGGCAGTACATATAATCGGTAAACTTACAAATCTGGCAGACGAAGGCATCAATACCGTCTGATATGGTATGTGGTCGTAATGGATATCTGTCATACTCATACTATAAATACGGTCATTAGCTTCTATAACAGGATGAACATATATATCTGTAGCTTGTACAGGAGGTATGACTGAAAATGTGAATTCTTTATTCTCACCCGGATTATGTAGCAAAAAATCGAATGATTCGGGTATAGCCTTCCAACCATACGGAAGAGGTAACCGCACTTTACCACTTTGATTTTTCTTCCAGGTATGAACTACAACTTTTATATCTTCTTTTTTTCCGTTTGGAAAAAGATAAACTGGCTCTTTGATTTTTACTGTGAGCGCAGGTACAATTTCCAATGGACGGTAGGTAGCTCCATTTTCAGGGCTATTGTACTTATACACAACATCTTTGGTATAGCTGATGGTCTCGCCATTAATATCGAAAACAAAATCGACTTTTAATGCCCTGTCTGATTCCGGTTGACCTATTTTTAACTGGTCTTCTACTTCATACAATCCCTGATTATGGGGTTTCAATAACCAATAGGGCGTCGTATAATCTGTTTTACCAGGTACTTTGATAGATTTGGTCCATGTAAATGACTTATTAAAAGGAAGTAGGGTCAAAAGAGTACTGTCCATAGAAAATCCATGTGCTTGAATACTTTTTAGCAGAATATCACCTGACAACTGACTTGTAGCTTCGAATGTTAATTTGAGCGAATCTCCGGGTGTTACTTTGTGAACTCCTGCCACAACCTCAGTAAACAGGCCGGCACAAGCAGCAATCAATTTGTCAACTTCTGCTGTTTTGATATTTATCCAGAATGGATCTCCTGTGTTTTGAATTGCCTTTCTGATGCTAATCAATACAGGAATCGAGGCGCCAGGATTCTTAAAATTATATGTTGTAATTGCCTTTTCAACCAGAGGTTGTACCATTTCTCCACCTTTCACACGAGTCCATGTGGTATTGATACCTTCAAAAAGGTCACTTTTGGAAGGAGGCATATCACCTTTCAGAATTTGCAGGTACTCCATACTACTGCCTCTTGTTCCAGTTGAACCAAAGCCCTGACACTTGTGGTTACTCCTGGATTCAGCTGCTACTTCTGTGTTGGATTTTCCCATAGTTGGATAATAAACACCTACGTCAACGGGCATAAGGTTGGTTTTGTCAGCCTTGTTGAATTTTTCCTCACTTCCGTAAAACCACCAGCTCGTATTAAAAAACAACCGTCTTGTCTGCCAGGGACGGACATATTTCAATTGTTCAGGATAAGCGTTTTTATCGTTGGCGATTTCGAAAAGATCATAAGAAAGAATTGCAGAAGCTGTATGGTGTCCATGTGTTTTTCCTGATGTCAGGTGATCGAATCTGTTGATTATGATATCCGGTCTTGTCTTTCGGATAGCCCATACTACATCAGCCTTTACTTTTTCTGTATCCCAGATTTCAATGGTTTCTTCAGCATTTTTTGAATATCCAAAATCGTTTGCCCTTGAAAACAACTGATGTCCGTTATCGGTTGCTCTCGCTTTGAGCAGTTCCTGTGTGCGGATTACACCGAGCAATTCTGAAATCTCCGGACCAATCAGATTCTGACCGCCATCACCACGTGTTAATGAAAGATATGTTGTGTATGCCTTTTTCTCATTGGCCAGATAGGAGATTAATTTGGTGTTTTCATCGTCCGGATGTGCTGCTACATACAACGCTGATCCTAAAAAACTCAAACGCTCCATTCCTGCATATATTTCTGCTGAAGTTAAGATGCGGGTAGGCTGGGCATATCCTGATGTTCCGAATAAAATCAGGGTTAACCATGATAATAGTTTGAATTTGTAGATTTTGGATATGAATCCGGAATAATACGGTCTATTCATATTGATTTTTAATATTTTTCGATATTTAATAAAATAATTGATAATTTTATCAGACATTTGCACTGCAATAGTTAAATTTTATTTGTCATGTTAATCTTAGGTTTAATCATGTCAGTGTTTATTGTGCTCGCTTTCAATTATTTAATTAAAACAAGTCACGTTAAACGCTGATTCTGGTCATGTTGAAGGTAAATTGTTTGTTTGACATTCATTTATCTATTTAACTGGCGATTCTATGATTTTAAAAACATTGGTCGATACATTCGTTACCAATGTTTTTTTTTATTTTAATTACTTTACTTTTGTTCATATTCAGGATATTCATAAATAATAAATATACTTAAAATTATTTATTCTGATTCTCTGATTATTTTCAAATCAATTTATCTGATTACTTTAAAGTTCTTTAGGTTTTATATATTTATAATTGGTTTGTATTAGAAATTCAGATGATATATTTATGCAACATCAGGAATCATACATTGATTTTATTAGCAATATACCGAAAATAAGCAACAATGTAATTTCTGATTTTGTTTATGTAATGAATTTATATTTAATATAATTTATTATAGCATTACTTTTTATAATATATAATTGTGGTATATGGAGAGTATAACAGACGTAAATAATAAATCGATTCAGGAGAAAACGACAGCAATCCAAAGAATTTTTGAAGCTCAAAGACTCTTCTTTGATAACGGTAATACACGTAACTATACTTTTCGAAGAAATGCTTTGATTTCACTAAAAAAGTCAATCAAAAAATATGAAAAAGCCTTGATCGATGCAATGTATGCTGATTATAAAAAACCTGCAACGGAAGCATATATAGGTGATATCGGAGTGGTGCTGGCGGAACTTGAATTCGCTATCAGACATCTGAAATACTGGATGGAAGAAAGAAGGACCAGTACACCGTTGACTTTGTACCCAGCTTCTTCCAAAATAATTTATGAACCAAAGGGTGTAGTTGTCATTTTCGCACCTTGGAATTATCCATTCAATCTAGCTATTTCCCCACTTATAGGGGCGATTGCCGCAGGCAATTGTGTGATACTTAAACCCGCACACGAAACGCCCTGTACAGCGGAAATAACAACGCAAATCATAAGTGAAGCTTTTTTGCCTGAGCATGTTATAACTGTCATGGGTGACGGTAGGGAGATCGGTCATTTACTGCTGGATAATCTGGTTTTTAATCACATCTTTTTTACAGGATCAGCCAGTACCGGAAAGTGGATAATGGAAAAAGCGGCTAAAAATCTTACACCGGTTACACTGGAACTTGGAGGCAAATGCCCGGTGATTGTTGATAATTCCGCCCGAATTAATACGATAACAAAGCGGATAGTATGGGGTAAATTTTTCAATGCAGGGCAGACTTGTCTGGCTGTTGATTACATACTGGTGCACAAGGATGTAAAGGACAAACTTATTGCACAACTGATAAAGGAAATTCAGACAATTTATGGTAATAATGCGGAATTGTCACCTGACTACTGTCGGATTGTGAATCAGGAAAGAACAGAGAAAATCGTAAATCTAATGGATGGTCAGGACATCCTGTATGGCGGAAAATATAATATTGAAGAGTGCTATATTGAACCTACGGTGTTGGATGTAAATAACATGGACAGTAGAATTATGCAGGAGGAGATTTTCGGTCCATTATTGCCGATTGTAACGTGGAAGGATGAAAGTGATGTGATAGAAATTGTTAGAAAAAACAGATATCCATTAGCTTGTTATGTTTTTTCTGAGCACAAAAAATTTATTAACTTTATACATCAGAATATTGAGTTTGGCGGTGGTTGTGTCAATAATGTTCTTGTTCATTATGCCAATACGAATGTGGGTTTTGGTGGAGTGATGACCAGCGGTTTTGGTAAATATCATGGTCCGCACAGTTTTGAAACCTTTTCCAATGCTAAGCCGGTACTGAGTTCCTTTAGTCTGGCAGATTTACATATCTGGTATCCTCCTTATTCAGATACAAAACTCAAAGTCATTAAAAAGGTATTGGGTTGATTGTTTCTTATCTAAAACAGTTGCCAATTTAGTTGTAACAATAGCTGTAAATTACAATTTTAGTTTTGTAATGGCTTGTTTTATTTCATCGGGATTTTTAGTTCCTATTAGTATGATTTTCTTACTCTTGAGAAATAGCTCAATTCCCTGATTGCCGTTGAGAGTAAGCGCATTTATGTTTTTTTTATTGCGGTTTCCTCTTCCTCCGAATTCTTTGTATGCATTGTACTGTCTTACTTCAGCTTTGGCTATCTGTGATAAAGGAATTGTTTGCCATTTTCGATAGAAGGGATAGAATTTATAATTTATTGATTTGTCATTTATTTCTGTTTCGAGCCGTAACATGCTTAGAAAAAGACTCATCGACCCGACTATAATCATGCATATATAGAAAAAAATCATATCATTATAACCCATTCTGAAGTATAAAAACCAGTTCATAGCCAACACAACTGCCGTTATAGATAGTGGCCACAATGAGTCAACTCTTTGCTTTTCCTTGAAAAGTATATTCATTTAAATATAAAAATTGAAAGTAAGAGAATAAAATCCGAAAATATATGTCAACTTTACGAATAAGGTTCAAATAAAGTGCAAAAATATAATAATTTTTAAAGCATTAGACAAACAGTTGTAATTTTAAAATCGTTAAATCGTTATTAAGATAGCAATTGTACGCATTATAATGTAAAAAATCATTATTTATATATATCTAAAATAGCTATCTTTGCGTTTTTTGTATAAAAAATACATTTATTATGGTTGTCAGAATATTTAAAATATTTAGCTTTTGCCTGGTTTGTTCAGGTCTGTATGCTCAGAATACAGATCCTGTTTTGATGAAAGTTGGAAATACAGAGGTTGCTGCTTCAGAGTTTAAGTATATTTATGAAAAAAACAACGGTACCAATGCCGACTACAGCAAAAAGAGTGTGATGGATTATCTCAATCTGTATACTAATTTCAAATTAAAGGTTGAAGAGGCCAGGTCGATGAGGTTGGACACAATCAAAGATCTGAAAGCTGAGTTGAATGGTTACAGAAAACAATTAGCCAGTTCTTATCTGATAGATAAAGAAATAACTGAAGCATTACTGAAAGAGTTATATGGCCGTATGGATTACGAAGTTGAATTCAGTCATATTTTTGTTGCATCTCCTGAAAATGCAACAGAGACTCAAAAGGAAGAAGCCAAAGCCAAATTAAGGGAAATTAAAGCAAAAATTGTCGGTGGAATTCCATTTTCAGCTGCCGCAGCTGCTTATTCTGAAGATAAATCGACTTCAGAGAAAGGTGGAAAAATGGGCTTTATGATAGCCAAGTTTCCTTCAGGGTTTTATGATTTGGAAACAGCTGTATATGATACGCCCGTTGGTCAGATTTCTGATATTGTAGAATCCCGAATCGGATTTCACATTATTCAGGTTACCAATAAGCGCCCATCCAGAGGTATCATAGAAGTAGCACATATTCTGGTAGCTCAGGATAATAAATTATTGGCAGACAGCATTGCACAGGCAGCCAAAAAAGGTGCTGATTTTGAATCTTTGGTTACAAAATATTCCATTGACAGGAAGACCAATAAAAATGAAGGTCTTTTGCCTCCTTTCGGAATCAATACATACAGTTTGTCCTTTGAAATAGGTGCCTTTACATTACAAAATGATGGGGATATTTCCAATCCTATTTTAACAGAATTGGGTTGGCATATTATTAAGAGGATAAAAAAACATCCTAAAGATGACTATGATTTGTTTGTAAGAAAGATGAAATCGCAGATTAGTAAGGATACACGTTTCAATACTGCCAGGATGAAACTAATTGAGGGTATCAAGAAAGATGCCGGACTAAAGGAAAATAAGAATGAACTCAAAACCTTTACCAGTACTTTGGATGATGAATTTTATTCTTACAAATGGACTCCTTCAACCAGTATAAAAAACGCTCCGTTAATTACGTTAGGTACTGCTACTTCCAAAACAATTAAAGATTTTGCAGATTATTGTAAAAAGAATACCAAGGTAAGATTGAAGTTTGATAAAACGACACCTATATCCATTGCTGTTGATGAATTATACAGTAATTACCTGAATGAGAGCGTTTTGGAATATGAAGAAGCATCTCTTGAGAAAAAATACCCGGATTTCCGTTCTCTGATGCGGGAATATGAAGAAGGCATATTGCTTTTTGAAGTGACTAGACTCAATGTTTGGGATAAGGCTAATCAGGATACCACTGGATTGTTGTCATTCTATAATACTGTTGCTGATAAATATATTGCACCAGAAAAAGCTGATGTTTCTGCTTTTACGGTGAATACTAAAGATAAAAAACAGGCAGAAAAAGTATATAAATTTACATCTAAAAATGATGAAAACAAGATTTATAAAAAATTTAACGCCAAAACAAAAGTAGTTTCGATAAATAACAGTGAAGCTGATAAAGGTAGTAAGGAGGTAGAAAACATTATGTGGAAATCAGGATCACAAAGCATACTTACTTCGATGCCGGATGGAATGTCATATTCATATCTTAAGATCAATAAGATAATGCCTGCCCGAAAGAAGACACTGGCTGAAGCCAGAGGATATGTAGTTGCAGATTATCAGAATTATCTTGAAAATCAGTGGCTTGAAACATTGAAAACCAAGTATAAGGTAGTTGTGAATAAAGAGGCATTGGATAGTTTAATTAAATAATATTGGTCAGTTGGATGAAGTTATTGCTTTATTTTAGTTTATTAACTATTGGAGTTGGATGTAATAATGTACCTGGATTGAATAAAGGTGTAAAGGATTCTGTAGTGGCAAGAGTTGAGGATAAAACACTGTTCCATTCACAACTCAAAGAGCTGGTACATGAAGGAATATCCAAAACAGACAGTGCAGCGCTCGTTGATGGATACGTTCAGAACTGGATCAGAGAAAATCTGATGATTAAAGAAGCTGAGAAACATGTTGCATCAGATATCAATATAAATAAACTCGTTGAAGATTACAGATCTTCCCTTTTAGTGTATAATTATGAGAAACAATTGGTGGAGACACGTTTGGACACAGTAATAACTCAACAGGATAAACAGGATTACTACAATGCCAATAAAGGACAGTATATCTTATCACATCCCATATTTAAATGTATTATTGTAAAAATCCCTTCCAAATCTTCAAGTACTAATGATATTAAAATCAAAATGGAAAAAAAGGATTGGAAAAATCTGTTTGAACTTATTAAATCCAAATCGACCAAATATTATGCTGATACGTCCACATACTGGACGATGGATGATATTAATCCACTGGTGCCGGAGGATATGGTTTCTTCAGCAAAACTGTCGACCGGAAAAGTCATTATAAAGAAAGATAAGGATTTTGATTATATTGTGAACATTCTTAAATATTATGACTATAAGGAGGTTCCACCACTAGACTTTATTGAAAGTAAGATTGTAAAGTCAATACTTAGCGAACGTAAGATACAATTATTAAACAGATTCCGTCAGGATTTATATGATAATGGAGTCAAAGAAAAAAAATTTGAAATATTTAAACTGGATTCATAGTATGAAACATTTTTTTGTGTGTTTATTGGCAACCGGACTAGTGTCTTTTGGAAATATTGTATATGGACAAAGCTACCTGATTGACAAAGTTATAGCAAAAGTAGGAAGTGAATACATCCTTCTTTCAGATGTAGAGGAAGAATATTCGTATGCCAAATCAAAAAATCCACTGATGGATCAGCAGGTTAAATGTTCGATTCTGGAGAATCTGATAGCCCAAAAACTAATAATCTATCAGGCAAAACTGGATAGTGTCGAAATTACCGATGCCGAGGTTGATACACAGTTGGATTATCGTTTCGAATCCATTTTGAGGCAGATGAATGGTGATGAAGCTTTTTTTGAAGAGTATTACGGAGCGACTGTCAATGAAATGAAATCACGCTACCGTGACGATCAGAAACAACAGATTCTGGCTGAAAAAATGCAGCATAAACTCATGTCAGAAATTGATATAACACCTAAGGAAGTTGAACAATATTTTAATATGATACCTGTTGATTCGCTTCCTTATTTCAAGTCGGAACTCGAAATATCCGAAATCGTTATAACACCTAAAGTTAATTCTGTTTCCAGAAAGAATGCACTCGATAAAATAACAGATCTACGCAATAAAATAATATCAGGAGCAATCACATTTGAAGAAGCCGCATCCAAAAACTCAATGGACCCCGGATCTGCAATAAAAGGAGGTGATTTGGGCTTTGCCAAACGTGGTATTTATGTTCCTGAGTTTGAAGCAACTGTATTTTCACTCACTAAGGATGAAATATCAGATGTTATTGAAACAGAGTTCGGATTTCATGTGATACAACTGATAGAGAGAAGGGGCAACGCTGTAAAAGCAAGACACATACTTATTAAACCTGAAATAACGGGTGACGATCTCAGTAAAACAAAATCAATACTGGATTCAATCAGAAATCTGATTGTTTCGGACAGTATATCATTCGAAGAAGCAGTGAAGAAGTATTCATTGAAAACACTTCCGTCCTATGCCAATAGTGGTAGAGTAAAAAACTTTAATTCCAATAATACCTTTTTTGCTGCTGATGATTTAGATCCGGATACCTACTTTGCTGTTTTCAATCTAAAGCCAAAGGATGTATCTGAACCTATACTCATTACAATGCCGGGAGGAGATAAGGCTTACAGGTTGGTACAGCTAAATACGATTACCAAACCTCACAGAGCAAACCTTAAGGAAGACTATGATAAAATTGCCAATTTCGCAAAAGAGAGTAAAAAACATGAATACTTTCTAAAGTGGCTGAAGCAAAAACGCAGTGAGACCTATATCAATATAGACCCACTTTTCAAGGATTGTAATTTTAAAGAAAGTGATTTGTAATATATGTGGAGAATACCGGGCTCGAACCGGTGACCTCTACGCTGCCAGCGTAGCGCTCTAGCCAACTGAGCTAATTCCCCTTACTTTTAAGAAGCACGCAAAAGTATTAATTATAATTCAGAAAAGGAGTTTTTTCTTATAAAAAAATATTAATCCGACTTTATCAGGATGACATTTGATCAGATTATCAAGGATATCAATAGTAAAAAATACCACCCCGTTTATTTTCTGACAGGAGAAGAGCCTTATTATATCGACCAGATTGCTCATCTTATTGAACAGAAAGTGCTGAATGAGAGTGAAAAAGCATTTAATCAATTAGTCGTTTATGGAAAAGATGCTGATATCAGGTCAATAGTGGATGAAGCCAGACAATATCCTATGATGTCTGCATTAAGAGTCGTCATCGTCAGGGAAGCTCAGGATTTGAAGGACATTCAGATATTGGATAAATACATCGCCAATCCTTCATCCACTACGATTATGGTACTGTGTTACAAATATAAAAAACTGGATAAACGGACTGCATTAGCTAAAACACTTGCATCCAATGCTGTCTTTTATGAATCCAAAAAATTGTATGAAAATCAGGTTCCGTCTTGGATAATATCCTATGTTGAGCAAAATGGCTATAAAATTGCCAGTGATGCTGCAGGATTGATGACTGAGTATATTGGAGCAGATCTGAGCAAACTATCAAACGAGCTGGATAAGGTTTTTATTAACCTTAAGGATAATAGTATAATTACTAAAGATATAGTTCGTGAACAAATAGGAATCAGTAAGGAGTTCAATGTTTTTGAACTGCAAACAGCCCTTGGTAACCGCAACTTTACCAAAGCTGCTGTGATTATTCGTTATTTTATTCAAAACCCCGGTGATAATCCGGCAGTGATGGTTGTTGCTAACTTATTTTCTTACTTTATTAAAGTTCATGCAGTTAAAATACATCATAATACCAATGACACAGAATTGGCAAAATCAGTGGGAGTATCACCATTTTTTATAAAAGATTACAAACAAGCTGCAAAAAACTATACTATCGATCATCTGTATAATATTCTTCAATCCATTAAGAAGGCCGATATGCACTCCAAGGGAATAGGTAACCGAAGAAGCAATGACGGAGGAATATTCAAAGATATATTGATTTCCTGTATGCATTATTGAAATGGTTCATAGACAAATGACTATAATTTTTTGTTTTTCAGATGTAGATTAATTGGGTGAAAATTTTGTTTTCATACCAGTATAAATATTATTTATACCAATTTTGTATTTATTTTAAAATAAATCATAGATATTTGTACTTATATTGTTTGTAATATTTATTAATACGCAATAATTTATATGAACTAAGTTTATTAAATGCAAAATATTTGTATCATAATGTAAAACGGACTATAATTAATAGTTTATATAATAATTGTTTGATTATGTAATAGTACACTATCCCAAAGTTATAATATTATGATAAGAACGCTGATTATTGAAGATGAACTCCCTGCACAGAAACTACTATCCGGGATTTGTAAGGAATATTGTCCTGATATTGAAATAATTGGAATCACAGATTGTCTTCAGGAAGCAGTTGGTTTAATACATCAATTGAAGCCGGATTTAATTTTTTTGGATATTCAGTTATCTGATGGCATAAGTTTATGTTTGTTTGATTTAGTACCTGACCTGGAAGCTAAAGTCATATTTACTTCTGGTTATGATAATTATGCACTCAAGGCCTTCAAACTGGAAGCTGTCGATTATATTTTAAAACCCTTTAGCCACATAGAAATCATAAAGGCTGTCTCAAAGGTGGTAAGGCTCTTTAAAGACAGAGATATAAATAATATCCTTCAACTCGCTCAAATCTCAGGTTTGAATAAAAGTGGAATGAATAATAAGTTAAAAATAGTATCATCTTCAGGAATTCTGTTTTTGAATATTAATGATATTATTCATATAGAAGCTGACGGGTCGTACAGTATTGTATATCTTACAAATAATAAAAAATATACTGCATGTAAATCTTTAAAAGAATTTGAGGAGAACCTGTCTCACAGAGGATTTTACAGAATTCATACCTCTCATTTAATCAATGTAGACTATATTAGTCAACTCAATACAACAGAAGGTAATGTGGTGTGTCTGGAAAATGGCAGCACTATACCTGTATCACGTCGGAACAAACAGGAATTTATCAAGTTTCTGGAACGTGTGTAGGTCTGTTCTTGTCTTTTTAGCCGTCATAAACCTGTTAATCACAGGTAGGGCTCAGGATTACAATATCGTATGGAAACAATTCACCGTAGATGACGGTCTGCCCAGTAATGAGTGTTATAATGCAGTTTACGATGATTTGGGTTATATTTGGATATCTACTGACCGTGGAGTATCAAGATATGATGGATATGGATTTAAAAATTATGGTTCTGATAAAGGTCTAGATAATTTATCTGTTTTTAAAGTAAAAAAAGCTCCTGATGGGAAAATATGGGCGTTAACTATTAATAAGATGTTCTATATTTATAACAGAGAATATGATTGCTTTTTACCATATGCATATAATGGGTTGATTAATAAAAATACTCCATTTAGCTATAAATTCAATGACTTTGTAGTTGATGATTTTGGAACGCTTTATATTCCTTATGGCACATACATCACTATTACAAAAGAGGGAAAGTTAGACACACATTTTATTAATACCTTAGAACATTTAGTATTTAAATATATTCAGGTTGGAAGAGAATTATTTCTATTTAAAAATACTGCCCGAAAGTATAGTAATACTAATAATGATAGTACTGTTTATAATGGTAGAAAAATCTTAATATCTATAGAACACAATAATCAATTGTATTCAAGTTTTTACAATAGTTTGCAAACTAAAACAGATCCTGAGGTATATAGATTGTCAAAAGACACAATCCTGTATTCAGGATTAATAGAAAGAGATGTAATTTTTGATACATCATCTATAATAAGTAACACACTCAGCAGAAATAACGAAAATATATATGTTGATAAGTATGGAAGAATATAGGTAAGTTATTTTTATAAACAAAAAATCTGTTTATATAATAATGCAAATGAATATATTAAAGACAGATGTATTTTGATAATGAATCAAATAATTCCTACAAGTGTTATGCAGGACAAATTTGATAATTTAGTGATTACTTCAAAAAACAAAGGTATCTTCATCGGAACAAGATCTGAACAGTTTTCATCTGTTCTTTCATATACCGATAATCAATCAACTTCACAGATTTCATATGTGGGAGACAGTACTTTTATTTTTATTATGAATGGAAGTATTTATTATTCCATATCATCACAAAGCCAACTTGTAAAAATAGATGTTGATCTGAAAGAAGTAATTAGTTATTTGTATGATCCTATTAAAAAATATTTGATTATTAATTTGTCTGGCGGAGTCAGATTTTATAAAATATCAGATAAAAGGATAATTCCTGTAAGTGACATTCCCAATTGGTATAAGTTTCGAGGGCGTAAGGTCAGTATACTACCTGACGGAAAGTATTACCTGGTGTTAGATTATAATAAGGTGCTTTTGATTAACAGAGCTAATAATCAAACGGCATTTGTATCAGATTTTGGATATAATAATTCTTTCCAATGTGAAATTACTTATAAAAATAAAATTTATTTAGGTCATGTGAATGGCCTTTATGTAATGGATAATTATGATATCTGTCCGGCTATAATCCATGACTCGATGCCTGAAGTCAGAGTTTCGGCACTTGCCGTATATAAAGACTTTCTAATCATAGGAACCCTTGGTAAAGGACTTTTCTATTGGAATGGTGATAAGTTTTTCAATATTAATCAATCAAATGGGTTGATATCTGATAATATTGAACATCTCGAGGTGACGGATAGTGGTGAAATTCTGGTATCCACTTTTTCCGGATTATCCCGTATTGTATTTATGAATTCTAAACCAGAGATTTATAATTACACCCATCATAACGGTCTTCCTTCATCTAAGGTACATGATTGTACCAATTATAAAGGTATAGTTCTGGTTGCAACAGATAAAGGCATTGTTCAACTCAACCCACATGTACACGGTTATACTATACCGATAAAGCCAGTAATTGAAAAATTCTTTGTTAATAATCTTTATAGAAGAACTGCAAATTCCTATAAATTGAAATTTACAGAAAATTCTCTGAATATCCAATATAAAACGGTTGATATCGGGATGGAAGGTAATATCAATTATGAGTATCAACTTAATGATAATGCATGGATACCTACTAAAAACACTTCTGTTCAATTAGCAGCTTTACTTCCGGGTCACTATACATTTAAGATACGGTCTGAAAATAAAAACAAAGTTTGGAGCGATCCTGCAATTATGAGTTTCACAATAGATAAACCATGGTGGCAAACCTGGATATTCAGAACTTGTGTGTTTGTTATTTTAAGCTCATTTATATATATGATCTACAGTAGCCGTTACAGGTCATATATGGATCGAGTTAATACACAAAATTTGATAACAAGACTTAAACAATCTGCCTTACAGGCACAAATGAATCCGCACTTTATATTCAACTGTCTGGGAGCTATTCAGGCTTACATATTACATAACCAAAAGGAAGAGGCAATGACATATCTGACAAGATTTGCACAGTTGATAAGATTGAATTTGTATGCATCTAAAGAAAATCTGATCTCCCTGGATAAAGAAACGGATATGCTGACACATTATCTTGAACTCGAACAATTGCGGCATGGAGGTAAATTTACATTTGACATACTAATAGATAATAACATTGTTAAAGAAGAAATATTTATTCCACCGCTTTTGGTTCAACCTTTTGTAGAAAATGCCGTACTCCATGGAATGAAGAAAGTGAAATCAGGCGGAAGGATTACAATACATTTTGCTTTGGTAGATACATCTTTATCTGTTTCAATTACCGATAACGTTTGAGTTTATGCAGTTGCGGGTATAGGAGGCTTTAAAAATGGAGCGCAGCGGAATGTTAAAGCCGACCTACTCCGAAATTGTCCCCCGTGACCGAATTGCATTTGAAACATACACTACAATATAACACCACACCCCGCAATTGCATAAACTTTTTGTTGTGCACAGTAGTTTTCTACTCCAATCTTGGATGTAGTCCCGCTGCTTTCAATTCTTTAATAATTTCATAACCGATTTCGTCAACAGATTTATTTACTGTTTTATAAATCAGGCCATTGATGTCAGATGGTACCTCGACATTTTTAAACAAGCAGCAAACAGATTGTCGGCCCAGTCTGCCAATGAAAAATCCTAATTCAAAAATTACATTTTGTCGCGCTCTAAATTCTCCTTGTCGTTCGCCTTCGGCCTTTTTAAGTTCTTCAGCCTTCATTCCGTAATCGTCCGGTGTTAGTAAAACAACGGCATAATTTACATTCGAGTATTTCTCAAACTTTTCTATGATTGTTAGTCCACCGTCTGGTTGTCTATGTAAAACTATGGGATCAAAACCAATATCTGAAAGAAATACACAGGTCTCGTCTTTGAGGGCATTGTCATGTCCGTGAACAACAAATATTTTTTCCTTGCCTGAAATTCTTTCAGAAACCTTTGCAAGTCGTTTTTCAACAACCTTTGCAACTGGTTCACCTTTTCTGTGACCAGCAGGTCCAGTGATATATTTGTCCGTTACATCTTTCCCCGTCTCTATTGCCCTCCACTCAGGTGCAACATCAAATATTTTGTATGGATTTCTGTCGGCTTTGCGTCTATTTTCAAAAGCTTCAACTACACTGTCTAGATTGTCGTCTGTTTCGAATATTTTTATTCGGTTAATCAGGTCAAGTTTGATAGTTGTCCCATTAACTACAATGGGAATCCCGCTTTCGTACGGTCTCACGAATCTCTCAATTAACTCTTCTTCCGTCAAGTTAATCTTGTATTCGTCAGCGCTGTTTTTATGGTGTATCTGTATATGGTAAAACATCTTTGTCCGAAAACTATTGTGCACAACGTTTGGCAAATTGGCGATGGAGCCGACTTTTAGCACAAATGTTGAATAGAATTACTAATCTTCAACATTGCACAAAAGTTCAATAGAAGTACTTCACCGGCTCTATTGCCAATTTGTTTGT
>JADZFD010000081.1 GCA_020850225.1 Saprospiraceae bacterium | reverse complement strand
TCTTCATGGTCAAAATGCTTTTTCTATCGCATGCAGTGGTATTTTCCTGTGTTTACTGCTATTTTTGCGATAGACGCACTTTTGACATTACGATCACTATCGCTTGTTTTTGACCGGGTTTATTTAAATCATACAGCGTATATCAATAGCTTTTAACAATATTAAGGAAATATAACTTACTTCGCTTTTAGTTACTTACTTGCATAATTAGGAATATTATATTATCAAAATTTTGTGCAATTTGTTATGCACACTATTTTAAATTTAACAATGTAGAATTAATTATGCTTTGTGAATATACATAGATTTAAGATCAATGCCAAATTATTAACAATTATTTTGATGTGAGTCCAATGTTATAAATGGTTGTTCTCGTTGTCTGAACTGCAAAATTGGAAGGTCGATGGGAGGTTTTCGTGGGAATGATTTTGTACTGATTCAGCGCGGGAACACATCTACAAGACATAGGAAAAAATCATTTTTTCAAAATTGATTCTCCTATTCATTAATTCAGGACAACAATTGGTACATTGAAAGTTACCTTTTACATATTGGGACAAATAAGACAATGTCCTTCTTATACTTTTGTAATACTTATTGTCCCGTTTTTTTTTGAAGTAACCCCCTAAAAGATACTTAGTAATTTTGATAAATAAAATAAAAATATTGCTCATCTGTATATTAGGATTAGTTCAATTACATGGACAGAATTCTATTATAACCGATTTTAATAAAATAAAATTCAGCGGGCAAGCCTCTCTCTATGGCAGTACTTATACCACTTCTGATACTTCAGTGGGATATAGCCCGGGCACTTATGGCATAAGCATTTCAACCAGATTATCCAATAAATTCTTCTCATTGCCCATCGGCATCCGCTATGCCAATAATACCAGAAGCATCAGTTATCCGTATTTCAGATATGGCATGGCACCCAAATACAAATGGGCGAAAGTTTACCTCGGTAATAATAATATAAGCTTTAACCGATATGCATTCACCGGATTGAATGTTTTTGGCGTGGGCTTTGAAATTACACCTTCCATCTTCTATTTAGGTGCTTTTAAAGGACGCTTTCAAAAAGCTGTATTTATCGATAGTACCAATGCCGATTATCTTAGAATTTATCCTCGTTTAAAAAGCAGTGGATATGCAGTTAAAGCTGGCATTCAAACAAGAGCATTTGGCCTATTATTCACTTATGCCAATGTCATCGAAGAAGAGAATTCAATAGCTTATTACAATCCGAAGTACATCCTGAATCCACGAAAAAGTAAGACTGTAGGCGGCGAGCTTTCATTGGTGTTCAGCCGGAATATTTCTTACAATTTTTATGGCGGCCTATCCATCTTCACTCGAAATACAAAGGCCACTGGTATTGACACCTTGCTTAAAAATTCAGGAAAAGAGAAACTACCCTCCTGGGCAAAAACTATCGAGCATGACCCGAACATTACAACACAATTAGCATTCGCACATGATCATGTCCTGTCCTACAATAGCAAATTATTTTATCTCAATCTCAGATATAAGTATATACAACCTGAATATAAGACACTTAGCATGGGAAACATCAATACCGATCTCTCTCAAATAAGTGTTGAGCCCGGATTCAAGCTTCTTAAACAAAAATTAAATTTTAATCTAATACTCGGAAAACAATCAAATAACCTCAATAATAAATTAGCGGTCCAAAATAATAACACTATCGTAAATGTAAATGCAAATTATACACCCAGCGACAGATTTAATGTCATCATAGCTTTTAGCAACTTCGGCATTGTCTCCAATTCAGTGGAACAGGACCAAATTGATAGTTTTTCATTAAAAAATGTAAATAATAATATCTCCCTAAGCTCCCTGTATGTCTTATCCAAATCAAATGATATCATAAATACCATAAATTTATCGGCATCCATTCAGAGTTTGCGTGAATTATATGAATATAATGCGCTATACAATAAAACATTCAATAATTCCAGTGCCAATATAATGTATAATCACAATGAAAATAAGGTCCATGCTTATTTCATCGGAATTAATTACAATAATAGTTATTCCCAGTATTTAGCAAGCCAGAACATCCATGGAAATGTACGGAATTTTGGAATTAACGGTGGCTATTCCAAGCCTCTGTTGAAGGAGAAATTAAATGTAAATGCCAATGCCTCCATTAATCTGGCTGGTACTGCAGGCGGCGATTTAAAGCCTGCTTATTCCGCTGGATTGTCGGCTTCTTATGCCATAACCAAGAAGACCAATTTTGTGCTGTCGTTTAACTTCTCCGCGATGACAATAGCCAATAGAAATATTAATCAAAAATATTTAAATGCAAATATTACACAAAACTTTTAAGTAATGAAAATAAGTAATAAAAGTAAATTAGTCCTGATTTTTATACTGTTTTTAAACAGCATGGTGACATTTGCACAGACAGTAGATGTCAGCACTGTCGTTACTCCACCCTATTCGCCTTACCTGAGTAGTTATACCCATCTGAAAGATAGGGTAGTCATCACACTTACCAATAAATTTAATAGCACAAAACAGGTATATCTGAAAGCCCGGTTTTTTAGCGATAATGGATTTTCTGCCCAGACCATTGATCAATACAAGCCATTAAATCCGATTGTAATGGGCCCAAATGCGATGTATCAATTACCCGCCAATGATGAGCTCTACGCATTTTTTAATGGGGATAATATCAGTGTAAATAATGGGGATAATAATTTAGGTGATATCCTTGCAGATGGAGTCTTACCGGAAGGCAATTATTCTCTATGTATCGATGTGTATGATTTCAATACAGATCAGAAATTAAGTACTGATGGCATGGGATGTGGCATGATTCAAATTAAATACTTAAATGCACCTAAACTCATTTCTCCATCCTGCGAAAATGATCAGTTACAATATAATAATCCGCAATCAATAGGTTTTGTATGGACTCCTGTGATTCACAACACCCCGATCAATTACGACCTATACATAGTAAAACTCCTGGATGGAGATGTAGCACAAGACGTAATTGAAAATGCCATTGAAACTGGCGCCAACGACCCATTTATCGTAAGAAATATCAACAACACTTCACTGAACTACAATCAACAGTATCGGGAATTGAAGCCTGGCCAATATGCCTGGGCAGTAGTTGCAAAAGTAGTAAACGGTCAATATCCTATCGTGAATAATGGATTGAGCGATGTATGTACTTTCACTGTCGGGGCAGCACATCAGGAAGACAATCAGGTTCAGGCAGGGGGTGATGATAATATTAGCTGTAGTTGCAAGTTAGCCATTCCCAATGGGCTGACTTTAGCCACAGATGTTGCCGTAGGAACGATAGTAAAGACCAGCCATTTTGAAATGGAAGTCACTTCCATTCAGAAAAATGGTGATTTATATAGTGGAACAGGCTTTATTCCGGTTCCATTAATCAATGCCAAGCTCATCAAAGCAAAGGTCAATTTCATAGATATAGAGATTAGAAAATCAGGCAATGAATATTTCCATACTGCGGGCATTATAAAAGCCAATGTGCACCATGACGCTACACCATTTCTCCCGAAACCGGATGTTAACGACCCTGGAAACATAAGTATAGGGCAAAATGAAATGAGCAACCTCTCTGATTTTATCAAAAACAATGCAGAACAAAAAATTTCGTGGTTAAAAAATGCGGCAAATAGTTTTGCATTTTCTGTTCCAATAGGCTTTGACGAAAAACCAATTACAGTAATCATCAGTGATATCACTTTCACGCCGGAACAAGGCTATTTTCAGGCATTATCTGTGGTAGATATGTTGGATGCCAATTCCAAATTTGCACTTTTAGCCAAAAGCGTATGCATTGATAAAAATAGTTTTTGCGGTGATGCAAAGCTGATGCTGGCAAAAGACTTCACAGTACCGGCAATCGGTCTGACCCTGATCGGCGGAGTAAATAATGATGAGGCTACTTCTATCACCTTTGATAAAGATGGATTTAAAAATCTGCACATCGGAGCTAAGTACACCTTTCCTGCGGGAAGCCTGATAGACAAAGGTACAAATACGCCTGCCACCGTTACGCTCCAAAGCGACACGGAAAAGGGATGGAATGACTGGATCGCAGAAGTAAAGTTTTCTCCTTTTTACATCAGTGGCTTTGATGAGTTTTCTTTTGGGCCGGATAAAAACGGTACAAAAATGATTTATGATCATTCGGATGTCAGAAATCCCCCGGAAATTCCGAGTCCTTATCAAAGCACCGATCCCAATGAAGCCCCGATCCCTACTAATTTACTTACCTGGAGAGGTTTCTATATTCCTGCAATTCAGATCAGTTTGCCCGGCTATTTTAATAATGCCAGCAATAAGACGCCTACTACTCTTACGGCAGAAAAACTAATCTTCGATGGCGGACTTTCGGGCAATGTGTCTGTAAATAATATTTTAGCCTTAGAAGACGGCTCCATGGACAGTTGGTATTTTTCGATTGATCAGTTTAAGTTGAATTTATGGAAAAGTTCTTTTAAGAGCAGTAGCTTAATTGGTAAGATTGTATTACCCCTATCGCACGACTATCAGAATACGACAAACCAGTTGAGTTATACCTGCACTTTATCAAAACCACAGAACGGAAGTCTCGACTTCAGTTTTATTATCGCACCAAAGTCAGATATCGCTTTTGATATTTTTTGGGCAAAGGCAAGGCTGACAGAAGGTACGAGTATAACAGTACAAAAGAGAGGCAGTCAAGACTTCCTGGCTAAGGCTGCCCTTTTTGGCTCCATTGATATCCAGGCAGATATAAAGGACATACCCGATATAAAATTAGCCAGTGTAAAATTTGAAAATCTCCGCATCCAGAGTCAGCAGAAGTATTTTGATGTGGACAATGTCCATTTCTCCACTGCCTCACCTCAACATAGTATAGCAGGCTTTACGATTGATCTGGATGCGACACAAGGAAGGGGAATTTCAATAGCACTCGACCCCAGAGATCCCGGAAAAGTAAACCTCAACTTCAAGGCATTACTCATGCTGGCCGATGCTGATTTTGTGCCGAAGGCTGATGTGGATTTCAATATATATGGAAAATTTGGGCTGAAAGATGGCCGACCCGATTGGCAGGGGATGGGCGTAGAACTGTCAAGTATCAAGCTGTCAGAAGGAGCCCAAATAGGCCCTATCGGCGTAGAAGGTACGATTGGATATTTTAATGATCATAATGGCTCTTATGGATTTATGGGTGGATTGTCTATGTCTGTAATTGGTATAACAGTAGATGCTAAAGCACAATTTGGCTATAAAAGCACAGGGAATAATGGATTCAATTACTTCTTCATAGATGGAATGTTGGATCTAGGAAATCAAGGAATTCCATTCGCTCCCGGCCTATCATTATTTGGATTTGGCGGCGGAGCCTATTATAATATGGAGCAGTCTAAAAAGACCTATTCAGGTGAAGATATCAAAGCGACTGTCAAGTATGATCCAAACGATTTATCCGCTTTTACATCACTCTCCGGTATTGTGTACACACCTGTTCAGGGTACATTCGGCATTAAAGCTTCCGTATTAGTTGGCACCACAAATAGAAATATATTGGATGCGGATGGTGGCGTCGAAATGAATTTTAACGCAAATACAGGTGGGGTAAATTACATTATGTTTACCATGAATGGAAGATTTATAGTCAAAGCTACAGATCCTATACCTCAGAAAAATAAGGATTGTATGGGCATTCTAAAGATAGACATGAAGATGAATTTCGTTGAAAATTCCTTTATGTTTAATGCCGGAATACGATTTGGCGTCCCCAATAACAGCGACAATACTCTATTAGGCGCCTCTGCCAATTTGGATTTTTATGTGGGTTCTTCCGGTTGGTTTCTGCATTTAGGCAGTCCCTGGAAACGTGGTGATTTGTCAGGGGGTGACCCTATTAGTATAAATGTACTTAATATTGCTCGCTTTAAGGCTTACATGCAGTGTGGATCAGGCACCGGCTCCATATTAAGAAATGATGTAGAGATACAGGGTGTGGCTGCCGTAGATCCGATGCCACCCATCCCTGACTTTATTATGAATATTATCCATGGCAATCATAACGGTGAAGATGGCAGCCATGCCAACAGTGAAAATGTGACGACACAAGAAAGAGGCGATATTGAAGGTGGCCTCGCCTTTGGAGCCAATTTTGATGCTAAACTGGATGTCAAAGTGCTGATATTTTATATGTATGCCGAACTCATGGTAGGTTTCGATGTAGGATTTTACAGTCTTGATCCCAATGCTGCCCTGTGTAGAGCAGATGATGGTAGCGCTCAACAAAAGGGTGTCAATGGTTTTTATGCTAAGGGACAGGCTTACATTGGTGCTAAGATAGATTTAGGTGTGCATGTTGATCTGTTCTTTTTAGAAGCAGACATAAGCATCATTGAAGCCGGTGCCGCGGCATATATCCAAATGGGAATGCCAAGTCCAACCTTTTTTAAAGGTGCTATAGGTGGATATTTTAGTGTACTGGGTGGATTAATTTCCGGTGGATTTAGTCTTCCATTTTATATCGGTGAGCACTGTACCGATTTAGTTTCTGAGAAAATTCCATTAATAGCCTCGGTAAGACCGGAGACAGAATTTGATCTGACGAACCTCGGCAAAACCTACAATGCCAAAGATGTCCAGGAGGTATATACACAGCCTACCTTTACCTTCAATTATAAAATAGATCAAACATTCTTAATCAAGATACCTGTACCTGACCCGGAGAATGAAGGCCAGACATATATCGAATATAGGTACTACCATCTCTTGCCAAAAGATATGCGGATATGGATAGGTGGTGCTAAGACAAATAAAGAAGGTCGCTTTGGACAAATTTTTGAAAACAATGAACCATCGCAAAAACCGCTTGAGATGAACAACTTTAAAGTCTCAGATGATGGTTATTCATTAGTACCCAAAGCAAATCTCTTGTTTGAAAAAGAAAGTACTTTCAGAGCCGAGGTGTCCTCACCTGTAAGAATCTTTAATCTACGTCTAGCGTCCAAAGGCGAAAATAAATACTTTACAAATAATGACAGGAATCAATGGGATACTGCCAGAGATGAACATAATAAGGTTTTTTGGGATCAGCGGAAATTTACTTTCACTACCAACTGTGGAATTAAAGAAATTAAAGAAGAATGGATATCAGACATGCGTCCCTTCCATCGCACTCAGAATAATCCTTATGGTGTTAGCTCCGGGATAAAAGAATATGAATTCCGAAAAGCAAGTGAAGATATTAAGTTTACTACAGTATATAACTCTCATTCTTATGCAATTAATAAATCAGTAAATAATCAAATAAATAAAATAATAGACCCCGAATATCCGGTTTTGTCCTTATCTGCCTCGGCAAGAGGAGGAAATATTGAAGGCAGCTTCATGTTTGATGAAAGTGTCCTGTGTATTCCGGATGACTTTAAACACAACTTTGATTTTGGTCTCAGGGTATTAAGTTATGATAGAGCCGGTAATGGGGAATCGTTCCAAAAAAATGTTTATAAAGTAACAATAGACCCCAATAATAAATCTGTTATTTCATTTCAATTACCTAAAGATTTTCCGAAAAACAGTTATAATATTGTCCAACCTATCATCAAGAAAAAATCAAATCCAAATTTTCAATATTATGACAATACATTTTATAACTCTGAATTTAAGGCAGTTAAGACTTTCGACCGTTTAAGTATCAACAACAGAGTAATACCTATTTCAAATAAAATGGTTAGTTCCGCTACTGAGTTAGTCCTGTTTAGTTGGTATTTTAAAACAGGTAGCTTTGAAACATACAAGGATAAAATGAACGATCTGAATATCAAGAAAGGCCAACCCATTAAGCAAACTGTCACATATAGTGCATTTTCAAAAGGCGGCATCAAAGAAAGTAAGTTTGAAGTCGAAACTGTCAAATATGATTTTTATGGTAAAGAATCTTTTGACCACCATGACCTGAATAATTTTTCCCTTAATGAAATGTTCGGAGGTGCATCTTTTCATCATTACTATGATAAGATGCTGGAAGATGGATATCTGGGATATGCCTTTGATGGAGCATCCCAGGAAGTAGTAGATTCATTTCTAAGGATTTATTTTAATGACTATGAAACCATGAATAAATTTATAAACCCTACTGGTCACAATTCCAGTTTAGATATAGGGATGGAAAATCAAAGGTTATTTATGAAAAACTACATAACAGATAAAATGTTGGATGTGGTTAAATATGATGTTGTGAATCAAAATGTACTTCCATTTATGGAGAATATACCGCCGGATCTCATTTATAATAGCAGTCATAGTTTTAATTCATATTCTCTGAATAATAAACTTTTATTCTCTCTCAATAAATTGGCTAAAGTAAATAAATACTTAGGCTCAAACACCAAAATTATACCGTCACATATAATCACCATGAAAGATGTCATCAATTATAAACCCGGTGTAGGTGAAATAATCAGAAACTCTTTTATGACCGATGGCATGAATGACTTCAATAACAATATAGAAGGGCGGGTTTTCAATAATTTCAAACCAAAAATTTTACAAGGACTATGAGGTCACAAAAATTAAATAAAATATTTCAGAAAGGCATTTTGAAGTCTATTAGAATCGGTCAAGTTTTAATTTTACTGATTTTTGTCTTATGCTCGGTTAATATCCGGGCTCAGGATACATCTTCTGTTGTACCTAAAATTGAAATAAAGTATCACATCATTGCTAAGACGTACCCGGATAGTATAGTGATTCGATTTGCACCGACCTCACCAAACGCCCTTCCAGCGCATCTGGAAAGAGGAATCAGTATAGATCAAAGAACAGTCAAAGGAAAATATCCCTACAAAATCAGCGAATGGAAAAATATCACGGGAAAGCCGCTGAAACCCTGGCCATTAGAGGCATTTAATACAGAAGAATACAAGAAAAATAAAGACATGTTGTTGGTAGCTCAGGCACTGTATGGAAATATACCATCAACTAAAACGGATATGATCGGACGAGTGAAAGAACAGGCGGAGGCATTATCGAATCTATTCTATCTGTCTTTACTTTCAGCTGACTATAATGTTATGGCAGCAAATAGCTATGGTTTACGATTTGTCCTCAAAACTAAAATCAAGCCGGACGAGAAGATTTTCTTTAGAATTTACAGCAACTTTAATCACCCATTATTTAAAGCAGATACGACCATGACTTTTGTCACTTATGGCGAATGGGAAGCCAACAATGATCCGGACTTGCTATTTATAAGTAATAAAGAACGGGCTGTAGAATTAAAATGGCCTGTTAATAAAGAATTATATAGATGGGCTGGCTTTAACATTGAAAGATCAGAAAATGGTACTGATTTTAAAAGAATTAATAAAAATCCTTATTTAGTATTCAGAAATGATACCAAATATGATGCGACGTATGTGGATAGTCTTGCCCAAAACTACAAGAAATATTACTACAGGATACAGGCCATCGATCCATTTGGTGATCTGACAGGATATAGTCAGACTGTGGAAGGGTATGGTATTGACATGACCCCTCCGGGTGGTGTAGATCTACGGGAACATTCTGACAATGGAAATGGAATTACACTCAGTTGGTCCTTTTTAGATAAAGCCCCTTCCGATTTAAAGCAATTTGTTATAAAAAAAGGCAATTCGGTTAATAACCTGACAGATACGATAGCCGTCCTGAATCCGGGTACCCTGACTTATTTTTATCCGGAGAAAGCCAAGGTACATTCTACTTATTTTGAGGTACATGCAGTAGATACCGCCGGCAATGTCAGAATTTCCAATGCGGTCCGCTATTTCCTGCCGGATACTGAACCTCCGTTACCACCCCGGAATTTTAAGGCTGCCATTGACTCGAATGGTGTCGTAACACTGAAGTGGTCATTGGATACTTTAGATGAACTAATTGGATATCGGGTATATAGAAAAAATAGTGCAGATCACAAATTCGTATGTTTACAGGAAGGCTATTTAAAGGATACAATTTATCACGATACGTTAAATCTGAAAACCCTCACTGATGAGGTCTTTTATTCAGTAAGGGCCATCGACCTTAGTTATAATCATGGTAAATTGACAGAGCCGGCACGTTTAGTAAAACCGGATAAAATCCCGCCATTCCCACCTAATATTGTTGATTATTTAGTCTCGGATGGTAAGGTAAAGTTTTCATGGACCCGAGGTCCGAGTGAGGATGTGACTTCATATAGCATCTACAGAAAAGATCAAAATACAAATACGGCTGCTTTAATAAAAAAAGATTTGAAGCCGGATGAGTTAGCTTTTTCAGACGAAAAACTAAAAAATGGAATGATGTATGAATATACCATAGTTGCTACGGATGATGCGGGGCTGCACTCGGAGCCGAGCTTTCCACTGACTATAAAAGCATACACTAATAAAATCGTTGATGAAATTATTATTAAAAAACTGGGTGAAACAGGAAAAGTGGGGATAGAATGGACTCCTCCTGCCACAAAGCCTTTGTATTATATCATTTACAAAGACAATGGCGAAGGGCTTCAACAATATGCCAATGCGAATTCCAATGAGACTCGCTTCCTGGATAAAAGCAACACACCGGTGAAAAACTATGGTCTACAGGCAATTTATACCGATCAGGTAAAATCAGAAATATTTACTCTTATTAAAAATTAAATAATTTATTAAATAATTAATCATGAAATCAATATTTACATCTTTGGTTTTAATAATGTTTGGTTTATCAACCTTTGGACAGACTCCATTAATAAGCGATGATTTTGAATCGTATTATCAGGGCCCGATAAGCGTACAAAACTCAGCATGGACGGATATTACTAACGCCTCCGCTAATGTCACCTGGATGGGTGGGACATTTGCAGCATGTACCTCATCTGATAATAATCAAGCCTATTTATCTTTTGAAGGCTTCGGAATTCCGATAACTTCAGAAGTAGGTCTTAATGCAGTAAATGGCCAGGTCTCGGTAGAGGTGAATGTCTCTATGTATTCCGGATATAAAATTTCATTTTTTGGTGATGATATTTTTTATAGTGATTCTTACAATGATCTTAGTGCTGATTATATGATGAAGTACATTATCAATTTTGAAACCGATTCATTAGCAAAATATGTCAATGGTACTTTAATTAACACTACACCGATACAAGCGAATATGAATTCACTTATGAAAATAAGATTTTCAAGTACTGAAGGCGAATTTAAATTAGCCTGTATCACTGTAACAGATATTACTGATTTAGATGGTGACGGATATTATGCCAACCAGGATTGCGATGACAATAATCCAAATGTACATCCAGGAGCTGTGGAAATTACGTATAATGGCCTGGATGATGATTGCAATTCCGCTACTCCAGATGACGATTTAGATGGAGACGGATATCTATTATCTGTTGATTGTAATGACAATAATCCAAATGTACATCCAGGAGCTGTGGAAATTACGTATAATGGCCTGGATGATGATTGCAATTCCGCTACTCCAGATGACGATTTAGATGGAGACGGATATTTATTATCTGTTGATTGTAATGACAATAATCCAAATGTACATCCAGGAGCCGTGGAAATTACGTATAATGGCCTGGATGATGATTGCAATTCCGCTACTCCAGATGACGATTTAGATGGAGACGGATATTTATTAGCTGTTGATTGTAATGACAATAATCCAAATGTACATCCAGGAGCCGTGGAAATTACGTATAATGGTTTGGATGATGATTGCAATTCCGCTACTCCAGATGATGATTTAGATGGAGACGGATATTTATTAGCTGTTGATTGTAATGACAATAATCCAAATGTACATCCAGGAGCCGTGGAAATTACGTATAATGGCCTGGATGATGATTGCAATTCCGCGACACTTGACAATGATCTGGATAATGATGGATTTCCAGTACCTGAGGATTGTGACGACAATAACCCTGATATCAATCCAAATGCTGTAGAAATTCCGGACAATGACATAGATGAAAATTGTGATGGGGAGATAAGTACTACAGGTGTTACAAACATCAATAGGCAGCAAATATTATTAGCTCCAAATCCGGCAAATAATTTTATTGAGGTAAAAAATATACAAACACAGAGCAAATATGTTATATATAATATGTTGGGTAAAGTAATGCAAACCTCCACATCTGAAATAATTGATATAACAAACCTATCCTGTGGGGAATATTACCTTGTTTGTATAAGTAATTCTCAGAATATTACCGTGAAATTTATTAAAAATTAAAATTGTAATTGATGCATTGATCACTATAAAGAAGTTTAATCTGACCATTTGAATGAATTATAAATTTGTTTGATATAGCGAAATAAAGTATTTAAATGGTCAGATTACTTCAATATACTTTCAGATAACAGAGCTAACTCAGATCAATTTTTACACCCTATAATGGATATGCAAAGGCATCATCTTAAGGTGAACTTCAGTACTAGTTCTTTAATGAATTTATATAGCCAAATTAAATAGCAGTCTTAGTTGCAGAAAATTTATTTAAAGTTTTTACTTTTATTTAATCTTATGTAACTACTTTTATTTTGTCAAATTTAAATTACAGAAAATCAACATATTAATAAATTATTTTTATATTTTGTGATGCTTAAATCAGTCATTAATGACTTATTATTATGAACTTTGAGAACATTTCCGGCTTTCTAATTAATCTGAAATCCAATTATTATGCAATATAACCCGGGTTGCCTATTCTGGACTATTTGAGTGCGCATATACTTGATTAACAAAACGATTTTACATTGAAGACATCCTCTATATTTTCAAAAGTCAAAAGCTATATTAGCAATATCTTTACTGTAAAAAAAAGAAAACGCAACATCAAAAGAATGTGTGGGAAAAAAGATGAAAATTATGAAAGCCAACAGTATTTTATTTCATATTCATCATGGGATGCAAAGGTGGTTAAGAAAATTGTGGCTCAAAAGGCTAATAAAACATTGGGGAACACATCAAAACGAAGTTTGCTCATTAACGAATCATTACATAAAAAAAGAAGATAAAAATTTGGTAGCAATATCGAGCCAACATAATAGCAATTGGGAAAAGATTGAAAATAGTCAAACGGGTGATTTTGTTACCTTGGACAATGTCTCAGATGTATGTCTTGTTCATACACGATTTATTTATAACGAAACAATGGATTTAATATGAGAAAAGATGTCTTAATAAAGGTATTCCTAAAAAGAGATATTGTTTTCAAAACAAAGCCTCAATTAGCTGTCGAAATGATTAAAGAGCCCAAAGAAGAGCATTTTGCATATGGCTGGTTGTGTGCCGATTTACTTTATGGAAGGAATTTTTATTTTAGAGAATCGTTGGATGAAATGGGTATAAAATGTGTGGAGGATATTCAGAAATATCATCTTAAATACATCGAAGTATCGCACTTGTTTATTCCACAACAGTCAAAGAGAAAAAACAGTAAAAACACACATTATCAAACTGATACGTCCTTGACTACATCAGACAAATACATCCAGTCTATAAGTGAAAATGATTGGAGAATAATAGAATACAGACAAGGAACTAAAGGAATGATGAAAGCTCGATATCATATGAAGGAGGTCAATATTTGGAGTCTCGGTTCAGAAAAATCTCAAAAACGAACACTTATCATTAGAAATATAAATAATAAATATAGTCTGAGAAATTTTTCATTGGTAGCACCTACAGAAAAAGCTATGACATATATGCAAGGTCAACCATATTTAGTAGAAAAAACGATTAATGATCAAAAAGGAGAATTGGGTTTGTTTGATTATCAGATCAGGAAGTATGTATTCCGCTACCTCCATATGGCATTAGTCATGATATCCATGAATTACGTATTGGGTATGATTAATAAAAACCGAGACAAAATTCTACAGTTAAGCGTCCGGGATATAAAGTTGCAATTGATAGAAATTCTTCTGAAAAATTGTGTTCAAATTGATAAAGAAATTAATCAGATGATATCAAGACACAAACAAAGAGCAGTAGATATTGTCTTTAATTATCAGGAATATAGGAACTCAACGTAATCTTTTTCTAATTTGACACAGTTGATGTAGTTACTATCTTGCAAATAAAGTAAAAGATCCAAAAGTAAATTGACCAGAACTAAAATATACAATCTGACTGGATACCGTGCACTCCCGGTTATATTCATATTTACCATTATTAATTGGGCAAATTTACTCGCACAGGATTTTCCTGAATTACAGTATAGATCTATAACCACTAAAGACGGATTATCATCCAATGGGGTTAGCTCTATTTTACAGTCATCGGATAAGCGCATATGGATTAGTACCGGGCAGGGATTAAATATGTATGATGGAAACAGAATTCAAAAAATATACACAAAAGACCCCTTTTACAATTTAAAATCAAATTTTATAGTGGCTGCCCAAATAGATAATGAAGACAACCTATTCCTTTCCTGCCGTGATTTTACGCAATCACTTAGCTTAAAAACCGGTATTGCTACTAAATTCTACGAAGTAAAAGATGTCTATAAAATTGAAAAACACAATGGAAAGATAAATATATTTAGCATAGAAAATTTTTACACATCCAATGGCGAAAAATTACTAAAAAAAGATAAATATCTACAATATAAGAAAACTGTCATACCCATAAGATCTGCCAATATTAGCATAGGACATAGAGGTCAATTTGCAGTCATTTATAAAGATAGTCTAATTATCACCAGTAGTAAATTAGTAGTAGATACGATCTACAAAATCAATGCCTCCAATTGCTATTTTTCAACAAATGATGACCTTTATATAAACACCTGGGACAAGGGCATCTATAAAATCAACGGACTTTCTAAAAAACTAGTATCTATAGCTCCAATTAAACAGAATGTCCCTGTTAATTTTGCAGAGTGGAACTATAATAATAAACAGTACATTGTCATACCTAGCTATCTGGGTATTTATTTGTACGATGTAGTGTCAGAGAGAATCAGTCCATTAATTCCTATTGATGGTTACATTTCTAATGTTTATATAGATGCTGATAATAATCTATGGCTTGGCACTACCAATGGTGTTAAAATAATCTCAGCTTTAAACCAGAACCTGCAAACTATCCGTATAAGTGCTGAAAAAAATGGCGGTGAAATTTATCAATTTAATGAAATAGGTGATTATTATTGGGTATCTAAAAGGTATGGAAAAGGATTTTGTCAATACAATAGAAAATGGCAATTAATTAAAAATTACCAAATTGTAAATCACCAAGCACATAATTCCCAAATATATTTAGATGCTTTCTTTTTTATGGGATATAATGGTATGGTATATGCGACCGGAGATTACGGTATGTTCAAGATTAATCCCAAGAATGGAGAAGTAAGACAGATATGTCATGGAGACCAGGAAATCAAGTTAAGAACAATCGTCCAATTGAATAATGACAAATGGTTAATACGATCAAATAATAAAGGTGTTTTTACTTTTTACCCAAAAAGCGAAAAGTTGACTATTGTCAATTTTAGAGATCCTACACCCAAAGACGTGGAGTATTCCTTTCTGATAAAGACAGGATCAGGTAAAGTTTTGCTAACAACTACGAAAGGAATATTTCAATATTTGCCAACAGATAACAAATTTGTACCTTTTGATCCTGAGTTTATTCCTATTAAATCCTATTATGGGATAGTTGAAGATGAAGATGGATTACTGTGGTTAGGGACAAATGATGGAGTAGAGTGTTATAATCTTAAAGAGCAGAAATTTATTTCATTAATTTCAGACAATATTGACTTTGGTGTTGTTTTAAGGATATATTCTGATTTTGAAGATAATATTTGGTTGGCAGCAGAATCCGGCTATTACAAATACATTAGAAAAGATAAACGGATCAGACGATTTGATTTTGATGAGAGTTTATTGGAAAATTCCGAGCAACCGAATATTCTTATTAATTCAGAAAATAAAGTTTTTCTGGCAGGTTCAAATTACCTATACCAGGTTAACAGCAGCATTTTTTCAACCCCAATCACCAATTTTCTGGTTTTTGATATTTATGCAAAGGATTTAGCCGTAAATAACCTAACCCTAACTAATACAAACAGCAATATCATTTCTCTGCCCGCCGGCACCTCCCATGCCGATCTGTATGTCTCCTTTCCGTCCTTTGAAATTAATGACGCTTACAAATATTTTTATAAAATAGGACAGGAATGGATTCAGATGAATAAGGGCTACTTAAATCTTACAAATCTCAAGCCAGGTACCTTAGATATAAATATTAAGGCGGAGCATAAATTAAGCCTTAAGAGTACTCCTATACAGACATTGAGACTCTATGTTTTGCCATATTGGTATCAAACTACTTTGTTGAAACTTTTTCTGTTTATCCTGGTATTAACAGGCATATATTTGGTATATAATTGGAGAAAAAAAGTAGTCTTTGAAAGGTTCTCACTCCAAAGTTCTTACGATCTAAAAATGCTTAATCTGGAAATGCAAAATTTGAGAACCCAGATGAACCCACACTTTATCTTTAATTCTCTAAATTCCATTAATAGCTTTATAGTAGAAAACAAGACACATTTAGCCAGCGACTACCTCACCAAATTTTCTAAACTAATCAGATTAATTTTAGAATTATCTAAATCAGACCTTATACCGCTTTCAAAAGAATTGGAATTATTAAAACTATACCTTATGATTGAGAGTCTTCGATTTAATAATTCATTTCAATTCAATATTACTACCAATAATGAGGATGACCTTGAAAATTTGAACATTCCACCTATGATTTTACAACCTTATGTAGAAAATGCTATTTGGCATGGTTTATTACCAAAAGAAGGGAATAGGAATCTGAGTATAAATATTAGTGTTCACGATGAAATCGTTCAGATTGTTATAGAGGATAATGGGATCGGAAGAAAGAGAGCCAAAGAACTTCGGAGTAAATCAAGTTTTGGGAAAAAATCATTCGGTATGGAAATCACCGAGATGAGATTAAAACAACTGGATGAAAGAAACTCTGTCAAAATAATTGATTTAACAGATCATAATGAAAAGGCTATTGGAACAAGAGTTGAAATTCAAATTTATGTTATATTTTAATGAATATAAAAATATAAGATGCATTCTGCAATTATTTAATTGGTTAAAATTTAGTACGGTATGAAAGCAGTAATTATTGATGATGAACAACATTGCATTACTACATTATTATGGTCTCTGAATCAATATTGTGAGGGAGTAGAAGTAATTGGTGTCGCTTCAAATGGGGCTGATGGGTTACAATTAATTGAACAATTTAATCCAGATATTGTCTTTCTTGATATAGAAATGCCTGTTTTAAGTGGAATTGATATGCTTCTTAGCATAAAGGAAATCAATTTTAAAGTAATATTTACTACGGCTTACGATAAATATGCACTTAATGCGATAAAGCTAAATGCTTTGGATTTTCTCTTGAAACCAATAGATAAGGATGAGCTAATCATTGCTATAAATAAAGCTCAAAAAGATATTCAACCAATAATACCGCAACAGATTGAACAATTACAGGAATCACATAAATCCAAGGTCACTGATAAGATTGCACTCTCATTAAGTAGTGGTCTACATTTTATCAATTTATCAGACATTATTAGAGTGGAGGCGGATGGGAATTATTGCAATTTTATTCTTGCTGACAAATCTAAAATATTGATTTCAAAAAAACTGGGCGATGTAGAGGAAATTCTTTTAGATAATCCTTGCTTCTATAGAGCCCACAAAAGTCATTTGATTAATCTTAAATACATAGACCGTTATGTAAAAGGAGAGGGAGGCGAGATAATCATGTCAGACAACACAGCTATCGCGCTATCACGAAACAGGAAACAGGAGTTTTTAGATTTATTTAATAAGATCTAAAATAAAAGCATCCGACCAAGTGCATATTGTAGTGATTACTGAGTGTCCATGCCACTCACATCAATCAAACTGTACTACAATCATTTTTGGCCTATCCAAATCCTACCAATAACTCTGTACAAATAGAGTTAAAATGACATGATGTCTTGTCCTTAAATAGGTTTACACCAAAACGTGTAAAAATGGACAAAAAAAAATAAAGTCATTTCAGGACTAAAACCTAAAAAAAATAACACCTTTCATAAATAGCAAAATTAGCTTCTAAAAATATTCTAAACAAAATAATATTTAGTCAACTATAAGCTACAAATATCGACTTTCTTCAACAATGACGCTGAGATAATCGGCATGGGATACATGAGGTGTTTCTTTAATATAGCAAAATTTATCTGTTAAAGAAATAAGATATTCAGAACAAATTTAACATAACATTTGGATATTTCCTCGTTTTTTTAGAAAAAACATTTATTTTCTTTTTGAGAGAGGTGAATAAATCCTGACTATACCTGAATATTTTTATACTTTTACATCTCAATCAGAACAGGTTTTTATGCTTTTGAACAGGTGGTCGTTGGTTGTTGTGTGTTTTGCAGGTATATTTTTACCCATTAAAGCGCAACATTTGATTTATCAGACTACAAACGTAGGTATTAATAGCTATATCGTATATGATTTTACTACATATGACACCGATAAATATAAATCATACCTTGCAGATGACATCCGGATACCGTTCAAATATGTAAATAAAGAGTTCAAATCAAAGTCTGATACGTACGAACTTAATTTGAAAAAGGAAAATATATACGATATTGGAAAAGTGCAAACAAGGATGTTGATTGAAACATCAGGTCAGCAAATGCGAAGTAATGATGTATTGAATGATCAGGATGTACAATCATTGAAACTTTCATCTGAATTGAAGCCCAAATCATACAATCTGCATTCAGGAAGCGTCATTCCTGAATGCACAATATCGTCCATAATCCTGCATACGACGGACTCAACGTATGCTGATGAAGTAAAAAACTGCCCTTTAATCAGTAATTTATTCCGCCACGACCAAACAAACTGTTATCCGCTCAAATGGATGATTTATCCGGCGTATAACGATAATGACGGATGGATGGCAGGAATGACATTATCCAATACGCACCCTTATCTCATTAGAGCGCTGACCTGGGCAGTTAGTCCCATGTATTCCTTTCGCAATAAAAAATTGTTGGGTCAGGGATGGATTCAGTATAACAAAGCAAACAGGGATAATGAGAGTAATTTGGATTACACGCGTTTTCGTTTAGATTTAAAGACCTTTGACATGGATTTCAATGAAAAATGGGATTACACGCTTCGTTATTTCAAGACAGATCCAAGTGTGCAATTTCAGTTCAGGCATGCGGATACTACCGGAATTACTTCTGCATTATCATTTCGATGCATAATGATATTTGAAGATCAGCCGGTATTTATGAAAGGATCTTTCAGCGGATTGAAAAACAAAAGCAGCTTCATTCCACAGCTACAATATGAATGGGCAAAAGTACATATCCACACACAATCTGCATTGGATTTGAAAGCCGAATTTCAAAAATATGATCAAAAACAGTATCTTAAATTAACAGCTACCGGTGCGCACAGGTGGGCATATTTACAGGATAAAAACATGGGAATCCGGTTTTTTGCAAGCGGCTTTATGCTCAACTCAGAGCGCAAAACCAATAGTTTTCAGAATCAGCTTGTACGCGGGAGTATCGCCTTAATTCAGCATGGATTCAATGACTATACTTATGATGAATACTTTTTATCCCGTCAGAATCAATCCGGATTCCAGGACAGGCAGGTCAGCATATCCCAGGGTGGAGGCTTCAAAACTCCCGTAGGATCGGCACACAGTACAGGTATGTCCAACAACTATGCTGCTTCCATCAATCTATATGTCGATGCGCCTTTTAAGACCTCCTGGTTGCCGTTGCAGGCTTATTTCGATTTAGGACTATACAGCAGGTATCAGGGCGGACGTTTTGTCAGCAATACGATGTATAATGGAGGGTTGGCACTGAATTACTCCGATGTTCTGTGTATATATTTCCCATTTATTTATTCGGAGGAATTAAGCAATATTTATAAAGAAGTCCATCCGGATTTTTTCTCAAAAATCAGCTTTGGAATCAATTTTGAAAAATTAAATTTCTGGAAAAACAAACTTCCAAAATTCAAAAAAAATATATTATGAAAATAGGAATAATCGGCTCAGGAGCAATGGGTTCGGGTATCGCTCAGGTAGCTGCCATGGCTGGATGGGAAGTATATTTATACGACATCAATCCTGAATCAGTCACCAAAGCATTGCAGCATATCTCTGAGAGTATCAATAAATTTGTATCCAAGCAAAAGATGACAGCCGAACAAGGCGTTGCCGCTTTTGGCCGTATATATGCATGCTCACAACTGGAAACTTTGGCAGAATCAGACCTGATAATAGAAGCTATCATTGAAAATCTGGACAAGAAGAAAAGTTTATTTCAAACACTTGAAAAAATCGTACAGGATACCTGCATCATTGCTTCCAATACTTCTTCCTATTCCATCACAGCTTTAGCTTCGTCACTGCAAAAACCGGAACGTTTTACAGGCATTCATTTTTTTAACCCACCGGCACTGATGAAGCTGGTAGAAATCATTCCGGCCACTCAAAGTACAGCAGACTTTGCATTGAAAGTACAGAAAATCATCGAATCGTGGGGTAAAATTCCATTGATAGCCCGGGATACACCCGGATTTATCGTCAATAAGGTTGCTCGACCTTTTTACAGTGAAGCGCTCCGCATCTATGAAGAAGGAATTGCAACACCGCAACAGATCGACCTGGCTATGACAAACCATGGTTTTAAAATGGGACCCTTCACGCTTATGGATTTCATAGGACATGATGTCAATTATTTTGTAACGGAATCCGTGTGGAAGGCCTTCTACTATGACTCCCGGTACAAACCATCAATCGCACAGTTAAAACTCGTGGAAGCCGGCTTCCTGGGTAGAAAAAGCGGACGGGGCTTCTATGACTATAACGCACATATTGAACCACTTACGGATCTGGAAGATAATCTCTCCGGACAGATATTCATGCGTATCATATCCATGCTGGTCAACGAAGCTGCCGATACCGTATACCTGAATATTTGTTCCAAAGAGGATGTGGAAGCTGCAGTTAAGCTGGGTGTCAATTATCCAAAGGGTTTGCTGGAATGGGGGTCTGAACTTGGATACCAAAACATAGTTCAACACCTGAACGAATTGTATGACTTTTACCACGAAGAGAGGTACAGAGTCAGTCCGTATCTTAAAAAATTAGCAAAATTTTAAAACTTTTTCTAAGATATTTTTTCAATTTTCTGTGTTATAGAATATAGATATTTTAAAATATAATAGCTATTTATGAAAGCAGGAAATGTATTGTTTGGTCTTTTGCTGATCGGACTGGGTGTCTATGCTGGTGTTAAATTCAAGGATTTGCCCATGCTGAAACTGAATGATACAAAAGAAGAAATAAGCATATCTGATGATACACTACAGAATGGTGCACATTCTCACCGCAGACCGGTAGATTCTATCATATATCTTACCAACAGTGAGCAGGCAACAATAGATCTTTTTCAAAAATCTGCCCCATCGGTATGCTACATTACTACACTCAATCAGCAAAGAGACTACTGGTCGCGCAATATAACTGAAATACCTTCGGGAACGGGATCGGGCTTTGTCTGGGATAAACAAGGACATATCGTAACCAATTTTCACGTATTGCAGGGTGGAGAAAAATACAAGGTCACCTTATCTGACAGAACAACATGGGACGCAACAGTCGTAGGAGTAGAACCCAATAAAGATCTCGCCGTACTCAAAATAGATGTTAAAGCGGATCAGTTGCACCCTATACCATTGGGCAGATCATCCGTCCTGAAAGTCGGTCAGTCCGTATATGCGATCGGCAACCCTTTCGGACTCGACCAGTCATTGTCCACTGGTGTTATCAGCGCTTTGGGCAGAGAAATTACCTCTGTCGGGGGCAGAGCCATCCGGGATGTGATACAGACGGATGCTGCCATCAATCCCGGCAATTCAGGTGGACCATTGCTCGATAGTTACGGAAGATTGATAGGCGTGAATACCATGATTTATAGCACATCCGGAGCCTCAGCAGGTATAGGGTTTTCCATTCCTGTTGATGAGGTTAATTGGGTAGTGTCGGATCTTATCAAATTTGGAAAAATCAAGAGAGCCGTTTTGGGTGTTACACTATTGCCTCAGCAATATGCTCAAAACTGGAATATCGAAGGCGTAATGATATTGAGTGTCTCTCCGGAAAGTGGTGCTGCTAAAGCAGGGTTGAAAGCGCTGGAACAAACAAGAAACGGAGAAATCATATACGGTGATATCATAACAGGTATTAATGAAAAAACAGTAAAAAACTATGATGACCTCTATCTTGCCCTGGAAAAATACAACGCCGGTGATAAGGTAAAGGTCGAGTATGTAAGAGATAAGGAGAAAAGATCAACAGATGTCGTACTGAGCAATCAATAAGCTTTTTTCAGATAGTATGTACCCATGGATGCGAGGACAAATGGGAATGTGAGCTGCATCCATCCGAAGTGTATCATTATCAGACTTACGATAAATGAACATGTTGTTGCAACCAGCACCCAAATTCCATCCTTTAACGAAGTGCCTGCAAAAGTAATGGCACATAAAACCACATTAAAACCATACAAACCATTGTTAATATCCATAGCCGGATAAGAAAGATGAAAAGCAATAAACGATGCAAGGACAGCTCCGGCAAGTCCGTACACGGCTGCTACAGGTGAACTGAAAAATACCGCTATAATAAAACATGCTGAGGAAACCAGGTTGTCCTGAAATATGACCTGGCCAAAACTTTTTAAAGCAAAATCATAATTATTGACTTCATTTACGGATGTTGGTGTTACATCGACAAGGATGTCAGGATAATACAAACCGGCAAAATACAGGGCAAGCCAACTTATCAGCACAAAGGGCAAGGTATATACCGGAATTTCCCTTTTGATAAAAAAATGCTGTATCATTGCAGCCATAGCCGAGCCTGCTATAATTAATATCCACATTACAAAATACGGTTTGAAAAAGGTTGCTATTCCTACTCCGACGAGTGCTGCACTGAATCCATAAAGACCGGAATTGATGTCTGATGGCTTGTATTTAAGCACTCTTGCCACAAGCGTACCGCTTACCGATCCCAATAAGGCAGCCAGTCCCATGGTAAGAGAACCATAAAAGATTCCGGATAAAATAATAATACCGGTAAAGACATTATCCTGAAGCATTATCTGACCAATGCCTTTAATCACCTGTAAAAACAACGACGTTTCATGTCGTTTCATTTGGTTTTGTATATCCATATAGCTGTACGTAAATGCAAAAGCAAACTTAATAATAAAGTACACTAAATCTCATATAAATGGCTTATCTGACATAATTAATTGCGGAAACAGAGGATAAAAACTTCATTACGAAACGAACAAAAATTTGTTATTAATTATAATGAAAATCTAAAGACAGCTTTGAAAATCGAAAGGCTGATAGAAGCATATCAACTTGAGAAGTATATATCTCATCCATTGTCTACATTTACCAATGTCGTTGCCAGAAAGCCCAAAGAATAGTTACTATACTATTTGCACGACGTTAATATTTGTCCGGTTAATATGTAAAAATCACATTAAGCATTGACATAGTATCTTTTAACCCTTCCTGATATCCGTGTTAAAATCTCATAAGGAATCGTCTGACAGGATGCTGCCAGCACTTCTATGGGCTTATCTTTCCCAAAAATAATCACTTCATCACCTGTGGATATCTCATCGTTATCTCCAATGTCTATTATTGTCAGATCCATACAAACACTTCCCATCACAGGAAAATCAACTCCCCGTATCCGTACCGTATAGTTGCCATTGCCGGCAAGGCGCATCAGTCCATCCGCATAGCCTATGTTAATAATCGCGATTCTACCATTTTTAGTGGCTTTTCCTCTGCGATTGTAACCGACTGATTCGTCGGCTTTAATGTTTTTAATCTGGACGACACTCGCTTTTAGTGTATGAACTTTTTCGAGCTGATCTGAAAAAATACCTGTTCCGTCGATACCATACAATCCTAATCCCAGGCGTACATAATCAAAGTGATACTCCGGAAAGCGGATAATACCCGATGAATTGAGTATGTGTTTACCCGGTTTATATCCTATCCTGTCAACTATATAATTGTAACTCTCCATAAATGATGTGACCTGAAAATGCGTAAAGCTATCATCATCGGGATTTTCACTGCTGCTGAGGTGTGAGAAAATGGTCTGTACTTCCAGCTCCTGACTACTTCTAACCAGTATCTGACAAAGTTGGGGCAATTCTTCTTTAAGAAAGCCCAAACGACGCATACCTGTATCTAATTTGAGATGGATTTTGAATTTAGATGATTTATGTGACAGATATGAAACAAGATCATATAACTGATACATATCGTATATTTCCGGCTCGAGCTGATAGGCTTCCATCTCACGGATTCCATATTTATCCGGATTCAATATGATAATCGGTAATGTTATGCCTTGTTGACGCAGCTGGACACCCTCATCCACAAGAGCAACGGCTATATAAGTAACTTTCTTAAACTCCAGAAACTTGGCGAGTTCCTCGCTTCCACTACCGTAAGCAGACGCTTTTATCACCGCTATAATCTGTGCCGAACCCGACAAATACCGGGAAAATACCCCGAGATTGTGTTCAATAGCCTGTAAATTAGTTTCAAGTATCGCCGTATGAGCCTTGTCCGAAAGCAAATGAATGACCCTTTCCATCTGATAGACTCTTGCACCTTTCACCAGTATCGCCATATCCTGCAGGTACATATGTGGTAATTCTGCCAGCAAAGCTTCAGTACTGTCTGAATTGTGGAAAAATACATCATGTTCTATAATTGACCGGAGCATCTCAATTTGGGTACCTACAGTGATTACCATTTGGATATCATGCAGGTCAATAAGCTTTTTAAGTTCAAAAAGCAGGGAAGAAGGAGATAATCCCGTCTGCATAAAATCGGACAAAATGATGGCTTTCTTCCTGTTTCCAGCCTGTTGATCTAAAAAATCAAGCGCAATTTTCAGTGATTGCAGATCGGCATTGTAGGTGTCATTAATAAGGATATTATTATTGCTACCTGATAACAATTCGAGCCGCATCGGAATATTCTGTATTCTAAACAGACCTTCCTGTATTGTATCCTTGTCCATATCCAGAAGTAGCATTACAGCAATGCAATGCAGTGCATTCTGAACAGATGAACGGTCATAAAAAGGAATAACTAATTCATAAAGTTGGCCATTATACCGTAGAGAAACGATTACTTGGTTATTCTGTACTACTTTATGCTCTATGATGAAAAGTGTAGCATCAGTACCTTCTCCCCAACTCAGCAATTGTTTATCCGGATACAGCCGACGGATTGTTTGGTCAACGATAATATTATCTGCTTCATATACAATCCGGGAACAGTTTCTGAATAATATCAGTTTTTCCTCCAGTTTTTCCTGATCAGAATCAAAGCCTTCAGCGTGGGCATCGCCAATCATTGTAATAAGCCCTGTATCCGGCTGAATCATGGATTCCAGAGCAGTCATTTCATCACGCTTTGAGATACCGGCTTCAAAAATACCCAATCGATCATCTTCCTGTATCTGCCAAAGTGATAATGCTACACCAGTCTGAGAGTTGTAGCTCTTCGGGCTTTTAACGACTATCCGGTCGGTAATCATCTGATACAACCACTCTTTTACAGTAGTTTTGCCATTAGAACCCGTGATAGCCAGCGTGGTCAATTCCGGAAACTGTGCCCTATGCCAGGCAGCTAACCTTTGCAGTGCTTTCAGGCTGTTGTCTACCTTAAAAATATTGACATCACCTGGTATATCTTTCGGCAATCGTTCCACTACAATATTTTTCACACCCTTCTGAATCACATCCTGAATGAAGTTGTGCCCATCGTGCAAATTTCCTTTAAGTGCAAAAAACAAGACGCCATCCGGATTTGCTATCTTACGGGTATCCATGATAAGATGCTGTATAAATCTGTCAGGAACAGCTAAAGTATTGCCCGGTATAGACAAGACTGCTGCTATTTGATCCGCTGTGTAATTTGCCATCCTGATGTTATATTACTGTATTACAAATCAAAGCCTATATCGTTCCGGTAATATTTACCCTCGTATTGGATTTTATCTGCATTCTGCATGGATATACGCACGGCTTCCTTAAAATCTGGGTGTAAAGTAGTGACAGCCAGTACCCTACCACCGGAAGTGACTATATCGCCGTTGAAAGCAGCTGTCCCGGCATGGAAAAGGAGGCTGTCTTCTATTCCGTCAAGGCCTTGAATGACCTTGTTTTTTGCATAATCTTCGGGATATCCTCCGGAAACGAGCATAACTGTTACTGCATACCGGTCATCCGTCTCTATACTTTGTTTATCAAGCCTCCCTTCGACGGCAGCCTGAAGCAGTTGTACCCAATCACTCTTCACTCTCGGTAGTACTGCTTCCGTCTCCGGATCGCCCATACGGCAATTGTATTCGATAACATACGGATCGCCATCAACATTGATTAATCCAAAAAACACAAACCCTGTATAATCCATTTTTTCGGCATAAATACCGGAAATGGTGGGTTTAACAATCCTGTCAATCACTTTTTGCCAGAGTTCCTCATCTGCAAATGATACCGGAGAAACAGCACCCATACCACCTGTGTTCAGTCCTGTATCTCCTGTACCAATCCGCTTATAATCCTTCGCTTCAGGCAACAACAGGTAGTTTTTTCCATCTGTAAGCGCAAAAACAGAAAACTCTATACCCTTTAAAAAGGTTTCAATAACAACCGTGTCGGATGCTTTTCCGAACTTACCGGAAAGCATTTCCCTAAGCATCGTTTTGGCTTCCTGAATTCCATCGATAATCATAACACCCTTGCCTGCTGCCAGACCATCTGCTTTCAGTACATAAGGAGCCTGCATCGATTCTAAAAACCTTTGACCTTCCTCCATATTGCCGGCATGTACCTCCATACTAACAGCAGTAGGTATATTGTATTTCTGCATAAATTTTTTGGCAAATGCCTTACTACCTTCGAGCTGGGCTGCATATGCCGAAGGACCTATAATACCGATATGTTTTGTGTCCTCTTGCCTGAAAAAATCTGTCAGCCCATCTACTAAAGGTGCTTCAGGACCAACAACAATCATAGATATATCATGAGACAAACAAAAAGACTTAATCGCCGCAAAGTCATTTATCTTAATATCAACATTTATCCCGGATGCTGCTGTGCCGGGATTACCAGGAGCAATGTACAATGATGTACACAACGGACTCTGTGTTAATTTCCATGCCAGAGCATGTTCCCTTCCGCCACTGCCAATAAGTAATATATTCATACCTGATCTGATTTGAAACCACAAATGTAGCTTTTACTACCCAATATCTGTGATTATGGTCAATTGAAAAATAGTATTGGCCAAAACTTCATAATTATTACTGCACAAACATTAATAATACAATTGACTGATGATTATCATTTCGGATAATAACTTCAAGGTTTAACAATAGCATCTATTGTGAAGCGTAGATTACAATATAATTAAGATATCATCAACCCTTCCATGTCAAACCTCCGGTAAAATATTAATATATTTTTATATTGGATAATTTGGACTTAACAAAATGACAATATACCTTTGTAAGGAATATAACACAGCATATATATGAAAAATATGCGCAAGATTGCGGATATACAGCCGTT